>NZ_JADQBE010000012.1:0-7588 GCF_016278765.1 Demequina sp. | reverse complement strand
GACGCCGTGTGCGCGCAAGAGCGACGCACGAGAACCGTCGTAGACCTCAAGGGATCCCCGTGGCAAACATCAAGTCCAAGATCAAGCGTATCGGCACGAACGAAAAGTCGCGCCTGCGCAACGTCGCCGTGAAGTCGGAGCTGAAGACGCACGTGCGCAAGGTGCGCGAAGCGGTCGCAGCTGGCGACAAGGCCGCAGCCGAGGCCGCGCTCAAGAGCGCATCGGTCAAGCTCGACAAGGCATCCTCGAAGGGTGTCATTCACGAGAACCAGGCGGCCAACCGCAAGTCGGCGCTCGCCAAGCAGGTGGGGCAGCTCTAGAGCCGCCCCCCTCACCGCTGAAGGCCCCGCATCTGCGGGGCCTTTTGCATTGTCCGAACGTCCCCGCCTACGTGTCCGCCGCGAGGCCCGCGACGTGCCGCACCAGCCGCTCGACCGTGAACGCGGGCGCCCTGTCGCCGCCCTTGACGGCATGGTCGGCCGCAGCCACGAGTTCGATGGCGGTGGCCAACCGGTCCGCATCCCAATTCCGCAGTTCGCGACGTGCCCGATCCACTTGCCACGGGGCGATGCCGAGATCCCGAGTGGGATCTACTCCCCTGCCGCGTGCGGCACCGACTTTGGCCAAGGTGCGCAGTTTTGCAGCGATGGCGGCGACAAGCGGAACGGGGTCGGTCCCCGTCTCAAGTGCATGACGCACGAGCGCGAGCGCCTTCGCCGTGTCCCCGACCACGGCCGCGTCGGCCACGGCAAAGCCGGTCGCGTTCACCCGCGTGCCGTAGTACTTCGCCACGGCCGCCTCGTCGATCCCACCCTGGACGTCCATCGTCAGCTGGGAACACGCCGCCGCGAGTTGTGACACGTCGGACCCCACGGAGTCCACCAAGGCCCTCACCGCCGCCGCGCTGGCCGTGCGCCCGGCCCGCGAGAACTCGGCGGCGACAAAGTCCACCAGATCGCTGTCACGCGTGACGGCCGGGCATCCGTATTCGGGTACTCCCGCCGCTCGCGCGGCATCCAGCAGCCTCTTGCCCCGGTTTCCGCCGCCGTGTCTCACGATCACGACGGCTTCAGGGTCCGGCGCCGCGACATACTCGATGGCGTCCGTCAGGAAGGCGTCATTCATCGACTCCGCCCCCTCGACGATCACCAGCGCGGTGCCCCCAAAGAGCGAGGGGCTTGCCGCAGACCGCAAGAGTCCCGCCGTGTAGGTCGCCGCCTCGAGGCGGTGCACGTCCGTTTCCGGATCGCGCGCCCTGGCAGCATCAACGATCAGGCCCAGCGCACGACTCCCCAGGAGTGCTTCGGGTCCCGACACCAGCACCACGGGAGCCGGCGCGGCACGGTGCCACGGCGGCGCACCCGCACTGGTGCGGCGGGGTGGCTTGGTCGCTGGCACGGCACTAGCCTGCCATGCCGGTGGGACACGCCGACGCCACAGCGCCGTCCGCACCCACCGCAATGTCTCCGCACCGCGCCGTCGTCATCACCGCCGTGGCATAGCGGGCATAGAGCGCGATCGTCTCGTCGGCTGGATGACCGTACGAGTTGTCGACTCCCACACTGATGGCGGCCACCCTGGCGACGACGGCAGAAGCGAGGTCGGCGGCTTGGACGGCCGACCCGTGGTGAGCAACTTTTACGAGATCCACCACCGCCGGGGAAGACAGCGTCGACGCGACGGCGGCCTGCCCTGCGGTCTCCAGGTCTCCCCACGCGAGCACCGTCACCGGCCCAGCCCGGATCGACAGAGCGATGCTCGCGTCGTTGATCTCGCTCGACGTGGCGGCATGGCTTGGACCCGCGGGTGGATACAGGACCACCATCGCGACATCACCCGTCGCCCATGCTTGGCCCGCCGATGGCACGCTCACGTGGGCGCCCGTGGCACGCACGTCGGACGTGCCGACGTCGTGACCTGCCGTGACCGCCGCGGGCGAGACCCACGCCCGGTCAATGCGTGCGACCTGGGCAATCTCGGCGACCGCGCCGTCGTGATCCGCGTGGGGATGAGTGAGCACGAGCAGGGCAATCTCCCGCACCCCATAGCGTTGCAGGCACGCCGCACCGGCACCGCCCGGCGGGCCGGTGTCGATCACCGCCGCCGAGCGGTCGGCCAGCCGCACCAGCATCATGTCTCCCTGGCCCACGTCGCACACCACGATCTTCCAGTCGCCCAGCACCGGTCCGGCGCGCAGCGCTAGCCCGGGCGCGACCACCACGGCGATGACCGCGATCACAGCGGCGGCCAGCTTCATCCCGCCCCGTGCCCGGCGCGAGGTGGACGCGAACGCCACGGACGCCGTGACGAGCCCGGCGAGGAGCACACCCGCCACCCCGGAGGGCCACACGAGCCAATGGCCAGGGGCCGCCGCGAACGCGCGAGCGGCCCACACCACAGGCCAGGCACACGCACCCGCCACGTGCATTCCCGCGACCCCCACGCCGGGCGCCACGAGCGCTACGAGCGTGGAGAGCAGTCCGATCACCGTGACCGGAAAGGCCGCGAGCGCCGCCACCAGATTCGCGGGCACGGCGTAGGGGCCGAACCCCGGCTGCAGCGTCACCAGCAGCGGCCAGCACGCCAGCCACGCCGCGAGCGGGATCGATATCGCACGTGCCAACCAGAAGGCCATCCACGTGCCTAGCCGCCGCTCCAGGTGGGGCGCCCACACCACGATCGCCGCGACTGCCACCACCGACAGTTGGAAGCCGATCGCCCCACCGAGACCAGGGTCGATGAGGAGCAGGACGACGACGCCGGCGCCGAGCGCGGGCAACGCGCGTGCGGGCCTTCCCCACCACCATCCGAGGGCGACCGCGATGGCCATCGTGAGGGCCCTCAGCACCGAGGGCTGAGGTAGGACCACGGCAGTCAGGCCCACCATGGCCGTCGCGAGCACGGCGGCGCGCAGCCAGCGTCGCGCGATCATCCGGGTCAGAGCCCAGCCGAGCACCAAGACCACGATCGCGAAGTGTGAGCCGGAGACTGCGGTCAGATGGGTCAGGCTGGTGGTGCGCATGTCCGCGCTCAGGTCGGCCGGCATCTGGTCGGTGTCGCCGATCACCATGCCCAGCACCAGGCCGCGCACGTCGTCGGGAAGCGGTGCGGCGGCCCGGCGCGCACTGGCCCGCACCGTGCCCACGGCGGCGAGGGGTCCGCGCGCGGTCTGAAGAACCTCGATGGTCGCGTCCCACACGCTCGCCTGGACGCGGCTGCTCAGGTTCTCGCTCGCATTCCCGGCGACGGCAACGGTGTCGCCGAACCGCGCGACCGTGGTGCCCTGCACGATCGCGTCGGCGGTGAAGTCTGCGGCTCGCGGCCGCAGGCACGGGCGGGTGCAGGCGCTCGAGACGGCGAGCGTGACGGCCGTCCTGGGCGAACCGGTCCACACATCGCGACCCGCGGGGCGCGGGTCGGACACCACGACTCCCACCATCTCCACGTGCGCGTGCGCCCGGATCGCATTCACGATGTCCTGCGGCACGTGCTCGCGCGCGCTCAACGCGGCCGTCGTGACCACGATCGTCACCATCAGGCATGTGAAGGCGACAAGCCAAGAGATCTCGCTGTTCCGCCGGAGCCGCACCCGCGGGGCCCGCCGCTCGCTCCCGCGCGCTGCTCGCCCGAGCAGTACCGCGACCGGCAGCGCCAGCACCAGGGCGCCACCCCACACCGCCGCCGCTACGGCCCATGCGCCGTCAGCGCCGACCCAAGCGCACGTGATGATGGCGCATGCGGCGGAGGGCAGCAACCGGGCGTCGTGCTCTGTCACACGGCGGCCGAGTCCGCCAGGCCCGCAATGATCGCCGGACCCAGGCCCGCGACGGCTTCAAGTGCCGCCACGGATGCGAACGGCCCGTGCTGTTCTCGGTACTCGACGATGCGGTCGGCCAGCACCGGACCCACCCCCGGCAGGTCTTCAAGCTGTGCGGCCGCCGCCGTGTTGATGTTGATGCGGCCGTCGGCTGAGACTCCAACGCTCGCGCCCGGATCGTCATGTGACGGCACGCGCACCTGCTCGCCGTCGGTGACCCGACGAGCCAGGTTGATCGCGTCGAGTTGAGCGCCGTCGATCGGACCGCCCGCGGCGGCGATCGCGTCGGTGACCCGGCTTCCGACGGAGAGCTCGTACACCCCGGGCCGCAACACGGCCCCCGCCACGTGGACACTCACAAGCACCACGCTCGCGTCGGAAGGCAGCCGAGACTCCACAGTGGCGTCCGGCGAGGGCGCAATCATGGCTGACATGGGGCGCGGCGCCCAGACCACGAGCGCTCCCGCGATGGCGGCAACCACGCCCAAGGTCACGATCACCCGTGGCGAGACGTCCCAGCGCCACCGCGGCGGCTGGGATGCGTCATGACCCTCCCCGAGCGCGCCGTGCGCGGCCCCGTAGGCACGTGCCGCAGCCCGCCGCAGCGCATGGTCTACCCGAGCGGTGACATCCCCCGTCGCGTCCATACGGGGACGTTAGGACGGACGCTGAGACCACCCTCGCTCGCACGCACGGACCGGGGAAACGAAGGCCCGCACGAATCCTGTGGACGACGCCAACGGGCCTACAGGCTCGCGGCCACGTCAGGGTGCACGTCAACCACGGCAACCGCGAGCGTGCCCGGCCCAGCGTGCGCGGCGAGAGCAGCCGACAGCCCCGCCTGGAGCACGGGCCAGTCTCCGCGTGTCGACAGAACCTGCCGGGCGTCGGTGACCAGATCGTCGTCCCCGGGCAAGGTCATGATGCCGATCACCGGATGACGCATCGTGGCGGCGTGTGACGCAACGCGGTCAAGCATGGCAGCGCGAGCCTTGTGGGACGACCTATGCCGTGCGATCGAGACCACGTCACCGTCGACGAGGCCAAGTTCAGGCTTGACTCCAAGCGCCCTGCCCACCGCGGCCACGGCGGGGCCGACCCGCCCTCCACGCCTCAGGTACTCGAGGGAGTCTGGCGAGAACAGGGACATCGAGGAACGGGAGGCGCGCTCAGCCTCCGCAACCACGTCCAGGTACCCACCGCCGGCCGCAGCCACAGCACTGGCGGACAGCACCGCCAAACCCGCCGCGAGGCCCGCCGTCCGCGAATCGACCACAGTCACCGGCACCGGCGCGCGCTCGGCGACGGACTTCATGGCCTGAGCGGTTCCCGAGATCTTGGCGGAGAGCGAGACAAAGACGAGCGACTCGGCGCCATTGGCCTTCGCCCATTCGGCAACGTCCATGAGCGCCTGCGGACCAGGTTGGGACGTGCCGACCTTGCGGCCGGAGACGAGCGAATGAACCACCTGGAGTGGCGACACGTCGCCGCCCTCGCTGAAGGGCTCATCATCGATGATGATCTGGAGCGGGGCTACCGCCACGCGCCAGGCCTGCGCGAGTTCGGCGGGCAGGCATGACGACGAGTCCGTCGCCACTACCACTCGATGATTCACGCGGGCCTACTTGCTGAGGACGACATTGACGAGCCCGGGCGGACGCACGATCACCGTGCGGACGGCGGCGCCGTCCATCGCGCGCTGGACGTTCGGGGATGCCAAAGCGAGCTGACGCAACTGCTCCTCGGTGGCATCGGGCGACACCTCGAGCCGGTCCCGCACCTTGCCCATCACCTGCACCACGCACGTCACGGTTTCTTGGACCAACAGGGCGTCGTCCACCTCCGGTAGCCCCGACAGGGCCACCAGGTCGCTGTGGCCCAGCATCGACCACATGTCCTCCGCGCAGTACGGCGCGAACAGGCTGAGCAGCTTGGCGACCACCTCGGCGGCCTCGCGGACGGCCGGGTCGGCGGCGCCGGGGCCGGAGTCGATCGCCTTGCGGGTCGCGTTCACCAATTCCATCACGCGCGCCACGACCACGTTGAAGCGGAACGACTCGACCAGTTCGGCCGCGTCGGCAAGGGTCCGATGCGTCACGGCCCGCAGGTCGCGGTCGCCTGCGGCGGGCTCGACGCCGGGCTCGCTGGAGACGTCCCGCGCCAGCCGCCATGCACGCGCCAAGAACTTGGCGGAGCCAGCCGGCGACACGTCCGCCCAGTCGATGTCGTCCTCGGGCGGGCCGGCGAAGGACATCGTGAGTCGAATCGCGTCCACGCCAAACTCGTCGAGCTGGGCGGCCAGGCTCACCAGGTTGCCGCGGCTCTTGGACATGGCCGAGCCATCCATCTGCACCATGCCCTGATTGAGCAGCGCGGTGAAGGGCTCGCCAAAGTCGACCATCCCCATGTCCCGCAGCGCCTTGGTGAAGAAGCGCGCGTACAGCAGGTGAAGGATCGCGTGGGTGACGCCGCCGACGTACTGGTCGATGGGCGCCCACTTCTTGGCCTCGGCCTCATCGAAGGGCCCGTCGGTCTTGCCTGGAGACAGGAAGCGCAGGAAGTACCAGGAGGAATCGACGAAGGTGTCCATCGTGTCGGTGTCGCGCAGAGCCGCGCCGCCACACGTGGGGCACGTGGTGTTGACCCAGTCGGTGGCCGCCGCCAGCGGCGACTGCCCCTTGGGCTTGAGGTCGAGGCCCTCCGTGGGCGGGAGCTTCACCGGAAGCTGATCGTCCGGTACGGGGACCTCTCCGCACGCGTCGCAGTGCACGATCGGGATGGGAGTGCCCCAGTAGCGCTGGCGAGAGATGAGCCAGTCGCGCAGGCGGTAGTTGACGGACGCCGCTGCGGCGCCCGCCTTCTCGAGTTCGGCAATGATCGCGGCGATGGCCGCGGACTTGTCCAGACCGTCCAGGGAGCCGGAGTTGATGAGGGTGCCGTCGCCGGTGGTGGCCACGCCCGACATCGCGGGGTCGGGCAAGGCGTTCCCGTCCTCGTCGCGGCAGTCCAGGACGGCGCGCACGGGAAGGCCCATGGCGCGCGCGAAGTCGAGGTCGCGCTGGTCGTGGGCGGGCACGGCCATGATGGCGCCGTGGCCGTAGTCCGCAAGCACGTAGTCGGAGGTCCAGATCTGCAGCCGCTCGCCGTTGACGGGGTTGATGGCGTACCGCTGCAGGAACACTCCGGACTTGGGCCGATCGGTGCTGAGTCGGTCGATGTCCGAAGCGGCGCGCACCTGCTCGACGTACGCGGCAAAGCGCTCCTGCGTCTCGGCATCGGCACCGGCAACCAGTTCAGCGGCCAGATCGGAGTCGGCGGCCACGACCATGAAGGTCGCGCCGTACAGCGTGTCGGGACGGGTCGTGTAGATGTCGATGGGCGCGTCGCGGCCCTCGATCACAAACTTGACGTCGGCGCCGCGAGATCGACCTATCCAGTTGCGCTGCATCGCGATCACCTTGGACGGCCACGTCTCACGCAGCGTCTCGAGCCCGTCAAGCAGTTCGTCGGCGTAGTCGGTCACCTTGAAGTACCACTGGGTGAGCTTCTTCTTGACCACGGGGGTGTCGCACCGCTCGCACAGCCCCGCCACCACCTGCTCGTTGGCCAGCACCGTCTGGTCGAACGGGCACCAGTTGACGAGCGACGGCTTGCGGTACGCAAGTCCGCGGTCAAACAGTCGAGTGAACATCCACTGGTTCCAGTGGTAGTACTCCGGGCGGTGCGTCATCAGCACGCGGTCCCAGTCGAAGGAGCACGCGTAGCGCTCCA
>NZ_JADQBE010000011.1:0-61554 GCF_016278765.1 Demequina sp. | reverse complement strand
CGACCGTGCCCTCCCCGCCTCCGCCTCCGTCGTCACAGACGCCTCCGCCTCCACCTCCGCCTCCGTCGTCACAGACGCCTCCGCCTCCACCTCCGCCGCCAGCCCACGCGTCGGCGCCTGAGAAGCCGAGTACGCCCGCGCCGGTTCCCGTGGCAGAGTCCGTCGCGCCCACTGATGCCGCGCAGTCGGGCTCCGACCCCGTGCCGGTCGCCGACGTCCAACACGAACTTCTGCCCACTCAGCCGATCGCCACCGCGGTGGCGCCGAGCGCCGCATACCTGCAGCGCCCGGAACATCCCGCCCTGCTGCACACCGACGTCCATCAAGGCGTCGAGCGGCTGCGCGGTACGGCCGCTCGCGTGGTCAGCAACATGGAGTCCTCGCTTGAGGTGCCCACCGCGACCAGCGTGCGAACCATCCCCGCGAAGCTGCTGATGGACAACCGGGTGGTGATGAACAACCACTTGGCGCGCACACGTGGCGGCAAGGTGAGCTTCACTCACTTAATTGGCTACGCGATCGTCGAGGCGCTCGCCGAGTACCCGGCAATGAACGTCTGCTACACCACGCAGGACGGCAAGCCCGCCGTCGCCACACCGAGCGGCGTCAACCTCGGTCTCGCGATCGACATGACCAAGCCGGACGGTCAGCGCCAACTGCTGGTGCCCAACATCAAGGCCGCGGACGACATGGACTTCGCTCAGTTCTGGGAGACGTACGAGAACCTGGTGCGCCACACTCGCGCGGGCACGTTGCAGGCGAGCGACTTCCAGGGCACCACCATCAGCCTGACCAATCCCGGCACCATCGGCACGGTCCACTCTGTGCCGCGACTGATGCAGGGCCAGGGCGCCATCATCGGCGTGGGTGCGATGGACTATCCCGCGGAATACCAAGGCGCCTCGTTCGAGACGATCGCACGTCTCGGCGTCTCCAAGGTACTCACGCTGACCTCGACGTACGATCACCGCGTCATCCAGGGCGCGCAGTCGGGTGAGTTCTTGGGCCTGGTCCACAAGAAGCTGCTCGGGTTGGATGGCTTTTACGACCGCGTATTCGTGGCGCTGCGCGTGCCGTATGAGCCGGTGCGCTGGGTGGCCGACGTGGACACCGACGAGGATGCGGAACTCGCCAAGCCCGCGCGTATCGCCGAGCTGATCCACGCCTACCGTTCACGCGGCCACCTGATGGCCGACGTCGACCCGCTCAGTTCCCGCCCACGCCGCCACCCGGACCTGGACGTGCAGACACATGGCCTCACCCTGTGGGACCTGGACCGGGAGTATTCGACCGGAGGCTTCGCCGGCAAACAGCGGTGGAAGATGCGCGAGGTGCTGGGTCGATTGCGCGACGCGTATTGCCGTACGGTGGGTGTGGAGTACATGCACATCGCTGACCGCGCGCAACGGGCGTGGTTCCAGGAGCGTCTCGAGCATGGCTACACCAAGCCGAGCCGCGAGGAGCACCTACGCATCCTGGGCCGCCTCAATGCCGCCGAGGCGTTCGAGGCATTTCTGCAGACCAAGTACGTGGGCCAAAAGCGCTTCTCGCTCGAGGGCGGCGAATCCCTCATCCCCCTCATGGACGCGATCCTGTCGTCAGCCGCACGTGCCGGCATCCACGAGGTGTGCGTTGGCATCGCCCACCGCGGCCGCCTCAACGTGCTTGCCAACCTTGCGGGCAAGTCGTACAGCCAGATCTTCTCCGAGTTCGATGGCACGGCGGTGCCAGGTTCGGTGCAAGGCTCGGGAGACGTCAAGTACCACCTGGGCACCGAGGGCGTCTTCACGGCCGACACCGGCGAGACCACCAACGTGTACTTGGCCGCCAACCCCTCCCACCTTGAGGCGGTCAATCCCGTGCTCGAGGGAATCGTGCGCGCCAAACTCGATGCGCTGGGTGCGGACCCCGCCACAGACGGCTATCCGATCCTGCCGGTGCTCGTCCACGGCGATGCCGCCTTCGCCGGCCAGGGCATCGTCCAAGAGACGCTGAACATGGCGCAGCTGCGCGGATACAAGACCGGCGGCACCGTGCACGTCATCATCAACAACCAGGTGGGATTCACCACCGGCCCGCAGGACAGCCGGTCGACGCGCTACTGCACCGACATCGCCAAGGGCTTCCAGATCCCCATCTTCCACGTCAACGGCGACGACCCCGAGGCGTGTGTGCGCGCCGCGCGACGGGCCTTCGAGTACCGCGAGGCCTTTGGGCGTGACGTGATCGTGGACATGGTGTGTTACCGCCGCCGAGGTCACAACGAGGGTGACGATCCCTCCATGACGCAGCCGCGCATGTACGACCTGATCGAGACCAAGCGCTCCGTGCGCCACCTCTACACGGAGGCCCTGATCAGGCGCGGCGACATCACGGATGAGGAAGCGGAGCAGATGTCGCAGGACTACCTCGCGCAGCTGGAGCGGGTGTTCCTCGAGACTCGCGAGGGTTTCGCGGGTTCCCACGCCGAAACCATTGCCGGGCTGGAGTTGCCGTCATCGCAATCCTCGGATGCCGGCGTGATGGTCGGCTGGCAGACGTCGGTGTCGCCGCAACAGATCGAACGCATCGGTCGCGCGCACATGCGCCCACCCCAGGGCTTCTCGGTCCACCCCAAACTTGCGAAGCTGCTGGAGCGGCGCGACGCCATGAGCCGCGAGGGCGGCATCGACTGGGGATACGGCGAACTGCTCGCGTTCGGTTCGCTACTCCAAGAGGGCGTACCGGTGCGGATGGCTGGCCAAGACTCACGGCGCGGCACGTTTGTACAGCGCCACGCGGTGCTCCACGACCGCTCGACGGGTTCCGAATGGACGCCGCTGATGTACCTCGCCTCCGACCAGGCGCGCCTCAACATCTACGACTCCCACCTCAGCGAGTACGGCAGTCTTGGCTTCGAATACGGGTACTCGGTGGAGCGGCCCGACGCCCTGGTGCTGTGGGAGGCGCAATTCGGCGACTTCGTCAACGGCGCCCAGACCATCATCGACGAATTTATCTCGTCGGCCGAGCAGAAGTGGGGACAGTCGTCGTCCGTGGTGATGCTTCTGCCCCACGGCTTCGAGGGCCAGGGACCGGACCACTCGTCCGCCCGGGTCGAGCGCTTCATGCAGTTGGCGGCCGAGGACAACATGGTGGTCGCGATGCCGTCCACCCCTGCGTCGTACTTCCATCTGCTGCGTCGGCAGGCCTACAACCGTCCTCGCAAACCGCTCGTGGTCTTCACCCCCAAGTCGATGCTGCGCCTCAAGGCCGCCGCGAGCGACGTCGCGGATTTCACTCAGGGTACGTTCCGGGAAGTCATCGGGGACGATGCCGTGGACGGCTCCCATGTCACACGCGTACTGATGTGTGCCGGCAAGGTGTACTACGACCTGTTGGCGCAGCGGGACAAGTCCGGCGACACGTCCACCGCGATCGTCCGCTTCGAGCAGCTGTATCCCTTGAACGTAGAACGGATCCACGAGGCGTTGGCACCGTTCGACGGTGCCGAGCTCATGTGGGTCCAGGAGGAGCCGCAGAACCAGGGCGCGTGGGCCAACATGTCGCTGACCCTGCCGCAAGTTGTCGGTGACACCATCGCGGTGGTTTCCCGGCCAGCTTCCGCCTCGCCGGCGTCGGGGCTTGCCTCGCGCCACCATGAGGAGCAGGCTGATCTCGTGGCGAGGGCGTTCGACAAGTGACACACGTCTTCTTCGTTGGCGACGAACTCACGGCGGGTCACGGAGACCCCAAAGCGCTGGGATGGACGGGGCGTGTCGCTGCACGCACCCTCCCCCTGGCCCCAGAATTGCGATTCCACACCCTTGCCGTGCCGGGAGAGACCACCGGCGAACTGACCGCGCGATGGGACGACGAGACGCTCCGGCGCACCGGGGACCCCGTTCCGGGCGCGGCTCCTCATGCCGTGCTGTTCGCCATCGGCCGCAATGACGTGCACCGTGGCATCTCCCCCACGATGACGCGCCTCAACATCGCAAACACGTTGGACCGCGCCAAGGCGCTCGGCTTTCGCACGATGCTTGCCGGGCCGCCGCCGGGTCGCGCGGAGGACCAGCAGGCGATTGCGGAGCTTTCCGCGCTGTGTGAAGAATCCGCCGCGCGCCGAGGCGTCCCTTACGTGGACATGTTCGGGCCGCTCGCGCGCCACGAGCAGTGGGTGGCCGACATGGCGATAGGACACGAGAGTCTTCCCCACCAGGCGGGCTACGGGCTCATGGCGTGGCTGGTGCTGCACTCCGCCTGGCACGACTGGCTGGGCGTCGAGCAGCCTGCCGTCTAGCGACGGCCGCGGGCTAAACGTCGGCGCCGGAGTTGCGTAGCGTCACTGTGAGGTCGTGCGGCCGTGACGCGATCGCGATGGCGTCCTCGTACGAGACTTCCCCGGAGGTGACCAGGCGGAACAGGTGCTGGTCGAACGTTTGCATCTTGTAGTACTCGCCCTCCGAGATCAGGTCCAGGATGGGCGGCTGACTCGACGGGTCGACGATCGCCTCGGCGATGCGGCCGTTGTTGATCATGACCTCGGCCACCAGGGCCCGGCCCGAACCGTCCATCTTGCGCACGAGTCGCTGCGACACGATGCCGCGCAGCGTCTGCGCCAGCGTGGCACGCACTTGCGTCTGCTCGTGAGGAGTGAAGAAGTCGACGATGCGATTGATGGTGTCCTGTGCGTCCACCGTGTGGAGCGTCGCGAGTACCAGGTGCCCGGTCTCCGCCGCAGACAATGCGGCCCGTACGGTCTCGATGTCGCGCATCTCACCCACGAGGATCACGTCGGGATCTTGACGCATCGCTCCGCGCAGCGCGTTCATGAAGTCCAGGGTGTCAGAGCGCACCTCGCGCTGGCTGATGATCGCCTTCTTGTCGCTGTGGAGCACCTCGATGGGGTCCTCGACCGTGATGATGTTGACCTCACGGACCGTGTTGATGAGGTCAACCATCGACGCGAGGGTGGTGGTCTTTCCGGAACCCGTGGGCCCGGTCACCAGCACGAGTCCGCGCGGCTCGAGCGCGAGGTCCGCCACGACCGCCGGAATTCCGAGCTCATGCATAGGCTGGGCGCCCACGGCGACGCGACGGAACACCAGGCAGTCCGTTCCGCGCGCCACGTACGCGTTGACGCGGAACCGTCCCACCCCGGACAGGGAGAAAGCGAAGTCCGCCTCGTGGATGTCGCGGAACTGCGCCACCAGGTCCTCTGGCAGCACCTGGGCCACCATGTTTCGCGTGTCTTCAGCCGTCAGCGGCGGCACCTGCAGCTTGCGCAGACGGCCATCGACGCGGATACGCGGCGCGGACCCCACCTTGCAGTGAAGGTCGGAGCCTCCCGTGGACGCGAGGGCGTGCAGGAGGGGGATAACGGAAACGGGCTGATCGCTCACGATTGCTCCATCGGCATCACGGGACCTTGACTTGAGAAGGCTAACGCGTTGCGTGCGACGGTGCGTCCGCGACGCCGATTCGGGGCGGGCGGTGTGGTTTCGCTGTCGATGTGGAATGATGGAGGGTCGCCCGAACGAACCCCAAGGAGTCACCATGAGCAAGCGTGGTCGCAAGCGCAAGACGCGCGCCAAGTCCGGCGCCAATCACGGCAAGCGTCCCAACGCTTGATTCGTGCAGGGCTGTTAGCCCTGAGATGAGCAAAGCCCGCGTCCGTCGACGCGGGCTTTGTTTGTGATGCTCGCGCCCCAGCGCAACAACAACAGTCCTGCTACTTGTACTCGTCGCGAGCCATCTGCAGGGTGCTCAGCACCCGTTCGCGCAACTGGTGGGGAGCCTTGTCTCCGTGCGCTTGGGACACCAGCAACCGGATCTTCTCGTTGATGCGGTGCTCGGCCTCGCACGGCGGACAGTCCTTCAGGTGCGCGCCGATGCGCAGTAGCTCCTCGTCCGACAACTCGCCGTCGATGAACTCGAACAGTTTGTCCAAGGCCTCTTCGCATTGCCGCTTAATCACGGTGCACCTCCTCGACTGACGCACCCCCGGCGCAATGACGCGCGCTCGTCTCCCACTGATTCTTCATGGTGTCACGACCCCGCCCTGTGGTCGTAGATTCCGCGTTCGGCCGCGTATTCGCGCAGTTTCTCGCGGAGCATCCGGCGGCCGCGGTGCAGCCGGGACATCACGGTTCCCACCGGGGTGTCCATGATCTCGGCGATTTCCTTGTAGGCGAAGCCCTCGACGTCGCTGAGGAACACCGCCATCCGGAAGTCGTCGGACAGTTCCGCGAGCGCATTGCGCACGTCGTCGTCGCCGATGCTGTCCAAAGCGAGTTGCTCGGCCGATGCCAGCCCGGAGGACTGGTGCTCGGCTGCGGCCGCCAACTGCCAGTCCTCGACGTTGTCGGCATCGGTGCGCTTCGGTTCGCGCTGCTTCTTGCGGTAGGTGTTGATGAACGCGTTGGTCTGGATACGGTACAGCCAGGCCTTGAGGTTGGTGCCGGGAGTGAACTTGTCCTGGCCCGCGAAGGCCTTGGCATAGGTTTCCTGCACCAGATCCTCTGCGTCCGCACCGTTGCGCGTCATTCTGAGCGCGGCGGCATACAGCTGGTCCATGAAGGACAGGGCATCGGTCTCGAAGTCGAAACCGTCGGCGTGAGTGGTCATTGCGACCGAGCCTACCGGGCCACGCGACCACCCGAGGGTGACGTCCGGCGCACAGACCTGAGTCCCGCGCGTCGTGGTCCTTTCGGCCAGCAGGGTCATGCCTCTCAGAACGCCAGATGACGGGTCCTCATTCCCCACCGTGTACAACGGCCTGCGCGTGGGTAGGCTGGGAGACATGATGCGTTCACTAGCCCGTCCCTTGTTGGCCTCCTGGTTTGTCTACGGGGGTGTCCGCGATGCGCTGGAGCCGCAGGCCCGGGCGGCCGCGGCCGAACCCGTCGTGGGCCCACTCCTGAAGGACGCCGGCGTGGAGGTGCCCATGGAGACCCTCGTCAGGGTCCACGGCGCCGCCACTGCCGCCACAGCCGCCATTCTGGCGATCTCCAAGACCCCCCGCACCGCCGGGGTGGCACTCACCGGCCTTGCCGCCGTCACGGTGGCTACGGGAGCGCCGTTCTGGCGCCTGCCGGAGGGCGAGGCGCGCGATGCCGCCCTTGACCAGTTCATGAAGAGCTTGTCCCTGCTGGGCGGCGCCATGCTGGCCGCCACCGCTGGACACAGCGCAGGGCACATCAAGCGCAAGAAGGCCCACAAGGCCAAGTCAAGGGCGAAGGCCGCGGAGAAGGCCAAGTCCGAACGCAAGGGCAAGTGAGCGGTGTGCTCCGGCCGGGCACTGGTCCCGGCGAGGTGTGGGACGCCCCCACACATTCCGTGCGCCACGGCCACGCACCACTTGATGCGACCGTCGAGGTACCGGGCTCCAAGTCGCTGACCAACCGCTTTCTGGTGCTCGCCGCCCTCGCCGAGGCCCCGGTGACGATGCGCGGGGGGCTGGTGTCGCGGGATTCCGCGCTCATGATCGAGGCGCTGCGCTCACTTGGCGTCTCGGTAGACGTGGGCGCGGATGCGTGGACGATCACGCCGGGTCCATGGCGCGGTGGCGTATCGATCGACTGCGGCCTCGCGGGCACCGTCATGCGCTTTGTGCCGCCGCTGGCCCTCCTGGCCGGACTTGGCGGAGACATCAGACCCATCACCTTTGACGGAGACGCCGGGGCTCGCGTGAGACCCATGGACGCGCTCATTGATAGCCTGCGCTCCCTGGGCGCTGCCGTGGAAGACGGCGGCCGCGGCACCCTGCCCTTCACGGTGACGCCGCCGACCGCCGTTCCCGGCTCCGTGGACGTGGACGCCTCGGCGTCGTCGCAATTTGTGACGGCCTTGCTGCTGGTGGCCCCCAGACTGCCGGGCGGGCTGACCGTGAGGCACGTGGGCAAGGCACTGCCGAGCCTGCCGCACATCGACATGACGTGCCAGACGCTGCGCTCCGCGGGGGTGCGCGTGGACCAGCCCGACGAACGCACGTGGGTGGTCCACCCCGGCGCCCTGTCCCTGGGCGACGTGCGGGTGGAACCCGACCTGTCCAACGCCGGCCCCTTCATGGCGGCGGCGTTGGCGGCGGGGGGCACGGTGCGAATTCCCGGCTGGCCCGCGGTCACGACACAGCCCGGGGTGCTCTATCCGGAGCTGCTGGAGCGCATGGGGGGTCGCTGCAGCCTGGATGGCACCGTCATGACCGTCACCGGCACGGGGGATGTTCGCGGCATTGCCGCGGACCTCGCCCCCGCCGGCGAGCTCACCCCCACCATCGCGGCGCTGTGCGCCATCGCGTCGGGCCGCTCCGAGCTGACCGGCATCGGGCACTTGCGCGGCCACGAGACGGATCGGCTCGCCGCGATCGCGACCGAGGTGGAGCGCGTGGGCGGCGTGTGCCTTGCCGGAGATGACTCCCTCACGTTCGGCGGAGCGCCGAGCCCGGACGATGCCGCTGGCGGGCTTTCGGGCGCCGTCTTGGAGACGTATCACGACCACCGGATGGCCACCTTCGCGGCCATCGTGGGGATTGTTGTCCCTGGTATTCAGGTCATCAATGTGGGCGCCACCGCCAAGACGATGCCGGACTTCCCGCGCCTGTGGGCGCAACTGCTCGGCGGCACATAGGCGCCTGCGCCCATCCCTCGGGGCGCGCTCCTAGACGTCGACTCGAACGCCCTTCTCGAAGGACTCGATGATCCCCATCGCCACCGCGAGTGCGCGGCGACCCTCACGGGCGTGGACCGGCGGCTGCTGGCCCGCACGGAACGCGGTCAACACCGCGTCCATGTGCCGGTCAAACGTGTACTCGAAGGTACGGGCCTCGTCATTGAAGTACCCCGGCTCCCACACCCGTCGGGTCTCGTCACCCGCGGCCGACACCGTCAGCCGCTTGACGGTGTCCTCGATGATGAGCCGCCCCGTGGTGCCATTGACCTCGACCAGGTGGGCGTCGGGGTAGGCATACGAAGAGTCGTAGGACCCGACCAGGGAGCCCACGGCACCTGAGGCGAACTGCAGCGCCACCGCGAGCGTGGTGTAGGTCCCGGCCCGCGTCATGTCGGTCATCTGGGCGGCGACCGAACCAATGGGGCCGCACAGTTGCTCAAGCATGTCGAGCCCGTGCACTTGGGTCTCGATCAGGTTGGCGTGCGGACTATCACCGTAGTTCGGCTCGCCGCCAAAGCGCCACGTGGCGAACACGATGTCGCCGAGCTCGCCCGCATCGATCGCCGCCTTGGCGCGCATCACCGGTTCCGCGAAGCGGTGGTTGAGGTTGATCGCGAAGAACAGGCCTTGGCGCTCGGCCTCGGCGAGCAGCGCATCGGCCTCTTTCAGGTCGAATACCAGGGGCTTCTCAACCAGCAGCGGCACGCCGCGCTCGAGTAGGTGCAGGGTGGGGGCGAAGTGTGCCTCGTTGGGCAGGCAGACCGTGACGAGGTCGGGGCGCGCCTCGTCGAGCATCGTGTCGAGGTCGGTGAAGGGCGCCGTGTCGAACGTGGCCGCGCGCGCCGCCGTGCGGTCCGGGTCGCGCCCCACGATGCCCACCAGTGCGGTATCACGACGTCGTGAGACGATGCGCGCGTGCTGGGCGCCCCACGCTCCGGCGCCCACCACGGCGATCCTCAGTGCATCGTCCATCGTCACACCCTCCGTCTCATTCGCACGAACACTCCTCACACTATCCGGCTGGGCTCGGTAGTCTCGGAGCATGACGGAATCCCCGGCGGTCGCGTGACGGACTGGAGCCACTACGACGAGTCCGACGCGAAGGTGCGTCCCTCGCGCAGCTCGCGGCCTCGCTCCAAGCGTCGACCCGCGCACAACGACGCGATCGACGGCACGGTGGTGATTGTGGACCGCGGCCGATACACGGTGTTGACGGATGCGGGTCCGATCGTGATGGCGGTCAAGGCGCGCGAATTGGGCCGCCGCGGGCTGGTGGTGGGCGACCGGATCGGCCTGGTGGGTGACGCCTCGGGAACCCCCGACACGTTGGCGCGCATCGTGCGCCGCGACGAGCGGGTCAATTCCCTGCGTCGCACGGCCGACGACACCGACGCCGCCGAGCGCGTGGTGGTCGCCAACGCGGACCAGCTGGCGATCATCGCGGCCGTGGCCGATCCTGAGCCGAACCCGCGCATCATCGACCGGTGCCTGGTGGCCGCGTTCGACGCGCGCATGCGGGCGCTGCTGGTGCTGACCAAGGCGGACCTGACCACGGCCGACGCCATGCGCGCTTTGTACGAGCCGCTGGGCGTCACGGTGATCGAGACGTCCGTGAAGCGCGCGGGAGGGCCCGAGGCGGACCCCGGCTTTCACCTGCTGCGCACGGAGCTGGTCGACTCCAAGACGGTCTTTGTGGGCCCGTCCGGGGTGGGCAAGTCGACGCTGGTGAACGCCCTGGCACCCGCCGCGGGCAGGGCCGTGGGGCGCGTCAACGACGTCACGGGGCGCGGTCGCCACACGTCCACCTCGTCGCTCATGCTCGAGGTGCCCAGCGGCGGTTGGATCATCGACACCCCTGGTATTCGCTCTTTCGGACTGGCCCATGTGGATCCGGAGCACATGATGAGCGCCTTCCCCGACGTGGCCGACTACGAGGCAGAGCACTGCCCGCGCGGCTGCACACACCTGAGCGCGGAGGACGGCTGCAAGCTGGACGACTGGGTGGGAGACAACCCCGACCGCGCAATCAAGCTGGACTCGATCCGGCGGCTGCTGATTTCGCGCGCATCGGGCGATGGCTACTAAGTCCTCGCAGGACCCGAACGGCTCGTTCAACGGGAACGGCGGGTGAACGGTTGTCGACTCGCGACCGCCAACGCGCCGTCCACTACCCTGTCCCCATGACCTACGCCGACGATCTCGCGTTGGCCCTCGCCATTTCCGACGAGGTCGACGCCCTCACGATCGCGGGCTCCCTGAGCGACTTTGCGGTCGAGACCAAGAACGACGACACCCCTGTCACCGCGATCGACCGCGCCGCCGAGCACCTGGTCCGCGATCGCCTCACCGCCGCACGTCCGAACGACGCGATCGTCGGCGAGGAGTTCGGCGCCTCTCGCGGCGCACTGGACCCCGTCGGCGGAAAGTCCTTCGCGCGCCGGTGGGTGGTCGACCCGATTGACGGAACCAAGAACTTTGTGCGCGGCGTTCCCGCCTGGGCCACCCTGATCGGCCTCGTGGACGGCGACGAGGCCGTAGTGGGCGTGGTGAGCGCACCCGCTTTGGGCCGACGCTGGTACGCGGCGCTCGGAAGCGGCGCGTGGGGCGTCACCCACGTCCACGGTTTTCCCACCGCGCCGCGGCGCCTCCAGGTGTCGACCGTGACCAACCTGTCCGAAGCGTCGGTGTCCTTCAGCTCCCTGTCCGGCTGGGAGGAGCGCGGCATGCTCGGCCCGTTCCTCGACCTCACCCGTGCGGCCCGGCGCGTGCGTGCCTTTGGCGACTTCTGGAGCTACATGATGGTGGCGGAGGGCCAGGTAGATGTGGCATGCGAGCCTGAGCTCGCACTCCACGACATGGTCGCACTGGCGCCGATTGTCACGGAGGCCGGCGGTCGCTTCACGTCGCTCGGCGGCGAGTCTGGGCCGTTCGGTGGCGACGCCCTTGCCTCCAACGGCGCGCTCCACTCGGCAGTGCTCGCGACCCTCACCGCGGCGTAGATCACAGCCATCGTGCGCGCGGAGCGGTCGAGACGCGCACGCGTGATGAGGTGACAGCATTGACCGCCCAAACGCACGTGGGTACTGCCGACGAACGAAAGCTCTAGCCCCCCATCACCTCGGCCAGGTCATACCAGAGCAAGGTACGGTCGGCGAGGCGCTCGGCGGCGTCGTCGTCGCCTTCGAGGGCGGCCCGAGCATCGACCGCCGCCTCTTCCTCGTCCACAAAGACGCACGCGATCGACGCGGGGTCGAGCCTGCCCGCAATGCGTACCGCGGCGGGATGCCTGGCGCCGTCCGCGACGGCGTCGGCGCGAGATACGTCGGCGGCCACCACGGCGCGCAGCCGCGAGCCCAGTTCGAGCGCCGAGGCCATGCCTGCTGCGTCGATAGCGAACTCCGCCAGTTCATCCTCGTCGAGGGCGGGCATGGCGTCCCTCAACACGTCAGAGACGGCGTATGCCCGTTGCGGCTCCCATTGGCCCGAGGTCTGCAGGGCAAGCTCGTCGATGGTGGCGGGGATGTATACCCTCATGCCCCCAGTGTGACCCTCAGCGGCCGTGGCGCGCAGGATGACGCGCCTGCTACGCCCGGGTGGTCACCACAGCCGCACCGCGAGCGGCCGCGGCGACGGCTTGAATCCCTCTGCGTGCCGTGGATCTCGGCGCACGCTCCCCAAGTGCCTGACCCGCAAGCGCGGCGGCGTCACATGCACGCGGGTCCCAACCGACGGTCCACACCTCCTCGACGGCGCTGTACCTCCGCAACGCGTCCGCCACGGCCTCGCGCGGACGCTGGCCCGCCACGGACCCTCTCACGCGGTTCACTACCACGAGCCGTGGAGTCGTCTCCACGGGGACTACCGCGTCGAGCTCCGCGAGCGCATGCACCATCCGTTGGATTCCCAGCGGTTCCGCGCTGCCCACGGCCACTACCACGTCGGCCGCCGCCAGCGCGGACAGGGTCGCGCCGTTGCGCTGCGGGGCGTGGGTGTCGTACTGGAGTTCCTCGTCGCGCTCCAGCGAGAATCCGCAGTCCACCACCGTGACCGCCGCTTGCCCGCGCAACAGTTCCCACACCGGTTCCAGTGCTGACGCCGAGAGCTCCGTCCAGCGGTCTGCGCGAGTCACTCCCGACAGCACCCGGAGTCCGGGCGCCGCCTGGAGGGCATGGCGGTTCACGGTGTCCTCGCTGAGGGAGCCTTGCAAGGAGGCCCGGGCCAGCGCCGCGATGCCGGGTGCCTCATCCAACAGTCCCAGTGCCTGCGCCACCGCGCCACCGTACGTGTCGACGTCCACCAGAACCGTCGGTTCCTTGAGTGCGAGGTCATAGGCCATGGACACGGCGAGCGTGGTGCGCCCCGGTGCGCCCGTGGGACCCCACACCGCGATGATGACACCGCGCCCCACGCTTTCTCGCTCGGGAGGGTCGTCGGCTCGCTCGGTCGACGCGACACGGCTCGACGCCGCACTCACGGATGCGAGGACCGCCGCCGCGTCGGCGTCGGCTGGCAGAAGTTGATCGATGCCCAGGCTCCGGAGGTGATCCTCCGCATCCTGACTCGACGGAACTCCCACCACGGCGAGACCCGCGGCCGTGAAGTCGGCCACCACCCCACGATGCAGTTGCGACTGCTCGGACACCAGCACCACGGAGCCGACGCCCGCACGGGCGGCCGCGAGCGCCTCCGTGAGGTCGGCGCATCGGCGCGCCACGCTGAGTCCCGGCGCGACACCGACCGCGGCGGCGACTGCGCTCTCGCGCGGGCCACGGACCGCGATCAGCACCCCGACGGTCACGCGGCACCGCCCGGTGGGCCCACCACCGAGATGTCCCCCTTGGTCGCGAGCGCGTCCAGGAATCGCTCGACGTCCCGCCGCGGGACAACCACGTACACGGTTTCGACGGACCCGGCCGAGAATGACCCCGCATCGTGGTCGACCGCCTCGACCACCAGGCCGGACGCCACCAGCTCGGTGCGCGGCTCATCGGCGTCTGTGCGGGTCAGGTAGATGTCCACGGTGGAACCGCGCTCCACGCCGTCCGCGAGGGGAAGGTTGGTCCGCACCGCGATGGGTCGACCGTCGAAGTCCTGCGGGTCTGCGAGAGAGTCGTGTGGCACCAGTTCGCCGTCTCCGATGACTCGCGTCACCACCTGACCCCACGGCTGCTGGCCGGGCGCGGCATAGACGCCTTCGGGGATCCGAACGTGGACTACGACCACGTCGGACATCCTGAGGATGGTTCCCGGCGTCAGGGTGTGTCTGGCCGCGTAATAGGGAACGGTCGTGTCGGCCGACCGGACGATGCCCGTGACGGCGATCACGGCCACGGAGATCAGCAGCAGGCCCACCACCAGGCGCGGATCGCGCCACCCCGGCCGCCTCAGCCGACCGGCCACAGGCGTGTCACTCATGCGAGACCCCCTCTCTCGTTCTGGGCCTCATCTTGCCCGAGGACGTCATTGCGCGCCACCGCACTGTGGAAAACGCGCCCGCGCCGAACATCGAGTGCCACAATGAGGGGCATGGCCCCACGGTTCCTCACACTCGCCGACGTTCAGGAGGTTCTGAACATCTCCTCGCCCCAGGCATACGCCTTGGTCCGTTCGGGGCAGTTACCCGCGATTCAGGTGGGCGGCCGCGGCCAGTGGCGCGTCGAATCGGTGGAACTCGAGAACTACATCGCCCGCCAATACCAGGCCACGCGAGACAAGGTTCAGGCCGGCGGCGCAGAGGACTGACGGCTCATGACATCGCCGAACGCACGCGCATGATCGCGTCGATCGGCACCGCGGACATGGCGCCCACCGAGGTGGACACCTCTACGTAGTCGGCGCCCACGATGGCGATGAGGCCCGTCACCTCTCCCACCCCAAAGTCGACAATCACGCGCGCGCGATCACGTGCCAACGCGCGCAACGCATGCCCGATGCCCAGGCGGCGCTCCACCTCGGTGACGTGGGATGTGCGCGGCGGCAACCCGGAGACCAGCGCCACCGCACGCATCGGCACCAGCGTCTGCGGTCCGCCTGCCTCCAACAGCAACCATTGCACGGCCGCGTCCACCACCACCCCCCGCACCATCTCGCCGTCGCGCAACGTCAACGCCACGGACTGACCGCGTGCGGTCAGCAGGCGTTCGGCCAGCTCGATCGATGCCCGCTCCGACCGGGTCAGGTCGGAGACATCGGCCTGGAACTGCGCGTCCTGTGCCGCACTCAGCTGCGCCTCGAGGTCCGAAAACAGGTCATCCCATCGCATGGGGAACACCGTAGCGACCCCACATATCCACAGGAACGGTCGACACGCTCGTCACGCTCGTGTATACCTAACATCATCAAACCGCATTAAACGCAGTCATACGATGCTTGGGAGGGGTAATGCGCATCATGAGCAGAATTGCCGCATGGATCGCCGTGCTGGGATTGCCGGCGGTGGCGTGGGCACTGGCACGCACCGCGTGGGCACTGTGGGAGGGTCGTGGGACCGCGGCTGCGGTGGACAACCTCGTGGCGATGGGCGCCGCGGGCATCGGAGCTGTTGCGGCCGGGTATCTTGCCATCACCGGGTGGGCAATGCTGCTGGGTGCCGTTCTCCATGGCGGTCGGGCCGTGCCGCGGTTCGTGGCGGCGCTCGCGCCGCCGTCGTGGCAGCGCGTCACGGCCACCGCTTTGGGTATTTCCATGACCGCCGGCGTTGCCGGCCCGGCCCTGGCCTCCTCGTCGACGACGCCGCACGTGGGATGGGGCGAGCCCGTCCCGCCGTCGGCCGCGGCACCCGCACCGGCGCATTCCCCGACCGTTGCCACGTCAGTCGGTTGGACGCCTCCCAGCACCACACCGCCCTCCGCCGGCGGCGGCGCGCTGGCGGTCGGCTTCGTGGCCGCGCCTCCCGAACCAGCACCCTTGCCATCGGCTCGTCACCAACCGCCTGCCCACGCCGCGCCGGAAGGCACAAGCGCGGCAGGGGCCGACGACGGGCCCGCGCACCCCTGTACTTACACCGTGGAGCACGGCGACTCCTTGTGGCGCATCACGGCGGCTTTGTTGGGACCTGGGGCGAGCGATGCCTCCATCAACCGGGCGTGGCCTCAGCTGTATGCCGCGAACGCCGACGCCGTCGGCGCGGATCCGGCCCTCATTCACCCTGGGCTTGTACTCACCGTTCCCACGGGATTCCAGCCATGACCGCCGTCGCCGCTGCGGCGCTCGAGTCGAGTTCCACCTTCGCCCGGCAACCCATGCCAGCGGCCGCGCCGCCATCCATTGTCCCCACGGCGTATCGGAAGCGGCGCGCTCTCGGCGACCCGACGCCCTTGGCGTGCACGGTAGCTCGCACGGCACTGGACGTCGCCCTGGGAGCACACGGAATCGACACCCTGACGCGGTGGATCACCCCCACCCTGCGCACGTCGCTTCTCAAGCAACACTCGCTCGCCCGCCGGGCTCGCTACGTGACCCGCGGAGACATCGTGGTCGCACGCATTCGGGTGTGCCGCGTGAGCGCCACCGCCGTCGAGGCCGGCCTCGTTGTCATGGAGGGCGACGTGGCACACCCGATGGCCATGCGGCTGGAAGCGTGCGCGGGCCGGTGGCTCACCACCGCCCTCGATGTCGGCTAGCGCGCGCTACTCATTCTTCCCGTGGCACATCTTGTACTTCTTGCCAGATCCGCACGGGCACTGAGCATTCTTCGCCGTGCCGGGGAACGTGCCGCCGTCCGCTTCTGACTTCTTGGCGGCCTTCGCCTTGGTCGTGGACGCCTTGCCGGAGCCGTCGTCGGACGGACCGGAATACGTGAGTGCGCCCATCGACGACGTCACCGGGCCGCCGCCGGTCATGGTGGAACCGGGGACCTGCCTTCGCGACTGCGCGCCGTCACCCTTGGGACCGGACGCGGCAGGGGCATCTCCCATGGCCTTGGGAGCCGTGCGAGCCGTCGTGGCCGCGCTCGCCGCGTCCACCGTCGCGGCCGGCTGAGGCGCCTGTTCGCGCTTCTCCACGCGGTACAGGACCTGGAGCGCCTGCTCCTTGACCGCGTCGGACATGGCGCTGAACATCTGGTGGGCCTCGCGCTGGTACTCAATGAGCGGATCGCGCTGACCCATCGCCCGCAGTCCGATTCCCTCCTTGAGGTAATCCATCTCGTAGAGGTGCTCGCGCCACTTCAGGTCGATCACCTGCAGAAGCACCTGACGCTCCACCTGACGCATCAGGTCGGGGGTGATCCGCTCCTCCACGGCGTCATACGCGATGCGCGCATCGGCCGTGAGCTCGCGCTCCAGGAAGCTCTGAGTAAGGTAGCGCAAGCCACCCGCCTCCTCCACCACCTCGTCCACCGTGAGAGACACCGGGTAGATGGCTCGCAGGTCAACCCACAGAGCCTCCAGGTCCCAGTCATCGGACGCGCCCACCATGGTCTCCGCCCGCACCGTCGAGCCGACGACGTCGTCCACGAAACCGCGAACCTCGTCGTGCAGGTTCTCACCGTTGAGAATGCGGCGGCGCTCGCCGTAGATGATGGAACGCTGCGACGACGCGACGTCGTCGTACTTCAGGATGTTCTTGCGGATCTCCGCGTTGCGTCCCTCGATCTGGGCCTGCGCGCTACGCACTCCGCGCGTCAACATCTTCGACTCGATCGGCAGGTCGTCTGGAAGCGCGCTCGAGTTCATCATCGTGGCCGCAAGGCCCGACTGGAACATCCGCATCAGGTCGTCTTCCAACGACAGGTAGAACCGGGACTCGCCCGGGTCTCCCTGACGACCGGAACGCCCACGCAACTGGTTGTCGATGCGACGAGACTCGTGGCGTTCCGTGCCCAGGACGTACAGTCCGCCGGCCGCCAACACCTCTTCGTGTTCAGCGGCCACATCCTTGGTGGCCTGCTTGAACACGCCATCCCACACGCGCTCGTACTCGTCCGGCTGGTCATGCGGGTCAATGCCGCGGCTGTGCATCTCTTGCACCGCCCGGAACTCCGGGTTGCCGCCCAGCATGATGTCGGTCCCACGACCGGCCATGTTGGTGGCAACGGTGACCGCGCCCTTGCGACCCGCCTCGGCCACCACGGCCGCCTCGGCATCGTGCTGCTTGGCGTTCAACACCTTGTGCTGGATGCCGTGCCTGCGCAGTTCCTTGCTCAGCTGTTCGGACTTCTCGACCGAGACGGTACCGATGAGCATCGGCTGGCCGTTGTGGTGACGCTCCACAACGTCCTCGATGATCGCATCGTACTTGGCCTGTTCAGACTTGAACAGCAGGTCCGACTGGTCCAGGCGGATCATCGGCTTGTGGGTGGGGATCGAAATGACGTTCATGCCGTACGTCGCGTTGAGTTCAGCGGCTTCGGTCTGTGCAGTACCCGTCATGCCCGAGAGCTTGTCGTACTGGCGGAAGTAGTTCTGAAGCGTGATCGAGGCATACGTTTGGTTCTCGGCCTTGATCTGCACGCCTTCCTTGGCCTCGATCGCCTGGTGTAGGCCCTCCGAGTAACGGCGCCCCGACAGGAGCCGGCCCGTGTGCTCGTCGACGATGTGGACTTCACCCTGCTGGACCACGTACTCGCGGTCGCGGCGGAACAGTTCCTTCGCCTTGATGGCGTTGTTCAGGAATCCGATCAGCGGCGTGTTCGCGGGGTCATACAGGTTCTCTATGTTGAGCGCGTTCTCGACCTTGTCGATGCCGGGCTCAAGGATTCCGACGGCGCGCTGCTTCTCCTCGACCTCGTAGTCCTCTTCGGCCCTCAGGTCCCGCACGAGTCGCGCGAACCGCACGTACCACTCAAGATTGTCGCCCGCGGCGGGACCGGAAATGATGAGCGGGGTACGGGCCTCATCGATGAGGATCGAGTCCACCTCGTCAATGATCACGTAGTGGTAGCCGCGGTGCACCAGCTGCGACGGGTCCATCGCCATGTTGTCGCGCAGGTGATCGAAGCCGAACTCGTTGTTGGTTCCGTACGTAATATCCGCGTAGTACTGGCGCTTGCGCGCGGCGGGGTCCTGGCCCGAGACGATGCAGCCGGTTTCCAGCCCTAAGAACCGGAACACACGCCCCATGAGCTCGGACTGGTAGCTGGCGAGATAGTCGTTCACCGTGACCACGTGCACACCCTGGCCCTCGAGGGCGTTGAGGTATGCGGGCAGTGTCGCCACGAGGGTCTTGCCTTCGCCGGTCTTCATCTCGGCGATGTTGCCGCCGTGCAGGGCCGCGCCGCCCATGATCTGAACGTCAAAGTGGCGCAGTCCGAGCGTGCGCTTGGAGGCCTCCCGCACCGCCGCAAATGCCTCGGGCATCAGCGAGTCCAAGCTTTCGCCCGCCGCGACTCGGCCCTTGAAGTCTGCGGTGAGTCCGCGCAACTCCTCGTCCGTCAGGTCGACGTACACCTCTTCGAGCGCGTTCGTGAGGGCGACTACCTTCTCAAGGCGGCGCAACTGGCGCCCCTCGCCCATGCGAATGATCCGATCAAGTACTGCCACGGTGTGATGTCCCGCCTTCCTGCGTGGGCCACCGTCCATCCTAGGCGGTCGCCAACTGAGGTTCGATTCTGCGTGGGCGCAACGACACAGCGGCCACACCCAGCGTGCCGCACCGACCCTACCGTCTGGCCCGCGCTGTCAGACGCTAGAACGAACGGCCGCGCCGTTTTGAGCCCCGAGTGGGGCGCCGCACCAGACGCCCGTCGGGGGCGCGGTCGCCGGGTGCGGCGCCCGGAGGTGTTGCCGCGGTTAGGCGGACTTACGCTCCTCCGTGTCGACGTCAACCGGGTCGATGTGGATGACGCCGTACGTCCACCCGCGCCGGCGATAGACGGCGCTGGGCAGGTGGCTGTCACTGTCGAGGAATAAGTAGAAGTCGTGCCCTACGAGTTCCATCTGGTCGATCGCTTCTGAGACGGACATCGGCTCGGCGGTGTGCGTCTTCGAGCGGATCACGATGGGGGTGCCGTCGAGCGGGATTTCCCTCACCGAGTCTCCGGGTGCTCCCTCCCACGTTTCGACACTTTTCACGCGCGAGTCGGATGCGGCGGCGTCGGCTTTGACCACCTCGCGAATGGCGGGAGCTCCCTGGTGGCGATGCGCACGGCGTTCGTGCAACTTGCGAAGGCGGTCGCCGATGCGGGCCGACGCAAGCTCCAGCGCGGCCACGCGGTCGTCGGCCGAGGCTTCGACGCGGATCACTCCGCGATCGTGAAGCGTGATCTCGACCCGCTCCGCGTCGGCCGCCAATCGGGGGTTACGTTCATGGACCACGTGAATCTCGACACGAGTTGCCTTCGGGGCAAGCGCCGCGATCTTTTCCATCTTCGCGTTGATGCGCTCGCGCATGTCGTCGGTGACTCGGGTGTGGCGACCCACAATGGCAATGTCCATGGCAACTGCTCCTTCGAGTGGTGCCGCACGTTGGCGCGGCGGGACGGGACGTGATGAGGGCGCCTCTTCGCGCCGTTCGCATCACCCCCTTCCGACTCAGAAGGTGTGACCAGATGGTCGTCGTTGTGGATCACGATACTTCCCCTGAGCCACGCGCGCCAGACGCCGGCGCCGAGGCGAGGCAAAACCCTGCGCTCACCGTGAGGAAAGTCACCTCAAGCGCCCTCGCAGCGGCCACGATGGTCGCCCCCGTCGTCACGACGTCGTCCACCAAGAGAGCCCGGCCGGACACGCTGAGGTGCGGCACTGCGCGCACGCTCGACGCTTGCCGCCAGCGTTCGCGAGCACTGGCCCCACGCTGCTCACCAGACCCGATCGTCAGCGCCTTGGTGACCCGGGCGTCGACTCCCGCGTCGGACAACCCCGCCGCCGTCGCCTCCGCAAGCAGCATCGGCAAGTCGATGCCACGGCGCCGGGTACTGCGGCGACGAGCAGGCACCGGTACCACGGCGATCTGGGGGCCCACGGCGCTCGCGATGTCCTGGGCCCCGCGTCGGGCCGCACGAGCGAAGAAGACATCGAGGTCACGCCTGCCCGAGTCTTTCCAGGCCGACACCATGCCGTGGTTGGTGCCGACGAGCGAGGCAATGGCCCACACGGGCAACGCCGGTTGGCCCGGTACGTCGAGCCGCGGAGCGGCCGATTCGGAACGCAGCGGCGATTCCCACCAGGGGGCCTCGCACTCCTCACACCAGAGCACGTCGCGCTGTCCGCAACCGGGACACTGCACGGGCACCACAGCCCGTGCCACGTCCTGCAGACCCCGCACCCACCATGCGGGGTGGCGCGATGGCCACGGACGCGGAGCTGGTGCCCCCAGCGTCCGACCACAGGCTGTGTCCACCACGGCAGGGTGCCTCGCTCGCGGGCCGCCACGCTGTGGTTGCGCCGCGATGACAGGAGAGTCGACGAGATTCGCGACTGGGGACGACGGGTCAGCCCGAGTATGCGACGTCCCTCACGCCCGACAACCTCGGGGCCCAGCCATTGCCAGACCTGGCCACCAACTCGCCGGTGGACGCCACCGCGAGCAAGGTGCGCAACCCGTTGCGAGCCGTCACAGCCGTGGCTCCCGTGTAGGAGGTGAAGTCGGTGGTCCAGCCGCCGATCTGGGCCAACGACATTTCGCCGGACTCTTTGCCTAGCGCTACCACCGAGATGTCATCGACCCATTCCAGATCGATGGACGGCCTGACAGTGGGCCCGAACGCCAGCGGTGTGCCTGCCGCGAGCGGGCGTCCGTCCGGGTCGCGTGCGATCGCCACCACCTCAAGGACCTGTTCCACACCCGACCGGCTGAGGACCGCCATCCGCGCACCGTCGCGGGACACGGCCACGGACTGAATGGAAGATCCGGCGAGCCAGGGTGCCTCGATCTGCACCGCGTCGTGGCCCGGCGCGGAGGCGATCAGCACGCCGTCAGACGCTACCTCACCGCTCCAGACCCAGCCGTAGACGTCGAACGACGGCGCCACCATCGCCGAACCCGGAATCAGTTCCGTGAACTCCGCCACGGCATCGGGCGTGGGCGCCGCCGCCTGGTCAATCGGGATCAGACTCGCTTCCGGCGCCAGGGCGGTGCTGATCTGCACCGAACCTCCCAGGACAAAGGCCACGGTGGTGCCGTCATAGCCGAGCGCAAAGCCGTGCGATTGCGCGGGCACCGCGCCCGAGTCGGCGGGCGTCACCACCAACGTTGCTCCGTCCCAGAGGGCGAGCCGATCGTCGGCCACCACCAGCGCACGCTCCCCCGGAAGCACCGCCGGCGAAAGCGTCACGGAGTCGTCGCCTCCCAGCGGCACCGTCCCCACCGTGGTGACCACGTCCTGAACTGTCGGCAATTGCGTGAGCGTCTTCAGCATCTGCTGCTGGGCGAGGGAACGCTGAGCGGGGTCTCCCGCGGAGCCCAAGGCGAGCGCCACACTCGCCACTCCCTCGGTGACCACGACCGAGTCGACGCCCAGTGCCGAGCCGGGCGGGAAACCCGTGGTCACTCCGCCAGCCAGCCACGGCGAGGGGCCGGCGACGAGTTCCCGTGCGGTCGCGGTCGCGATCTGGTCGTTGTCGGCAAACCACCGCAACTCCGGCACCATGGTGGTGCCATCCTCCGCGGCAAAGTACAGGCTCACGGGCCGTAGGAAGCGGTCGAAGTCCGCCGCCGACATCACGATGCCGTCATCGAGTGCGGTGATGCGATATCGACCGAACTCGTCGGTGCCGACCTGAAACTCAAAGTCCTTGCGCACGTCGACGGATGCCGCCACCATCACTCCGGAAGGGTCCACCTCCGCAGCGACGGGCACGGAGTACGTGAAGATGCCCGTCTCCTCGTTATACGACGGCACCACCTGACGCGAATCGAACACGGTGACCTTCGCGAGGGGGTCCCAGTCGATGGCGGCCGGGCCGGTCAGAAACTCGCGCGCCACATCGAAGCCAAGGAACGAACCGCCAGCCGATGCGGTGATGAAACCCTGCACGATCGAGCGGGGAGTCGCGGCGGGTGCCGGGCCCAGCAGGAGCGGCAAGAGAGGACCCGCCTGCTCCACGTCGGGGTCCCCCGCCTTCACGCCGCCGCTCGTAGGGATCGACGTGCACGCCGCAAGCGCGAGACACGCGGCCAACACCAGCAGTGCGCGCCTCACAGTTCCGCCTCCGCCGCGAGCACCACGCGCGGCCCCACCTCCGGGAAGTCGGACTCGACCATGTCGAGGGGCAATGGCTCGCGAAGCCCGAGGCCGCGAGAGCCGCTCGGAAGCATCAGCCGGAACGACGCGCCCTCGCCTGGCCGCCCGGACACCTCCAGGACGCCATCGTGCAGCAGCGCGTCTTCGCGGGCGATCGACAACCCGAGGCCTGTGCCGCCCATGGTGCGCGCTCGAGCCGGATCGCCGCGCCAGAACCGGTCAAAGACCCGTTGCACTTGCGAGGCCGACAGGCCGACGCCGTAATCGCGGACCACCACCGCGACGGTGCGCGCGGTGGAGGCCACCGCGATGTCGACCGGTCCCTCTTGCGCGTGCTCGATCGCGTTGGACAGCAAATTGCGCACGATGCGCCCCACGCGCGGAGAGTCCATTGACGCGATGTGGGGGCCCTCCTCCATCCACAGCCTCAGTTCGACACCTTGCTCCGAGGCCAGGAGGGCGAGGGTCTCGACCTGATCCCTCACCACGTCGCCAAGGTCGTGGTCCTTGAAGTCCAGTTGGGCAGCCCCAGCGTCGATGCGGGAGATCTCCAGGAGGTCCGCGAGTAGCGCCTCGAAGCGGTCCAACTGCGTGGCCAGGAGCTCCGCGGAGCGCGCGACAGACGGCGCGAAGTCGGCGCGCGCCTCGTGCAACACGTCCGACGCCATCCGCACCGTGGTCAGCGGCGTCCGCAGTTCGTGGGAAACGTCCGAGACGAATCGCCGCTGCAGCCGGGACAGGTCCTCCATACGGGTGATCTGACGCTGCAATGACGTGGCCATGTCATTGAACGTCGTGGCGAGGGTTGCCATCTCGTCGTTGCCTTTGACGCGCATGCGTTCGGACAGGTGGCCGTCGGCCAGCCTCGCGGCCACGCGGGCGGCAGCTCGGATGGGCCGCACGGCCTGCAACGTCACGGTCCAGGTCATGAACACCACGAGCACCACCAGCACGGTGGCGCCGAACGCGAGCACCCGTTGAATGAGTTCCAACGTGGCCTCCTCGTCGGCGAGCGAGTAGACAAAGTACATCTCGTAATTGCCGGCGGATCTCAAGGTGAGGGACGCGCCGACCACCACGGCGGGCCCGCCGCCGTCCGGCTCTGCGGCATGTTGCCAGTACTGGCTTTCTCCGGTGGCCACCTTTGAACGCAGATCGGGGGTGATGATCGACAGCAACGCCCCTTCGCCCGACGGTGTGAGGAACACGTCGGAGTCATTCCCCGGTGCGCGCACCAGGAGTATGTCGCGGGATTCGCCCCCCAGCTTGCTGAGGGCTGCCACCTGGTCGTTCACGAGTTGCTGGAGTTCGCCTGGGGTCTCCGCTGGCGACGCCTCGAACGTCTGCTGAGTGGTGTCGACATCTCTCGCCGACTCCACGAGGATGCGCTCCACGCGCTTCTCCACGAGGCCGTCACGGATTTGAGTGGTCACGTACGCGCCCAATACCGCCACCGCAGCAAGGCCCACCACCAGCGTCGAGGTGATGACCCGCAGCAGCATGGACCGCGTCCACCGCCGCCAAAGTTTCTGAGCCGGCGCGAGCAGCATCGTGCCTACCGCACGCGCGCTGAAGTTCACGACGTGTGGCCGCCAGCTTTGTAGCCCACCCCGCGCACCGTGAGCACAATTTCGGGATTCTCGGGATCACGTTCGATCTTGGCGCGAAGCCGCTGGATGTGAACATTCACCAGCCGGGTATCCGCGGCGTGGCGGTAGCCCCACACGTCCTCGAGCAGCACCTCACGCGTAAACACCTGGCCGGGGGCCCTCGCCAAGGTGACCAGCACGTCGAATTCGAGAGGTGTCAACTGGACCACCTCACCGGCCCGGGTGACACGGTGGCCGGTCACGTCGATCTCAAGGTCGCCGATGCGCACCACGCCAGGCGACACGTTGTCATTGCGACGCAAGCGGGCACGCACTCGTGCGATCAGTTCGCGCGGCTTGAACGGCTTCGGAATGTAATCGTCTGCGCCGGACTCCAAGCCAAGCACCACATCCACCGTGTCCGACTTTGCGGTCAACATGATGATCGGCACACCCGACTCTGCGCGAATCTCCCGGCAAATATCGATGCCCGACTTTCCGGGCAGCATGAGGTCGAGCAAGATCACGTCAGGCTGCTCGGCCCGAAAGATCCCCACCGCGCGGTCGCCGTGGTCACAAAACACGGGGTCGAAGCCGTCGGCACGAAGCACGATGCCCGTCATCTCGGCGACGGCGGGATCGTCGTCGACCACCAGGATCTTTGCAGTCATATCGCCATGATGCCACGCCCCACGAATTGCCGTGAGTACACGCCTTGGGACAGTGGACCTAGCATGGCAAGATGGGCGACACATAGTCGAGGAGGGGTCGTGACGGACGACAACACGTCGGGCAACGGCGGCTGGGCCCCTCCCGACGGCGCGCCGCAGGGCTGGACGCCTCCCGAACCGCCCAGCGGCGGCGCCCCCGCAGCACCGACTCCTGGCAGCGGCGGTTGGCCCGTGCCCGACGCTCTTCGCCCAGCTCCGGCGGCCCCGGGGGTCTCCACCGCCCCCTCCGCAGCGAACACCGCCACCGACGCGTACGCGCGGTACAAGCCGGGGATCATCGTGCTACGGCCCCTCAGCTTTGGCCAGCTTCTTGACGGCGGCATCAAGGCGCTTCGCCACAACCCCAAGGTGATGATCGGCCTCAATGGCGCGGTCGCCTTGGGTGCGACTGCGGCGATGTTCGGACTCGGCTACGAGTACTTCAGCAGCACTCTGTCCTTTGACCCCAACGCCAACGAACAGGCGTTCTCCGCCGGGTCAATCGTGGGACTCGCGCTAGGAACACTGGTCGCGACCTTCCTGTTGACCATGGTCACGGTCATCAGTTCGGTATCAGTCGGACGCTCCGTCATTGGTGAGGTCATCGGTGCTCGCGAGGCCTGGACGCGGGCCCTGAGGCGCATGCCCACGGTGATCGCCATCACCCTGCTCATGACGCTCGCGCTCGTTCTCGGCTACGGCGTCGTGATCGGCGTGATCGTCCTGTCCGCGCTCGTCGCCCCGGTGCTTGCGGTCATCGTGGGCGTCATTGTGGGCCTGGGGTCTGTGGTCCTGGTGGCGTGGCTTGCCATCAGGTTGTGCATCACGCTGCCTGCCGCGGCGTTGGAACGGCTCGGACCGATCGCGTCGATGCGGCGCTCGTGGCGTCTCACCACTGGCCGGTTCTGGATGATTCTCTCCGTGCTGCTGGTCGCCACCATCATCACCAGCGTCATCCAAAACGTGATCTCCGCGCCCGTGGGCGTGCTCATGCCGCTTGCTTTCCTCAACTCCGACTCGCCACCCACCGGTCTGATGATTCTCCTGCTGGCCGTCGCGTCCTACGTCGGCTTGCTGCTGTCCACCGTGTACGTCGCGTCGGTGACGGCCGTGGTCTACACCGATCAGCGGATGCGGCGCGAGGGCTTCGACCTCGTGCTGGCTCAGGCCGCAGCGCGTTCGGGTGTGTAGATGCGCCTTTCTATCCCGGTGACGCCGGATCCTGACACGGCGCGAAGGTGGGCCGACGACGAGTTGTCCAAGTCGATCTATCACCGTGGGGAGTCTCTTGCGGACCGGCTCGGGCGTTGGCTTTCGGACCTCGTGGCCAGGTTGTTCGATGCTGGCACCGGAACGTCGATACCCCCGGCGGGCTACCTCCTCGGCGCGCTCGTGGTGGTCGCACTGATCGTGATCGCCACGCGGGTGGCTATTCCTGCGGCGCGGCAGCGGCGGCGCCGCAGCGCCGCCGTCCTTCTGGGAGACGACGCGCGGACGGCGGAGCACATCCGGGACGCCGCGCACGCGGCCGCCCGGGTCGGCGACCACACGTCCGCGACGCTTGAGCACTTTCGCGCCCTCGTTCGCGGCTGCGAAGAGCGCCTCATCATCGACGATCGCGCCGGCCGCACGGCTCGCGAGGCGGCCAGAGACATCGCCGCCGCCGTCCGCCCGCATGCCGTCGAACTTCGCCACGCCGCGACGACGTTCGACGCGCTGTGCTACGGCCACCGCGAGGCGACCGCGCAAGACTCGTCCCGCATGGAGACCCTGGAGTCCGAGGTGCGCAGGGCCCGCTCCATACCGCAGGTGACCTCGTGACGCTGCATGCGCTGCCTCCCGGTTTTGTGGTGGGAGATGGCTCGACAGCAGGCGCGACGGTCCGCACCGGGTGGAGGCGATTTGGATGGGTCATCGCCCTCGTCACGGTGTCGTTGGTGGTGCTCGCGATCCTGGTCTTCACCCGGGCGCCGTCCTCCACGGCGCCGCTGAGCATCAACAACGCCCAGCCCGAAGGCGCACGAGCGGTCGCGGAGATTCTGCGCCAGCAAGGCGTCGACGTGACAGAGTCCGCGACCTTGTCAGGTGCCCACAGCGCGCTGGGTGCGGACGGCACGCTGGTGATCGCAAGCTACTCCTACCTGGACCGCGATCAGATCGACTCGATCCTGGCGTGGCCCGGACCCATCGTGTGGCTCGCGCCCGACGGCTCCGACGTTGAATACATCCACGGCAGCCTCGCCTATGGCGGTGCGGAAGGAGAGTCCCCGGTCTTAGCGCGGTGCGACCTGCCGGCGGCGCAGAACGCTGGGACAGTCGTGGCGCCAGGGTCCCGAATCACCCTGCAATGGAGAACGGCGACCGTGTCGGCCTGCTTCGTGAACGACGCCTCCGCGAGCGTTCTGGCGCGCGTCACGCGCACGTCAGCGGAACCGATGTCCGTCATCGCGGCTCCGTCGCTGGTGACCAACGCGTGGCTCACGCACGCGGGAAATGCCGCGTTCGCCCTGCACCTGCTCGGCACGACTGACAAGGTTGCCTGGTATATGGGCACTCCCTACGACTTCTCGACCTTGGGCAGCGACAGCCAGGGAGGCGTCGTGCTCCGAGCGCCCGCATGGGTCAATGCGGCCGCGCTTGCGGCGGCTCTTGTCTTCCTCATGGCCGGCCTGTGGCGGGGTCGACGTGTGGGACCCCTGATGACTGAGCCGCTTCCCGTGGTGGTGCCGGCTTCCGAAGCCACCAGGGGGCGGGCGCGGCTGTACCGGCGCGGGCGTGCGTTGGGGCATGCCGCCGCCGCGCTGCGCGCCGGCTCTGCCAGGAGGCTCGCCCAGCGACTGGGCCTCGGCCCCCACGCCGACCGCGCCGCGCTCACGTCCGCGGTGGCGGCGTCCACACTGGAGGAGACCACCGCCGTCGACGCCCTGCTCTTTGGTCCGCCGCCACGCGACGAGGCCTCCATGCTTGAGTTGGTACGGCGCCTAGACGCCCTGGAAAGTGAGGTTGATCCCACGTGAGCGATACACCCGAGACCCCGTGGCACGACGGCGAGGCAGCCCCTGCATCGCATCCTGGCCCTCCGGTTCCTGAACCGGAGGGCACACCGCCGGATGCTCCGGGCCCGGCGGTGTCCGAGCCCGAGGTGCCGCACTACTCGGAGCTGGTGGGCACCCTGGCCAGCATCCGCACGGAGGTGGGCAGGGCCGTCGTGGGCCAGGACGCCGCGGTGACGGGCCTCGTCATCGCGCTGCTGTGCCGCGGCCACGTCCTGCTCGAGGGCGTGCCGGGCGTTGCCAAGACGCTCCTGGTGCGGGCGCTGGCGCAATCGCTGTCGCTGGACACCAAGCGCATCCAATTCACACCGGACCTCATGCCCGGGGACATCACGGGATCGCTCGTGTACGACGCGCGCACGGCGGAGTTCCACTTCCGCGAGGGCCCCATCTTCACCAACCTGCTCCTGGGTGACGAGATCAACCGCACTCCTCCCAAGTCGCAGTCTGCGCTGCTTGAGGCGATGGAAGAGCGGCAGGCCACGGTCGACGGGGTGCCCCGGCCGCTGCCGGACCCCTTCATGGTGATCGCCACCCAGAACCCGGTCGAATACGAGGGCACCTATCCCCTTCCCGAGGCTCAACTCGACCGGTTCCTCCTCAAGATCGACCTGCCGATTCCGCCTCGCGACATTGAGGTGCAGGTGCTTCGTCGCCACGCCGATGGGTTCAACCCGCGCGACCTCGCCGCCGCCGGGGTGCACCCAGTCGCGAGCGGCCAAGACCTCGCCGCCGCCCGCGCGGAGGTGGAGAAGGTGCACGTGGACGACGCGGTGCTCGGCTACATCGCCGACGTATGCCGGGCGACCCGGTCCGCTCCGTCAACCTCGCTTGGGGTCTCGCCGCGTGGCGCGACCGCTCTGGTGGCCACCGCGCGCGCATGGGCCTGGCTGTCGGGCCGCACCTTCGTGACCCCCGACGACGTCAAGACCCTGGCCGTGTCGACATTGCGCCATCGGATTCAGTTGCGAGCGGAGGCGGAACTCGAGGGCGTCACCACCACCAGCGTGCTGGACGGCGTGCTCGCGTCCGTTCCCGTGCCCCGGTAGCCGATGTTCCTGTCCTGGCCGTCGGTCGCGCTCATGGCGGGCGCCGTGCCACTCGCCGTGGTCACTGCGCGCCCCGAAACGGTGTGGGCGTGGCTCATCCTGGTGCTCGCGGCCGTCCTGCTCGACGTGGCGCTGACGCCGTCGCCCCGCCGACTCGGCGCTCGGCGGACGCTTGAGGGGTCCGTGCGTCGCCTCGAAGCCACCACGAGCACGGTCTATGTCGCGAACCCCACCGGCAGGCACGTGCGCGGCCTCGTCCGGGACGCGTGGCAGCCCTCCGCCGAGGCCACAGGGGACCGCCACGCACTCGACCTGCCGCCTGGCGAAATGCGGCGCATGCGCACGCCGCTCGTGCCCTCGCGCCGCGGCGACCTCCACGCGGGTCCGGTGGTGGTGCGCGTCAACGGTCCGCTCCACCTCGCGGGCCGCCAACTGTCGATTCCCGTGCCAGCCACCCTGCGAGTGCTCCCCGAGTTTGCTTCGCGGCGTCACCTGCCGTCGCGGCTTGCGCGACTGCGCGAACTCGACGGGCGCAGCGCGGTACGGGTGCGAGGCGCCGGCTCCGAGTTCGACTCCCTGCGTGAATACGTGATCGGCGACGACGTCCGCTCCATTGACTGGCGCGCGAGCGCCAGGCGGTCTGACGTGGTGGTGCGGACGTGGCGTCCAGAGCGCGACCGACGGGTCCTCATCGTGGTTGACACCTCCCGTCACGCGGCCGCGCGGGTGGGCGACCAGCCCCGCCTGGACACATCGATCGAGGCGACGTTGCTGCTCGCCGCACTCGCGTCCAAGGCCGGCGACCGTGTCGAGGTCATCGCCTTCGACCGCACCGTCCGCTCTCGCGTGCGGGGACTGTCGGGACCCGCGATGATGGCCGCTCTCGCCACACAGTTAGCGCCCCTGGAGCCCCGGCTCATCGAGGCGGACTGGTCCGCGGCGGCGTCGGTGGTGGATGAAGCCCTCGGCCAGCGCGCTCTTGTGGTGGTGCTCACCAGCATCGACCCGGCGGCGGTCGAGTCAGGCATGCTGCGCGCACTGGCTCCCGTGGCCCGCAAGCATCAGATGGTGGTGGCGTCGGTGGACGACCCGGACGTGGTCGCCATGATGTCGCTCCGTGAGGACGCGCTCGACGTGTATGGCGCGGCGGCTGCGACCCGTTTCGACCTCGAACGCAAAGGCATCTCGGAGCGCCTACGCAAGAGCGGAATCGACGTGGTCTCCGGCGGACCGGAAGAGATCGCGCCGCGGCTCGCTGACCGCTATCTCGAACTCAAGGCCGCGGGGCGGCTCTGAGCCCGCACTAGCCGCTCGTCGCGGCGATGGCCTCCCGTGAGTCCTCGCCCACGTCACCCGTGAAACCCGCGCGCCACGCCCGTCGGCCCGCGACAAGCACGTACACCCAGAAGCCGGCAAGAGCGGTCACTCCTATCGCGATCTTGACGGCCCACGGCAACGCGGAGCCGGTCACGAAACCCTCGATGACGCCCGAGACAAGCAGAATCACCACGAGGCCCAGCGCGACGCCGAACATCGCGCGGCCCTCCTCGGCCATCGCCCTCAAGCGCGACCGCGGGCCGGGCGCGAGGATCGTCCAGAACAGTTTGAAGGCGGCTCCCCCGGCGACCCACACCGCAGTGAGTTCGAGAAGCCCGTGAGGCGCGATGAGCTGGAAGAAGATGTCGAGATAGCCGAATTCGTGCATGATCGCGCCGGCGCCGCCCACACTCACCGCGTTCTGGTATTGCACATACAGCGGCACCACGCCGGTGAAGGAGCCCGCGATGGTGAACGCTGCCACCCAGGCGTTGTTGGTCCAGACGCGGCTGAAGAATGACAGCGAGGGGCTCTCGGAGTAGTACGACGCGAAGGCCGTCTGAGCGTACTGCTGGCGATCCGCCTCCGAACCCATCTGCGCCAGCACCTCGGGGTGGCCCGCCGTGTAGAAGCCCACGGCGATAGCGACCACCAAGAACCCCGCCATGGTGGCCACCGTCCACCACCGCAGGCGATATAGGGCTGCGGGGAACCTGAACGCAAGGAAGCGGGCTAACTCGCGCCACACCGGTTCCCTCGCGCCCGCGAGCGAGGCGCGCGAGCCCGCAAGCAACACGGACAGTCGCGACACGATCGCGGGGTCGGGCGCACTCGACCGGACGATGGCGAGGTCCGTCGCGGTGTGCTGGTAGAGCCGCGTGAACTCGTCCGCTTCAGCGCCCGTGAGACGCCTCATCGAACCGAGTTTCTTGAGTCTGCGCCACCGCGGCTCGCGCACCGCGGAGAACGCGTCGAGATCCATGTGCCTACCTTGCCACAGGCATTAGGGTGCAAAGGTGGCATCTTCAGACGAGACGATCATCGGCGAGGGCGTCGCCCTCGACACTGCGGCGGCGTCCCTCGGCTCGAGGGCGGCATCGGCCCTCCTCGACGCGCTCGTGTTGGGCGCGGCCTATTTCGGCATCATGATGCTCGTAACCGTGGCACTGCCGGGCTCGCTCGATTTTGCCGCCATCTCCGCGATCTACCTCACCACGGCGATCGGCACCTTCGTCGGCGTTCCGGTCGTGTTCGAAACTCTGACCCGTGGGAGGAGCGTCGGCCGCTACGCGCTCGGCCTGCGCATCGTGCGAGACGACGGCGGGCCCATCGCCATGCGCCAGGCCCTGGTTCGGGCGCTCGTCGGCGTGATCGAACTGTGGCTGTCCGCAGGATCAATCGCCTTGGTCGCGTCGGCGGCCAACTCCCGTGGCAAGCGAGTGGGCGACATGCTCGCCGGCACGTACGCCCTGCAAACACGCGCGTCGAGTGCACAGCACCTGCCCCTGACGGTGCCGTTTTCGTTGGGTGATTGGGCGCGCGTGGTGGACATCCGACGGCTTCCCGATGGGCTCGCACTTGAGGCCAGGCAGTTCCTGACCCGTGCCGCCGCCCTGCACCCGGCGTCCCGGCGGCGACTCGGCGAGAGCCTGTCGGCCAGGATCGCGCCGCACGTGTCCCCGCTGCCGCCGCAAGGCACCCATCCGGAGACCTTCTTGACGGCGGTGCTCGCGGTGCGCCGGGATCGCGAGTACGCGCTCGAGGTGCAACGGCTTCATGCCGACTCTGCACAGGCGTTGGCGGTGCACCGGCTACCGCACGGCGTGCCCGACGTCGAAAACTAGTCGGAACCGGACGCTAGTACCGGTAGTGGTCGGCCTTGTACGGCCCCGCGACCGGCACTCCCAGGTAATCGGATTGCGACCGGCTGAGTGCAGTGAGGCGCACTCCCAACGCATCCAGGTGCAATCTGGCCACCTTCTCGTCCAGCTCCTTGGGGAGCCGGTGCACGCCCAGCGGGTAGGCGTCCGGGCGGGTCCAGAGCTCTATCTGGGCAAGAACCTGGTTGGCAAAGGACGTCGACATCACAAAGCTGGGGTGGCCGGTCGCGTTTCCCAAGTTCATCAGCCGACCCTCGCTCAGCACGATGACGGAGTGGCCATCGCCGAACGTCCACTCGTCGACTTGCGGCTTGATGGGCTCTCGCTTGGCGCCGGAGCGGGCGAGCCCGGCCATGTCGATCTCGTTGTCAAAGTGGCCCACGTTGGCGACGATCGCCTTGTCCTTCATCGCGGCCATGTGCTCCACGCGGATGATGTCTCTGTTGCCGGTGGTGGTGATGAAGAAGTCCGCGCGGTCCACGTAGTCCTCGACACGCGCGACTTCGTAGCCGTCCATCGCAGCCTGCAATGCACAGATCGGGTCGACTTCTGACACCACGACGCGAGCACCCTGGCCGCGTAGCGCCTCCGTGGCTCCTTTGCCCACGTCGCCGTAGCCACACACGAACGCGATCTTGCCGCCCATGAGGACGTCGGTTGCGCGATTGAGGCCGTCGGGCAGCGAGTGACGGATCCCGTACTTGTTGTCGAACTTGGACTTCGTCACCGAGTCATTCACGTTGATGGCGGGGAACAGCAGCTCACCGCGGGCAAACATCTGGTCAAGGCGGTGCACACCCGTGGTGGTTTCCTCGCTCGCGCCGACGATCCCAGCGGCCATGCGCGTGAAGCGCGTCGGGTCCGCGGCCAACGAGCGGCGCAGCACCGCCCGCATGGCCTCCGCCTCGGCGTTGTAGGCCGGGTCTTCCTCTTCCAGCGGGAAGGGCACGGAGCCCGCCTTCTCGGCCTTCACGCCCTCGTGCACCAGCAGCGTCGCGTCGCCGCCGTCGTCAAGAATGAGAGTGGGGCCGTCGAAGCCCTCCCACGTGAGGATCTGGTCGGTGTACTCCCAATACTCCTGGATCGTCTCGCCCTTGACGGCGAACACCGGCACCCCACCCGGCGCGCTGTACGTCCCGGGGCCGACCACGATCGCGGCCGCGGCGTCGTCTTGAGTCGAGAAGATGTTGCACGACGCCCAGCGCACCTCGGCCCCGAGCGCCGTCAGCGTCTCGATCAGCACCGCGGTCTGCGTGGTCATGTGAAGCGATCCGGCGATGCGGGCGCCCTTGAGCGGCTGCGCCTGTCCAAACTCCTCTCGAAGCGCCATCAACCCCGGCATCTCGACGTGCGCGAGGCGTATCTGGTGGCGACCGGATTCTGCGAGCGCCAGATCGGCGACGATGTAGTCGGTCACGTTACTCCTCGGTAGTAGTGGTCTTGCGAGCCATTGCGCCTTCGTGTCGCACGTCCGGCTCGCGGTAGATCAGTCGCGCAGCGGGAACCGCGGCGCGGATGCGTGTCCCCGCAGCGCGGACACTCAGCCCTCCCGAATGACAGCGAGCACGCGGTCGCGCACCCGTTCCATCACGTCCCGTTCGGCCGCCTCGACATTGAGCCTCAGCAGCGGTTCCGTGTTGGAACCACGCACGTTGAACCACCACAGCTCGCCTGCCGAGCCCCAGTGCGTGAACGTCAGGCCATCGAAGTCGTCGACCTCGACGCCCTCTCCCGAGAATGCCGCTCGCACGCGCCCGAGGGCGCCGGGCACGGAGTCGACGCGCGAATTGATCTCGCCCGACGCCGGGTAGGGATCATACGTGGCCAGCAGGGTGGACAGGGGGGCGTCCGACTCGCCCAACGCCGCCAGCACGTGCATCGCCGCGAGCATGCCCGAGTCGGCGTAGTAGAAGTCCCTGAAATAGAAGTGCGCAGAGTGTTCTCCGCCAAAGACGGCGTTCACCTCCGCCATCTGCGCCTTGATGTTGGAGTGACCCACCTTGGAGCGCACGGGCTCTGCGCCGGCCGCCGACAGCTGCTCCGGCACCGCTCGCGAGGAGATGAGGTTGTAAATCACCTTCGCGGTGCGCCCTGTAGCGGCCTCCCTGGCCGTCTCGCGAAGTCCCACCAGGCAGGTGATGGCGGAGGCGCGAACAATGTCGCCGCGCTCGTCGATGACGAAGCAGCGATCCGCATCACCGTCGAAGGCAAGGCCAATGTCGGCGCCGTGTTCCTTGACCGCCGCCTGGAGATCGCGCAGGTTCTCCTCCTCGAGCGGGTTGGCCTCGTGGTGGGGGAACGTGCCGTCGAGCTCGAAGTACAGCGGCACGATGTCGAGCGGCAGCTCCGGCAGCCCGGCGGCGGTCCCGAGGACGGCGGGAACCGTGTAGCCCCCCATGGCGTTGGCGGCGTCCACCACCACCTTGAGGCGGCGACCGTTCTCCAGCGGAACCAGGCTCCGCAGGAATCCGGCGTAGTCGGCAAGCATGTCGCGCTCCATGGCCACCCCCGCGGCGTCGGCCGCAGGCGGAGCGTCGACCAGGTAGCGGGAGGCAAGCGTGCGCACCAGACCGAGGCCGGTGTTCTCGCCCACGGCGCGCGCCCGCGACCGGCACATCTTCATGCCGTTGTACTCGGCGGGGTTGTGGCTCGCGGTGATCATGATGCCTGGCAGATCAAGCTTTCCGGAGGCGAAGTAGAGGCCATCCGTGGAGCACAGGCCGATGCGCGTGACGTTGACTCCCCGCCCCGTGAGGCCCTCGGTGACCGCGTCCGCCAACACGGGCGAGCTGTCGCGCATGTCGTAGCCGATCACGACGGTCTCCCCGCCCTCCGGCAACACCATCGCGTCGGCAAAGGCCGCGCCGATCGCCCGCGCCACGTCGAGGGTGAGGTCTTTGCCCACCACTCCGCGCACGTCGTAGGACTTGATGAGGCCGCTCAGGTCTGGTGGGTTCACGCAGGCAAGCCTACCGAGCGTCGGGCGTGCGCCGGGCCGCGCTAGACGTCCGATGCCACCACGCGCAGGTGACCGCGACGCGGCTCGGATGCCAAGGGCGGGCGCGGATCAGCAGACGCCGGCACCACCGGGCGGCCCGCCTCGCGCACTGCCTTCGCCAAGGCGTCGAGATCGTCGGGCGAAGGCCCGGGGTCGTCGTAGTCCTGTTGAATGTGGACCACGTTCCAGCCGCGCGGTGCGGTGAAACGCTCCGCGTGCGCCGCGCACAGGTCGTAACTGTGGGGCTCAGCCTCCGTCGCCAGCTGACCCACCACCACGGTGGAGTCCTCGTAGACGTAGGTGAGCGTCGCGACGGCAGGGCGAGCACACGCCGTCTTGGTGCACTGCCGGGTCGCCATCACAGCAGTGACGCTACCTCCCTGCGACGCGCCCGGGCCGTCACCACGCCGAGCGCGGCCGCGTCGGCGTGCGCCGACACGCGTTAAGGTCACCCCATGAGGCGAGACGCGCACGGACGCGGCCCCCGACGGCCGCTCCTGCCCTCCACGCTGCCTGGCTACCGCACACGCTCCGAAGTGTTCGACGAACTCGCGGCCGATGGATCGGAACGCCTCGCCAGGCGCTGGTCCGCACAGTGGGGTCGCGTCGAGTTTGGCGTCGAGGACGTGCCTCCCTCGGACCCCGCCCCGTGGGAGCAGGGCGTGCCACTCGGACGTGTGTTTCCCGGAGAATATGGGGCACCCACGCGGGTGGTGCTCTATCGACGTCCGCTCGAGCAACGAGCGTCGGCGGAGGAGTTGCCGGGACTGGTGCGTGACATCCTCGCCGAACAGGTCGGCCATCTGCTGTCGATGCGGCCCGACGAGGTCGATCCGGAGTACGGGGCGGTCGACTAGGCGAGTGCGTGTCGCCACCCGGCGGCGGGACCTTGCGGCAATACGTGCCGCCTGCACTGGACGTACAATGGCACAAGGTCCCCTGAGCAGTAGCGCGCTTGAGGCAAAGCGAAGCTGGAGAAATGGCGACCTTTGGTTTTCTGAGTTCCCTGCCACCGACACGATGCGGTCTGGCTACCTTCACTGACGCCCTGGCGGGCGCTATGGCTACGCGCTCTGACAACGCCATTGGAGTCAGAGTCGTGGACGCCCCCCAAGCCGACCTGCCGAACGCCGCACACGTCACGGTCGTGGCCACACTCGTCAACGGCGATCCTGCGAGCGTCGCTGCCGCAGCCACCTGCCTCAACGCCGCAGACGTCGCGGTCGTCCAACACGAATACGGAATCTACGGCGGTCCGGATGGCGACGAGGTGTTGGACCTCATGGCCCAGTTGCACGTGCCCATCATCGCCGTGCTGCACACCGTGCTCGACCGCCCCCACGCCCACCAGAAGCACGTGATTGAGGAGGTCATGCGGCGCGCCGATGTTTCGGTCGTCATGTCGCAGGCGGGCCTGGACCTCATCCGCGACACTTACGACGCCGACATCTCCCGGGTCGTGTTGATTCCGCACGGAGTAGCTCCCGTCACCGGGGTGCTCGAGACCAGCGAGGACGCCCCGATCGTTCTCACGTGGGGCATCATTGGCCCCGGTAAGGGCATCGAGTGGGGCATCAAGGCCATGGCCCACTTGTCGGACTTGTCCGCGCGTCCCACGTACCGAGTCGTGGGGAGCACCCACCCCAAGGTGCTGGCCCACGCAGGAGAGACCTATCGCACGAGCTTGATCGAAGGGGCCCGTCGGCTCGGCGTCGAAGGTACGGTCGAGTTCTACGGGGAGTACCTGACCCGGGAAGAGCTCTCCCGGCACGTTCGCGCCGCCTCGCTCGTGCTCCTCCCGTACGACTCCACCACGCAGGTCACGTCCGGCGTGCTCGCCGAGGCCGTCGCCAGCGGCATCCCGGTGGTTGCCACTGCCTTCCCGCATGCCGTCGAGTTGCTCGCCAACGGTGCGGGGATCGTGGTGCCGCACCGCGACCCGGTGGCGATGGCGAGGGCGATCCGTTGGATCCTCGCGCACCCAGACGATGCGCAAGAGATGTCCCGCGTCGGTATGGCATGGGGCGCTCAGACTCACTGGCCGGCCGTCGGCGCCCGCTATCGCGCGATCGCGAGCAAGATCGCCAAGGTGGCCGCGGCATGACGGCGGCCCCGCCCAAGAACAGCCTTGACGCACCCATACCGGTGTTACCGCCGAGCCATCTTGTCTACCTCAGCGACGCACGGGGAGTCTTCGAGCACGCGCAGGAAACCGAGCCGCGCGCCGAGCACGGCTATTGCCTCGACGACGTGGCCCGGGCGCTGTCTTTCGTGATCCGCGAGGTCGCGTGGGCGACCGAGCCCGCACCTCATCTCACGGGCCTTATCGACACCTATCTGAGTTTCATCGAGCACGCCATCACCAAGGGCGGCGCAGCGCACAATCGACTAGACACCCAGGGACAGTGGACGGACACCGCCGGCGGCGGCGACTGGTGGGGCCGAGCCGTCGGCGCGCTGGGCACCACTGCACACCTCTCGAAGGATCCGACTACCGTGGCCCGCGCCGTGCGCGTCTTTCGCAGGGCGGCCGCGTGGGAGACTCCGGACCTACACGCGCAGCTTTTCGCCGCGGTGGGCGCAAGCGACGCCCTCGCGGCAGGCATCGACAGCGTGGCGGGAGTGTCCACCCGACTGACCAGACGTGCGGGCACCATGGTGGGACCCGCCGTCGACGCGGCCTGGCCGTGGCCCGAGCGGCGCCTGCGCTATGCCAACGGCGTCGTGCCCGAGGCGCTGATCGCCGGCGGGTGGGCTCTTCATGACGACACGATGTTCGAACGTGGGCTAACGCTGCTGAGTTTCTTGCTCGACACGTACACGGAAACCGGGCACCTGTCCCTGACGGGTGCTGCGGGCTGGGAGCCCGGAGAGCCCCGGCCACAGTTCGACCAGCAGCCCATCGAGGCCGCCATGTTCGCCGAAGCGTGCGCTCGAGCCTGGCAACTGACCGGCGACGACATCTGGCGTGAGGGCGTCAGGTCGGCATGGCGATGGTTCCTGGGGGACAACGACTCCTCGACGCCGATGGTCGACCTTGAGACTGGTGCTGGCTTCGATGGGCTGACACCCACGGGGCGCAACTCCAACCGGGGCGCGGAATCCACGCTGGCAGCGCTCACCACCCACCAGCTGGCTCGCCAGGTGGGGCTCGCCGAGGACATCCCGTGACCGTGACCGTCACCGACGCCGGCACCCAACTTGATCCAGACCCGTCTCGCCTGGCCCTGCGCCTGTTCCTTCCCGGCGAGGACACTCACGAGGAGTCCTCCCGGGTGGCGGATATCGGCCGGCGTATTTTGGCCATCGAGGAGGTGGCCGCGCGGGTCGCGGCCGCGCGCATCCTCAACTCGTTTACGGCCGGGGTGGACCGCCTGACCGATGTGCTGAACTCCCACGCCGACTCGGTGGCCTTCTCCACCTTCAGCGGCGACGAGCTGAGCCCAGCACGCAAGATCCTTCTGGGCGCCGCATTCACCGCCGAGTACGCAATCGAAGGTGCGGCACTGTGCAACCCGAGCGCGATGCCGCACCCCGATCAGTCGGGCCTCGATCCGGGACAGTTTCGTGTTGCGGTCGCGTTGCGCGGCATCGGCGAGGGTCACATCTCGTCGATCGAGTTCATCACGGCCGTCATCGGCCCAGGCGTGACGTGGCGGTTCGGGGAGCGGGACCTGCCAGTCGTCGTGGGCGCCACCTCGCCGCCCGTGTGGGTGAGAGAGCACTTCGTGATCGCCGTCGAGTCTGAGATGCGGGGACACGTGGTGGAACTTGCGCACGCCCTGGCGCGCCTGCTTCCCGAAAACTTCACGATGCGGGACTTCGAGAGTGCGATGGGCCAATTACCCGCTGTACTCGTGCATCGCAGCCAGGCCACGCACCATCTGGAGAGACTTCACGCCGTGGTCGAGAGCGCCTACCGGTCGACGTTCCCGGCGGATACGGAACTGTCCCAGCGGGTACTCATGCCGGCAAGTCGCGACGAGTCGAACGGAATGGAGGACGCGCGCTTCGTGCTGTGCGATCACCCCGACGGCAGCCAGGACTACCGCGCGACCTATACGGCGTACGACGGTAGCAACATTGCGCCTCGGTTGATCATCACCAAGGACTTCGTGACCTTCGACATCCACCGATTGTCCGGAGCGGCGGCCCGCAACAAGGGGATGGCGCTCTTCCCGCGCCACGTGGGCGGCAGGCTTCTCGCCCTGACACGCTCCGACGGCGAGACCCTTGGTGTAGCCCACTCGGAGCACGGCCGTGTGTGGGGTGAACCGCAACCCCTGCATCGTCCAGCCCACATGTGGGAGATCATCCAGACCGGCAACTGCGGATCGCCGCTCGAGACGGAGCACGGGTGGCTTGTGCTCACCCACGGCGTCGGCCCCATGCGGGAATACTGCATCGGCGCCATCCTGCTCGACCTGGAGAACCCGACCCGCGTGATCGCCGCTCTCGCGGAGCCGCTCATTACGCCCGACGATCGTGCCGGATACGTGCCGAACGTCGTCTACTCATGCGGTGGGATCATCCACGACGGCACGCTGTGGATTCCGCACGGCGTAGGAGACAACCGGATCCGGGTCGCCTCCGTCCCGGTCGGCGATCTCATCGCGTCCATGACTCCGAACGGGGCTCCGAACTAGCCTCCGGCGGACGGCGGGTACGTGCGCGGTATGACCGTCGCGGTCACCGACGCGCTGCTGATGTCCACGGGCGCAACCGACGCGAGGTATCCGCGATCGGACGTCATGCCAAACGCCCACGCGAACACGCCTGTCACATGAACCCGCGAGCCCGCTGCGGCCGAAATCGGCACCCACTGGACCGTGCGCGCGGTCAGGTCCGCGGATCCCACCACCTCGCCGGCGTCATTGAGGACATCTACTCGCTTCGCGGCCGGGGAGTACACGGCCAGGCGTGCGCCATCGGACGGGACCACGGCGGACAGGGCGGTGGACGTGCGCACATCCATGGCCGGGACCCATGCGTGGTCGTACGCCACGTCGCCCGCGAGGCCCTCCTGCGGGGCGCGGGCGACCACGGTGCGCGCGGCGGCGACCACGGGCGCGTCCGAGCGGACCTCGATGGCGCCCAGCGCGCCGGTGGGCACGTCGACATCGGTGACCACACCGGCGTCGAGAGCGATCGGCTGACCCACCGACCACGACTCCACGCCTTGCGACGACACCAGCGCCAACTCCACGTTCGCGCCGTCGGGAGCCATCAGTCGCACGGTGACGGTGGTTGCCGGCACGTCGAGCACCGGCGGTGCGGGATCGGCGGAACCAGGGTTGGGAAGCTCCGCGCCCGCACCCTGATCGGCGGCGGCCGTGCCGCCGACAGGCCGAGCGTCGGCGTTGACGAGCGGAATGGCCAGATCCGTCGCCGGGACGCTTCCGCCCACCCAAGCCGTGCCGGCCGGTTGGAAGCCTTCCAGGCGCGAATCCTGGAGATAGGCCACCACCCCCGGCCCGGTGGCCTGGACGCGCACCACCATCGCGCTCATCTCGGCGGCGACTCCCTCGATGAGCCTTTGCACTGCTCCGCCGGGAGCCACCGGCACGATCAACGGGTCGGCCTGAGCGCCCAACGGGCCGTAGATCGTCACCGTGACCTCGGTCGAGGCGGCACTGGGGTTCGACAGCACCAAGCGGGCGCTCGAGCCGAGCGTGGTGGCGCCGCCGACGAGCCACTGGTCAAACGACGGCTGGGTGCACGTGACCGCCGCCCAGCCCTCGATGTCGCCGTCGCCGATGCGCTCCGTCTGAACCGCAATGGAGTCGTCCGCACCCTGCCCGAACCCCACCTCCCGCGTCGCCTCCGGGCCCAAGACGTCGAGCGTGCGCACCGTCGGCTCCGACGCAAGGTCACCGCCGGCGCCCACGTCACCCACCGGCACGGTCTGGGCTCCTGGACAGGCGACGATGGGCGCGGGCGGTGCGATCTGGAACGACTTTGGTGTGGCGTGATCGAGGGTGGGCGCGGCCACGGTCACCGTCATGGCAGCCGATGCCGCCACCAAGGCGACGGCTCCTGTGGCGACGACGATGCGGCGGATCATTCGGCCACCTCCTTGGAGCGCCTGAGAGGAACGGAACCGATAAGTGCCCACGCGATGGCGACCACACTCGCCCACCACCACCATCGTTGTGCGGGATCGCGATAGTCGTACGTCACGATGCCGCCCCCGGCGGGCACCTCGAAGGCGACGCGACCAAGCGCATCGTCGATGCGGGCGAGCGGCTGGCCGTTCAGCTGGGCTGTCCACCCGCTTGCCGAAGGAACGGCAATGACCAAGGTGCCCCCTGCAACCGGGGTGGCTGCGGGCCCGCCCGACGTCGCCGTGGACGTCACCGGAATGGATCCGGCCGCTGTCGCGATCCACGCACGCGAGACGTCGCCGTTGGCGAGCCGATACGTCGTGCCGATCTCCGATCCGCCGACGAGCGTCACGGCGCTATTTTGGTCGAGTGCCCCCTGAATGCGATTGCCACCCGGCGCGACGACGACCACTCCGATTCCCCAATCCTGGAGGGCCGACACGTCGGCCGCGCCGGACTTGGTCGCGGCCGCGACCGTTCTGGCGATCGTGTCGACTCCGACCGTGTCGTTTCCAGAGCCTCCAAGCGGGACACCATCAGGGCCCAGCTCCGACCTCCCTATCGCGTATGTCGAGCCGTCGTGGGACAGCACGGAATAGGCCACTGATTCGTCGTCCTGAGCGGTCAGAACCAGAGCTCGCTGCCGATACGGCCCGTCCTGATCGAGCGGCACCGCGAGAGGCAACACGTGGGCGCTGACCGTGGTGGCGGAGCCGGGCTGGGAACCCGGCCACGCGATGAAGGCGACCACCGCCACGGACGCACCGGCGGCGACCATGGCAAGGGCGGCCGAGGTCACCCGTCCCACCGCGAAGCGGGAACCCTCGCCAGCGAGCAGCGCGCCGTGCGTGGAGGCAGCCGCCACGAGTGCCCCGAGCGCCACGAGCGAAGAACCGGTTCCCGGCCAACCCGAGATCGCGTCGGAGCCCGCACCGTCGGGCCACGCCACGGTCGCCTGTGTCGACCATGCCGCCACCGCGCCGCCGGCCGCCACCAACGCCAAGCCGAGCGAGGCTGGCTTCCATGACCGTCGCGACGCGACCGCGGCAATGGCGCAAGCGATCACCACGAGGCCACCGATCGCGCCGATCGGCCAGGCCTCTCCCAGGCTCGAAGGCCACCGAGAGGGGTCGGCGATTCCCGCTGCGACGCGCCACGCGCTCCCGGTGAATCCCGCTCCGGGTCCCGGCTCGCGCGCAAGAACGGACGTCACCGCGCCGGCGTCGGGCGCGAGCTTGACCGCCGCGACGATGCCGGGAAGGCCCACCACGATCGGGACCACGGCAATCGCCCAGACTCGCCACCTGAGACGCCCGGCCATGGCCCCCAGAATCCCCAGCATGATCGCGAGCGGTAGCAGCAGCACCGGCTGTGCGACGGTGGCGACGGTCACGGCGAGCGCGGCGGCGAGCGCGGCGGACGGCGACGGAGCCGGAGCGGACGACTCGATGCGTCCAGCCACCATTTCTCCCCTGCGCCAACCCGCCGCGCGCGAGATCGCCACGGCCGCCGCCACCAGGGCGACGTGGGCGAGCACCGCTCCCACGCGGGCGTCGGCCACTGCCGCCAGGAAAGGCGGCCACAGGCCGAACACCAACGCGACGGCGGCCCGGATCCACGGCCCGCGGGTGGCATGTCCAGCGGCCCACCAGGCAAGCAAGGACGCCAGGAACGGCGCGGCGATCAGGAGCGCTCCCACTCCCACGCGCAAACCGCCGGGGACGGCCGCAAGCGGAGCCATCAGTCCCGCGTAGGCGCCGTCAATACCTGCCGAGCCAAGCCCGATGTCGGCCCAACCGGTCCGCGCCCGCGACCAGACTGTTTCGAAGGTCAGGTCGGTGGATCCGATTCCGGGACCGGCCACCATCCTGCCGGCCGCGAGTCCACGAATGTAGTCGAGTCCCACGGCGGCAGCGGCAACAGCGGACAGTCCGATGGTGGTGACGAGGCTCAGTCGCTGGCGAGCAGCCGCGGCGTCGAGTTCCGCCCTCACCATCTCGCTGGGTGCGCGGGAGGCGCGCGAACGCTCAAAGGTGCCCAACTCGCGGTGCCGCACGGCGTCGACCACCTGCCGGGTGCTCGCGAACAGTCGGTCCTCGATCGGGCCGGTCGCTCCCACCTTCCGGTGGGCCGCGGCCGTTCGCGCGATGGCTGGCGCGCGCGCGACGAGCAAGAACGGCACCGCGAGTTCCGCCAGCGCCCGCCGCGGAACGTTCTGCGCAACGCGGGCCACCACTCTCGCGCCGACGCTCAACGGAATGAGCAGCACCAGCGGCGGGATCGCCCACCAGCGGGTCCACGCGAACGCGTGGTGCCATTCGCTCACGCGTCGGCGGGCATGGGTGGCGCCCCTGCCGGGCCGTCGAGCGTGCGTGCCATAGAGTCCGGCCTGGGCGTGCCTCACGCGCGCCCGCGGTTCGATCACCACGTCGCGACCCGAGGCCCACGCCCGCCTGCACCATTCGAGGCTGTCGCCAAAGCCCTGATAGCCCCTGTCGAGCCTGCCAAGTGCATCGAACGCGTCCCTGCGCACCAGCGCGGCGGCGAGGGACACCGCCATCACGTCTTCGCGCCAATCGTGCTGGCCCTGGTTGATGTCGTCCTCGACAACGAGCGCCACGCGCCGCGCCCCCAGCTTGGACACTGTGGTTCCGAGGTTGACCAGCCGGGAGGCATCGTTCCAGCGCACGTGCGCCGCGCCGACGACGGCCGCACGAGGGCGCTTGGTCGCCGTGGCCACGAGCCGTGTCAGGGTGTCGACGTGAGGCGCGGTGTCGTCGTGCAGCAGCCACAGCAACTCGCCGTCGCGTGTGCCCACGTCGTCGAGCAGGCTACTCACCGCCTCCGCATACGTGGAGGCTTCACTTCTGCGAAAGTCGGCTGCCAGGGACTCGGGGATGTCGACAGCGGCTTCACTTGTCACGACGACGTGCAGGATCGACGGCTGCTCCTTGAGTGCGGCGATCGCGGCGAGGGTGGCGGAGAGATGCTCGGATTGCCCATCGGTGACGAGCACGGCCCTGACGTAGGGCGTGCTCATAAGGTCCCGCAGCGACGGGGGCGCGCGTCAGACCGCGCGGCGCTTAAGCTTGCGACGCTCACGCTCTGAAAGGCCGCCCCAGATGCCGAACCGTTCGTCGTGGGCCAGTGCGTAGTCGAGGCACTCCGAACGCACTTCACACGACGTGCACACCTTCTTGGCCTCACGAGTCGACCCTCCCTTTTCGGGGAAGAATGCCTCCGGGTCCGTCTGCGCACACAGCGCACGGTCCTGCCATGACAGCGGTCCGTCCGCCTCGGCGCCAAAGATGTCCACCACCGGGGCTAAGCCCGGCGTGGTGCCCGCATCCGTCGGCAGGGAGCCGGTATACAGATTCCACATTGCCCGTCCTCCGATCGACACCCACTCGAAGAGAATTACACCCTTGTAATCTCTCTCCGTCAAGTCGAATGTAGCGCACTGTGACAGATCCCGCAGGGGAACGGGGCGCACGCCTGCGGCGTTGATGCTCCGTAGCACCATCGCCGCGAGGACCTAGACTGTGAACCTCGCGCCTAGTTGGGGGATTTTCCATGAGTTCGTCCGAGTTGGTTCGGGTCCGTCACGCGACGAAGACCGGTCGGCACCGTGTGCTGACGGGCTTCGTGTGGACCCTCGCCGCCGTCGCCGGGTTTGGCCTGGTATTCGCCCAGACGTTTAAGTCGAAGGTGGAAGCCGAGTTCGTCACCCGGGACATCACGCCGCTGCTCGGCCCCGACCGTCCCGCCGCACCGAAGAACCCGGTCGACGGCGCCTCCGGCGTTCCGGTCACCATCCTGCTCATGGGATCGGATGACCGCAGCGGAGAGAACGGGGTCATCGGCGGCCAGGAAGCCGGCAAGCGTAACGACACCACCCTCATCATGCACATTTCCGCCGACCGCTCGCGCATCGACGTCGTGTCGATTCCGCGCGACACCGTGGTGCGCATCGCCGACTGCGACCGCTCCGACGGCACCTCGCAGCGCGGCTGGACCGGGCTGTTCAACATCGCGTTTGCCAACGGAGCGGAGAACGGATCCAACGCCGACGGGGCCGCCTGCGCCATCAAGACGGTCGAATCGCTGACCGACATCTTCGTCGACCACTTTGTGGTGGTTGACTTCGTCGGTTTTCGGGACATGGTCAACGCCGTGGGCGGCGTTCCCATGTGCATCCCGAACGACGTCGAGGACGCGTATTCCCAGACAAACCTCTCCGCAGGACCTCAGGTACTCAACGGTAGCCAGGCGCTCGCCTACGCCCGCATGCGCCACGGCACGGGCCTCAGCGGTTCGGACCTCGACCGGATTGACCGTCAACAAGAGCTACTCAAGAACCTCGCGAGCAAGGTGCTGAGCGCCGAGATGCTGTATCGGCCGCAGGACCTCACCAACTTCGTGAAGGCCGTAGCGGGCTCGATGACCATGGATGAGGCCTTCGGCGACTTCAATACTCTGACGGGGCTCGCATTCTCCATGAGAAGCATCAACCCCAACACCGACATCACCTTCGCCACCGCGCCCGTCCAGGGCGACCCGACCAACCCGAACCACGTCATCTTCAGCTCGAAGGCCGACGCGGTGTGGCAGGCGATCATCGACGATCAACCCATCGCTCCGCTGCTCGATGCTCAGTCGAGCGCGCCTGTCAACGACTCCACGATCTCCACCGGCACCGATCCCGCTGGGGCTCCCGCAGGCGGCTCCACGGCGCCGTCGCAGGAGGACATCCTGAACGCCTGCACGACCGGCTAACTGGCGGAAGAACCCCCGCACCGCGTGTGTGTGGCGCGGGCCGCGACTACCCCTCGCGCAGTCGCGCGCCCTTGACCTCAGCGGTTGCGCGCAACTGATCCTGGAACGCGCGCATGCGCTCGCGCAGCGCGACCGCTTCCGGGCCGTCCCCCGCGCCGAGGATGCGCGCGGCCAACAGTCCCGCATTGCGGGCGCCACCGATCGACACTGTCGCGACAGGCACGCCCGCGGGCATCTGCACGATGCTCAGCAGCGAGTCCATGCCGTCGAGGTACTTGAGGGGCACGGGAACACCGATCACAGGGAGCGCCGTCACAGCGGCGAGCATGCCGGGCAAGTGCGCGGCCCCTCCCGCCCCGGCGATGATGACGCGCAGGCCCCGTTCCTCGGCGGTGCGGCCGTACTCGATCATCTGTTCCGGCATGCGGTGCGCGGAGACCACATCCTTCTCGTACTCAATCCCAAACTCGTCCAGGACCGCGACGGCTTCGCCCATGACGGGCCAATCCGAATCCGAACCCATGACCACTCCGACGCGTACGCTCACGATTGCTCTCCATCCCTGACCGTGGCCGCGACGCGCGCCGCCCGTTTCCTGACATCGTCCAGGTGTGCGCCCATGACCGTCACGTGTCCCACCTTGCGACCCGGGCGCACACCCTTGCCGTACAAGTGCACCTTGGCGCCGGGGTCGGTCACCTCGGGCCACGCGGATTCCAAGACCTCACGCGAGCCGCCCAGCACATTCGCCATCACGGTCACGGGCGCGATCGCCGCGGTGTCGCCCAGCGGCCAATCGAGCACCGCACGCAGGTGTTGCTCAAACTGGCTGGTGACGGAGCCCTCGATGCTCCAGTGCCCCGAGTTGTGCGGGCGCATGGCGAGTTCGTTGATGACCAGCCTGCCGTCCACCTCAAACATCTCGACCGCGAGCACCCCGGTCACGTCCAGCGCCTCGGCGATGGTGCGGCCGATCGATTCCGCCTCGGCCTGTTCCGCGGGCGTCAGCCGCGGTGCTGGCGCAATCACCTCGGAGCACACCCCGTCGCGCTGCATGGACTCGACGAGCGGCCATGCCCTCACCTCACCGGAGGGGCGGCGCGCCACCTGAATCGCCAACTCGCGAGCGTAGGGCACCAGCTGCTCGATCAGCAGCGGCGGACCCCCGTCGGCGGCCGCCGCGAGCCAATCGTCGGCGTCCGCGGGATGGCGGACCATGCGCACGCCCTTGCCGTCGTAACCACCTCGCGACGTCTTGAGTACGCCCACGCCACCGTGGACGGCCAGGAACGCCTCGACGTCGTCCTCGGTCTCGACGGGTCGCCACGCGGGCATGGGCAGGCCAAGCTCCCCGAGGCGCCCCCTCATGGCGATCTTGTCGCGGGCAAAGAGCAACGCGTCGCGTCCCGGCCTCGCGGGGACGCCCATCTGCGTCGCCAACTCGAACACGGCGTCGGGAATGTGCTCGTGCTCCCACGTCACCACGTCCGGGCGAGGTTCCGCCAGGAGTCGCCGCACCGCGTCGGCGTCGCTGGGTAACCCTACGACCGTCTCGTGCGCCGCGAGCGCCGCGGATGCCTCCGGCGACTCGACGAGCACCCGCAGGGTCACCCCCATCGCGGTCGCGGCCGGAGCCATCATTCGGGCGAGCTGCCCGCCACCCACCACTGCCACGCGCGTCATGCGACTAACCTACCGGCCACTACGCTCGTGCCTCATGAGCCCCAGCCTCCGAACGGCCTTGGCGCGTCCGATGAAGTGGGTGCGCGAGCGCGCTGGCGTCCTCGCGCGGTTCGGCGTCGTCGGCGTCGCCGGCATCGTCGTGAACCTGGGAGTGTTCAACGCCCTGCGCCTCGGGCCGCTAGGGCCCGACGACTCCGTCGGCGGCAACGACGACCGCGTCGTCACGGCCAAGGTCATTGCCACGGTCGTCTCGATCCTGTTCGCATGGGTTGCCCATCGCGGCTGGACGTTCAAGGGCCAGCGACGCCATCGTCCCGCCACGGAACTGACACTGTTCGGAGCGGTCAACGCCGTCGCCATCGTCGTGGAGGCAGGATTGGTGGCACTCACCCACCACGGGTTCGGGTGGACGTCACTGCTGGCAGACAACGCCTCATCGCTCGTGGGAATCGGGCTGGGCACTGTCGTCCGCTACTTCGGTTTCACCGTGTTCGTGTTCCCTGGCGGCGGCCGGGAAGACCCCTCCGCCTAGGATTCGCGGCGGCCGCGGCGGCCGCGGCGGGATCGCGAGCGCCGATGCGGGACCACCGTGTCAAGGTCGACCATCTGGGGAACGCCCTGCAAGAACACCGAGAACACGGCTGGCGTGCGCTGCGACAACTCCAGTCGCCCTCCATCCGCGGCGACGAGGTCGCGTGCCAGCGCAAGGCCCAAGCCTGTGCCCTTCCCGGAGGTCACCGACCTTTCAAAGATGCGTGGCGCCAGGTCCTCCGGCACCCCGTCGCCCTCATCCCGCACCTCAAGCACGATCGAGTGATTCGGCCCAGATTCGCGGGCGACCACCGCGGTGGTGCCACCGCCATGGTGCAGCGAGTTCTCGATGAGGGTCGCAAGTACTTGCGAAAGTCCCCCGGGCGTGGCGAAGACGGTGGCGTCCGTGGGGGCGATGTCAAGCTTCCTGCCGGCCTTGGCAAAGGCGGACTCCCACTCGGCGCGCTGTTGGGTGAGAACATCCTCCAGTGCCACCAGCTCGGTGCCCGAGCCCATCGCCCTGCGAGTGCGCCCCAGCAACTCGTCCACCACTCCCACGAGGCGATCGATCTGTTCCAGCGAGGCCTCCGCCTCTACCCGCACCTCGTCTTGCGTAGTGGCGGCGGCAATCTCCTCTATCCGCATCGTCAACGCGGTCAGCGGCGTCCGCAATTGGTGGGAAGCGTCGGCGGCAAATTGGCGCTCGGCAGACAGCCGCGCCGCCATCCGGTCTGCGCTGCGCACCAGTTCCTCGGCGACAAGGTCGATCTCCTCCACGCCGCTCAATTCAATGCGCGGGCGCGTCTGACCCGAACCGATCTGCTCGGCGGACGCGGCCAAGTACACCAGCGGCGCGGCCAGTCGGTTGGCCTGCCACGACGCCATCACAGCGCCCGCGAGTACCGCGACGCCTCCGACGACGAGCACCAAGCCGACCGACCTGGCGGCCTCCCAGAACACGTCGGCTTGGGCGACGGAGAGCAACACAATGATGTCGGATTCCGTGACGGCGCTCCCGCGAAACGACGGCTGGGGCTCTTCTCCGGCCGTGATCTCGGTCTGGTCCGGCAGGCGCACGGCAATGTGGCGTGGCGCCCCGGACGCCGTGCCGAGAAAATTCTTGAGAATGGACTCGTCGATCACCTCGCCCGAGCTGTAGCGCGCCTCGATGGCGCGGGCAGCCGTGGCGGTTCGAGAATCAAGGTCTCGTATGGCGTCATCCCGGACGAGTTGAAAGGCGAATACCCCCAAGGGGATGCCCAGCAGCACCATGGCCACCGCCAAGGCGGAGAGCGTGGCTCCTAAGACGCGGCGGCGCACCGCTCAGTCGTTCTCGAAACGGAAGCCCATGCCCCGCACCGTGGTGATGAAGCGCGGCTTCGCGGCATCGTCGCCCAGCTTGCGGCGGAGCCAGGACACATGCATGTCGAGAGTCTTCGACGGGGCATGTGGGTCCGCGTCCCACACCTCGCGCATGAGGTGCTCCCGGGACACGACCGATCCGGCGTGCGCGACGAGCACCTGAAGAAGGTCGAACTCCTTGCCGCTGAGCTGGAGCTCCTTGTCGTCGAGATACGCGCGGTGTCCCGCGACATCCACCCGGACGCCCCCCGCGGTCACCTCTCCCCCGAGCTCGGCGTCGGCACTGCGGCGCAGGAGCGCGCGCACGCGGGCGAGCAGTTCAGCAAGGCGGAAGGGCTTGGTGACGTAATCGTCGGCGCCTGCGTCGAGGCCGACCACCAGGTCTACCTCGTCCGCTCGCGCAGTCAGCATCAGGATCGGGACGGTGAGGCCCTGGTCCCTGATGCGCCTAGCAACATCCACGCCATCGATGTCGGGAAGACCCAAGTCGAGAATCACCAGGTCGGCCGAATGGGCGGCCCCCACCCCGCCTTGACCGGTGCCGTGCCACTCGACTTCATAGCCCTCGCGCCCCAAAGCCCGGGTCAAGGGTTCTGAAATGGTCGGGTCATCTTCGACCAAGACAATTCTCGCCATGGGGCAACATTACCTGCGCGGGCCAACTTTGCAACGCGCCGGACTACCCGACATGCGCCGCCTCCCGATTGATAGTGTCCGGACGTGAAGACTGTGCCCCACGCCTCGCGTCGACAACTGCGGTCTATTGTCGACCCGCGGATGCGGCTGGGATGGAGCCGAACCCCCGAATTCGTGGTCGTCGCGCTGGTCGCCCTCGCCCTCGCCGCCGCCACCACCGCCTCGCTGGGAATACACCACCCTTACACGACCTTGCCGCTGGCGGCGGTATTCGCCTGGGCGTCATGGCTTGCCGTCCGGCCACGCGCCACGCACGACTCCGCGTCAGCGCGACTGGCCAGCACGTGGGCGCTCGTGGGGGTCGGGCTCTGGATCGTGGTCGGCATCGTGCTTTCGGGCGAGTACCTCATCGTCACCCGCGACCCGGGCTTCCTCACCCTGACCGGGGCGTGGCTCACCGACCACGCCTCGTCGGACATCCCCACGCTCGGTGCCATCCAGGTCGCCGACCTGCAACAGAACCTCCTCGCCGATGCCTGGCAGGCCTGGAATTTGCGGGGCGACGTGGTGCAACCCCAGGGGGCGAGGGCCCTGCCCGCCCTCATCTCCGTGGGCGGGTGGATCGCAGGAATGCCCGGCGTCTTGGCAGCGAACGTTGTGGTCGGTGGCGTCGGCGTGTTGGCCGTCTACAACCTCGCTCGTCGATTCCTCAGCCCGTTGGCGGCGCTCGCCCCCGCTGCGACGCTCGCGCTGACGGTGTCCCACCTTGCACTGTCGCGCTCCGCGTACTCCGAGCCCCTGACGCTGCTGCTCGTCGTGGCGGCGATCCACTGGGCATGGCATGGTCTCGAGCACGGACGGCCGTGGGCGCTCGTCGTCGCCGGCGTGGCATCGGGCGCCACCGCGCTCGTGCGCATCGACGGGGGTGCCTACGCGCTCGGTGTGCTTGCCGGAGTCGCCGTTGCGGCGGCGTTGATGGGGCCGCAGGCACGCGCCGGGCTCGTGGCGTTCGGCGTAGCACAGGGCGCGATGGTCGGGGCGGGCTACGCCTCCTTGGCGCGCTGGAGCACCGCCTACCTCGACCGCCTGGGAGATGAGGCGCGCCTTGTCGGCGCCGTGTACGCGGCCGTCTTGATCCTGCTGATCGTGTGGTCCATGACGTGGTCCAGCTCGGCGGCGAGCCAACTGCGCGCGGGGGTGGACGCGCGCCGGACCTCCGTGGCGCGCGGTGCCGCGGGCGTGGTGGTTGCCGCGAGCGTCGCGCTCGCATCGCGGCCGTTCTGGATGACGGCGCACCGCGGAGACACCGCCGAGACCGACAAGTTCACGAACGATGTGGTCGGGTCGTTTCAGCAGGCGGAGGGATACGCAATCGAACCGACCCGCACCTACGCGGAACACACCGTCACGTGGCTCAGCTACTACCTCACGTGGCCCCTCCTGGCGCTCGCCGCCGTCGGCTTGGCCGTGCTCACCTACCGGGCCGTCGCGGCACGGGCCGAGTCGTGGGTCTTCCTCGGAGCCGTCCTCGCTCCGAGCTTGCTGTACCTGGTGCGCCCACAGATCGTGCCGGACCAGCTGTGGGCCATACGGAGGTTGGAGCCGGCGACGCTCCCAGGCCTGGCGCTCGCTGCCGGCGTAGGCGCCTGGTGGCTTGCACACCGACTGTCACGGCGGTGGCCAAACAGTGGCCGCCGGTTCATCGCGACGGCTGCGGCCGTCATGGTGGTCGCGCCCATCACCACCTATGTGAACATTCGGCCCTCCGACGAGCAACCCGTGGTCGCCTCCGTGTACACCTACGTGAGGGAACAGGAAGGCGCGCGCGCACAAATCGATGCGCTGTGCACGGTCGCGAGCGGCCGGCCGATCATTCTCGCGGGCACGTCATCCCACTTTGGCTCCCTGCGCGTCATGTGCGACGTTCCCGTGGTCCTCGCTCTCGAGGCCCCGTCGGCCGAGACGCTACGGCAGGCGACCGAGATCTGGGGCGAGGCGCCCGTCGTCCTCACCCAGGACAGTGAGTGGTTCTGGGACAGTGCGCCGACGCCGGTCGTCATGTCGACGATGGTCCAGGGCGAGTACGCGCTCCAACACATGCCGCTCTCGGCGTCTTCGCGCAACTTCACCTGGTATGCAGGCATCGTCAACCCCGACGGCAGCCTCACAACGCTCAACCCCGATGGTTCGGTCGCGGGATAGGCCGCGGTTATCCACAGATTCGGTGCAAGGGCGGCGCGAGGCGCCCGTACCGTGACATGGTGCGACGGTGCTCCTCACGATCGCTCGCTCGCTGACCGACACTCACGATGTCGAGATCGAGGCGGCGGTGGGGGCACGCCTATCTGAGGTGCTCGATGGGACCACGGCGAAGCGCGCGTGGTGTGGCCCTGCTCTCCTAGAGCCTTCTCACCGCGCAGGCACGTACCCGCTCCTGCACGGTGCCCTCCTCCGCGACGGTCCGGGGCCGCACACCGCGACTCCGCCCGGGCTCCACCTCGCGACGATCGCGGGTCCCGACGCCGGAATCCTCATCGACGTGGATGACCCCGTCACGCTGGGGTCGGCGCCGGGCCGCCACCAGATCCGGGACGATGCGCTGGACCCGACCCACGTCGTGGTCAGGCGTGCGGCGAGCGAGTCAGTTTCGTTTACCGATCTGGGTTCGACTAACGGCACCGGGCGGTGGCGCCACGACGGCCAGCGCTGGCGATGGTCGGGGCGGCGGCGGCGTTTCACCGCCCGCGAGGGTGACGTGATCACGGTGGGAAACACGGCTGTGCAGGTGCGCGGCGCCGCACTCGCCGTTCCCCGAAGTGGCCTCTGGCGGCTGCCCCTGCTTCCGCTACGGCCGCTGGCCGGACTGCCGTGGTCATCAGTTCCCCCGTGGTCCGGATTGCCAGACCCGACCGCTGCTGCGGGGTGGACAGGGTCAGTGCTGATCACGGGACCCGGCGCCCGGGAGGCGGCACGCGCGGTGATCTTGGCACGCGGAAGACGCCCACCGCCCCCAGCGCCGTTCTTCGAGGAGTGGCTCCGGTGGCTTCCAGAGGCGCTTCACTCCGACGGTCCCGTGCGATGCGACCCGTCCGGGAAAGCACCCGCGGAGGCGACTCTCGAGGCGCACGCCAGCCACTGTCGCGTCGCAGGGTCGTCAGACACGGCTGAACGTCTGCCTATGGCGGTGTCACAGGACACCGCCGACACTCTTGCGCGTGCGCTCGCGGGAGCCGCGGCGATCCCGTTTCCGCGCAACGTGCGATGGGCCGATATCGACCAGACCCACGTGTACTCCCCACACTCGAGCCCCCTGAGTGTCGCGGCGGGCGCCACCTGTTCAGCCGGTCAGGAGCCGTGGATCGTCGTCCTCGACGATCGCGCCCCGCATCTGTTGGCCGCGGGGGCGCACGGTTCCGGCACCTCGACACTGCTGGCGACACTGGTCGGCGGGTTGGCCCACCGCTACGACTCGCGTCGCCTGCGCATCGTCCTGATCGGAACCGGGGCGGACGGGCCGCTCCAGCCGTGTGCGAGCCTCCCTCACGTCACCAGTTCAACCGGGAACGCTCGCGGCGACGACGCCGTGCGCGTCTTGGACGCACTGGCGCGGGAGGCACGGCAGCGCCGGGATGGCCTCCGGGACTCGGGGACGCCTGATTGGCGAACCTGGGAGGCATCGGGTGGCGCGCCCGAGCGACTCCTGGTGGTCGTTGACGACTTCGACCTCGCTGCCGGTCACTCCCGCACCGCCTCCGACGCGATCGACGCCTTGACCGCGTCGTCTGTGTTTGTCGGCGTGCACGTTGCGCTGGCGACGCACCGCCCCGCCGGAGCCATCACGCCTTCGCTGAGAGCATCCTGCGGGCACATCGTGGCTCTGCACTGCGCGTCGGACTCCGATTCCCTCTGCGTGATCGGCGTGCCCGATGCGGCGGCCTTAGGCGACATTCCGGGGCGAGCAGTGGCGAGCGTCGCCGGGGCACGGACGCTGGTCCAGGTGGCGTTGCCGCTGGCCGAGGCGTCGCCGCGAGTGCGCCGCACGCATGTGGAGTTCGCGCACGCGCCCCATCTCGCCACAGCGGTCGTCGCGCGGGGACGTCAGGAGGAATCTGACGCACCCGTTGCCCCGTAGGCGGACTGCCTGCGCACCACCGCGATGGTGACGATGGCCGCCAGAATGATCAGCACCGCCCCCACGAGCGGCCACACCGTGATCAGCCATACACCGACGCTGGCCTGCATCAGCTGCCATGCGAGGGCTCCGCTGAGAGCGAACCGTCGCCGCTTGGCGAAGCCCCAGGAGAAGGCACCCACCCCGATGGCGAACATGGCCATCACGGCGCCAAGCGCCGCAGCCACTCCCGGGCGTTGGCTGTCTAGCAGGGCGTATATTCCGTAGCCGACCGCAGCGAACGCGGTCGCGACGGTCTCCATTACCAAAATCGCGAGCGCGACAGGGTCGAGGACACGCGCAACTCGCGGCGATATGTGCATAGTCTCCAACCTCTCTGCGGAAATTGTGAGGTACTTCACGGGGTTCAACTCTTGTTATCTGTTGTTAACAATGCAAACATGGTCAGCAGTGAACCGCGACGATGCGGCGAATCTACCCGTGAGTAGGTCGCCGCCTTTTTCTTTGTGAGGAGACCTCATGGATTGGCGCGACCGCGCAGGATGTCTTGACGTCGACGATCCGGAACTGTTTTTCCCGGTGGGAAATACTGGGCCAGCGCTCGTACAGATTGAGAAGGCTAAGACCGTGTGCAACTCGTGCACGGTCCGCGAGATGTGCCTGCAGTGGGCGATGGAGCACAACCAGGACTCCGGCGTGTGGGGCGGCCTGTCGGAAGACGAACGCCGTTCTCTCAAGCGCCGCGCGGCCCGCGCTCGCCGCGCCGCCAAGTAACCGCATCCCACGTGACCTAGTCGCCGCCCACGGTGACGGTGAGGTCGACGCTCGAGCCACCCCTCATTGAGCGCCATTCGATCGCACCGTGAAGTTCGTTCGTGACCAGCGTGCGGACAATCTGTGAGCCGAGCCCACTGGGTTCCGCCGCGATCCCCTTGCCGTCGTCGGCGATCCGCGCGTGCAACGTCGAGCCTTCCCGTTCCGCAAAGATCGTGATGGAGCCGTGTTCTCTGCCTTCGAAGCCATGCTGGACGGCGTTGGTCACGAGTTCGGTGAGGATCAAGGCAAGCGACGACGCATATTGCGCCGGGATCATGCCAAAGTCGCCTTCGCGCACGATCTTGACCTGAACGCCGGGGGATGCGACGTCGGCCGCCATGCGGGCCGAGCGCGCCACGAGGTCATCGAAGTGCACCTGCTCGTCCAGGGTGCCCGAGAGCGTCTCGTGCACCATCGCGATGGTGGCGACGCGGCGCATCGCCTCGGAGAGCGCCTCCTTCGCCTCCGGAGCCGCGACGCGACGGGACTGCAGCCTCAGCAACGCGGCCACCGTCTGCAGGTTGTTCTTCACACGATGGTGGATCTCGCGAATCGTCGCGTCCTTCGTAATGAGTTCGCGTTCGCGCCGTCGCAAGTCGCTCACGTCGCGACACAGCAGCACGGCGCCCACGCGGTTGCCGTTGTCGGTGACGGGGATGGCTCGCAACGACAGTGCCGCTCCGTTCGCCTCCACGTCCGTGCGCCAGGCCGCCCGGCCCGCCGTGACCATGGCGAGGGTCTCATCCACTTGCCCTCGTTCGGAGACCATGGAGCTCACGACGCGTGGCAACGCCCGGTGAAGCAAGGACCCCGTCACCCCAAGACGGTGAAAGCAGGACAGCGCGTTGGGACTGGCGTAGGTGACGATTCCTTGGGAATCGAGTCTCATCACGCCGTCGCCCACACGGGGCGCACCCCGCCGGGGACCCGTCACGGACGTTCGGACGGGGAACTCGCCGCGCGTGATCATCCGCAGCAGGTCGTCGGCGGCGCCCTTGTAGTTGATCTCGAGGCGACTTGAGGAACGCAACGCCGCCATCGACGCCTCGCGGGTGAGAACGGCAATCACGCGGCCCCGCATCACCACGGGGAGAGCCTCTTCTCGCACGGCGTACGTCTCGTCCCAGCGCGGCTCCCGAGACACGACGATCTGGCGCTCGGTGAACGCCGTGTCGAGGTGACCGATGCGACCCTCGGCTGCCCTCACCCCCACCACCTCCTCCTGGTGCACGGTGGGACCCGTCGACGGCCGACAGTGACCGATCGCGACGAAGCCCTGGTCGACCTTGCGCCAGAGCACCAAGTCGGCAAACGACAGGTCGGCAATGATCTGCCAGTCGGCCACCAGCTCGGACAGCCAATCGGCCTCGTCCTGGGGCAGGGGTCCGTACTGCTGCGCGATCTCCGACAAAGTGGCCACGGCCCAAGCCTAGAAGGCGCCGCGGGTACTCGGTGCCGCGATACCCTGAGCACAGCGGGAGGAGGCGCCATGAAGATCAGTTACAAGCACCACTTCGATGCGTCGATCGACGATGTGGTCGCCATGTTGAGTGACGAGGAGTTCGTGGCCCAGCGTGCGCGCGCCTCCGGCGCTGCGGGTAGCGACGTGCTCGTCGACAAGGACGATGATGGCTCCTTCACTGTCGTCATTCGACGCACGGTTCCGGCCGACACCATCCCCTCGGAATTCCGCGCACTCGTCGGCTCTCAGGTTCATGTCAGGTACACCGAGGTGTGGGCCGCCCCCGATGACTCGCGGGAAGACGCTGGGCGTGAGGGCACGTTCGCGATGGAGATTCCGGGCACGCCCGGGCATGCGCGCGGCGCCGTCGTGCTGACGCCCGTGGACGGCGGAACCTCGTTCGGCATCGCCGGGCAGGTACAGGCCTCGGTGCCATTGGTGGGGCAGATGGTCGAACGCGCTGTCGCTTCCGCGATCCAGCAAGCTCTTCCCCAGGAGCTGGCGGAGGCCGACAACTGGCTCGCTTCCCGGAAATGACTCGCTTCCAGGCGAGCGCCTCCGCCATGACGGCGTGACCGTGACGCCCTGGCAGTGGCACCTGGACGTCGCATGGGAGTTGAGAAAGTGCTGCGCTCCGATCGAGTCGCGCGGGAAGTAGTGATGGCCGTCAACCACCACGGTGTCGTCGGATGCGGCGATCACCGTCTCGTTCCACACGGCCTTCATCGGACCGCCTTGGGCAACTCCCTGCCGCCCCCCTCACGAAGCTGTGCGGACACGCCGGGGATTCCGTCATCGCCGACGTTTCTTCCCGCGCCGACGACGCACGGCGGCGCGCACGGTCACCGCAAGCACCGCACACCCGACGGCGGTCGCCGTGGGCGCGAGGTCAAGCGAGAGCGCCAGCAGGATGCATAACGCGAAGCCGACTGCCGGGACGCCGCGCCGCAGCCCGCGTGCACCGTCGCCGTCGCGACCCGCTGCGGCGTACGCGGCCGCGTTCGCCACCGCGTAGTACGCCAGCACCGCGACGCTCGACATTGCCAGCGCAAAGCCAAGGCTCCCCCACCACACCAGCCCGATGGACGCCGCCGCCGCTACCGCCTCGGCGCGCTGCGGCACGCCAGCCGTCCCCAAGGTGGCAAGCCCCGGTGGCAGATCCGACTCGCGCGCCATCGCCATCGCCGTGCGCCCCAGACCCGCCATCAGGGCCACCATTGCGCCCGCTGCAGAGACCGCCGCCAGAAGTGCGACACCCGCGGCCCACCCTGCGGCATCAGGCACGGCCAGGGACAGCGGCGCAGAGGAATCGGACAGCGCATCGACGCCCGGGCGTCTCAACAGCGCCGCCCCCAGCGCCAGGTACGCCGCCACGACGATACCGACGGCGATGGCGATGGCGCGGGGAATCGTGCGCCGCGGGTCGCGCACCTCCTCCCCCAAGGTGGCGAGTCGGGCGTAGCCGGCGAACGCGAAGAAGACCAGCGCCGCGGCGGATGCCACCGAGGTCACGGTGATCGAGTCGCGCGGTGCGACGGCTGCTGGCGCTGCTGGCTGGGTGAGGGACGACCCGATCACGATCGCCAGCCCCACCAACACGAGCACCGTGATCGCGGCCGTGGCGCCGGCGGTGCGGGTGACTCCCCTGGCGTTCACGACCCACGCCGCCACGATCACCAGCGTGCCCACAAGGGGCGCGTGAGCGGGCCATGCGTAGGAGCCGATCGCGAGCGCCATGGCGGCGACGGACGCGGTCTTGCCGACCACGAAGCTGATGCCCGCCACAAAGCCCCACCCAGGCCCCAACTCGCTCCTGCCGAACGTGTACGCCCCTCCCGCCACCGGATGACGCGCGGCAAGCAGCGATGTGGACCATGCATTGATGACGGCCACCACGGCGGCGAGAGCGATCGCGACCAGCAACCACGGTCCCGCAGCGCGGGCGGCGGGCCCCCAGACCACAAACACCCCGGCGCCGAGCATCGAACCGACGCCAATACCGACTGCGCCGACGAGTCCGAGTCGCCGCACAGGCGTCGCGTGAGAGCCCACGCGTGAATGCTAGCCGCCCACCACGTCCTCCTCGACGATCTCGGCCTCGGCTGCGGCAACGGCATGGGAGGCGCCGCGCGGGCGACCCGCCTTGACCCACGCGAGGTAGAGTCCGCCGCCCACCAGGGCCGTGGCCGCGAGTGAGCCCATCGCAGCGGGTCGCAGGGCGTTGGCGACCAGCGTGAAGGCGACGGCCACGGCGGCCACCACGTTGAGCACCACCCAGCCGACGCGCCGCTCGCGCCACGCGAAGGTGGCCATGGCCAGCAGTCCCATCAGGAAGCTCACGAACACCGCAACGGCGTAGAACAGCACGAGTCGCTGATCACGCGCGCCGGCGGCGACCACGACGAGCGCTGAGGCGCCATAGAACACCAGCACCCCCACGATCGGCACGTGATGCACGTTGGTGGTGCCGAACACCGACGGCAGCACGCCATGCTTGGAGATGCCACGGCCCTTGTCGCGCGACAGCGCCTTCAGCAGACCCGGCCCCGCCTGAAAAGACGAGCTCGCCGCCGACAGCAGCAAGAGAGCGGTGGCTCCCTGAAACAGGGTGAACACGGCGTGAGAACCGGCCGCCCGCGCCAGTTCGGCGACCAACGTGGTGTCCTCGCCTGGCACCCCGATCCCGAGGCGGACGGCGGCGGCCGCGAGCCCGATGGTGAGTACTCCCACGATGCCGAGCGTGAGCCACAACGCCCATCGTCCGAATGACCTGCGCCCGGCGTCGTCCAATTGCGCCAATTGCGCAATGGCCGATGAGGGGGCCTCGACGCCGGTGGCCAGCGCCATCGCGACCGGGAACGCCAGTGCGACGGTGAGCGGCGCGGAGGACGTCAGCGAGGGTTCGACGACGATCCCGGCGACGGCATCGTCTCCCGCAGATGTCACGAGCACGATCACGGCCATCACCACGAACGCGACAGTCAGAAGTGCAAAGACCGCGCGGCCCAGGTGGCCGAAGCGCATGAGCCCGCCCACGATTGACAGCAGCCCCAAGGCTAGCCAGAGGCGATAGGGGGACAGAGACGGCACGTAGGAGATGATCGCCGACGCGCCAGCGGACACCGAGATCGCGATGGTCAAGACGAAGTCGACCACCAGCGCACCCATCGGCACAAAGGCCACACCCTCACCAAAGGCGCTTCCGGTGGCAGCGGCCGCGCCGCCGCCTTCAGGGAACCGCGCGACGAGCTGATGGTAGGACGCCACCACCAGCCCGACGATGACGAGCACCACGATCATGGCGGGAAGCAACAGGCTCAGCCGACCGTCTAGCGCGCGCAGCGCCGCCTCGATGGCATACGCGACGGAGGATACGGGGTCGGCCATCACCGAGAACGCAAAGGCGATCAGGAGTACGGTGCGTCCGTGCCACCAGCCCGTCCGGGCAGCGCCCACCTGATGGGCGGCCGTGTTGGTCATGAGTCCTCCGGTCGCGGCACGCCGGACCCGCGGCGCGCACGAGGGACTACCTTACTCGCCGCGAAACAACATAGATGCGGGTCATTTCTCCCGATCGCGGCCCGGCGCGCGCCCCGGACGCCTTCCGGAATGCGAGAGGCCCCCGGCCGCATGGCTGGGGGCCTCATCTTGTAGCGGGGACAGGATTTGAACCTGCGACCTCCGGGTTATGAGCCCGGCGAGCTACCGAACTGCTCCACCCCGCGTCAGTAGAAAGGCCACTGTACCTGGCTGCGACGCAAGGTCCAAATCGCCGCTACGGCCGCCGCGCGCCACGGCTCCTCCTCAAGGACGGCTCAACATCGTCCGACCGAAGGATGCACGCACAACTGGGAGTGGATACCGTCGTGTCATGACAACACCCCAAGAACCTCAGGATCCGTTCACGAGCCCCAACGTGCCGTTGCCGCCGCGGGCCCAACAGCCTCCGGGGGCCCACGAGACTCCCCCGCACATCGTGGTGTCCCAGCCGTCGGCCCCCACCACCCTCGCGTTATGGGCCACCATCCTCACCGGCGCCGTCGCGGCGCTGGGCTTAGTCAGCGCGGTCACTGCGCCAGGCCGACTGGAGGAGACCAAAGCGGTGCTTGCCGACCCAGAAAACGCCTCGCCGCTTGCCGGTCAGGACCCTCTCGGCCTCATCTCGGGGCCCCTCCTCATTGCGAGTTTCGTGTTGCTCGCGCTGTGGATGTCCAGGGTGCGTTCGGCCATGACGGCGCGCGGCGAGGTCGCGGGTGGTCCCTCGGCCGTCGAGTGGTGGGGCTGGTTCGTGCCGCTCGGCAACTTCGTGTTGCCCTTCCTGGGTATGCGCGGCATCACCCGCGGCAAGGCGGGCGTCGGCATCGTCCTGGGCTGGTGGATCACCTTCTGCCTGTACTGGGTGGTCTCGTTTGCGAGCGTCTTCCCGACCTTCGCGGCCATTGACTTCTCCACCGGCGAGCTCGCCAATCCGAGCGCCCTTGATGCGACCGTGCCGATCACCTGGGCCAGCGCGCTCGCGCTCGCGGCATCGTGGGCATTCCTCGCGATGGTCATCCGCCAGACAACGGCGGCGGAGAAGGCCGCGGCCACTGCCCACGGATCAGTCTTCTAGACGTAACGCACGACGCATGGCGAGGGGCCGCGGGGATCCCCGCGGCCCCCCGCCATGTCAACTGAACTAC
>NZ_JADQBE010000058.1:0-63880 GCF_016278765.1 Demequina sp. | reverse complement strand
CGGCCGGCAAACACCCGCGCGAAGGCTTCGACTTCTTCCCCCTCACGGTGGACGTAGAAGAGCGCTCGTACGCGATGGGCAAGATCCCCGGCTCGTTCTTCCGTCGCGAGGGTCGCCCCTCGACCGACGCGATCCTGACGTGCCGTCTGATCGACCGCCCCCTGCGCCCCACCTTCGTGTCGGGCCTGCGCAACGAGGTTCAGGTCGTCATCACCGTCCTGGCGATCAACCCTGACGACTCGTACGACACCCTGGCCATCAACGCCGCATCGGCGTCGACTCAGATGTCGGGCCTGCCCTTCACCGGCCCCGTTGCCGGCGTGCGTGTCGCCCTGGTCGATGGTCAGTGGATCGCCTTCCCCAAATACTCGCAGATGGAACGCGCCGTGTTCAACATGGTGGTCGCCGGACGCATCGCGGGTGACGACGTTGCGATCATGATGGTCGAAGCGGAAGCCACCGGCGACTCCTTCAACCTGATCTCCGAGGGTGCTCAGGCTCCCACCGAGGCCGTGGTTGCCGAGGGCCTTGAGGCCGCCAAGCCGTTCCTGCGTTCCCTGTGCGAAGCGCAGATCGAGCTCGCCGGCAAGTCGGCCAAGGAGCCCAAAGAGTTCCCGCGCTTCCTGGACTACCAGGACGACGTGCTCGCCGCCGTCACCGCAGCCTCCGAGGCTGACCTATCCGCCGCGCTGCAGATTGCGGACAAGCACGACCGTGAGAACCGCCTCGACGAGATCAAGGCGGCCGTCATCGAGTCGCTTAGTGGGCAGTTCGAGGGTCGCGAGAAGGAAATCTCCGCTGCGATCCGTGCCGTCACCAAGAAGACGGTCCGTCAGCGCATCCTCAAGGATGGCGTCCGCATCGACGGCCGTGGCCTGAAGGACATCCGTCCGCTCTCGGCCGAGGTCGCCTCGATCCCGCGCGTGCACGGCTCGGCCATCTTTGAGCGCGGCGAGACCCAGATCCTGGGCGTCACCACGCTGAACATGCTCAAGGCGGAACAGCAGATCGACTCCTACAATCCGGAGAAGAAGAAGCGCTACATGCACCACTACAACTTCCCGCCGTTCTCGACGGGTGAGACGGGTCGTGTGGGTTCCCCCAAGCGTCGCGAGATCGGTCACGGTGCGCTCGCCGAGCGGGCCCTGGTGCCCGTGCTCCCGAGCCGCGAGGACTTCCCCTACGCCATCCGCCAGGTGTCTGAGGCGCTTGGCTCGAACGGTTCCACCTCGATGGGTTCCGTGTGCGCCTCGACCCTGTCGATGCTCAACGCCGGTGTGCCGCTGCGCGCACCCGTCGCAGGAATCGCCATGGGCCTCGTGTCCGACACCGTTGACGGGGAGACCCGCTACGCGGCGCTCACCGACATCCTCGGTGCCGAGGACGCATTTGGCGACATGGACTTCAAGGTGGCCGGCACGTCCGAGTTCATCACCGCGATCCAGCTCGACACCAAGCTCGACGGCCTCCCGGCCTCGGTGCTCGTTGGCGCGCTTGCGCAGGCCAAGGACGCTCGTCTGCACATCCTCGACGTGATGGCCCAGGCCATCTCCGAGCCGGATGAGATGAGCGAGTTCGCCCCGCGCATCATCACGGTGCGCGTGCCCGTCGACAAGATCGGTGAGGTCATTGGCCCGAAGGGCAAGATGATCAACCAGATCCAGGACGACACCGGCGCAGACATCTCGATCGAGGACGACGGCACCGTGTTCATCGGCGCCGTTGACGGTCCCTCGGCGGAGGCCGCTCGTGCGGCGATCAACGCGATCGCCAACCCCCACATGCCTGAGGTGGGGGAGCGCTTCGTCGGCACCGTCGTCAAGACCGTCGCCTTCGGCGCCTTCATCTCGCTCAGCCCCGGCAAGGACGGACTGCTGCACATCTCGCAGATCCGCAAGCTGGTGGGTGGCAAGCGTGTGGAGAACGTCGAGGACGTCCTGTCCGTCGGTCAGAAGGTCCAGGTCCAGATTGGCGAGATCGACCCGCGCGGCAAGCTTTCGCTTGAAGTGGTGGAAGACGCCAAAGCTGAGACCGCTGACGACGCCTCGGACGACGTTTCCGACGACGAGTAGTCGCCGCCGCGTCATCGACACGCTCACGAGGGCGGTCCCGGGCAACCGGGGCCGCCCTCGTGGCGTCTGCGCCGTCCCGACCGCACCCTGCGGGCCATTGGTGCGCCAGCATGGCTCCGTGAGCGGGTTAGGCTCGCACACATGCCTCATGACCTCCCGCTGATTCCCGCATCCGATCCCGATTCGAGTCTCACGTTCGAGCAAGACCACGGCGCCGTTGTCCGTCGGTCGATCCTTCCCGGCGGGGTGCGCGTGTTCACGGAACAGATTCCTGGCATGAGGTCGGCGACCCTTGGCGCGTGGATCGGCAAGGGTTCGCGCGACGAGTTGCCCGAGCACGCGGGCTCGACGCATTTCCTTGAGCACTTGCTCTTCAAGGGCACACCTACGCGCAGTGCGCTCGATATCGCGGAGTCGTTTGACCGCGTGGGAGGCGAATCGAATGCGATGACCGCCAAGGAGTTCACCTGCTACTACGCGCGTGTCATCGACGTCGACCTGTTGATGGCGACGGAGGTGATTCTCGACATGGTGACGGGCGCCAAGCTGACGCAGGCCGACTTCGATCTCGAACGCGGGGTCATCCTCGAGGAACTCGCCATGGCGGACGACGACCCGGGTGACGTCGCGCACGAACGTTTTGCCGAAGCCATCCTGGGTGGGCACTCGTTGGGCAGGCCGATTGGCGGCACCCCCGACATCATCAAGGGCGTGGAGCGACGCGCCGTGTTGGAGCACTACGGCGAGCACTACCGCTCGCAGGGCTTGATCATCACCGCGGCTGGCGGCGTGGAGCACTACGCCCTGTGCGACGCGGTGCTGACCGCCCTGAGCCGTGGCGGATGGGACACCGACGGCGACGTGGCGCCACTTGCCAGGCGTGACACGACCGCATCGGTCGACTCGACCCTGACGCCGCGACTGAACGTGGTGAGAGACATCGAGCAGGCGCATATCGTGCTCGGTACGCGGGGCCTGGCTGCCGCCGACGAACGCCGCAACGTGCTGGGCGTCATGAGCACGATCCTGGGCGCGGGGATGTCCTCGCGGCTGTTCCAGGAGATCCGTGAGAAGCGCGGGCTGGCGTACACCGTGTATTCGTTTGGCCAGCCGCACGCGGAGACTGGCCTGTTCGGCATGTACGCGGCGTGCAGCCCCACCAGGGCCGACGAGGTGGCGGGCTTGCTGATGGCGGAGTTGGAACGCCTGTCCGAGGGCATCACGCCCGGCGAGCTTGAGCGTGCGCAGGGCCAGATCGCCGGAGCGACGGTGCTACGGCTGGAGGACTCGTACTCCCGCATGTCGCGACTGGGCAAGGCGGAGATGGTGTTCGGGGAATTGTGGAGCATCGGCGAGGCCCTGGATCAGGTGCGCGAGGTCACGGCCGACGACGTCGCCGCGTTGGCGTCAGAACTCGCGGCACGGCCGCGCGGCGAGGTGTGGGTGGGCCCCGCGTCGTAGGGCTTGCCGCACTTCACCGGTAGGCTCGAACCATGATCCATGTCGCAGTCGTCGGGGCCTCCGGTCGTATGGGCAGGGCGGTCGTTGCCGCGGTTCAAGCGGCCGAGGACCTTGACCTTGTCGCTCAGCTGGATTCCGGCGATGACCTCGCCGAGGCGGCACGCGCCAAGGCGGAGGTCGCGGTCGACTTCACCGTTCCCGAGGCGTCCGAGGCGAATGTGCACGCCCTGATCGAACTCGGGCTGCACGCCGTGGTCGGCACCAGCGGCTGGACCGCCGAGGCTCTTGACCGCGTGAGCGAGCACCTCAAGGAGCGCCCGGAACTGGGCGTGCTGGTGGCCCCCAACTTTGCGCTGGGTGCGGTGCTGGCCATGCGACTGAGCGCGGCCGCGTCCAAGTACTTCGAGTCGGTCGAGATCGTGGAACTGCACCACCCCGACAAGGTGGACGCGCCCTCTGGTACGGCGGTGCACACGGCCGCCGGGATCGCCGCGGCCCGCGCGGAGGCAGGCGTGGCGCCGTCGCCCGACGCCACCACCGCGGACCCGGATGGCGCCCGTGGCGCGCTGGTGGATGGCGTCCGGGTGCATGCCGTGCGCCTGCGCGGTCTCGTGGCGCACCAGGAGATCCTCATGGGCAACCCCGGCGAGCAGTTCACGATTCGCCACGACAGCTTCGACCGCGTCAGCTTCATGCCAGGCGTCCTGCTCGCCGTGCGCAACGTGGACCGCCACCCGGGCCTCACGGTCGGCCTTGATCACTACATGGATTTGTAGTGGGGCTGCTCAGACGCCCGGCGTTCCTGGCGGCGGCAACCACCTTCGCCATCGTCGCCCTGTACTTTGCGCTGGTCGCCGGGCGCGCCTTCATGTTCATTGCCACCGACGACCCCGTCGCGCGTGTCCTCGGCGTGGCATTGCTGGTGCTTCCCTCGATCGGCGTGTGGTGGATGATCCACGAATGGCGCACGGGAACCGTGGTGCAGCGCATGGCCAACGAGCTGGAGCGCCAGAACCGTTTACCGCTTCACGACGGCGAGACGGACGAGCGGGGTAAACTTACCGAGTCCGCCCAGGCCGCCGTGTTCGAGGTGGCGCGCAGGAACGTGGACGCCCGTCCCGATGACTGGGCTGCCTGGTTTCACGTGGCTTACGCCTACGAGGCGAGCGGGGACCGGTCGATGGCGCGCAAGTCGTTGCGGCACGCGGGAGACCTCTACCGCCAAGCCCGGCGGGCCACGCGCCAGGCGACGTAGCGCATCGCCTCGTCAGGAGGCGTCCGTCAGCGAGGCGTGCCAGAGCTTCTCAGGGATCGCGAATCCCGGCCCTTCCAGCTCCCGGCTCATGCCGGCCTCGCCGAAGCCCGCGCCCGCCAAGAACTCGGTGCGCACGGTGTCCTGTTCGAGTGACCAGATCTTCATCTCTTTGCCACCGTTGTTGCGAAGGTGATCCGCGGCGGCCGCCAGCAGGCGGGATCCGTGTCCGCGCCTGCGCCATGCGGGGTCCACCTCGAGGGCGACGATGCTGTTGGGGGGCGACATCGCGGCAAAGCCGACGATGGTGCCGTCGGAGGTGGCCACGAGCACCTGGTGGCCCGGGGTCGGCGGCTGAGAGATGGACTGTGCCCACCCCTTGGTGATCTCCTCGCGGTCGAAGGCGTGGTGGCGGCGCGTGCCGAGGCGTTCTCCCAGTGAGGCGACCCAGGCGTCCACCTGGATGCGACCGATTTCTTGCTCGTCGCCGGGCCGGGCCGGGCGGATGGACACGTCGGGTGCGGCGGACTGACTCATAGCACCGAGACTACGCGTTGCCGCGCGGTGTTGGACAGGACCTCGGTCAACTCCTCACGTTGACCCGGGCAGACCGGCGGTGGACAGCCCGGCGGCGAGTCCGACAGGCGGCGGGGGCAGACCGGCGGGTTCAGCCCCAGCCCAGTGCCCGCAAGCCCGCGGCCACGCCTGCGGCGGCGATGACAACCACGATGAAGGGTGCGCGACGCCACAGCAGCACGGCGGCGACGGCGACGGCGGCCACGCGAGCGTCGAACGCGAGGGCGCGGCCTGACGTGAAACCCTGCACGGCAAACAGTGCGAACAGCAGCGCCACGGTCATGTAGCTGGCGATCCGGTGCACGCGCGGGTGTTCCAGCCAGCGTTCGGGCACCCGGTGGCCCGTGGCCTTGGTGAGCCAGGACACTGCCCCGGCCGCCACGATCGCGACCCACAGCCATGCGTGTGCGCTCATACGGGCGCCTCCGTCGGCTCGAGGTCGATGGGCGGTCCGCCCCATCCGGCAGCGACCGCCACCAGGGCGGCGGCGAGGATCGGCAGCCCGGCGGGCAGGACGGGGGTGAGGGCCAAGGCGAAAAGGGCCGCGGCCGCGGCGACGGCCTGGGCCCTGCGCGGCGCGAGTCGCGGCCACACGAGCCCAAGGAACGCGGCGGCGGCCGCGGCGTCCAGTCCCCACGCTTGCGGTTCGCCGATGTACTGGCCGGCGACCGCCCCGACGCCCACGAGGATGTTCCAGGCGACAAAGACGCCCACCCCCGTCCACCAGAAGCCCGTGCGCCTGGCGTCGCGGTCATGTGCCGGCTGCGCCAGGGCGACCGCAGTGGATTCGTCGATCGTGACTTGGGCGCCCCACACAAACCGCCACCCGCGCATCGGCCGCAGGATGGGGGCGAGAGTGACGCCGTAGAAGCCGTTGCGGATGCCCAGGAGCGCCGATGTTCCCACGGCGGCCCAAGGAGAGCCGGCCGCGCCTATGACGCCCACAAACGCGAACTGGGAGCCGCCGGAGAACACGATCAGCGAGAGCGCTAGCGTCTGCCAGAGGTCGAGCCCGGCGGCGACGGCGAGCGCGCCCTGGCTCAGTCCGTACGCTCCGGTCGCGAGCGATACGGAGACCGCCTGCTGGCGCACGGGGCTGAGCCCGGTGGTCAGGCGGGCCATGGCAGCTCGTGTCCATCGACGTCGAAGAGGTGCGGGCGGGGGGTCGAGGCGAAGGGTGTGCTGGCGAGGTGCTCGGGTGTGGCGGACCACATGTCGGTGGGCTCTGCGTCCGGGACGCCCGGCACGGGCGTCAACGCGCGGCCGTCGTAGGAGAAGCCGCAGCGCTGCGGCACGGCGCGCGACGTCACGTTGTCCGGAGTGTGGTGGATCTCGACTCGCTCCGCGCCAGCGAAGGCCAATGCGACGCGAGTGAGCGCTAGCACCGTCTCGGTCGCGTAGCCGCGGCCCTGTTGGTCACGTGCGATCCAGTAGCCGATTTCCAGGACTCCTGCGCCGAGTCGTGTGTGGAGTCCCGTGCCTCCTACGTAGTCGCCCGCGTCGCGAAGGAAGATCCCCATGGTGAAGTCGCGCCGCTCGTCAAAATCCGCGATCAAGGTGTTGATCAGCGCGGCGCGCTCCGCGGGGGGGAGGGGCTCGGCGCGCGCCCACGGCATCCATGGGGCAAGGTACTGACTGCTCGCCGTGACCACGCGAGACATCTGTTCGGCATCGGCCGCCTGGTATCGGCGCAGTACCAGGCGTTCCGTGACGATGCGGTGGGGGATGTTCCACCGAGACTCAGCCATGCGCCGATTCTGGCACGCCGCGAGGGCTCAACCGCGGGGTGCGGTGGCGCGGTGGTAGGTGACAAAGCGGTAGCCCAACCCGGTCTTGGACGTCTGGGAGTCGGAAGCCGACGCGACGGTCCAGTCCGCGGGGTCGAGTTCAGGCGCGAAGGTGTCGCCCTCGGTGATCAGGTCGATCTCCGTGACGACCACCTCGTGGGCGATCCCCAGGGCTGCGGCGAACAGTCGAGCGCCGCCGATAATCCACACGTCGGATGAGGGCTCCTGTTCATTGACCAGTTCCAGCGCGCCTGCTAGGGAGGTGGCCGATGCGGAGTTGCGAGGGCCCTCACCGGAGGTGACTACCACGTTGAAGCGGCCGGGCAACGGCCGGAACATCGCCGGGAGCGACTCCCACGTGCGTCGTCCCATCACCACGGCCTCGCCCCGCGTGCAGTCCTGGAAGTGGGCGAGGTCCTCGGGCAGGTGCCAGGGCATGTCGCCGTCGCGCCCGATGACCGGGCGACCGGCCCGGTCGAGTGCCTGAGCCCAGATGGCGTAGATAGTCACAGTGCTAGGCCGTCATGGTTCTAAACAGCAATCGGGGCCTTGATGCCCGGGTGGTGCTGGTAGTCCAGGATCTCGACGTCGTCGATGTCGTACTCCATCAGGGACGGCCGGTCGGCGAGGCGCAGGGTGGGGTAGGGATACGGGTCGCGGCTGAGTTGCAGGTGGACCTGGTCCAGGTGGTTGGAGTAGATGTGGCAATCGCCGCCGGTCCACACAAAGTCGCCCACCTCGAGGCCGGTCTGCGCGGCGATCATGTGGGTGAGCAGGGCGTACGACGCGATGTTGAACGGCACCCCCAGGAACAGGTCCGCGCTGCGCTGGTACAGCTGGCAGCTGAGCTTGCCGTCCGCCACATAGAACTGGAACAGCGCGTGGCACGGGGGCAGCGCCATCTCGTCGATCAGCGCGGGATTCCACGCTGACACCATGTGGCGGCGCGAATCGGGATTGGTCTTGATCGACTCGATCACCTTCGCAATCTGGTCGATGTGGCGCCCGTCGGGCGCCGGCCATGAGCGCCACTGGTAGCCGTAGACGGGACCCAACTCGCCGTCGCCGTCCGCCCACTCGTTCCAGATGGTGATGCCGCGCTCCTGCAGCCAGCGCACGTTGGTGTCGCCGCGCAGGAACCACAGCAACTCCCCCACGATGGAGCGAACATGCACCCGCTTGGTGGTGAGCAGCGGGAAGCCCTGGCTGAGGTCGTAGCGAATCTGGCGGCCGAACGTGGACAGGGTGCCGGTGCCGGTGCGGTCGCCCTTGACGGTGCCGGTGGCGAGGACGTCGCGCAGCAGATCCTCGTACGGGGTGGGAATCGCGGTCACGTGCCACAGACTACGCCGACGGCTTGCCACGCGGAGTGCGACGCGGCGACACGCCCGGCTGGCGCGAGTAGCGTGGAAAGGGTCCGCACCGCCGCCACCATCACAAGGAGTGCCATGGAACCCCTCGATCTGACCGCGCTGGCCGCCGAGCACCTCGCCGAGGCGCGCGCCGCATCCAATGGCCGCAGTTCCGTCAAGCTTGTAGGCGATCACAGCGCACTGCTCCGCGAAAACCTCATTGCGCTCAAGGCTGGCGCTGCGCTCCAGGATCACGAGAGTCCGGGGGAGGCGACGCTCCTGGTGCTCGAGGGCCAGATCGAGTTTCACGCGGGCGACGAGACGGTGATGCTCGATGCGGGCCACCTGATCGAGATTCCGCCGACGCGGCACGGCCTGACCGCGCTCACCGACGCGGTGGTGATCCTCGCGGTCGCGAAGGCGTAGCGGCGGGGCGTGGCTGTCGCGGATGGCCGGGCACGCAGACACACCGATGCGACACGCCGACGCGGTAGGTTAGTGGCTATGAGGAAGCCCTTTGGCACCGTGCTGACAGCCATGGTGACGCCGATGCACGAAGGCGGTGCCATCGATCTCGCCTCCTCGCAGGCGTTGGCCACGTACCTGGTGTCGCGCGGTTGCGATGGGTTGGTGCTGTCCGGAACCACGGGAGAGGCGCCCACCACGCACGCGCCCGAGAAGGTCGACCTGTTGCGCGCCGTGCGCGAGGCGGTGGGCCCCGACGTTGTGATTCTCACGGGCGCGGGTTCCAACGACACCGCCCACGCCGTGCGCATGGCCGAACAGGGCGAGGAGAACGGCGCCGACGGCATCCTCGCCTTGACGCCGTACTACTCGAAGCCCAGTCAGGCTGGGGTGGTCGCGCACTTCCGTGCCATCCTCGGCGCGACGGGCCTGCCCGTGATGATCTACGACATCCCCGGCCGCACGGCCTTGGCGATGTCGGACTGGGCGCTTGACGAACTCGCCGCTCACTCGCGCATCGTCGCTGTGAAGGACGCGACAGGCGACGTCGCGCAGGCGGCCGAGCGCATCGGCCGCACGGGTCTTGCCTGGTATTCGGGCGACGACCCGCTCACACTCGATTTCCTGCGAGTCGGCGCCGTGGGCGTCGTCTCCGTTTCCTCGCACATCGCTTCACGCGAGATCGCGGCCATGATCGCCGCCCACGAAAAGGGCGACGATGCTGAGGCCACCCGGATACACGAGGCCCTGTTGCCCGTGCATGCCGCCGTTTTCAATGGGCCTGGCGCCACCAATGCCAAGTCCGCCACGCACTGGGCCGGAGTGATTCCCAGCAGGGCCATGCGCCTGCCGCTCCTGCCTGCCAGCGACGCTGAGTACGCTGCCCTGACCGCGGCCCTGGAGGCCGCAGGAATGACCCGATGAACTTTCACCCTGAACTTCCCACCCCGCCACCGCTCGCCGAAGGATCCCTGCGCATGCTTGCGCTCGGGGGACTGGGCGAGGTGGGCCGCAATATGCACGTGATCGAGTACCGCGGTCGCCTGCTCATCATCGACTGTGGCGTGCTCTTCCCCGAAGAGAACCAGCCGGGAGTCGACCTGGTGCTGCCCGACCTCAGCTACCTTGAGGACCGCGTGGACGACATCGAGGCGCTCGTGCTCACGCACGGCCACGAGGACCACATCGGCGCCGTGCCGTACCTGCTGCGCATGCGTCAGGACATCCCGATTCTGGGTTCGCAGCTGACGCTCGGGTTCCTCGACGCCAAGCTTGCGGAGCACCGCATCAAGCCCGTCACGCTTGCCGTGAAGGAGGGTCAGCGGGAGAAGATCAAGGACTTCGACCTGGAGTTCGTCGCGGTCAACCACTCGATCCCCGACGCCCTGGCCGTGTTTGTGCGCACCCCCGCGGGCACCGTCCTCAACACCGGCGACTTCAAGATGGACCAGTTGCCGCTCGACGGCCGCATCACGGACCTGCGTGCCTTCGCGCGCTTTGGCGAGGAGGGCGTCGACCTGTTCCAGGTGGACTCCACCAACGCCGAGGTGCCCGGATTCACCACGTCCGAGGTGGAGATCGCGCCGACGCTGGACCGGCTCTTCGCCAACGCCGAGGGCCGCGTCATCGTCGCTTCCTTCGCAAGCCACGTGCACCGCGTCCAGCAAGTGATCGACGCCGCCCACAACCACGGCCGCCGCGTCGCGTTCGTGGGGCGCTCCATGGTGCGCAACATGGGCATCGCCGCCGAACTCGGGTTCCTCCGGGTTCCCGACGGGATCTTGATCGATCCCAAGAAGGCCGACCAGCTGCCCCCGGAAAAGGTGGTCTTCATGTCCACCGGTTCACAGGGCGAGCCGATGGCCGCGCTGAGCCGCATGGCCAACAAGGACCACAAGGTCGAGGTGGGCAAGGGCGACCTGGTGATTCTCGCGTCGTCCCTGATCCCGGGCAACGAAAACGCGGTGTTCCGCGTCATCAACGGCCTGATGCGCCTGGGTGCGACCGTGGTGCACCAGTCCAATGCGCGCGTGCACGTCTCCGGCCACGCGTCGGCAGGCGAACTGCTGTACTGCTACAACATCGTGCGTCCCAAGAACGTGATGCCCATCCACGGTGAGGTGCGCCACCTGCTCTCCAACGGCAACCTGGCCATCAAGACGGGTGTCGCTCCCGAGCGCGTCATGTTCGCCGAAAACGGCGTGGTGATCGACATGAAGAACGGCAAGGCGAACGTGGTGGGGGCCATCGAGTTCCACAACATGTACGTCGACGGATCCTCGGTGGGCGAGGTGACGGAGTCCGAACTCAAGGACCGCCGCATCCTGGCCGACGAGGGCTTTGTGTCGGTGTTTGTGGTGATGGACTCCTCGAACGGCCGCGTCATCTCTGGCCCCGAGATTCACGCGCGCGGCATCGCGGAGGACGACGGCGTATTCGACGCGATCATGCCCGAACTCAAGAAGGCACTGGAAGAGGCCGCGAAGAGCGGTGCGACGGACAACCACCAGTTGCAGCAGGTGATGCGCCGCGTGGTCGGACGATTTGTGGGCACCAAGTTGCGCCGCAGGCCCATGATCGTCCCGATTGTGATCAACGCCTAAGGGACCAAGCCGGCCGAACGGTTGGATAGTCTGGTCGTATGGGCGACATGCGTTTTGGATCAGTCGGTGACAGCGGCCTGAGGGTGTCGGTGGTGGGCCTCGGCTGCAACGCCTTCGGCACCCGGATCGACGCGGACCGGACCCAGGCGGTCGTGGACGCGGCGATAGACAACGGCATCACGTTCTTCGACACGGCCGACGCCTACGGAGAAGGGGCCAGCGAGGAGCTGTTGGGTCGGGCGCTCGGCAAGCGTCGCGGTGATGTGGTGGTGGCGACGAAGTTCGGGATGGGGAACCACGACTTTGAGCACTGGGGAGCCCACGGTAGCCGCAGGTATGTGCGGCGAGCGGTCGAGGCAAGCCTGCGGCGGTTGGGCACCGACTACATCGATCTGTATCAACTGCATCGTCCCGACCCCATCACGCCGATCGAGGAGACTCTGCAGGCGATGTCGGAGCTTGTCGCCGAAGGAAAGGTCCTCTACATCGGGTCCTCGAACCTGTCGGCGTGGCAGGTGACGCACGCGCACTGGGTGGCACGGTCGGGCGGGCTACAGCGGTTCGTTTCGGCGCAGAACGAGTACTCGATCTACAACCGCGCCGCGGAGGCGGAACTGGTCCCCGCGTGCGAGTCTGCGGGAGTGGGGGTCCTGCCCTACTTCCCGCTCGCCTACGGGCTGCTCACCGGCAAGTACCACCGCGGTCAGGCCGCGCCCGAGGGCAGCCGCCTGGCCCTGTCCACACAGGCCGCACGGCTCGCCGGCGCGGACTGGGACCGGGTCGAGGCGTTGGAGGCGTACGCGGCGGAACGTTCGGTGTCGCTGCTGGCGCTGGCGATCGGCGGCCTGAACGCGCAGCCAGCGGTGGCCAGCGTCATCAGCGGCGCGACGAGGCCGGAGCAGGTGGCCGCCAACGTGGAGGCCGGCCTGTGGGAGCCGAGCGCTGCGGACCTGGCCGGTCTGGGCGAGCTACGCGAGAGTCCGACGTTCTCGTACACCACCTTCGCCTGACGGGTTCGGCGCGCGCGTGGCTCGCCCCCAGGCGCCGCTGTCGCGTGAGCGTGAGCGCAGAGTTCGAGGCGGCGTGGCCTGGACCAGGGGGAGAACGATGAACACGGACGATGCGACGGCCGACGAGGTTCTCTTCTCGACGCTGGTGAACGGGCGCAGGCCGTGGTTGTCGGCCGTGGCGGCTGTGGCCGCGCTGATCGGTGTCTCCGCCGCCGCGTGGTGGGGTGCCTGGTCGCTGTGGGCGGGGAGGCGTCTTCCCGACTTGGCGCTGCCTTCCCCTCGTCCGTTCGCCCTTGGCGCCGGTGTGGCGATGATCGCGGCCACGGAGTTGGCGCATGTGACGCACATGCGCCAACTGGCGCGAGTGGCACACGCTGGTGGTGCGACACCCCGAGTGGGGTGAGAGTCCGCAGGAATGGCAGATTCAGGTGGGCGGGGTGGTGAGGTCGGCGCGGCCGACGTGGACCTCGGCGGGCCCGTTTCAGGCGATCGCTTTGTGGGGGGAGGGCGTGCTCATTGGCCGTTCCCTGGGCGGGCACGGGCGGGCCCAGGGAACCCGATTTTCAGTCGCTGACGTCGATGGCGCGGTGGCGTTGGTCGGCGCCAGCTGCACCGTAGGGATAGTCCGAAACGACGGGGGCGCTCACCTCGTCGAGGCGCTTGAGTTCGTCGGCGGTGAACTCGACGGAGGTGGCGCCGAGGTTATCGACGAGTTGGTCGGTGTTGCGCACCCCCAGGATCACCGAGGTCACTGCGGGCTGTGCCTCGAGCCAGGCAAGCGACACCTGCCCCGGATTGACCCCCTTGGCCTTCGCGATCTCCTTGACCGTGTCGAGGATCCGCCATGTTCGTTCCTGCTTGTTGCGAGGTGCCCACGCCTCCATTCCGCGCTTAGGGTCCTCGCCCAGGCGCGTGGCTCCCGTCGGGTCCGCGTCGCGCTGATACTTGCCGGTGAGCCAGCCGCCGGCCAGCGGCGACCACGGTAGCAACCCGATGTTCGCATCCTGGCAGGCCGGCACGATCTCGGACTCGATCTCCCGCACCAGCAGGCTGTACTGCGGTTGGAGCGTCACGGGCGGTGTGAAGCCATTGGCACGCGCCACGTGCACGGCCTTGGTGAGCTGCCAGCCAAGGAAGTTCGAGAACCCGTAGTAGGCGATCTTGCCGCTGCGCACGGCGTCGTCCAGGAATCGCAGCGTCTCCTGAAGCGGAGTCACTGCGTCCCAGGCGTGCATCTGGTACAGGTCGATCTGCTCCACACCGAGACGCCTCAGCGACGCGTCAAGCGCGCGACCGAGGTGGCGCCGGGACGTGCCGAGGTCGTTGCGGCCATCGCCCATCGTGAAGCGTGCCTTCGTGGCGATCACGACCTGCTCGCTGTCCGTGGGGTGCGCTACGAGCCAGGACCCAATGATCTTCTCCGAGACGCCCCTGCTGTACACGTCGGCGGTGTCGATGAGATTGCCGCCGGATTCGAGGTAGTCGTCAATGATGGCGTGCGATGTCGCCTCGTCGGCCTCCGCGCCGAAGGTCATGGTTCCCAGAGCGAACGTCGACACGACGGCTCCGCTGTTTCCGAGGGTTCGATAGTGCATCGGGGTGTCCTTATCCATTGAACGCATCGATCCGGGGTCAATGCCAGGAGTGTTGCGCGTTGTAGCCGAGCATACGGCGTGCCTTGTCGATCGACAGCGACGTGTGACTGGCGGACCCCTACCCCAGCTGCGGCGGCGAGCGCGCACTCCGGATCGCTCAGAACGGCAGCCCGTCGCCGACAAAGCGAGCGCCACCTCGTATCCGCCTCGGTCTGCTCTACCTGGACATCCACTCGAGCGGCGGCTTCGCCGTCGGATTGGACCTCAACGCCGGCCGTGGACCATCGGCACTCGCAGTGTCGCAGTGGCCGAACGAGATGTGAGCAGATCGTCGCAACAAACGGAACGCTGACATTGAACGCGACGTGAAAACTCAAACGATTGACGCCCCACTGTTTCAGGATCACAGCCAGGCATGCGCCAACAGCAACTCGTAGCCAACGACCAACCGGACGTATCGGCTAGGTGCAGGACCGCCATTGTGACTGAGCGCGTTGCCGCTGACGCGGTGAAGCGGATCTCCGGCCAACAGGGGTCCCGCGTTCGAAGGTGGTACCGGGTTGACTAGCGGTAGGCCGCGTCGGCGGTTCGCGTGTATTAGCTGCTGTGCATGGACCTAGCGAGCCACACGACTCCCTGGTGGATCGCCACTCCGACGCCGATGATGGCCAGTCCGAGGATCGCGGCGCCCACGACAGGCACCGGCTTCCACCACCGACCCGTGAACACACCGGAGATGACCACCGTCGGCATAGCGGGGGCCGTCGGTCGCCACGTGCCCTCTGTTCACGACACGCCGCCAACGATCGACCCCGGATCGAGCGGCCGCACCTTCCTTTGCGTGGGCCGGGCGGGGTGCGTCACCGTGAGGTGGGCGGTAAGATTCACTTCGCCACCACGAGTCCCTCGCGGCGACTCGCCAATGTCCCAAGCCGCGATTGCTTGGAGGTCTCCGGTGCGAGACACCACTTGTCACATGTCGATCTCGCTCGACGGCTTCGTCGCGGGGCGGGACCAGAGCCGAGAGAATCCGCTGGGGAAACGCGGCCTCGAGATCCACCGCTGGCACCTTGGCGAGACGCGCGAGAATGAAGCCGACGCCATGGCCGAAGCCTGGCTCATGCGGCCGCGCGGCGCATACGTCATGGGAAGAAACATGTTCGGGCCGGTCCGGGGCGAATGGGACGACGACTGGGACGGGTGGTGGGGGCCGGAGCCTCCGTATCACGCGCCCGTCTTCATACTCACCCACCATGCCCGCAAGTCGATCGAGATGCAGGGCGGCACGAGTTTTCACTTCGTCACCGAGGGCTTCGCTGCCGCCTACGCGCAGGCGCGCGAAGCTGCGGGGGAGAGTGGTGTCGACATTGCCGGGGGCGCGGCGACCGTCCGGCAGGCTCTCGCTGCCGGAGTGATCGATGAACTCGCGCTCGACGTGGTCCCCATCCTGCTCGGGTCCGGCGAGCGGATCTTCGACGGAGCAGAGTCATTCGCGTTCGAGCCGGTCGAGGTGCTCAATTCTCCGCTCGCGACGCACATCCGATACCGGCGCGCGACGTAGCGCGACCACCTCGACTCGTCCACGCCGCACGATGCTAGAAGTCGAACCTGGCGTCCTTCCCCACCGAACGAGGCCTCACGAAGCGTCCCGCCTGCGCCTTCGCGAGTAAGCCATCCACCTTCAGAATGTCGTCGGTCCCCATGCCCAGTTCTCGGAGCCTCGCGCCGAACGCCGTCCGGTCAACGGCCATCCATTCTTCGCGAGCGCTGTTCAGATCGGCTTTCAGTTTGTCGACGTCGCCCGAGTGAAGGCGGTCGCTGTCACCACTCGCCGCTTGAGCCAAGACCCCTGCGACCTTCTCAGCCCGTTCGGGAAGTCCCTTGGTCTCATTCATGGGGTTCAAACTAACATTCACCGCCGCAACGTAGCCTGGGCAGATCATGATGAAGCGACGCAGTCCACACACGCGGGGAGCAACGAGCGCACAGCGCCCGCGCCTGAGCGCACGCTCCAAGGAGGACAAGTGAGCCGGATCACGATGTCTCACGAGGAGTTTGAGGGACTCGTGAGGGACGCCATGGATGCCCTTCCGGAGTGGACCATCCCCACGCTTGAGGAGTTCGCGGTGCTCGTGGAGGACGCGCCCGCGCCGGGCTCCACGCGCCCAGGGACCACCCTGCTGGGCCTGTATCGCGGGATCCCGGTGACCGCTCACGGCGGCCGGGTGCCGGGCTCGATGCCCAGCACCATCACCCTGTACAGGCTGCCCATCCTTGCGGCGTGCGCCAGCCGAGAGGACGTCGCGCCACGCGTGCTCAAAGTGCTGGGCCACGAGGTGGGCCACGCGATGGGAATCCCCGAAGCGGAACTACGCGAGCTCGGCTGGTACTAGGTGCGTATCCCGGGGCGCCTCCTGACCGCCGTCTGCCTCGCGTCGTAGCCTGGGGGCACTATGGCTCAGTCTCGCCCCACGCGCTCACGCACCACCACGTCCACGTCGACGGGGCGTGCGCCCGCGCGCAAGAACTCCCGCAGCAGGGCCCCGGCCCGTAAGCGGCAGACGTCGGCGTGGCCGGTGCGCGCCCTCAAGGGCGTCGGCGCCGGCTCCGCCCGTCTGGTGGGCGGGGGTGTGCGGCGCCTGGGTCAGGGGGCTCGCGACGTTCCGCACGAGGTACGGCGCGACGGCCTCGCGCTGGTCCTGATCATCGCGGCCATCCTGGTGTCCGCGAGCGAGTGGTTCCAGCTCGACAACTGGTTTGGCCACGTGATGCACCGCATCGCTGCGGGCACGTTCGGCGTGATGGCGCTGGTGCTGCCCGTGCTGCTGGTCGCGATGGCGATCCGCCTGTTCCGCACGCCTCAGGAGGGCGACGCCAACTATCGGATCGTGTTCGGTTCCGTGCTGCTGTCGCTCGCCGTGGGCGGCATCATCCACATCGCGAACGAGGCGCCGTCGCCAACCGACGGCCTGGCGCCCGTGCAGGAGGCCGGCGGCATCGTGGGCTTCCTGGTGGGCACCCCGCTGGCGCAACTCGTGACACCACCGCTCGCCATCACCGTTCTGGCGCTCTTGGCGATCGCGTTCACCCTGTTCGTCATCGGCAAACCGCTACGCGAGGTGATCTCCGGCGCCACGCGTCTGGTGCGTGGGCTGTGGTCCGGCCGCGGCAGCCACTCCGACGACGACGACCTCGACCTGCCGGAGCACGGCACGCTGGAGCCCAAGAAGCGCGCCAGCCTGCGCCAGAAGGCCGCCGATGCCCGGCGTCGGCGCCTCGAGGGCGGCTACGAGGCCGACGAGGCCTTCGCGTCCGCCGCCACGCGCGAGCACAGCGACTTCGAAAACCTGGTGCACCCCGGCGCCCCTGGCCACGAGAACACCCCCACGCAAGAAGACCCCACGGTCCCCACGCCGATGCACGGCTCGCCGCGGCACGGCACGGGCGCCCACGCCGTCGTCTCTCCCTACGCATCGTCCGGCGACCCGGAACTGGACGCCATGGACGCGGCCGATGCCGACTCCCAGAAGACCACCAAGATCGAGCGCACCCCGCCGCCCACCACCGTGGTTCCGGCAGGGGAGCAGGGCCAATTGGAGAACTCCAACCCCTACGTGCTGCCCGCGCTCGAGGTGCTCGCCAAGGGCGCGCCCCACAAGACCCGGTCCAGCGCCAATGACCGCGTGGTCGAGTCGCTCACCAGCGTGCTGAACCAGTTTGGCGTGGACGCGACCGTCACCGGCTTCATGCGCGGACCCACCGTCACGCGCTACGAGGTGGAACTGGGCCAGGGCGTCAAGGTCGAGAAGATCACCCAACTGTCCAAGAACATCGCCTACGCGGTGGCCAGCCCGGACATCCGGATCCTGTCGCCCATCCCGGGCAAGATGGCGATCGGCATCGAAATTCCGAACACGGACCGCGAGACCGTCTCCCTGGGCGACGTGCTGCGCTCCCCGGTGGCATTCAAGAACGACCACCCCATGGCGATCGGCATCGGCAAGGACGTCGAGGGCGGCTACGTGATGGCCAACCTGGCGAAGATGCCCCACCTGCTGGTGGCGGGCGCCACTGGCGCCGGCAAGTCGTCCTTTGTGAACTCGATGATCACGTCCATCCTGATGCGCGCCACGCCTCAAGAGGTGCGCATGGTGCTGGTGGACCCCAAGCGCGTGGAACTCAGTATTTACGAGGGCATCCCACACCTCATCACTCCCATCATCACCGACCCCAAGAAGGCCGCGCAGGCCCTCGAGTGGGTGGTAAAAGAGATGGATACCAGGTACGACGACCTCGCGATGTTCGGCTACAAGCACATCGATGACTTTAACAAGGCGGTGCGCGCGGGCAAGGTCAAGCCGCTGCCGGGCTCCGAGCGCCGCATCACCACATACCCGTACCTGCTGGTGATCGTGGACGAGCTGGCCGACCTCATGATGGTGGCCCCGCGCGACGTGGACGACTCGATCCAGCGCATCACCCAGTTGGCGCGTGCCGCGGGCATTCACCTGGTGCTGGCCACCCAGCGACCGTCCGTGGACATCGTCACCGGCACCATCAAGGCCAACGTGCCGTCGCGCCTCGCCTTCGCCACCTCGTCGCTCGCCGACTCGCGCGTGGTGCTCGACATGCCCGGCGCCGAAAAGCTGATCGGCCAGGGCGATGCGCTGTTCCTGCCCATGGGCGAGTCCAAGCCGATGCGCGTTCAAGGGGCGTGGGTCACCGAGTCCGAGATTCACGCCGCGGTCGAGCACGTGAAGACGCAGGCTCAGCCGCAGTTCAGGGACGATGTGGTGGTGGTGGGCAACCAGGCCAAGGTGGCGGAAGACATCGGCGGCGATTTGGACGATCTGCTGGCCGCAGCGGAACTGGTCATCACCACCCAGTTGGGTTCCACCTCCATGCTGCAGCGCAAACTGCGGGTTGGCTTCGCCAAGGCGGGTCGCCTCATGGATCTTCTCGAAAGCCGCGAGATTGTCGGCCCGTCTCAGGGTTCGAAAGCACGTGAGGTATTCGTCACTGCCGACGAACTGGTCTCCACGTTGGCTATTCTGCGGGGCACTTCCTCCGATACGGTGAGTGACACCCGTTTACCAGAACCTGAGGACGGACCATGGGAGGACTCCTAGACCTCCTCCAGCAGCCGCACGTGGCTACTGGAGCGGCGGTGCTCGTCCTCGTCGGGTTCGCGGTGGCGTTCCTGTCCTTTGTACGCTCCGGAAGGGCCCGGCGCGCACGCGACATGGCGCTCAGGCGCGAGAGAAGTTTGCGCAAGCAGTTCGACGCGATCCTGATGTCGGCCCGCGATGGCGTGATCATCGTGGCTCAGACTGGAGAGATCGCGGTACTGACGGAAGCGGCCGCCCAGATGATCGGCGTGGACCGAGCCAACGCTGTGGGCAAGGCGCTCGGCAGCCTGCCCTTCAAGGGCGTCGACGAGCACATGCGACCGGTCATGGCCCACGAGGCATTCGCGCCGGGACGGGACGACGCTCGTCCCCGCGTGATTGGCGTGCCGGGCCGCCGCGGCGAAGACGACCTTCGGTGGGTCCAGGTGATCTCCCGAACGGTCCCGGATGCCGTGGACGGCGGGCCGGCGACTATCACCACCATCATGGACACCACCGGCCTGCAGGAGGCCACCGAGGCGCTCCAGCGCTCCGAGACGCAGTTCCGCCGCGCCATGGACAATGCGCCCATCGGCATGGCACTCGTCGACCTCGAGTGGCGGCTGATGGAGGTGAACCGGGCCTTCGCCGAACTCATGGGCTCCACCGTCGCGGCACTGCGCGGCACCCCCTTCAGCGCCCTGTCCCACCCCCATGACCTGCAGGCGGAGCGCGACCAGCTGCAACGACTGTATGACGGGCTTCAGAACCATTTCTCGCTTGAGAAGCGGTACGTACGCTCCGACGGCAACGTGGTGTGGGCCGTGGTGGATGTGGCGCTCGTGCGGTACGCGGGTGGCGCGCCCGACCACTACGTGGTGCAGGTGCGCGACTCGACGGACGACCGCCTCACGTCGGAACTGATGGCGCACCGGGCCATGCACGACCCCCTCACCGGCCTGGCGAACCGCACCCTCATGCAAGACGTGTTGCAGCGTGTGCTCGAACAGCCCGACGCGGCCCACCGGGTCGGCGTGATCGCGGTTGACCTGGATGGCTTCAAGGGCCTCAACGACCGGTTTGGTCACGCGACCGGCGACAACGCCTTGGTACACGTTGCCGGGGTGCTGCGTTCCGCGACGGCAGGTCGCGGAACGGTGGCACGCACCGGCGGCGACGAGTTTGTGATCGTGGTGCAGGATTCCGATGCGCCCAAGGCGCTGTACGACATCGCCTCATCCATACATCTAGGGCTCAAGCGCCCCCTCCAGGTCAAGCGACACCAGCTCCACCTTCACGCCTCCGTTGGCATCGCCATTGCCGACGACGACACCATCGAGGGCGGCGCCCCCAGCCTTTTGGGCGCTGCCGACGCCGCCATGTATCGCGCGAAGGCCATGGGGAAGTCGCGCACCGAGGTGTATGAACCCTCGATGCGCGTCACCACCGAGAATCAGAGTGCACTCGCCGGGGAGTTGGTACGAGCGATCGACCGCGGCGACCTGGTGCTCCACTACCAGCCGGTGCTGGAGCTCGCGACGCGCACCGTTGTCGGCTACGAGGCGCTCGTGCGATGGCAGCACCCCACACGCGGGCTGCTCCTGCCGGGAGCGTTCCTGGGGCTTCTTGACGATCGCAAGGTGGCCACTCAGTTGGGGACCAACCTCGTGGAGCAGGCGGCAGTTTTCCTCACGCAGTGTCCTTCGCCAGCGACCTGGGTGTCGCTCAACGTCTCGGCGGAGCAGCTGGGCGACAGCGAGTTCGCCAACGCCATCCTCGGCGCGATTGCGCACCACCATCTCAGCCCGCAACGACTCGTCGTCGAACTGACCGAAGCGTCCATGGTCGCGCCCAACACCCGCATTCGCCACGAGCTCACGGAGCTTCGCAACGCGGGCGTGCCGATCCTGCTTGACGACTTCGGCACCGGCGTCTCGCCGCTGAGCTACCTGCGTGACTTGCCTGTGTCGGGCGTGAAGCTCGACATGTCGTTCGTCGCAGGCATCCCCGAGGACCCGGCGGGCGCCCGCGTGTCACGGGCGCTCGGCGCCTTGGCGCGCGAACTGGGGCTCGCGACCATTGCGGAGGGCATCGAGACCGAGTCGCAGGCGGACTTCCTCTCCCGTTGCGGCTGGCGCTACGGCCAAGGCTGGCTCTTTGGCGTCGCGCAGCCCGCATCGGCCGCGCTCCGGCTAGGCATCGACTTCACCGAAAGCCTCATCGACCCGCGCCCGCAGGAACACGACAACCCCTTCGACTTGCCGCCGCTGCACGCGGCCGGCTCCTAGCGCGACGACGCGGAGGTCTGGGCAGCCGTTGCGACGGCGCCGACCCGTGACTCGGTCATCACGCCGTCCGACAGGGCAGAGGGCGGCGCGGTGCGTTCCGGGGCCTGGCTTCCGACGGCATCCGCTACCCGCTGGTGGCGCGCCGCCACCTCAGCCTGCGACAGGGATCCCACGCCGCCCGGGACATCCGTGAGCACATGCATCGCGTGATGGTCTCCCCGATCGACGGTGGTCGCGGTCCACTCCACGGACGCGGTCACCGTGCCGTCAAGGTCGATGTCGAAGGTGGCAGTGAGCAAGACGCCCGACGTGCTGTTCGCCGTGCAGCACTCGGCGTATTGGTTTGACAGGAAGTTGCCCAGGCCGAACGCCGTCCACATGCCGTTGCCGTACGGCCCGCCCGGGAGTTTCTCGATGGGTTGCGGAACGTGCGCGTGGTGCCCGATGTACAGGTCCACCAGGCCGGACGCGGCGATCTTCTCCGCCAACGAGCGCTGTGCGGCCGTGGGCGCCGTGCGGTACTCGACGCAGCAGTGCACCGACGCGACCACCACATCGGCGCCCTGGTCGCGAGCCGCCTGCGCCGCCGCGATGATGGGCGTGGCGTCGGCCGCATCGGCGTCGAACGTGTTCACCGACCACGACATGCCGGAGGGTTTGGGCAGGCCGTTGAGCCCGTACGCGTAAGAGATGTGGGCCACCTTGATGGTGCGCTCGCCCTCGGACACCTCGTACATCTGGACCGCCGCCGCCTCATCCGCCGTGCGCGCGGTGCCGGCGCGCCCCAGTCCGTACTCATCCATCGTGTCGAGCGTGGAGGTGACGCCAGCGAAATTCCTGTCGACGCTGTGGTTGGACGCGGTGGAGCAGCCGTCCCAGCCGACGGCGGCGAGGTCTCTGACCATCTCGGGCGGGGAGCCGAACAGGGGGTAGCCCGAGGGCGCCACGCCCGGCGGCACCACGGGAACCTCCATGTGGCACAGCGCCAGGTCGGCGCCCGCTATGTAGGGTTGCACGCCCGCCATGAGGGGAGTGAAGTCATAGCCCGACGAGGTGGTGGCCGACGCCACCACGGGGCCGTGGGGGAGGACGTCGCCCGCGGCGACGAGGGTGAAGTCGACCGGACGGATGGGGGGTTCCTTCACGGCCACGCGTGCGGGAGGCGGCGGAGGCTCGGCGGCCACGGTGACCGCAGGGGGAGTCTGGGCTGCCGCGGTTGCGAGCCCGGGTATCCGCGCGGCGGCTGCGGCGCTCGCGCCGATCATCGCAACGACTCCGACGACGCCCGCCACCACCACAAAGCGGCCTCGAGTGCCCGGGGACCGGGTGGGCGGAACGGGCTGGGCCATGAGGCAAGTGTCTCCCATGTGCAGCAATACCCGGTGAATCCGTGTACGGCGCGTGGCCGAGACGTCCCACCGATAGGGTGAAGTCGTGTTGCGAGAGGTCCCGAATCTGCTCACCGTGCTGCGGCTCATCGCGGTGCCGGTGATGCTTGTGTGCCTCGTCGAGTCCGGCGACTCGCAGGCAGGGTGGCGTTGGCTCGGGTGGGGCATCTTCGTGTTTGCCGCCGCGACCGACGCCTTGGACGGCTACCTGGCGCGTCGCTGGCAAGCCGTCACGGCCTTCGGAAAGCTGGCAGACCCCCTCGCGGACAAGGCGCTGGTGTTGGCCGCGCTTGGCTTTCTGGCGTTCGACCACGAGACGCCGTGGTGGCCGATCATCATCATCGCGGTGCGAGAGATCTCCGTCACGGTGGGTCGCCTGGCCGTCGCCCGCGACGTCGTCATCCCCGCATCGTTCGGGGGAAAGGCCAAGACCGCGCTGCAGGTCGCGGCGATCTTCTTCCTGCTGCTGCCCACCACGGCCGCCTGGGTGGACACACTCGGATGGTGGCTGCTGCTGGTCTCGGTGGTGGCTGCCGTGGTGACCGGGCTCGACTATGGGTGGCGCATCTTTGGTGTGGCGAGGCGTCACCGCGTCGCACCCCCAGCACCCGGGTCAGTCGTGGCCGACAGCGTGGACCCGAGCGGAAATGCGGGCTGAAGCGGCCCGAGTGGTCGCCCTGGCCCGTGATGCGGGAGTGAGCATCGCCACGGCGGAGTCCCTGACGGGCGGGCTGGTGTGTTCCGCGCTGGTGGACGTGCCTGGGGCGTCCGCCGTTGTCAAGGGCGGCATCGTCGCGTACGACGCCGAGACAAAGCACCGGCAACTGGGCGTGAGCAGGCGGCTGCTCGAGACCGATGGCCCCGTCAGTCACGCGGTGGCCACGTCGATGGCACGCGGGGCGCGCAGCCGCATGGGCGCCGACGTTGCGGTCGCGACCACCGGCGTAGCTGGCCCTGACGCCCACGGGGGCAAGCCTCCTGGGACCGTCGTCATCGCCGTGGTGGGCCCGCAGGGGGAGCGCGTCACCACCGTTCATCTCGACGGCGACAGGGACGACGTGCGCCACGGTGCGGTCGCTGCAGCGCTGTCACACCTGGAGGCGATGCTGTCGAGGTTGCCACATTCGTGAATTCAGACTCGTTTGCGGGAACACCCCTGCGGTAGTCTGCGTTGGAGTAGACATGCACGATGCAAGCACGATGAAGGGAGCACGAATGCCTGTCCTGCGCAATGAACTTGGCGACGTGCTCCGTGACGCTCGTCTTGGCCAAGGCAAGACGCTTCGCGATATCTCCTCCCAGGCCCGCGTTTCTCTCGGGTACCTGAGCGAGGTAGAGCGCGGCCAGAAGGAAGCCTCGAGCGAACTGCTCGCCTCCATCTGTGATGCGCTCAACGTTCCCATGTCCACGATTCTGCGTGACGTGTCGGAGCGTTTCGAGATGGCGGAGAGCCTTGTCGATGCCCGCTTGCTGTCGAGGATGCCCTTGATGCCGAAGATTCCCGACACGGTTCCCGAGCTCCTGCACTCGATCGAACAGTAGGAACGGTTGCGGCTCTCCGAGTTCCGCGACGCCGTCGCGGTGGCTTTCGGCCAGGAGTACGCGCCCACGCTGTGTCGTGAGATGGCGCTCACGTCGCTCGACTCCCTGACGGCGCAACAGGCGCTCGATAAGGGCATTGCTCCGCGCGACGTCTGGCACGCGCTGTGCGACCAAATGGATGTGGATCCTGCGGTGCGCGCGGGCCGCGATCCCCGCATGATCATTCCGCCGCGCCGATAGCGGCGTGTCGTCGCTCATCGAACATGCGTTCGATTACACTCGTGCCCAGGGCGACCGCGCGTCGTTTCTCCCCACCAGGGGATGTCGGAACGGTTCCATGTCAGACCCGCGACGTAGCGTCGTAGCGAACGACACGGCACCGTGAAGGTGTCCCGGAGCTGGCAACAGTCGGCACGAGCGATGAAGGACAGTCATATGGCACAGGCAGCGGACCGCTCCAAGGCACTCGAGGCCGCACTGGGGCAGATCGACAGGCAATTCGGCAAGGGCTCGGCAATGCGCATGGGCGACACGGAGCGGGTGGCCGTGGCGGTCATCCCGACCGGCTCGATCGCGCTCGACATCGCGCTCGGCATCGGTGGACTTCCGCGCGGGCGCGTCGTGGAGATCTACGGCCCCGAGTCGTCGGGAAAGACTACGGTGGCGCTGCACGCGGTCGCCAACGCACAGGCCGCCGGCGGTGTCGCGGCCTTCATTGACGCCGAACACGCGCTCGACCCCGAGTATGCGAAGAAGCTTGGCGTTGACATCGACAACCTCATCATCTCGCAGCCCGACACGGGCGAGCAGGCGCTTGAGATCGCGGACATTCTGATCCGCTCTGGCGGTGTCGACGTTCTGGTGATCGACTCGGTCGCGGCACTGGTGCCCAAGGCCGAGATCGAGGGCGAGATGGGCGATAGCCACGTTGGCTTGCAGGCGCGCCTCATGTCACAGGCGCTGCGCAAGATCACGGGTGCCATTGCCACCACCGGCACCACGGCGATCTTCATCAACCAGTTGCGCGAGAAGATCGGGGTGTTCTTCGGTTCGCCCGAGACCACCACGGGTGGCAAGGCGCTGAAGTTCTACGCATCGGTGCGGCTGGACATTCGTCGCATTGAGACCCTCAAGGAGGGAACCGACCCGGTCGGCAACCGCACGCGAGTCAAGGTTGTCAAGAACAAGATGGCGCCGCCCTTCAAGCAGGCCGAGTTCGACATCATGTACGGATTCGGTATCTCCAAGGAGGGCGGCATCATCGACATGGGCGTCGAACACGGCTTCGTCAAGAAGTCCGGTGCTTGGTACACGTACGAGGGCGATCAGTTGGGACAGGGCAAGGAAAACTCCCGCCAGTTCCTGAAGGACAACCCGGCGCTGCGCGACGAGATCGAGAAGAAGATCAAGGATAAGTTGGGCGTGGGCGCTCCGCTCCCGATCGACGCCATCGCGATCGACATCGAGGCGGACGCCAAGGCCCTCGAAGCCGCTCTGGCCAAGGAGAAGTCCTCCCTCTAGGAGGCCCTCTCCCCACGTCACGTCATGACTCCGCGCGCTCGGCGGGAAGCCCCCACGACGGCTCCTCCCGCCGAGCGCGCGCGCGAGTTAGCGCTGAGCATCCTGACGCGGGCACCGCGCAGTTCGGCAGACCTCCGCGCCCGGCTTGTCGCCAAAGAGGTGGCGCCCGAGGTGGCGGACGAGGTCATCGAGCGCTATATCGAGGTGGGTCTCCTCGACGACGCAAGCCTCGCCGCGACGATCGCGCGCACGCGTCACGCCGAACGAGGGCTGGCACCCCGCGCCATTGTTCAGGAACTCCGCCGCAAAGGCTTTGAAGAGGACCACATTCGCGCGGCGCTCGAGCCGCTCACCGCCGACGTTGAAGCGGACACGGCTCGCCAACTCGCCACCAAGCGATGGATCCGTGAGTCGCATGCGGAGACGGAGGCGCGCGTGCGCCGCACCGTGTCGCACCTCGCGCGCAAGGGTTACTCCACCTCGCTCGCCTTTGCGCTCGTGCGAGACTTGCAACGTGCCGATAGTGAGGCTGAGGGCTAACAGAAGGGAGCGTCGTGCAGACCATCGCAACCATTGCGACTCTCCTGTTGTTGCTGGCGTCCCTCTTGGTGGTCAATCGCGCCCGCAAGGAGGCTCAGGGGGAGCGAGAGTCGGCGCGTGTCGAGATCGAGTCGATGCGTGAGGACGCGCGAGCCCAGCTGGCAGATGCGCAACGGCGCGAAGAACGCGTGGCGCTCACGGAACGCCGCGTGGCCGAGGACCAGCGCAACGCACAGGCGTACGCGCGCGGGCTCGAAGAGCGCGCCATGGTGGTGTCCCGCGAAGAGAAGCGACTGGCCAACGAGCATGAGCGACTTACCGTCGAGCACAGCGAGAGGCTCGCGGAGATCGCGGACCTGAGCCCGAGCGAGGCCCGAAAAGAACTGATCGCCCGAATGCGGGCCTCCGCCGAATCGGAAGTCGCACAGGAGGCCCACCGACGCATCAAGAGGGCCCGAAGTGAGGCGGAACGCGAAGCCCAGCAGATCCTCTTGTCCGCAATGCAGAAGCAGGCCGCAGCTACCAGCGCGCAGGGAGCCGTGACCCGCATCGAGTTGCCGTCGGAGGAGATGAAGGGCCGCATTATCGGGCGCGAGGGCCGCAACATCCGCGCATTCGAGGCGCTCACCGGAGTCAACGTGATCGTGGACGAGGGCGTGGACGCCGTTCAACTGTCCTCGTTTGACGTGGAGCGTCGCGAGGTTGCCGAGGTGACCCTGCGCGCGCTGATCGACGACGGCCGCATCCAGCCGCAACGCGTGGAGGCGGCCTATGCCAAGGCCTTGGCCGACGCTCCGCGACGCTCGATGAACGCCGCCCTCGACGCCGTGGAAGAGGCGGGCGTTTCCGGTGTGCCACACAGCATTCTGGAACTCGTGGGCGCACTGAGGTTGCGCACGTCCTATAACCAGAACGTGCTCGCACACCTGGTCGAGTCCGCGAACCTCGCTGCGGCAATCGCGCAGATGGTCGGCGCCAACGTGGAACTGGCGCGGCGCGCGGCATTCCTGCACGACATCGGCAAGGCGATGACGGGTCACCATGAGGGCACCCACGCTCTGCTGGGGGCACGCGCGGCGCACGAGGCCGGGGAGGCGCCCGACGTGGTCAACGCGATCGAGGCCCACCACGACGAGGTGCCCCAGCAGACCATCGAGGCCGTGATCGTGCAGGTCGCGGACGCCGTCTCGGCCTCACGCCCGGGCGCCCGCCGTGACGACGTCGATTCGTACGTCGAGCGCATGGAGTCGCTGGAGAAGTTGGTCGCGGAGCACGAGGGCGTGGCCCACGTGTACGCCATGGCCTCCGGTCGCGAATTGCGCGTCGCCGTCGAGCCGAGCGTGGTCGATGACGACGGCGCCACGCAACTTGCACGTACCATTGCTGAGCACATCGAGAGAGACTTCAGCTTCGCTGGGGAGATCAAGGTGACGGTGATCCGCGAGACTCGCGCGGATTTCGTTGCCGGACAGGCATGACAGCAATGCGGACCTACGTCGTCAAGACGCTCGGCTGCCAGATGAACGTGCACGACTCTGAGCACATGGCCGGGCTGCTCGAAACCGCCGGCTACAGCGCGGCCCCCGCGGGGTCCGAGGACGCCGACGTGGTGGTCATCAACACCTGTGCGGTGCGCGAAAACGCGGCCAACAAGCTCTACGGCAACCTGGGCTATCTCGCGTCCGTGAAACGCAAGCGTCCGGACATGCAGATTGCCGTGGGCGGCTGCCTGGCTCAGAAGGACCGCGGGGACATCGTCACCAAGGCCCCTTGGGTGGACGTCGTCTTCGGAACCCACAACATCGACGTGCTGCCCGCGATGCTCGAGCGCGCCCGCCATAACGAGGCCGCCCAAGTCGAGATCGAGGAGTCCCTCAAGGTCTTCCCGTCCACGCTGCCGAGCCGCCGCGACTCGCACTCCGCCGGATGGGTGTCCATCTCGGTAGGCTGCAACAACACGTGCACCTTCTGCATCGTCCCGTCATTGCGCGGCAAGGAGCGCGACCGCAGGCCGGGGGAGATTCTGGCCGAGGTCGAGGCTCTGGTGGCACAGGGCGTCATCGAGGTGACCCTGCTGGGCCAGAATGTCAACTCGTACGGGGTCGAGTTTGGCGACCGCGGCGCATTCGCCAAGCTGCTGCGTGCCTGCGGTCAGATCGAGGGCTTGGAACGCGTGCGCTTCACATCGCCCCACCCGGCGGCCTTCACCGACGACGTCATCGCCGCGATGGCCGAGACTCCCAACGTGATGCCCAGCCTCCACATGCCGCTGCAGTCCGGGTCCGACGCGGTGCTGCGTGCCATGCGCCGCTCGTACCGCTCGGAGAAGTTCTTAGGGATATTGGACCGCGTGCGCGAGGCCATGCCCGACGCCGCGATCACCACCGACATCATCGTGGGCTTCCCCGGAGAGACCGAGGAGGACTTCCTCGAGACGATGCGAGTGGTGGAGCAGTCCCGCTTCACCAGCGCATTCACCTTCCAGTACAGCCCGCGGCCCGGCACGCCGGCGTTTGAGCGCGAGCCGCTGCCCAAGGAGGTGGTTCAGGAGCGCTTCGAGCGACTGCTCGCGCTTCAAGACGAGGTCTCGCTGCGCGACGCGCAGGCTCAGGAGGGCCTCGTGGTGGAACTGCTGGTGCTCGATGGCGGCGGCCGCAAGGGCAAGGGCAAGGGTGACGGCGAGCGGCTGAGCGGCCGCGAGCCGGGCAACCGCCTGGTGCACTTTGGCGTGCCCCAGGGGGCCGATGTGCCGCGCCCGGGCGACATGGTGACGGTGCGCATCTCGCACGGCGCTCCGTACCACCTCATTGCCGACGGCCCCGATGCCGCTTCCGCCTACTCGGTGCGCCGCACCCGCGCCGGTGATGCGTGGGACGCCGCCTCAAACCCGGACCACGAACACGACTCGTGCGGCACATCCTCACCGGGCGGTCCTGTGGGCCTCGGCCTTCCTCAGGTGAGGGTCGCGTCCGCGTGACCCGGCCGATCGTCGCGATCGTCGGCGCGACGGCCACCGGGAAGTCGGCCGTCGGCCTCGCGTTGGCACATCTGCTGGGCGCGGACGACGCTCCTGGCGCCGAGATCGTCAATGCGGACTCGATGCAGTTCTACCGGGGCATGGACATCGGCACGGCCAAGCTGCCGGTCGATGAGCGGCGGGGGGTGGCGCACCACCAGCTCGACACGCTAGACGTCATCGAGGACGCGTCGGTGGCTCACTTTCAGGAGTCGGCGCGCGCGGATATCGCGGCAATTCACGGGCGTGGGTTGCGCACGGTCGTGGTGGGCGGCTCGGGACTGTACTTGAGGGCGCTGTTGGACCGCTTCGACTTCCCGGGCACGGACCCTCAAGTGCGCGCCCGTCTGGAGGCCCGCGTCGTGGCCGAGGGCCCAGGCATCCTGCACCGGGAACTCGCTGCACTGGACCCGCGGGCCGCCGCCAAGATCCACCCCCGCAATGCCAAGCGCATCGTCCGGGCGCTGGAGATCATCGAGGTGGCGGGCGACTACACGAGCTCGTTGCCGCGCCACGAATACGAGTCTCCGGCCATTCAGATTGCCCTGGAGTTGCCGTACGAGGCGCTCGACGAGCGGATCGCGGCGCGCGTGGACCGCATGTGGGCCGACGGCCTCGTGGACGAGGTGAAATGCCTGGTAAACGGGGGCCTGCGCGAGGGTGTGACGGCCCGCCGCGCGGTCGGCTACGCGGAGACCCTGGCGCACCTGGACGGCGAATTGGACGGGGTCGAGGCGCGTGAACTGATCAAGCGCAACACGCGCCGCTTGGCACGCAAGCAGGACCGCTGGTTTCGGCCCGACCCGCGCGTGTACTGGATTCCCGCGCCCGCAGACGAGGCCGACGTGGAACGCGCCGCGCGCGACGCCCTCGCGTTGGTGCGTACGCTTGAGCCATGACCACGTTGAGGTTCACCAAGGGGCACGGGACCCAGAACGACTTCGTGCTGCTCTTTGACGAGCGTGGCGAGATCGACCTTACGCCGGACCTGGTCACGTTCCTGTGCGACCGCAGGGCGGGCATCGGCGCGGACGGCGTGATCCGCGCCGTGCGGTCGGGATCGCTCGCGGCGGGAGCGGGGTACGACCCGGCGACATGGTTCATGGACTACTGGAATGCCGACGGATCCGTGTCGGAGATGTGCGGAAACGGGGCGCGCGTGTTCGGCGCTTTCCTGGAGCGCGACGCTGGCGTGGACGCACGCGGCGGCATCACCGTCGGCACCCGTGGAGGGGCCCGCACGGTGACATCCCTGGGAGACGGCCGCTACTCCGTCGGCATGGGTACGTGGGCACTGGGCAAGACGCGCGACGGCTTTGACGCCGAGGTGGAAGCGCGAGGCCTCACCCCGCCGCGCCCTGCGCTCAGCGTGGATGTGGGCAACCCGCACCACGTGGTCGCGCTCGCGTCGCCCGAGGAGTTGGAGGCTCTGGACCTGAGCTCGGCGCCGCGAGTGAGCCCGCGCCCAGAACATGGCTCCAATGTGGAGTTCGCGGTCGCACTGGGCGGCGAGATGGTGGGCGACGAACCCCACGGGCGCGTGCGGATGCGCGTTCACGAGCGCGGCTCGGGGGAGACGATGTCGTGCGGCACGGGCGCTTGTGCGGTAGCCCTTGCGGTCCGCTCATGGGCGGGCCCAGGTGCGCCCAACGTGTGGGACATCGAGGTCCCCGGCGGCATGGTGACCGTGCGCATCCAAGAGGACCGCACCGTGCTCGAGGGTCCGGCCGTGCTGGTGGCCGATGGAGAGGTGGACGTCTCTGCGGTGCTCCACCCGGTCACGTCGGGATAGGCCCGCACGCGACCGGACCGGTGGCGCGCGGGTGGCGAGCTACGACGGTGGGGCGGTCAGCGTCAGCACCCTGAATCCTTTGGACGACCGCACCTTGCGGACCTCGCCCCACGGCGCCCCGGCATCGTCCGTCTGGTCCGCAATCCAGCGGGCCAGCGAGTCGGCGCCCAGGTTCTTCTGCACCACCAGCCATGCCTCGCCGCCAGGCACCAGTCGCGGCAGCCACGCGGCCAGCAGCTCGTGCAAAGCAGCCTTGCCGATGCGGACGGGCGGGTTGGACCAGATCGCGTCGAAGCGCGCCTCGGCGGGTACGTCTTCGGCGGTCACCACGGAAATGGGAGCCAGGTCCGGCGCCGACCCCTTCACGCGGGCCACGTTGAGGCGCAGCAGGTCCATGGCGCGCTCGTTGACGTCCAGCGCGGTCACGCGAGCACCTGGTTCGCGCAGCGCCGCCGTGAGCGCGATGGGACCCCAGCCGCAGCCCAGGTCCAGCACCTCGCCCGCCGGGGGAGCGCCCACGGTGTCGAGCAGCACCGTCGTGCCCAGGTCCACGTGGCCGGGCGAGAACACACCGGGGGCGGTCTCCAGCGCGAAGGTACGGCCGTCGAGCGTCACACTGATCTGGCGCCGCTCATCGGCCGATGCGGGCTTCGCCGAGAAATAGTGCTCCACGGCAAGAAGCGTAGTGCGCGCCCCTGGGCCGTCGGCCCCAATGAGACACTAGGTACCTCATGAAAGAACCCTTGGACGAGTCCACCGACGCCGCGCCGTCGCCCACCTCGGTCGAATCGGTGATCGACCGGGTGCTGTCGCGCGCCGGCACGGCCGTGAGCGCGCGCGAGACCGGGCGCACCGACTACGACGGCGACCAGTTTGAGCGCGAGCAGCGCGAGGGCCTCAGGCGGGTCGGAAGCCTGTCCACCGAGCTCGAGGACATCACCGAGGTCGAGTACCGGCAGTTGCGACTCGAGCGCGTGGTGCTGGTGGGCCAGTGGTCACACGGGACCGCAGCTGAGGCGGAGGTCTCCCTGCGCGAGCTTGCCGCGCTCGCGGAGACTGCGGGCTCCGAGGTGCTCGACGGCATGCTGCAGCGCAGGCCCAAGCCCGACCCCGCCACCTACATCGGCAAGGGCAAGGCCGTCGAACTGCGCGACGTGGTGAAGGCTGTCGGCGCGGACACCGTCATCGTGAACGACGAACTTCAGCCCAGCCAGCGCCGCGCGCTGGAGGACGTGGTCAAGGTCAAGGTCATCGACCGCACCGCCCTGATCCTCGACATCTTCGCCCAGCACGCCAAGTCCAAGGAGGGCAAGGCGCAGGTCGAGTTGGCCCAGCTCGAATACCTGCTCCCGCGCCTGCGCGGTTGGGGTGAGTCGATGTCCCGCCAGGCCGGCGGCCAGGTGGGCGGCGCCGCGGCCGGCATGGGCTCACGCGGGCCAGGCGAGACCAAGATCGAGCTCGATCGCCGCCGCATCCACACCCGCATGGCGATCCTGCGCCGCCAGATCAAGGCGATGGAGCCCGCGCGTAACGTGCGCCGCGGTAACCGGCTGGCCATGCCCAACGTCGCGATCGTCGGCTACACCAACGCGGGGAAGTCGTCGCTGCTCAATCGGATCACGGGTGCGGGCGTGCTGGTGCACAACTCGCTGTTCGCCACGCTGGACCCCACGGTGCGCCGCGCGCACACGCCCGACGGCCGCGACATCACGGTGTCCGACACGGTGGGGTTCGTGAAGGACCTGCCGCACCAACTGGTGGCCGCGTTCCAGTCCACGCTCGAGGAGGTCGCGCACGCGGACCTCGTGCTGCACGTGGTCGACGCGGCCCACCCCGATCCAGAGGGCCAGATCACTGCCGTCCGCACCGTCCTGGCCGACGTCCCGGGTGCCGACAAGGTGGCCGAGTTGCTCGTCTTCAACAAGGTCGATGCCGCGGACCAGGAAACGTTGCTGCGTTTGCGCGGCCGCCGCGAGCCGAGCATCGAGGTCTCGGCGCTCACCGGTCAGGGCATCGACGATCTCCTCGAAAGGATCGGCCACATGCTGCCGCGCCCGCCCGTGCGCGTGGACGTCACCCTGCCGTTCGCACGCGGCGACCTCGTCAACGAGGCGCACCGCGAGGGCGAGGTGCTGAGCGAGAACCACGCGGGCGACGGGTACCACCTGGTGGCTGATGTCTCCGACGCGCTCGCGGCGCGCATTCGCGAGGCCGCTTCGGCCGCCTCGTGACGCCTGCGAAGGGCGCGGCCGACGCCGGAGCCGCCGAGCTTCTCGCGGGCGTCGTTGCGGCCATGGGCGGGGAACGCCGCGAGGGCCAAGAGGCGATGGCGGAGGCCGTCGAGACGGCGCTCGCGGGAGGCGAACACCTGTTGGTCCAGGCAGGCACCGGAACGGGAAAATCCCTGGCGTATCTGGTGCCCGCCGTAGCGCGCGCCGTGCACGCAGACGAGCGCATCGTCGTTTCCACCGCCACTCTGGCCCTGCAGCGCCAGGTGTACTCGAAGGACCTGCCCGCCGTGATCGACGCACTGGAACCCGCCCTGGGAACGCGCGCCCGCTCGGCACTGTTCAAGGGCCGCAGCAACTACCTGTGCGTGCACAAGATGTCCGGCGGTTACGAGGGCGGCGAGGACGACGACGGCGCGCTCCCGCTGGGGCCGACGTCCGACCTGGGCCGCGAGGTGGTGCGGCTCAATGCGTGGGCGGAAGAGACCGACACGGGGGACAGGGATGACCTTGTTCCGGGTGTCAGCGGGCGCGCGTGGGCGCAGGTGTCCGTCACCGGGCGTGAATGCCTGGAGAGCACGTGCCCCATGGCGTCCGAATGCTTCTCGCAGCGAGCGCGTGAGCAGGCCGCCCGCGCGCATATCGTGGTCACCAACCACGCGGTGCTGGGCGTGCAGGCCACCAGCCACGACATCCTTGGCGAGCACGACGCCCTGATCGTGGACGAGGCACATGAACTGGTCAGCCGCATCACCTCATCGGCCACCCACGAACTGACGGTGCGCGCGGTCGAGCGGGCGGGACGCCGCGCGAGGCGCATCGGCGTCACCACCACGAGCCTCGAGGCCGGCGCACGGGCCGTCGAGACCGCCTTGGCCGCGGAAACCGTGGGGCGGCTGCGCCTGGGTCCCTCGGAGGAACTCGCGGCCGCCATCGAGCTTGTCCGCTCCGGGGCCCGCGACGCCCTCAGCGCCGTCGCCAAGATCACCAAGGAGTCCGGCGGCGCCCGCGAGGCCGGTGCCGGGGCCAAGATGGCCCAGGCCGCCCTGGCCGACGTGGTGGACGTGTGCGAGGAGCTCCAGGCAGACCCCGGCCACTACGTGGTCTGGCTTGCCCCCGCGGACGGCGACTACGACGCGACCACGCCCGACCGCATCCTGGCGGCCCCGCTTGACGTGGCGTCCGTCATCGGCGACCGGCTGGTGGGGGACAAGCCCTCGGTGTTCACGTCCGCGACGCTTGCGCTGGGAGGCGGTTTCGAGACCGTCGCGCGCCACCTGGGCGTGCATGAGCCCGTCACGCTCGACGCTGGCAGCCCCTTCGACTATGCGACGCAGGGCATCCTGTACGTCGCGTCGCAGCTGCCGCGACCGGGCATGGGCGGAATCTCGCCCGAGGCGCTGGACGAGCTCGAGGCGCTCATCAGCGCCGCCGGCGGCCGGACACTCGGCCTGTTCTCCTCGCATCGGGCAGCGTTGGCCGCCGCGGAGGCCATGCGGGAACGACTGGACGTCCCCGTGCTGTACCAGAAGGACGACCAGGTCTCCACGCTGGTACGCCAGTTCCGGGAGGACCCGCGCACGTGCCTCTTCGGCTCGACCACGCTGTGGCAGGGAGTGGATGTACCGGGGGCAACGGCGAGTCTGGTGGTCATCGATCGGATTCCTTTCCCGCGCCCTGACGAGCCGATCTCGCAGGCCCGCACGGAGGCGGTGGGGCGCGCTGGAGGCAACGGCTTCTTGGCGGTGAGCGCCACGCACGCGGCGCTGCTGCTGGCCCAGGGAGCGGGTCGACTGATCCGGAACGGGACGGACAAGGGGGTGGTGGCCGTGCTTGACCCGCGCCTGGCCACGGCCGGCTACCGAGGTTTTCTCACACGTTCCCTTCCGCCGATGTGGGTGACCACGGATCGGGAGGCCGCTTTGGGTGCCCTGCGTCGCTTGGACGCGGAGGCATCTCGTACCCTTGAGCCGGAGGTGGCCGAACGATGACCAGTGTTGATGCCGGCGGCGGACAGACCGGCGGCGGACAATCCGAGGAATTCACGCGCGGACAGCTGGCGGAGCGGGCGCGCTTTGCCGAGTACCTTGCCCACTTTGAGAAGTCGAGTCGCGCCATGGCGGAGGCCGCCAAGAGCGATGATTCGCGGATCTACCAGACCACGATTGCCAACGCGATGCAGGCCATGGGCCAGGCCATCAAGGGCGGCTTCCACTGGCAGGATGGCTGGCGCTCGTCCTGAGTGACGGGGCCAGAGTTCCGGCGCACGCACCTGAGGGACGCCCCGGGCTACACCCGGCGCGCGGAACTCACTGCATGCCCGGGGCTACACCCGGCGCATCACCGACACCACCTTGCCCATGATGCGGGCGTGCGTGCCATCGATGGGCGTGTAGGCGGGGTTGTGGGGCATCAGCCACACCTGGCCGTCCTTGCGCCGGAGCGTCTTGACCGTGGCCTCGTCATCCAGCAACGCGGCCACGATGTCGCCGTTTTCGGCGGTATTCTGCCGCCGTACCACCACCCAGTCGCCGTCGCAGATCGCGGCGTCAATCATCGAGTCGCCGGACACGTTGAGCATGAACAGGTCACCGTCGCCCGTGAGCTGACGGGGGAGTGAGAAGACGTCTTCGACCTGCTGATCCGCGAGGATCGGCCCACCGGCGGCAATGCGGCCCACGAGCGGCACGTCTACCACGCGGTCATCGTCGGCGCCGTGAAGGCGAGGAGGCGCCGACGGGGTCTCTGCGACCTCTTCCGGCAGCACCACTTCGAGCGCGCGGGGACGATGCGGGTCTTGGCGCAAGTAGCCCTTGGTCTGAAGCGCAGTCAGCTGGTGCTTGACGGACGAACTGGAGGTGAGGCCCACCACGTCGCCAATCTCACGCATCGACGGCGGGTACCCGCGGGTGGCCACGGAGTCCCGGATCGCCTCGAGGATCCGTCGTTGACGATCCGTCACCTCGCCCCCCGGCAAGGGGAAATCGTGGATGATCGCGTCCTGCTCATCGCCTGACATGGGTGCCTCCCCGGCCGGTGTCCAGTGTCCCGGGCTCAATGTCAGACCCCGGTGGTCTTCTTGTTCTCGACGGTAGGGCACTGCGGCGAAGAAATCAAACATATGTTCGAGTGTTTCTTGCGGCGTGTCGGCCATACGTGCTAGAAATAGAACACACGTTCGACGAACACGTGTTCGAAGGAGGAACTGAGATGACGATCCGCATGGTGAACACCCCAGCAGTGCGGGTCCGCCGCTGGGTTGCCGCCACGGTGCTCGCCGCCGTCGCACTCCTCGTGGCTCCGCAGGCCTTCGCTCATGAATCCGGCGCCCCCGCCGCCACGGACACCTACGTCGTGGCGCAGGGGGAGACCCTGTGGTCCATCGCCCAGTCGATCACCCCGTTGGACCGCGACGTCCGCGACACGGTGGCGACGCTCAAGACCATGAATGTCATGGTCTCATCCGTGATTCACAGCGGCGACCAACTGATCGTCCCGATCTACGGATAGGGCGTTGTTCGCGCGGACGCCTCACAGCGCCGCGACGTGGGACAGTAGTGGCATGCATTGCCCATTTTGCAGGCACGCCGATTCTCGCGTGATCGATTCCCGCACGGCCGACGACGGTTCGGCGATCCGTCGTCGCCGCCAGTGCCCCAATTGCGGGCGTCGTTTCTCCACGGTGGAAACCTTCTCGCTGTCCGTGGTGAAGCGCTCCGGAGTGGTGGAGCCCTTCTTGCGCAGCAAGATCATCTCCGGCGTGCGCAAGGCATGCCAGGGACGCCCCGTGTCCGACGATGACCTCGCGCTCCTCGCGCAAAAGGTGGAGGAGTCGATTCGCGAGTCCGGGCAGGCGGAGATTGACGCGCTGGACATCGGACTCGCGATCCTGCCCCCGCTGAGGGAACTCGACGAAGTGGCGTTCCTGAGATTCGCGAGCGTCTACCAGGCCTTCGACTCCCTGGCGGACTTCGATCAAGCCATCGCCGAGCTGCGACGTGAGGACCAGGCCGGCGCGGTGACGTCAGAGGACGGCGCCGAGAACTCGGAGTAATGCGGGCGGGTGGATCACGAGGCCCACCCGCTGGTTAGCCGCGCTTGGGCTTCTTCGGTCCGGCCTTCTTGCCAGGACCCTTCACGCGCGGCTTGCCTCGACGTGAGGAACCCTCTGCAGCGGCCCTGGAGCCCTTACCGTCCTTGCTCTTCTTGGCGCGTGGCTTGCGTGGCGTACGGTTCGGATCGAAGTCGTCTCCAAAGCGCTTCTTGGCCTCGCTCTCCCGGGACGCAAACTCGCGTTCACGCCTTTCGGCGCGCGTCGGCTGAGCACCCCGACGCTTGTCCGCCGTGTCGGACCACCGTGTGGGTGCTCCCTCACCGGAAGGTCTGCGATCGCCCGTCGCGGGCCGCGAGTTCCCTGGCTGTCCGCCGCGGGAGCCGTCACGGGCGCCGCGCGGCGGTCGGGAGTCCTTCCACGCCGGTCGCGCATCATCGCGAGCGGGACGCTTGGTATCCCTCGCGGGCCACCGATCATCGTCAGACGGACGCTTGGCATCCCTGCTAGGACGCTGGGAATCGCGGTCAAGGGTCTTGCGCGGTGGCCGCTTGTCGTCGCGGTCGGGCCGGGACGCTGTGCGATCGTCGCGGTGCTTGGGCGCCCCGTAGGAAGCACGATCAGGGCTCTGACGGTGCGCGGTTGCCCCGCTGCGAGGGGGCTGCGTCGCCTCCGCCTCACGTCGCGCGAGCTGGCGTTCCCGTTCTGCCAAAGCCCGTTCGCGCTCGGCCAACTCGCGTTCGCGTGCGGCGATCTGGCCGCGTCCCTCAGAAGGCTCGTCGCGGCGTCCGGACGGGCGAGACGGGCGTCGCTCAACCCGTCCGCCCTGCCGGTCGCCACGGCCACCCTGTCGTTCGGGGCGACCCCGGCTCCCTCGTCGATCCGAGCGGGCAGGGGGGAGCGGTTCGTCGACGGGACCGCCGAAGGGCTCGCGGGCGCCGGTGAGTGAGTCGATGCGCTGCAGGGCCTTCGCGTCGATCGTGCGGAAGGACTCCTCCTCGGCGTCGATGTTCGCCTCACTGAGGATGCGCTGAACGGCGTGGTGTTGGTGGGGAAGCGACAGGAGGACGGCCAGGCCGTCGGCCCCGGCGCGCCCGGTGCGCCCTGCACGGTGGGTGTAGTCGCGATAGTCGGCGGGAGGGTCGATCTGTAGCACCAGGTCCACCGCGTCCACGTGGATGCCGCGCGCCGCGACGTCGGTGGCCACCAGGACGGGCAGTCGCCCAGCACGGAACTCCGTCATGGCGAGGTTGCGTTCATTCTGGGCGCGGTCGCCGTGCAGCGCGACGGCGAGCACGCCTTGGGAGCGCATATCGGCTGCCACCCGATCCGCGGCCAGCTTGGTGCGTACAAAGCACAGGGTGCGTCCCTCACGCGCGGCGATGCGCGTTGCCATCCGGTACTTCTCGTGCGGCGGCACGGACAGCACCACGTGCCGCTGGCTCGGGACATCGGAGCCGTCGGTGACGTCGTGCAGCACCGGATTGGTCATGAAACGGGCGACGAGGGTGTCAACCACGCCGTCAAGAGTCGCCGAGAACAGCAACCGTTGCGCGTCCGCGGAGGTCTTATCGAGGATCTCGGTGATCTCCTCTGCGAAGCCCATTTCGGCCATGTGGTCGGCCTCGTCCACCACCGTGATCCGCACCTGGCTGAGATCGGCGTGTCCCTGGCGCATGAGGTCGCGCAAGCGCCCCGGCGTCGCGACCAGCACGTGTACCCCACGCTCAAGTGACATGATCTGCTTCGACATGGACAGCCCGCCGGCGATGAGCCGAATCGATAGGCCCATCGCGTGGGTGTACGGCTCGAGGGCATCGCCCACCTGCATCGCGAGTTCGCGGGTGGGGACCAGGATGAGCGCGAGGGGACGGCGCGGTCCGGGCTTTTCGGAGCCCGCGAGCCGGGCGAGCATCGGTAGCCCAAAGGCGAGCGTCTTGCCGGAACCGGTGCGCGCCTTGCCCAGCACGTTCCGTCCCGCCAGGGCATCGGCGATGGTCGCCGACTGGATGGGGAAGGCGGTGGTCAGTTCAAAACGAGTCAGAGCGTGCAGGAGCTCGTCGGGCAGGCCAAGATCTGCGAAAGGTACCCCGCCCGCGTCTATGACAGCACCCGCAGGCGAACAGTCGCCTGCATGTTGGACAAGGCTTCGACCGCGTCATCCGTGAGTCCGTCCGAGATGTCGGTGACCACGTAACCCAACTCTCCTCGCGTCGCGAGCATTTGACCCTCGATGTTGACGCCATGCTCGGCGAACTCGCGGTTCACGGCCGCGAGGACGCCGGGCACGTTGACGTGCAGGTGCACAACACGGTGTGAGCCCTGCGGCACCTCCAGCGACAGGTTGGGCAGGTTGACGGACAGCGACGTGGAGCCGTTGTGGACGAAATCGCGCAGCCGGGTGGCCACAAAGATGCCGATGTCGCGCTGGGCTTCCTCGGTTGAGCCGCCAATGTGTGGGGTCAGGATCACGTTGGGGGTGTTCTGCAGCGGCGACGAGAAAGCGTCGCCCTTGGCCTTGGGCTCGACGGGGTACACGTCGATCGCTGCCCCGCCGATCTGGCCGGACTCGAGGCCCGCCTTGAGGGCCTCGATTTCCACAATGAATCCGCGCGACAGGTTCAAGAACAGTGCGCCTTCCTTCATGGCGGCGAACCGTTGGGGGCCGAAGAAGCCGGAGTTGCCCGGCCGGCCGTCAACGTGGAGGGACACGATGTCGGCCTCGGCCAACAACGCCTCCAGAGTCGGCATCTTGGTGGCGTTTCCGAGCGCCAGCTTCTCCGCGTTATCGAAGAAGATCACGTTCATGCCGAGCGCTTCGGCGATCACGGACAGCTGGGAGCCGATATTGCCGTAGCCGACGATGCCGAGCGTGCGCCCGCGAATCTCGTGGGCGCCGATGGCGGACTTGGACCACACGCCGGCGTGCATCTGCCGGTTGTGCTCGGGAAGGCGGCGCGTCAGCGAGATCATCTCGGACAGGGCCATTTCCACCACGGAGCGCGTGTTGGAGAACGGGGCGTTGAAGACCGCGATGCCTAAGCGGGCGGCCGCGGCAAGATCGATCTGGTTGGTGCCGATCGAGAAGGCACCCACGGCGATGAGGTCCCTGGCCTCCTTCAGCACGCGTTCGCTGACGTGAGTCTTGGACCGCAGGCCGAGGAGTTGGACGCCCTTGAGGGCGTCGATCAGTTCGTCCTCATCGAGCGCGCCTGCGCGGTTGTCTACCGCGATGTCGGCGGCGTTGAGGATTTCGGTGGCCTGAGGATGAAGTGTTTCGAGGAAGAGTGCGCGCACGGGGGTCATGGTCTCGCACTTATGACCCGTTTACCAACTTCGCGACGCGTCGGGGACCTTCGCTCGGGGGGTCCGCCGTCCGGCGGACGTTGCCGGTCTGGCCGTTCCGGGAGTCGGCGTACCGGCAAAGCCCCCGCGGCTCCGGCGGCACGCCGCTACGGCGCGACGAGGCCGGCCGGTAGTGGGCCGTGGTGCACGAGGACGAGCCTGCGTGTGGGTCGCGTGAGGGCCACATAGAGGTCTTGGGCCACGTGGGCCACCGCAGCGGGGTCGGCGACCACCACTGCGTCGTATTCGAGCCCCTTGGCGTCGCGTGCCGACAACACCTCTACGCCCGACGGAGCCGCCGCAGCCAACGCCTCGATCATGTCGGCGGGCGCGATGATCGCGACCATGCCACCTCCGCGCTCAACGAGCGAGTCGACCTCGTCGGCGGCGGCAGACGCCGCCTTGTCCACCACCTCGTTCTCGTGTGCCACCGCGATCGCGGCGACGGCATCGTCAACCTCGCGTGCGGCGCTCATCTCGCTGACAGGCAGTCCGGCGGCACGCGCGAAACCCTGAGCCGCGGTCGCCACGGCGGCGGGGATGCGGTAACTGATGGTGAGTTCGCGGAGGTTCCAGCCCCCTTGGAACTGCGGGTCCATCGTCTCGGGCCACCACCGCGTGCCGGCAGGGGACGACGTCTGCGCCACGTCTCCCACGATCGTGAAGGATCGCGACGGACAGCGTCGTAGCAGCATGCGCCACGCCATCGGGCTGAGTTCCTGTGCTTCGTCCACGACCACGTGGCCGTAGGTCCAGGAGCGGTCCTCGGACGCGCGCTCCGCGACGGAGCGCTTCAGCGTGGGGGCCTGCATGCGGTCGGCGAGCATCTCGGCCGTCACCAGGCCGTCGCCGCCGATGCTGGCGAGGACTTCCTTGGCATAGCGCAATTGCGCCTTGCGGTCGGTCTTGGGGGATCCCGTCTGCGGCAGGTCCCCGAGCAGTTCGGCGGCCTCGTCCAGGAGCGGCACGTCGGCGTCGGTGAGCGGTGCGTCGGCACTCCTGAACAGCACGTCACGCTCAGTGACGGAGTGCCGGGAGGCGCACTCGTCGAGCAGGTGGCGCTTGGACAGCAGGTCGCGCAGCAACGCCACGGGGGTCACCGGCAGCCAGCACAGGTTGATGGCAATGCGAATGTCGCGGTCGTCACGCAAGTCGCGGGCGATCTCCTGGCGGTCGGACTCCTCGATCTCGGGGCCGAGGTAGTCCGCAACCTGGCGAGAGAGCCGGTTGATCATCTCCTTGGCGAACGTGGCGCGGGCCTCGTTGTGGGGCTTGCCGTCCCGGCGCGCACGTGACTGGGCCTCGCGCACGTCGGAGCGCTTGATCACCACGGGACGGCCGTCGATGCGGAACTCCTGGTCCTTGCGTGGCACGCGTTGGCGCTCACGGACGGCCGCGCGAATCACGCCGGCCATGTCGGCGCGTCCCTTGAGCATGGCGACGTCGTCGGATTCGCGCACCGTGGGCCCGACGTCGCGCACCAGCCCGGCCAGGGTGGTGGAGACCGCTCCCGTTTCACCCAGCGACGGCAGCACATGGTCGATGTAGCGCAGGAACGAGGAGGAGGGGCCGATGAGTAGCACGCCGCGCCGCTCCAGTAAGTCACGGTGGTGGTACAGCAGGTAGGCGGCGCGGTGCAGAGCCACGGCCGTCTTCCCCGTGCCCGGTCCGCCCTGAACCACGAGGGCGCCCTGCAGGGGAGCGCGGATCACCGCGTCCTGCTCGGACTGGATGGTGGCGACGATGTCCCCCATGCGGCCCGTGCGGCGCGCATCAAGCGCCGCCAGGAGTGCTCCCTCGCCGGCGAGCGAGGACTCCTGACCGGAGGCGCGCAGGGCCTCGACGTCAAGCACGTCGTCCTCGACGGCCATGACCTTTCGTCCTCGAGTGGTGAGGTGCCGACGGTTCATCACGCCCGACGGGCGGGCGGCCGTGGCGGCGTAGAACGGGGTTGCGGCGGGCGCGCGCCAGTCCGTCAACAACGGCACAAGGTTCTGGTCCGACAGGCCGATGCGGCCCACGTAGAGCCTGTCGCCTCCGGCCATGTCGAGACGCCCGAAGCACAACCGATCCTCGACCGCGTCGAGTTGGGCGATGCGATCCTCGTACAAAGTGGCGAAGGCGTCGCGCTCGGAGCGGTTTTGGGGCGATCCCGAGGGACCCGAACGGCGCACATCGACAAGACGAGAGTTCGCCTCGTCCCTGATGGCATCGAGCCTGGCGTAGAGAGTGTCAACGACCCTCTGTTCTGCGTCGAGACCGGGTCCCGCCGTCACCGTGGACTCGTCGTGCATGCCCGCCCTTTCACGTGGCCCGCGACTCCCGCGGGCAGTAGACCATCCTCCCATGGCATGCACCCATTGAAACAGCGCGGGCGTTCGCGGGGCGCGATATCGCACTCTGCGCGCGCGCTGGCGTGCGAGAGTGATGACATGGCACTCATGACGTGGGACAACGACGGTGTGGAGCAGTGGGCATCTGCATCCGGCTCCGATGCCGTGCTGCTGCAGTCGCTTCGTGGTTTTGTCGACGCGGGCAGAGTGGGCAAGCTGATCCGCGATCACGTGGTGAGCATGTCGGAACCCGTTCGAGTCGTCACTTTCAACGTGGACGAGTTGCTTGACTACCGCTCGCGGCGGCCCGAAATGACGTTCTCGATCAACGAGTGGACCGCGTACGACGAGCCCTATCTCGCGATCGACATGGTCCGCGATGCCGAGGACCAGCCGTTTCTGATGCTGCATGGCAGCGAGCCGGACATCCGCTGGGAGTTGTTCATCTCGTCGGTCCGCGAAGCCGTGAAGCGACTGGGCGTCGGCCTGACCGTTGGCGCCTACGGAATACCCATGGGCGTGCCCCACACCAAGCCGATGACATCCACGACCCACGGCACGCGGCAAGACTTGTTGCGCGACTCGCCCGGAATGTTTGGCACCGTCAACGTCCCTGCGTCGGCCCAGAATCTGCTCGAATACCGCTTTGGTCAGTGGAGCCTTGACGCCGTCAATGTCGCGGTGCACGTGCCCTACTACTTGGCGCAGTCCTCGTTGCCGCAGGCGGCGCAGCACGCATTGATTCAGGTCGAAGGCCTGACCGGACTGTCGCTCGATCCGTCGCGGCTCGACGGTGAAGCCGGAACGGCGATGGCCGAGATCGTGCGCCAGATGGCCGAATCCGAAGAGGTTCAAGGCCTCGTCGCGACCCTCGAAGCGCAATACGAGGCGATGGAGACCGCCCGTCGCGACGGCATCGAAGTGGACGGGCCGCTGCCCACGGCAGATGAGCTGGGAGCGGAATTTGAGAAATTTCTCGCTCAACAGCGGCGAGACCTTCCACCAAACGACTAATCCGTGTCATGATAGGTGCGGTTGCAAGTACGTAGTGTGCAAGACCCGCCTCTTTGGGGGCACGGGACAAGGCATTGCGGCGACGAGCAGGGCAAGTCGCCCCGCTTCCCGTCCCGGGCATCTCAAGGCAAGGAATTACAGGCATGGCACAAGGTTCCGTTAAGTGGTTCAACGCGGAAAAGGGCTACGGCTTCATCGCGCAGGATGGCGGAGGCGCTGACGTCTTCGTTCACTACTCTGCGATCGTGACCGACGGCTTCAAGTCCCTCAACGAGGCGCAGCGCGTCGAGTTCGAGGTGACACAGGGTCCCAAGGGCCCGCAGGCAGAGGATGTGCGCGCCCTCTAAGGGACGCATCATTCCGACAAGCCGCCGTTCCTGTGAAGGGACGGCGGCTTTGTCATCTGTCGTTGCCCAGGAAAGCCGGGAACATGTCAAGGGTCGCCAGGCGTTAACATGGCGCGCCCTCCTTCCTCTGTGGGCTAGGCGTCTGTTCCGTTCGGATTTACACTATGAGTGAGGACCAGGGTCAAGGGAGGTCATGATGCCGCTGTCAGAGTATGAGCAGCGCGTGCTCGATCAGTTAGAGCGCGACCTTGGCACCGACCCCAAATTGGGTCGTACGATGGCGCGGGGGAATCGTCAGCGCGGACGGATCGTCGCTGGAGCGCTCGGTGTGGTGGTGGGACTTGGTGTCGTCCTCATCGGCGCTGTCGCCCAGATGATCCCCGTGGGGATCGCAGGTTTCGCCCTGATGTTGGCCGCGGCGATGTGGGCCATGTTCACGCCCCGCAAGCACTTCGCTAAGGCGGGTGGTCGCGGTTCCTCGCAGGCGCCCAAGAAGCAAGCCGCCAAGGAGCCGTTCATGCGTCGCGTCGAGGAGCGCCTGGCGCGTCGGCGCGAGCAGGGTGACCTCTAGCGCCATTCGACTGCGTCGCCGCGATCTCCGCTGCGACGATGCGGGCGCTGTCGCGCAATTCCTCGACCGACCGCTTCGATCCCTCGGGCGCGTACCGGTGGTCTGAGACCGCAATCACCACGTCCGTCAGTGCGCGATCCGCGTCCGCAGACAGGAACACCGTCTCCGTGAGCAGGCTGTGACGCAGGTGCGCCTCGCTTTCGTGTGGCGTCAAGCTGTCTGGCCATGCGTAGTGCCGTGGGAGTCGCGCACGCAACCACGTCCACACATGCTCAGGAGTGTCGACACGCGCCGCCGTCACCCGCCGAGACAGCACGTATCGCCATCCGACCGCGAGACCCGCCAGCACCATCACCACGACCACCCAGAGCCCCCACGGGGGAGCGGCCGAGTCATTGGCGGCGTCTGTGGCGCCAGGGATTCCGCCGGTGATCGGCGCCATGCTGGGCGCGATCGTGGGTCCCTGTCGGGGCCCTTGAAAATCGTTGATGGGCGTTTGCGAGTCCACGCCTGCGGGGTCGGCGTACGCGGGCCGGGCGCCGGTCTGGACGGCAGGCGTCGGCTCGAAGCGCACCCAACCGGCGCCGGCAAAGTACAATTCGGGCCACGCATGGGCGTCTGCTCCGGTGATCACGGACTCTCCGTCGGCTCCCCGTTCCCCCGGCAGGAAGCCGATCGCGAGGCGCGCAGGGATGCCGAGCGATCGCGACATGACGACCATCGCGGACGCGAACTGTACGCAATAGCCGGCACGGTTCTTGAGGAAGACGGATACCGAGTCATCGCCGGAGGGCGCCACCGAGGTGTCGTACGTGAAGTCTTGGGTGTTCCGGAAGAACTCCTGCAATGCCACCGCCTGGTCGTACCGGGTGGACGCATCACCCACCACGGCTTGTGCCGACGTGCGCACGTTATCCACATCGATCGCGTCGGCGATGGCCACATAGTCCGGACCGAGCTGAGCGTCCTGTTCAGATGCCGCCCCGAGGGCTCTCAACCCGTCGACGCTGAAATAGGTGAAGTCCGCCTCGAACGCGTAGCTGAGATCCTGAGTGGTGGTGGTGTCCGAGGTGACCTCGTCCAGCCCGGGGGAGTAGGTCCAGTCTCCGGCGACGTCTACCGACCGGGGCACCGACGGGAGAGGCAGGTTGGTCTCAGCCTGTGAGAGCACTTGAACACTCACGCGGTCGAGTTTCTTGCTGTCCCACCCCGCAACGGGCAGGGGCCACTGCGCGGCGCTGCCGAGAGGGACGCGCGTCGAGGGATCGTGCGGCGGGCGAGACCACGCCGAGCCATCGAAGTCGATCAGCGTGTAGACGCGCAGGGCGTCGGGTCTCTTGCCCGACGTGTAGTAGACGATCTTTGGAGCCGAGCTATTGGTCGTCAGCGAGTTGCGCAAGTCCAGCGCCAGGTTCAGGCGCGATGTTCCGTCCAGTTGGGTGGGGGCGGCGAAGCGGGGAATGGCCCCCCAGCCATTCGCGCCGAGCGCAGTCGGAGCCACGACAGCAACGAGCGCGATGGTTGCGACGACGGCCGAACCTGCGGCCCACGGTGACGGGGATGTGACGGATCCGGTGTGCCTGGGGGTCAGCGCGAGCAGCAGCACCCACGCGGCAATGGCGCCGAGAAGCGCGGACGTGGACACGCGATGCTGGAGCACGACCGCTGGCATCCACGGCGCGATGAGCACGATGCCGGCGGCGGCTGCCGCCCGCCAGGACACCGTGAGGTGCTCCGCGGCCAGGAAGACGGCGAACACCCCCACCATCACGAGTGCCACCAGCGGCCGAGTCATCTGGGCTGGCGCGACGGTGGTCGCCGCCTCGTGCACGCCGTCGCCAACCGCGCGTGCCAGGTCTCGCAGGGCGGACGGGGTGGGAAGCACAGCGGCATTGCCGTCCTCATCGCGAGCGAACGCGGGCACGCTCATGAGGAGTGCCGCCAGGGCTCCCACCACGGTGGGAAGAACGCGCGACCGGGTCAGCAGGCGCGTCGCGATGATGAGCACCGTGACCGCGGTCACCAGGCCGACTACGGTGTAGAGCCACTGGCCCCACACCACCATCGTCGCGAAGCCGTTGAGCCCCAGGAGCAGGGCGATCGCCACGAAGGGCGTCGCGTACCAGGGGGAACGCACGGCGGCGCCGTGCGAGGTCATGCGTTCTCTCCCGACGTGAGCAGAGTGCTCCACAGGGTGTCGATGTCGGTGCGGGCATGCGCGGTGGTGGCACGCCAGCCCGCGCGCCGCAGCGCCGCCGCGGTGTCTCGGGCGTCTTCGTCGTTGTCGCCGTCGCCGCGCACGATCGCCCATGCCCTACCGGCGTCTCCCAGCGGCACGAGCGCTTCAAGGCACTGAGCGTTGAGCGGTTCAAACACGCCGACGATGACCTCACCGTTTGTGACGCCCTCGGCAGTGCGCCGGATGGCCGTGAGGAGCCATTGGGCGCCGACGGTGTCCGAGGGCGGCGCCGTCAGGTCCACCGTCTTGTCGAGCAGGTCCGAGCGGGCCCCCGCCGGGTGGTCGCGCCCGATGTGATGGACGTGTTCGGGGCCCACCGGTCCCGCAAAGAACCGCACCGGATGCCCCGCGTCGAGCACCGACAGCCCGATCGACGCGGCAGTCGAAATCGACCATTCCAGGGCCGTGCCGTCCCGCGGCAGGTCCAGAAGCACGGTGGCGGGCCGTTTTCCCGCCCGTTCGTCCGACCGTACGAGCATCGTGCCCTTGCGGGCGCTGGACGGCCAGTGGACCCGCCGCATGTCGTCGCCTTCGCGATAGTCGCGCAACGCCGCGTCATCGGGGGACGGGCTGCGGGCGCCGAGCACCACGCGATCCGCTTGGCCCATGAGCGCCCCGGCGGTGGCGGTCAGGTCGACCACCGACGGCCAGACGGGGATGAGTTCCTCGCCGCCTACCGACGTTGCGGCGAACATGATGCCGAGCGGGTCCGCCGAATGCACGAGCGCCGGTCCTAGCGGCCACCGCCCGCGGCGTGAGGGAAGGAGAGAATAGGCCAGGGAGAAGGCGTCGGCAGTGCGGCTCACGGTGGCCTTGGTGCTCATTCCACCCGTGAGCTCGGACGCCGCCTGCTCCCGGATGTCCAGTGATTCGGTCAGCGCCGTCCGCAGGGCGCTGCCGCGACGCCCCGAAGAGGAGCTGATGGTGACGGTGACGCGGCCGGGCACGCCCACGGTCAGGGGGTGGGGCACCACCTCGCGGCGCGCAAACGGGAAACGCCGGAGGAACCCGTTGATGGACAGCAGCAGCCACAGCCCGCCGACCACGACTGACGCCACCATGGCAATCCCCACATACACCAGCGGCGGGGTGGCGAGTCCGACGCCCAGGCCGCCCACGATCACGCCCCCAGTGGCCAGGCCGATTCCGCGCGACGTGAGGACGGTTTCGGAGGTGGGGCGAGGGGGCATAGTTACACCGCGGTGACGCGCACTTCGGAGGGTTCGGCCTTGACCCGAGGCGGCGCCAGGTCGCGAGCCTCGGTGGGGACGGGGGTGCGGGCGACCGCATCGCTCAGGATCTTCGCGGAGGTCTTGCCTGACAGGCGCGACTCGGTGCTGGGGATGAGGCGGTGAGCCAGCACCGCCACCGCGAGAGCCTTGATGTCATCGGGAAGGACGTGGTTGCGGCCCGCCATCGCGGCCCTGGCCTTCGCCGCCGCCAGCAGTTGCAGAGCGGCGCGGGGGGACGCGCCGAGGCGCAGCGCTGAGTCGTTCCTGGTGGCCGTCACGAGATCCACGATGTATTGCTTGATGGCGGGTGCGGCGTATACCCGGCGGGCCACGGCGATGAGGCGTGCGAGGGTCTCCGTGTCCGTGACGGGGCTCACCTGCGTGAGCGGGTCGACCCCGTCGTGACTGTCGAGCATCGACATCTCGTCGCGCGCTGACGGGTAGCCGACGGACACCTGAGCCATGAAGCGGTCGCGCTGCGCCTCCGGAAGGGGGTAGGTGCCCTCCATCTCAATGGGGTTCTGGGTGGCCACCACCAGGAAGGGCCTGGGCAGCGATCGCGTCTTCCCATCAACAGTGACGGCGCGCTCCTGCATGGATTCCAGCAGTGCGGCTTGGGTCTTGGGACTCGCACGGTTGATCTCGTCGGCGATGACGACGTTGGCGAAGATGGGACCCGGACGGAATTCGAATGCGTGATCGTCGGCTCGGAAGATGCTGACGCCGGTCACGTCGGAGGGCAGCAGGTCGGGGGTGAACTGCAGCCGCCCCACGGTGCAGTCGAGGCTCAGTGCCAGGGCTCGTGCCAGCGTCGTCTTGCCCACGCCGGGCACGTCCTCCATCAGCAGGTGTCCCTCGGCGAGCACCACCGCGAGTGTCGCGGTGATGGCCTGATCGAGGCCGGCAAGCACCGTTCCAATCGATGCGCGCAGGCTCGAGGTCACCTCCGCGACTTCCGCGAGTTCGGCCTCGGTGGGCAAGGGGTGGCTCATGAACGCTCCTTCACTGTCTCCCTTGAGCCTAAGCGAAGACCTTGACGCGCGGTCCCTCCACCGTGTTTCTTGGTCATTTAGCAGGAGTAATGAGGCTCTTGAGAGTGAGTTTTGTCATATTCAAGGAATTTGTGGAGAGAAGTGGAGTAATGTGGGGCGCACTGGCGAGTCGTGGCGCGAGGAGGTGAGTCGTGGTGTCGGAACTGACGCATGGTCTAGGACCTACAGGGGTCTTTCTTGGCACGTTCACGCCACGGCTCGACGACAAGGGTCGACTGATCCTTCCCTCGAAATTTCGGGGAAGGCTCGCGTCGGGTCTCGTGGCCACCCGCGGACTCGACCGATGTGTCTTCCTGTTCCCGGTGGACGAATTTATGCAGGTGCACGACCGCCTGCGCAAGGCGCCGCTTGAGAACAAACAGGCGCGCGACTACCTGCGCAACTTCCTGGGTCATGCCCAGGACGATGTGCCGGACAAGCAGGGGCGCATCTTGTTGGGCTCCCCGCTGAGGGACTACGCCGCGCTGACCCGCGACGTGGCAGTAGTGGGCATGGGGTCGCGTGTCGAAGTGTGGGACGCGGCGACATGGGAGAACTACCTCGCGGAAGGCGAGGAGGCGTACTCGGCTACCGCCGAGGCGCTGTTGAACGACATGTAGCGCCGCGTCGTGAGGCCTCCTCCCGAAAAGCTCTGACGGACTTCCCCCCGACAGAGGTTCGGAGGGAGACCCGAGGACGCGGCATCGGAACGGGAAGGGCACATGGGTACAGCGGGCTACCGGCACACACCGGTGATGCTCGACCGTTGCGTCGAGTTGCTGTCGCCTGCCCTCGATCAGCCCGGCTCCGTCGCCATCGACGCCACGTTGGGGATGGGCGGGCACGCCGAGGCACTGCTCGCGGCCTGCCCCCTCGCCCGCGTCATCGGCATTGACCGCGACGCCCAGGCCATCGCGCTCGCGTCCGAACGGTTGCGCGGCGCGGGGGATCGCTTTGTCGCACATCACGCCACGTTTGACGACATCCAAGGCGCGCTCGCGAGGTTGGGCGCGGACCGTGCCGACGCGATCCTGTTCGACCTGGGGGTCAGCTCGCTCCAGATCGACGAGGCAGACAGGGGCTTCACGTACGCCCGTGACGCGCCGCTCGACATGCGCATGAACCGCGACGATCCCGTCACGGCCGCGTCGTTGCTCGCGACCGAGTCCGAGGACGAACTCACACGGATTCTGCACGTCTACGGCGAGGAGAGATTTGCTCGCAAGATTGCACGGTCGATCGTGCGCCGGCGTGAGACGGACCCGATCGAACGTTCGGAGCAGTTGGTTGACCTCGTGCGAGCATGTATTCCCGCCGCGACTCGTACGCCCGGCAGCAACCCCGCCAAGCGCACCTTTCAGGCACTGCGCATCGCCGTCAACAGCGAGCTTGACGTTCTCGAGGCGGCGCTCGCGGCCGCAATCGATGCGGTGCGGGTGGGTGGCCGAATCGTGGTGCTCAGCTACCACTCGCTCGAGGACCGGATCGTCAAGCACGCGTTCGCGGCTGGCACCGAGATCACGGTTCCCCCTGGCATGCCCGTGATTCCCGACGACGCCCAACCGTACTTGCGTGTGCTTACCCGAGGGGCCGAAAAGGCGTCCGATGCTGAGATCGAGGCCAACTCACGGTCCAAGCCCGTGCGTCTGCGGGCCGCCGAGCGCACTCGCATCACGCCCAGGAGGGCAGCATGAGCGCCGCGCCCCTCAGGTCGCACGCCCGCCCAGCCGCAGCGCCAACCACCGCGCCGCAGCGCGCCATCCACCTGCATGCGGTGACCGCGCCCCGTCACGCACGCAGCATCGCGCCCTTCGCCTGGCTATGCATCGGCATCGTGCTTGCAGCGTTATCGTCCGTGCTCGCGCTCAACACCACGATGGCCGAGGGTGCCTACACTTCCCGAGACCTGAAGATCGAGATCGCGCAGCTTCACCAGCAGCGTGCGACCGCGCTGATCCAGCTCGAAGCGAATGCCGCACCCGAGGCGCTCGCCGGCCGAGCGGCGGAACTGGGAATGCAACCGGCGGGCCGCATCGGCTTTGTCACCCTCGAATCGGGCAAGGTGCTCGAGGCGGGGGGCCGCTAGTGGCGCCCGACGACGGGCGGCGCCGACCCCGCTCGCCACGTGCCGTGCAGGATCGCCGCGTCGGCGCGCCACGAAACCGCCGACCACCTCCCGCCCGCAGTCCTCAGAGGCTGGATACCCACGTGCCCAAGGTGGGCGAGCCCGGTCGTCGGCAGACGGTGCTGTCCGTCGCGTCGCTGCTGCTGCTCGGCGTCTTCGTGGCGCGGCTGGTCGACGTTCAATTGGTCAATGCGGCGCCGCTTGCCGAGGCCGCGCTGGCCCAGCGGCTCGTCACCGCCGACGTCACGCCGGCACGGGCCGACATCGTCGACCGCAACGGCGTGGTGCTCGCCACCTCGGTCGAGCGCTACAACGTGTGGGTCAACCAGACCAAGATCGCCGAGTGGAAGCGCACCGAACAGGGCAAGGTGCTCGCGGCAGGGCCGCTGGACGCCGCGCGCATCCTCGCCCCCATCCTCGGCATGAACGAATCGGAACTCGCCGCCGACCTGGTGGGCGACAAGACCTTCCAGTACCTCGCCAAGAGCATCACTCCGGAAGAGCTTGACCTGGTGCGGGCCGAGCGCATTTCCGGAATCGAGTGGGAGGCGACCCCAGTACGCCTCTACCCGAACGGCGACATCGCGGGAAACGTCATCGGCTTCATGGCGGAGAACGGTCAAAGCCCGGGCGCCGTCGGCATGGCCGGCGTCGAAAAGATGTACGAGGATCAGCTCACCGGAACAGCGGGCTCGCGGACGTACGAACGCAGTCGCTACGGCACCATCATCCCCACGGGAATCCACAGCGAGACCCCGGCCGTCGACGGTTCCACGGTGCAGCTCACCGTCGATCGAGACATCCAGTACTACACACAGCAGGCACTCGACCGCGCGCTCGCCACCACCGGAGCGCGCGCCGGCACCGTGGTGGTGATGGACAGCCGCACGGGAGAGATCCTGGCCCTGGTCGACTCCGGGGCGGTGGACCCCAACGACCCCGGCGCCACGCCCGCGAGCCAACGTGGCTCGGGCGCCGTCCAGGATGTCTTCGAACCCGGCTCGACCGCCAAGACGATCACGATGGCGGCCGCGCTCGAGGAGGGCATCGCCACGCCGACCTCCCAGTTTGTCGCGCCCTACGCGTACGCGACGCCCTACAAGGTCTTTCACGACTCTCACGCGCACGCCGACGAGAAGCTGACGCTGGCGGGAGTACTGGTGACGTCGTCCAATACGGGCACCATCCAGATCGGTCAGCAGATGAGCGACGAGACGCGCTACGACTACCTGCGCAAGTTCGGCCTGGGAGAGCCGACCAACCTGGGTCTGCCGAACGAATCGTCGGGAATCCTGCACCCCTACCAGGACTGGGACCCCATCACGAAGTACGCGACCATGTTCGGCCAAGGAGTCGCCGTGACGGCCGTCCAGACCGCGCAGGTCTACGGAGTGGTCGCCAACAACGGGTTGCGCATCTCGCCCACGATCGTCAAGGGCTTCGAAGACGCCGACGGCACGTTCACGCCGCGCGACAACGCGGAACCGGTGCGCGTCATCTCCGAGAGCACCGCAAAGGCGTTGATGGGGATGCTCGTCGAGGTCACGGAGGACGGCACGGCTCCCAAGGCGGCGATCGACGGCTATCTGGTGGCGGGCAAGACGGGTACGGCGCAGGCGCCCGACGATAACGGCGTGCTCAACAAGGTCGTCGCGTCCTTCGTCGGAATTGCGCCGGCCGATGACCCTCGGATCGTCATTTCAGTGGTCATGTACGACCCCAAGTCGTCTATCTGGGGAGGCGAAACTGCGGCGCCGGTGTTCCATGACGTGGCAACCTTTGCCTTGCAGACACTGCGCGTTCCCCCGACGAAGGGGGAAGTGACGCGCTACCCGACAACGTGGGAGTGACATGACGATGGCGCTACGTCCCGCGCACGTGCGGCCGATCGGCATCGACGACGTCGCCGCACGAGCAGGTGCCGACCGTGTGGACGGAAGTGCGGGCGTCGAGATCACCGGCGCGACCGTGGATTCGCGTGACGTTGTTTCGGGCGACCTGTTTGGCGCGTTCGCAGGATTGGTGCAACACGGCGCGCGCTTCGCAAGCGATGCCGTCTCCGCGGGAGCCGTGGCGATCCTCACGGACGAGGACGGTTTGCGGCAGGTGCGGGCAAGCGGGCTGTCCGTGCCGGTGGTGGTGGCCGCAGACACGCGCAACGCCATGGGCGAGGCCGCGGCCGCGATCTACGGCGACCCTTCACGCGCCCTCACCTTGGTGGGCATCACCGGAACCAATGGCAAGACCACCACGAGTTACTTCATCGACAGCGCGCTCGCCCAGATCCACCCTCATCGTGGGATCTTCGGCACCGTTGAACTGAGGATCGGCGCGGAAGCCATCGAATCACCCCGCACCACCGTGGAGTCGCCGGTGTTACACGGCTTCTTAGCGCGCATGCTGGAGGAGGGTGTGACGGCGGCAGTGTCCGAGGTGAGTTCGCACGCGGCGGCGCTGGATCGCATCGCGGGTGTGGAGTTCGCCGTGGCGGTCTTCACCAACCTTCAGTGGGATCACCTCGACTTTCACAAGACGATGGACACCTACCTGGCCGACAAGGCCAAGCTGTTCGCGCCGGGTCGCTCGCGCCGCGGGGTGGTGTGTATCGACGACGACTACGCCCAACGTCTCGCACGCGAAGCCCAGATTCCCGTCGAGACCGTGTCCACGCGCCCCGGCTCGCCGCACGGCGACTGGAATGTCGAGGATGCCGACGTGGGTCTCGACGGCGTGGGCTCACGGTTCACGTTGGTGGCGCCCGACGGTGTGCGACACGCAGCGGAAAGCCCGCTACCCGGACTCGTGAACGTGTCCAACGCCGCCGTGGCGATCGTCGCGGCACACGCGGCGGGCGTCCCGCTCGACGCGGCCATCCGCGGAGTCGCCACGGCACAGGAGGTACCCGGGCGCATGGAGCGAGTGATCGAACGCAGCGACCTCGACCCCCTCGCGATCGTCGACTACGCCCACACACCCGACGCGCTCACCCTCGCGCTTGAAGGCGTGCGCCCCATCACGCCGGGCCGGCTCATTCTCATCTTCGGCTCCGACGGAGACCGCGACCAAGGAAAACGCCCCGTCATGGGCGAGATCGCCGCGCGACTGGCCGACGTCATCGTGCTGACGGACGAGAACCCCCGTTCCGAGGAGCCCGCCGCAGTGCGCGCGGCCATCCGTGGCGGCATCGAGAAGGTGCGCCCCGGACTGGCCGATGTGCACGAGGTCGCCCCGCGGGTCGCGGCCGTCGAGTATGCGCTGCGGCTTGCGCGTCCTGGGGACACGGTGATCGTCACCGGCAAGGGCCATGAACCCACCCAAGAGATCGCGGGCGTGTTCCACCGCTACAACGACCGTGACGCCTACAGGGCCGCCTACGAACGCATCGTCGCCGAGAGGGAGGCTGGCCGATGAGGCCGCTCGCCGCCCAGTGGGTCGCGAATGCCACCGGCGGAACGCTCGTGGCGGACGTCGACACTCGCGTGTCATCGGTGGTGAAGGACTCCCGCGACGCGATCCCTGGGTCGCTGTATGCGGCGTTCGTGGGGGAGCGCGTCGACGGCCACGACTTTGTGGATGCGGCGCGCGATCGCGGCGCCACACTCTGCCTCGTCACCCGCACGGTCGACGGGCCGCACATCTTGGTCGAGGACGTCGCCGTAGCGCTGGGCAGGCTCGCCCGCGCCTACCTGGCCGACCTTCGCCTCCAGGGACACATCACGGTGATCGGTGTCACCGGCTCCAACGGCAAGACCACCACCAAGGACATCCTTGCCCAGATGCTTCCCGACGTCGTGGCGCCCGAGGGCAGCTACAACAACGAGATCGGGCTACCCCTGACGGTGCTTGCGGCCGACGAATCCACGCGGCACCTGGTGCTGGAGGTGGGCGCATCGGCCCCTGGGGACATCGCCTATCTGACGCGCATCGCGCCGTTGGATGTGGCCGTGGTGCTGATGATCGGTGCGGCGCACCTTGGCGGCTACCGGTCGATTGAGGCGCTCGCCGAGGAGAAGGCGACCATTCTGGACGGCGTGGTGGCGGACGGAGTGGGGCTACTCAACATTGACGACCCGAGAATCGCGCCGATGGTCGGCAGGGCACCGCGCAGCCTGACCTACGGTTTCGGCGAGGCCGACGTTGCAGGGCGCGACCGTCGCACGGAACGCGGCCGCGCCCACTTCAGCGTGGACGGCGTGGAGGTCGCGCTGACGCTCGTGGGGGACCACCACGCCACCAATGCGCTCGCGGCGCTCGCGGTCGCGCGGGCGTGCGGACTCGATCTGGCGGTTGCGGCCGAGGCCGTCAGCCGTGCCCGGCCACTGAGCGCCCATCGCATGGCCCTCACCGAACGCGCCGACGGCGTCACCATCCTGGACGACTCCTACAACGCGTCCCCCGAGTCGATGCGCGCGGCCTTCCGCGCGCTGCGGTCCGTCGCGGACGGGGGCACCTCGTGGGCCGTGATCGGCGAAATGCTCGAGATGGGCGAGGCCTCGATTCAGGCACACGACGACCTGGGAATCGATGCCGTCCGGCTCGGGATCTCCCACCTTGTGGTGGTGGGAACGGGCGCGCGTCCGGCGTACGTCTCGGCGGTCCGGGAGGGTTCATGGGGGGATGAAGCCGCGTTCGTGGCTACCATTGACGAGGCCCTTGCACTGGTAAGGGACCGCGTCGCACCCGGAGACACCGTGCTCGTCAAGGGCTCGCATGGCACGGGTCTGTGGCGCCTCGCTGACGAACTGACCAGGGAGACTCCATGAGGGCGATTGTCCTGGCGGGCGCGATCGCCGTCCTGATCTCTCTGCTCGGCACCCCCTGGGTGATCCGCTACCTGACGCGCCGGCAATTTGGCCAGTTCATCCGTCACGACGGCCCCGCATCTCACCACACCAAGCGCGGCACGCCGACGATGGGCGGCGTGGTCATCATCGCAGCCACCGTCATCGGCTGGCTGGGCGGGAACCTCGTCACCTCGCGAACGCCCAACGTGTCCTCCGTCCTGGTGGTGTGCCTCATGGTGGGGGTGGGCCTCGTCGGTTTCCTCGACGACGGCATCAAGATTTCGCGGGAACGGTCGCTCGGCCTGAATGCCCGCTGGAAGATCCTCTTGCAGGGTCTCGTCGGCATCGTCTTTTCGTTGCTCGTGTTGCAGTTTCCTGACGATCAGGGTGTTCGCCCCGCTTCGACGGCCGTGTCCTTCTTGCGCGACACCGCCCTGGATCTCGCGATCTGGGGCCCCGCGGTGGGCATCATCCTGTTCGTCGTCTGGTCGAACTTCCTCATCACCGCGTGGTCGAACGCGGTCAACCTCACCGACGGGCTCGACGGTCTCGCCACGGGCGCCGCGCTCATCTTCTTCGGGGCGTACGTGCTCGTCGGAATCTGGCAGACCAGCCAACTGTGCGGCATCAACAACGCCGACCCGAACACGTGCTACGAGGTCCGCGACCCGCGTGACCTCGCGATCTTGGCGGCAGCGATCGCCGGTGCGTGTCTCGGGTTCCTGTGGTGGAACGCCTCGCCGGCCAAGATCTTCATGGGAGACACCGGCTCGCTCGCCCTGGGAGGCGCCATTGCTGGCATCACCATCGTGAGCCGCACCGAGATCCTGGGCGGAATCATCGGTGGACTGTTCGTCATCATCGTGATGAGCTCGGTGCTCCAGATCGGCTACTTCAAGATCTCGGGCGGCAAGCGCATCTTCAAGATGGCGCCGCTTCACCACCACTTCGAGTTGCTGGGCTGGGGTGAGGTCACGATCGTCACCCGCTTCTGGATCATCGCCGGCCTGTTCACCGGGGCAGGCATGGGGCTGTTCTACGCGGAGTGGGTCGCCAATTTGGGGCCCGGCGGCTGATGTGCGTTCCCGACGCCCCGGCCCAGCCCGACGGCGGCGCGCACCTCGCGGGGGCACGCGTGCTCGTGCTGGGCGTTGGCATTGCTGGGCTGACCACCGTGGCAGCCCTTGCCGACATTGGCGCCGAGGCGGTGACGGTCGACGCCAATGGCGCTGCCGATCGCCTGAGCGTGGACGGCCTCGACCTGTCGACCTTTGACGTCGTGATGGCGTCCGCGGCCTTCCCGCCCTCCTCCGACGCAATCGTTGCGTGCCTGGACGCCGGCCTGCCCGTGTGGTCGGAGATGGAATTTGCGTGGCGCGTGCGCGCCAGCGATGCGCCGTGGGTGCTGGTCACCGGCACCAACGGCAAGACCACCACCACCCAGATGGTGGGCGCGATGGCGGCCGCAGCGGGCGTGGATGTCAAGGTGTGCGGCAACATGGGTGTCTCCGTGATCGAGGCCGCTCGCGAGGGCCACGCTCTGCTTGCCGTCGAGATCGCCAGCCTGCAGTTGCACTTCACCCACACGGTCTCGCCCGCGGCGGCCGTGTGCCTGAACGTCGACAGCGACCACCTGGACTGGCACGGCTCGCTCGATGCGTATCGCGCGGCCAAGGCTCGCGTGTTCCGTGCGGCGCGCGTCGCCGCCGTCTACCCCGCTCACGACCCGGTGGTGCAGCAGATGGTCGAGGACGCAGACGTAGTCGAGGGCTGCCGCGCGATCGGCATCACAGGCGGTTCTCCGGCCGTGTCCCAGCTCGGCGTGGTGGACGGCTACCTGGTGGACAGGGCGTTCACGCCGCAGCGGCGCACCGAGGCGCTTGAACTGGGCGAGGTGGCGGACCTCGCCCACCTGGTGGCGGGGGACGTTCCGCCGTACTTGGTGACCAACGCCTTGAGCGCTGCCGCCTTGGCGCGCGCAGTGGACGTGCCTCCCGCCGCGATTCGCGAGGGTCTGCGAGGCTTCGCCTTGGATCGCCACCGCACCGCATTCGCGGGCAGCGTTGACGGCGTGGACTACGTGGACGACTCGAAGGCCACCAACGCCCACGCCGCACTCGCGGCCTTTGGCGGACGCCCGCCGCGGTCCGTGGTGTGGATCGCCGGGGGCCTTGCCAAGGGCCAGGAGTTCGGCGCTCTCGTGGCGGGGGTGCGTGAGCGGCTGAGAGGGGTCGTGTTGATCGGAGTCGACCCCGAGCCCCTGGCCGCGGCGCTGGCGGAACACGCCGCCGATATCCCGGTGAAGCGCATCGGCCCGGGTGACACTGTGATGCGTGATGCCGTGGCCGTTGCACGCGGCCTTGCGCAACCAGGCGACACGGTGCTCTTGTCTCCTGCGTGCGCGTCGATGGACCAGTTCCGCAGTTATGCGGACCGAGGAGAAGCCTTCACTTCGGAAGTGAGGGCGCTGCAGGGAGGGTGACGTGACGGCCGAGCGCACGCGCCCCACCAGTGCCTGGAAGTCCCCTGCGGCGAGCTACTACTTGCTCGTGGCGGCCACCTCGATCCTTGTGCTCGTGGGCCTGGCCGTGGTTCTGTCCTCGTCGTCGGTGTTCTCCATCCGACAAGAAGACGGCAACCCGTGGACGCTGTTCCTGATCCAGGTCGCTGCGCTGGCGGTGGGACTCGTGGCCTTGGCGATCGGCTCACGCCAAAGCGTCACGTGGTGGAAACGCGTGACGCCCTTGATTCTCGCGACCGCGGTGGGCCTCCTCGTCGTCGTCATCGCCGCGGGAGTGTCGTCGGGCGGCAACCGCAACTGGATTCGGCTCGGAGGCGTGACGCTGCAGCCCTCCGAGATCGCCAAGCTCGGGCTGGCGCTGTATCTGGGAATGGTGCTGTCGACCTTCCGCCGCGAACTGACCACGCTCAAGCGCATCATGGTGCCCGGCGGGCTTGCCGCGGCTGTGGTGCTGACGCTCATTCTCGCCGGACGAGACATGGGAACGGCGGTGGTGCTGTGCATGATCGTCGCTGCCGCGTATTGGGTTGCGGGGCTTCCGCTGCGATTCTTCGCGCTCGGGGTTCCCTTTCTCGCGGTGGGAGTTCTCGCGTTGATCTCCGAGGGACAGTCGCGCTCGTCACGCATCAGCGTCTGGCTCGATCCCTCAACCTGTGACCCCCAAGGAAACTGCCTGCAGACCATTCACGGCACGTGGGCGCTCGCCTCGGGCGGACTATGGGGCCTCGGTCCCGGCATGAGCCGCGAGAAGTGGGGCTACCTTCCAGCGGCGGACAACGACTTCATCTTCGCGATCCTTGGCGAGGAGTTTGGCCTGATCGGCACCCTGCTCGTCCTGATCGCCTTCGCCATGATCGTGATTGCCGTGAGCCGCATCGTGCGCCGTCACCGCGACCCCTTCGCGCAGATCGCCGCGGGCGCGATCGGAGCGTGGATTGTGGGTCAGGCGGTGATCAACATCGCGGTGGTGCTCGAACTGCTGCCCGTCACGGGCGTGCCGCTCCCGTTGGTGTCGTCCGGCGGATCCTCGCTCGTGATGTCGCTGGCCGCCCTGGGGGCGTTGATGGCGTTCGCGCGCAGCGAGCCCGGAGCTCGCGAGGCGTTCTCGGCGCGGCCGTCCGTCATTCGTCGTTCCATGGCGGTGCTGTCTGGAGGTCGCCGTGGTTAGGGTCCTGCTCGCCGGAGGTGGAACCGCGGGCCACGTCAATCCCTTGCTGGCCACAGCAGATGCGCTCCTCCAGCGCGGCCATGACGTCGCGGCGTTGGGCACGGAGCGCGGCCTTGAGTCTCACCTGGTGCCCGCCGCGGGCATCGATCTGTACTTCGTTCCGCGGGTGCCCCTGCCGCGCAGGCCTTCGCTCGACCTGCTTCGCCTGCCCTTGCGATTGGGCGCCGCGATCGCTGCGGCAGGGCGCGCCATCGACGCCATCGACGCCGACGTGGTGGTGGGATTTGGCGGTTATGTTTCGACGCCGGCCTATGTGGCGGCGCGTCGGCGCAAGGTGCCGGTCGTGGTGCACGAGGGCAACGCGCGTCCCGGCCTCGCCAACCGGTTAGGCGCCCGCTGGGCCGCAGCGGTGGCGCTGACCTTCGAGGGCACACCACTCAAGGGCGGAGTCGTGACGGGCCTGCCCCTGCGTTCGGCGATCATCGATCTCGCCGAACTGCTGAGGAATCCGGAGGCGGGAGATCCTCTTCGGGCACGATCGCGCGCGGCCTGGGGCTGGGCTGCCGACGTGCCGACCTTGCTCGTCACTGGCGGTTCGACGGGCGCTGCGAGCCTCAACGCCGCCACCGCCGCCGTGGTCGAGCGACTGGTCCAGCACGGCATTCACGTGCTGCACCTGACGGGTAGGGGGAAGTCCGACGGCGCCGAGCGGGCGCGCGGAAACCTGTCCGCCCGCCACCGCGAGATGTACGTGATCCGCGAATATGTCGAGGACATGGAAACCGCCTTCGCCGCGGCCGACGCCGTCGTGTGCCGCGCGGGGGCCAACACCGTGTGCGAGATTTCCGCCCTCGGGTTGCCTGCGGTCTACGTTCCCCTTCCGCACGGCAACGGAGAGCAGGAACTCAACGCCAAGGGTGCGGTCGATGCGGGTGCCGCCAGCATCGTTCATGACGGCGAACTCACCGCGACGGCTCTCGAGCTCGTTGCCGAGCCGCTCGTCCTGGATCGCCGGGCCCGTGACGCGGCGCGTCGCGCCGCCGCCTCGATCGGCATTCTGGACGGCGCCGAGCGCCTCGCCGAGATCATCGAACAGGTCGCGCGCCGATGAGGTTTCACTTCATCGGCGTGGGCGGTTCGGGAATGTCCGCCGTGGCGCGGCTCGTGGCCGCGAAGGGCGCGGACGTGACGGGGACTGACAAGCGTCGCAGCGCGTATTTCGCGGCCCTTGAAGACGCGGGCGTCGACGTGCGCGTGGGTCACGACGCCTCCCTTGTGGACGGCGCGGACGTGGTGGTGATATCCACCGCGGTGCGCGACACCAATGAGGAACTTGCACGTGCTCGCACACTCGGCATCGACGTCTGGCACCGGTCCAAGGCGCTCGCCTGGGCGCTCGAAGGGCGGCGCCTCGTCTCGGTCGCCGGATCGCACGGCAAGACGACCACCTCGGCGATGGTGGCGCACATGCTGCACCGGTGCGGGGTGGATGCCAGCTACGCCGTGGGGGCTCGCGTGTTCGGAGTCGAGGGCGCCGTGGCCGGAGGCTACGGAGGCTCGTCACCCATCGCCGTGGTCGAGGCGGACGAGTCCGACGGGTCCTTCCTCAACTACGACACCGAGATCGCCATTGTGCTCAACGTCGAGCCGGATCACCTTGACTTCTTTGGGTCGTTTGCGGCGGTCGAGGAGGCCTTCGTGCGTTTCGCGTCCGGCGCCCGGGTGCTGATCGCCTGTGTCGACGACCCCGGCGCGGCCCGCGTCGCGGATGCCGCCTCCAGGGCGGGCGTCCGGGTGGTGCGGTATGGCGTCTGGCCGCGTCCGCTCGGTGCGCGCGACGCGGACGTGGTGGTGAGCGATTCCGACGTGACCTGGGCCGAGCGCACGATGCCGCTCGTCGTGCCGGTGCCCGGGGTGCATCAGCGACTCAACGCGTCGGCGGCGTGGGCGGCGGTCGTGGAGCTGGGCGTCGACCCGGTGCACGCGGCCGGGGCCGTGGCGAGCTTCGCAGGCACCGGGAGGCGCTTCGAGTTGCGCGGCGAGGCCCGCGGAATGCGCGTGATCGACGACTACGCGCACCACCCCACGGAGGTCGCGGCCGTGCTCGCCGCCGCGCGCGCCGACGGTGCGGGACGGTTGATCGTGGTGTTCCAGCCCGCGTTGTTCAGCCGGACCCAGGCCCTGGGCGCGCAGTTCGGGCGGGCCATGTCGATCGACAACGCCGCCATCATCGTGGCTCCGGTGTATGGGGACCGCGAGGACCCCATCGAGGGGGTGACCTCGCAGCTCATTGCGGACGCGCTCACGGTGGGTGAGGGGACCACGGTGGAGGTGGCGGACAGCCTTGAGGACGCCGCACAGCGAGCGGCGGATCAGGCGCGCCCGGGAGACACCGTGATGACCATCGGTTCCGGCACCGTGACGCAAGCCGCCGGCTGGATTCTTGACAGATGGGGGAGCGTCGATGGCTGAGCGGCGTCCCCCGAGCGTCCCGGCGCGGCGTCTTCACACGGAGCAGCGCCGTCGCGACGCCTCGGCGCCACGCGACAAGACCGCAGCGGCCCCCGGAAGGACGCTCTCCACGGACGCACCCGGGCGGCAGCCCGTCAAGCGACGCGAGCGGGTCGATACGGTGACCCACCGGATGCAGGAGCGGTTGGCGGAGCGTCGCCGCACCGAACGCCGCCGTGCAGCCGTGAAGTGGGGCCGCTACGGGTTGGCCGCCGCGGTCGTGGTGCTGATCGTGTGGCTCGCGCTTCGATCGCCGCTGTTTTCGCTTGACCCGGCCAAGGTCGAACTGTCGGGCGTGACGCCCGAGGTCGACGCCATGGCAATTGACGCCGTCCTCGCGGAATATGACGGCGCCTCGCTGGCGCTCCTGAACGTCCCGCACATCGCGGACCAGTTGCGCGACCTCGTGGGAGTCCAGGATGCCACCGTCGAGCGCGTGTGGCCCGCCGGCCTGCGCGTCGCGATCACGCCTCGTCATCCGGTGGCGGCCATCGCAAGCGGCGAGGGTTTCGTGCTGCTCGATGCCGACGCAGTGACGGTGGGAGAGGTCGATGTTGCGCCGGTGAATCTGCCCATTCTCGACATTCCCTTGGGTACGGATAACGACCGCATTCTCGATGCCGTGCTGGAGGTGGTGCGCAACCTCCCTCAGGATGTGTTGGACCGGGTGTCTTCCGTAGGGGCCCAGACCGAAGACACCGTCACGTTTACCCTGCGCGACGGCCCGCGCGTCGAGTGGGGCAGCTCCCAGGATTCCGCGTTGAAGGCACAAGTGCTCGACGTCATGTTGACGTCCGGGGTGGCTTCCACTGCTGACGTGATCGACGTGTCGGCGCCCACGCTTCCGATTACGCGCCACCAGGATTCGTGATTTCTGGCGCGACACGCGCGCCAATTCGGCCCCCGAGGGCTACGCCCACGTACCGTCATTGCAGATCAGCTTGACATAACCCTAAACCTCAAGTTGAACCTTAATGTTGAAGGGAAGGCCATGGCCGCACCGCAGAACTAC
>NZ_JADQBE010000077.1:0-8571 GCF_016278765.1 Demequina sp. | reverse complement strand
CGGACTTTCAAGAAGCCGCATAACCCCGTGTCCACTGAACGGGGTCAGGGCCAATTGAGTACCTTGCAGACGTCTCGCAAGAGCGGGTGCTGAACTCGCTCAGGAGCGTCGACCACGCCGTGCGCGACACCACTCGCTTTGTGCGAGGGGCCGAGCTCGTCGCCTCCGAGCTGCTCAAGGTGTTGAGATCCGAGCTGGAGAACAATGAGTCGGTCGATGCGCTGTCTGTCACCTACCCGAACGGCGAGTTTGTCGAACTCCGACACCCAGATGAGCAGTTTGGCGGCTATCAGGGCTATGTGGTGCATTACGGCGACGGCACCGTAGCGACGCGCATCGAGACCGACTACGACGCTGACCTCAACGCCGTGTCCGAGCGCTCGTCCGGCCTTGCCTTCGGAACCACGCGAACCGAGGCGTATCTGGCCGCGATCGCCACGTTCGCCTTGGCCTGGAGCGGCCCCGTTGCGGACGCCGTCTCGGGCCACGACGTGGTGCGCGCTTCGCTCGCCACGAGGGACCCGAAGGGCACCGTCACCATGGTGGTGGCCGCAGACCTTGCCATCGGGCCGTTGCAGGAGTCGCTGTCGACTCTGCCGACCGGTTCCGATGGAGCGATCTTTGTGCTGGCAAGCGATGGCGCCGTCATCGCGGCACCGGGGCAGCGGACCATCGTCCCGGTGGCGGAGCGCCAGGCGGCCGAGGGCGACGTTGTCGCACCCCAGCAGCAGCCTTCCAACGACGTCGACGAGGCGTTGGCCGAGCTTGGCTCCGGCGGCGATGACACGACGGTCGTGAGGTCCTTGGACGATCACGGGGTGGACTGGGTGGTGGAGGTGCGTGCGTCGGCCGCGGGCCTCAATGGAGGTTTCGGCCGATTGCGGGAAACCCTGAACCTGGTGACGGGTGGGCTGATAATCCTCACGGTGGTGTTGGGCTATGTGTTGGTGCGCATGTGGCGCCCGATGATGGACCTTCGCCACGGCGCGGAACGCGACGCGCTGACGGGTCTGTACAACCGGCGCCACGTGGATGCCGCCGCCGAATCGATGCTGCGATTCGCCGACCGCACCGAGGCCCGCGCGGCATTTGTGATGATGGATCTGGATGACTTCAAGAGCGTCAACGATGACCTGGGACATGGCGAGGGCGACCGCGCGTTGAGGACCGTCGGCGCGCATGTGATGCAGGAGATTCGGGCGGGTGACCTGGCGGCAAGGTGGGGAGGTGACGAGTTCCTGCTGGTGCTGCTGCTGGTTCCCGATGACGACGCGGAGGGCGTGGTTGAGCGGATCCGTGCGGGCACGTCCGACGCGCTGGCAGCGCTCTTCCCCGGGCGATTCGATTTGGGCGTGACGGCAGGTTTCGCAACCACGGACGTGGTGGGCGATGACGTGGGCGTGCTCATCGCGTCGGCCGACAGGGCGCTGGTGCGCGGCAAGGGGGTAGCCAAGGGCTACACCTACGCCCTTGCGCCGCACACCTAGCGACGCGTGAGGGGCGCCAGCGACACCCCTGGTAGCCTCGACGCCGTGACCGACACTTCCAGCAACCGTGTGGTGCTCGAACTCCAGGGCGCCAAGCCCAAGGTCGAGATCGACGGCACCCTCGGTGTCGTCTCCAAGGTCCTCATCAATGGCGAGCGGGCCAGGCCGGTGCGGGGCGGATGGTTCATCCCGCTACGCAACGGCGGCGAGGGTCGTCTTGAGGTCAAGGGCTACTTCCCCGGCTTCCAGCGCTTCCGCTGGCAGGGAGTCGAGGTCCACCGGCTGGGCGCCCACGTGGGATTGCCGGAGCGGATCGCGATGTTCGCGCCGTTCCTGCTGATCGTCACGGCGTGGTTCATGGTGCCCGTGGCTCTCATCGTGTTCTTCATGGGCATCCCGGTGGTCAAGAACCCCAAGATGCCGCGTGCGCTGCGCATCGCGTTGCCGCTGGTGAACACGGTGGCGGCGTTCATCGCGACGGTCGCCCTGGCAGCGCTGCTCTCGGACAACACGTAGCCGCTACCATGGTGCCCGTGAGCACGGCCCGCTACTTTAGCTAGGCCCGGCGAGGACCGCCGGGCCTGATCCCGCGCGCCGCAGACCCGGGCGTGTCACCGCCTCGTGAGCCGTTGACCGTCCCGCCCTGCGCCGTCGATAGACTTCTGGCCGAGCCTTCCACCCATTCGAGGGGTTTTCCATGTCTGATCTTCATCCGCTCGACGCCGACGGCGTTGAGGCGGCCGTCGCCGCTGCGATCAGCGCGTTCGACGCCGCGACCACCCTGGACGAGCTCAAGGAGGCGCGCCTGGCTCACACGGGCGACAAGGCGCCGCTGACGCTCGCCAACCGTGGCATCGGTGCGTTGGCCGGGCCCGACAAGGCCACGGCGGGCAAGCTGCTGGGCGGGGCGCGCGCGTCGATCGGCCGGGCGCTGGCCGCCCGCACCGAGGTGCTTGAGGCGGAGCGCGACGCGCGGGTGCTGGTCGAGGAGGCCGTGGACGTCACGCTTCCCGTGCTGCGGGCGCCCCTGGGCGCCAGGCACCCCCTGGAGACGCTCCAGGAGACCATGTGCGACATCTTCGTAGGTATGGGCTGGGAGGTGGCCGAGGGGCCGGAGGTCGAGGCCGAGTGGTTCAACTTCGACGCCCTCAACTTCGACCCCGATCACCCCGCCCGCGCCATGCAGGACACGTTCTTTGTGGCCGCGCGGGAGACGGACGACGCTGGGGCCGGGTTGGGTGGCCAGGCGGGGGAGACTCCCACGTCCGGCGTCGTGCTGCGCACCCACACGTCGCCCGTGCAGATTCGCGCGGCACTCGAGCGCAAGGACGCCCTGGTGAACGAGGGCCGCGGCATCTACGTGATCTGCCCAGGCAAGACGTTCCGCACGGACGAGTTGGACGCGACCCACACGCCGGTGTTCCACCAGATCGAGGGCCTGGCCGTGGATCGCGGGCTGACGATGGCGAACCTCAAGGGCACGCTGGATCATTTGGCGCGCGCCCTCTTTGGGCCCGACGCCGTGACGCGACTGCGCCCGTCGTACTTCCCGTTCACGGAGCCGAGCGCGGAGATGGACCTGCGCTGCTTCATCTGCGACGGCGGCGACACCTCGTGCCGCACGTGCAGGGGCACCGGCTGGATCGAGTGGGGCGGCTGCGGCATGACGCACCCGAACGTGCTGCGCGCCGCCGGGATCGACCCCGACGAGTACACCGCCTTCGCCTTTGGCATGGGCATCGAGCGGACGCTCATGTTCCGCCACGGCGTCAAGGACATGCGCGACATGGTCGAGGGCGATGTGCGCTTCTCGCAGCAGTTCGGAATGGAGGTCTGAGTCATGCCCAAGATTCCGCTGAAGTGGCTGGCCGAGTACGTCGATCTTGTTGACCCCGCGCCCGAGGCGGTCGCCGCCGCACTGGTGAAGGTGGGGCTCGAGGAGGAGGGCATTCACGGCGGCGCCGTGTCCGGCCCCCTCGTCGTCGGCCGCGTCCTGTCGATCCTCAAGGAAGAGCAGTCCAACGGCAAGACGATCAACTACTGCCGCGTGGACGTCGGCGACCACAACGACCCGCCAGGTCAGGATGGTCTCGTGCGAGGCCACAAGCCCGACCACAACGACACCTTCCCGCCCAGCCGCGGCATCGTCTGCGGCGCCCACAACTTCGTGGAGGGCGACTGGGTGGCGTGCATTCTGCCCGGCGGCGTGCTGCCCGGCCCGTTCCCCATCGGCGGGCGCAAGACGTACGGGCACTGGTCCGACGGCATGATCTGCTCCGCCAAGGAGTTGGCGCTGGGGGACGACCACACCGGCATCATCGTGCTGGCGTCGCCTTCGGGCGCCTCCGAGGACCTGGGGTACGACGCCGACGCCCTCGCGCCTGGGCAGGACGCCATCGCGCTGCTGGGGCTGGATGAGAAGACCATCGAGGTCACCATCACCCCCGATCGCGGGTATTGCTTCTCCATCAGGGGAATCGCGCGGGAGTACTCGCACTCGACGGGCGCGGCGTTCACGGATCCGGCGGCGATGGCCGTGTCGGGGACCGCGTCCGATGCAGCGTTCCCCGTGCTCCTCGAGGACGCGGCGCCGATTCGCGGCACCGTGGGCTGCGACCGCTTCGTGGCCCGCGCCTTGCGCGGCTTCAACCCGGGCGCGCCCAGCCCCGCGTGGATGAAGCGCCGCCTGGAGCAGTCGGGCATGCGCCCCATCTCGCTCGCGGTGGACGTCACCAACTACGTGATGCTCGAGCTGGGCCAGCCCCTGCACGCCTACGACCTCGGCAAGCTCACGGCGCCGATCGTGGTGCGTCGGGCGTCGGCCGGTGTTGATGGAACAGCGGAAACGCTCGTGACGCTCGACGACGCGACCCGCGCCCTGGACCCCGAGGACCTGCTGATCACCGACTCCGTCGGGGGCCACGGCAAGCGGGCCATCGGCATGGCGGGCGTGATGGGCGGCCTGGACACCGAGATCTCGGAAGCGACCACGGACATCCTGCTCGAGGCCGCACACTTCGACGCGATCACGATCGCGCGCACGGCGAGGCGTCACAAGCTGGGTTCCGAGGCGTCGCGGCGCTTCGAGCGCGGCGTGGACTCGGCACTGCCCCCGGTGGCAGTGCAGCGGGCGCTCGCGCTCATGCAGGAGTTCGGCGGCGGCGAGATCGAGGACGTCTACACGGACGCAGGGGAGACGACGGAAATCGACCCGGTCACCATGGAGATCGACTTTCCGTCGCGCATCGTGGGCATGGATTTCCCGGCCGACGAGGTGGTGGCTTCCCTTGAGGCCATCGGCTGCCACGTGACGCGCCTGGGCGATGAGCTCGCGGTGGCACCGCCCACGTGGCGCCCGGATCTGGACGCCCCCGTGACTCTTGTCGAGGAGGTGGCGCGACTGCGCGGCTATGCGGAGATGCCGTCGGTGCTGCCGGTCGCCCCGCCTGGGCGCGGGCTGACGCACGGCCAGAAGGTGCGCCGTTCTGTGGCCAGGTCATTGGCCGACGCTGGCCTCACCGAGGTGTTGACGTACCCGTTCATGGCGCCCGAGCGGCTGGACGAGTGCCTGGTGCCTGCCGATGACAAGCGCCGCAAGCTGGTGCGCCTGGCGAACCCGCTGGCCGCCGAGCGCGCCGTACTGCGCCCGCGCGTGCTGTTCACGCTGTTCGACGCCGTGCGCGTCAACCTGGGGCGCGGTGCGCAGGACGTGGCCGTGTTCGAGGTGGGCCGAGGTTATTTGGACACCGGGACCGGCGTGGCGGGGCTGCCAGCCGTTGATGGCTCTGTCACTGACGCCGAGCTTGCTGACCTGGATGCGGCGCTCCCGGAGCAGCTGCGGATGGTTGCTGGAGTGATGACTGGTTCGCGCGTGCCCGCGGGCTGGAACCAGCCCGCGGCGGCGTGGGAGTGGTCCGACGCTTTGGCGCTGGTGGAGACGGTCGCGGCTGCCGCAGGGGTTTCCCTGACGCGCCGCGCCGACTCCTATGCGCCGTGGCACCCTGGCCGTGCTGCTGTCTTTGCTCTACCGGACGGCACGCCGTGCGCGCACGCGGGCGAGCTGCACCCCAAGGTCTGCGAGACGCTGGGCCTCCCGGCCCGGTCGGTCGCGTTCCAGGTGCTGCTGGACCCGATCATCGCGTTCACCGAGGGCGTGCTGGTGGCTGCGGAGGCGGTGAGCCAGCAGGTGGTGGCCAAGGAGGACTTCGCTTTTGTGGTCCCTGCTGCGGTGACTGCTGGTGCGCTGGTTTCTGTGGTGCGCGAGGCCGGGGGATCGCTTGTTGAAGACGTCCGAGTATTCGACGTCTACGCGGGCGCCCAGGTCGAGGCCGGTCACAAGTCGATGGCGGTCAACGTGCGGATGCGCGCTGCGGATCACACGCTGACTGCCGAAGACGTGCTTTCGGTGCGCGAGGCTGTCATTGCGGCGGCGACTGGTCAGTTAGGCGCGGTGCTCAGGTAGGTGGGATCCCGTGCATCGGCACGGCGAGACGACAGTTCCCCGATCATCGTGAAGAGAATAGGCTGGTCAAGAACCATTTCCGACGGTAACGTCGTAAGTGACGCTCTCGGGGCTAGCACCACCGGTGTAGGTGACGACGGCGGTGCTCTCGCCCGGCTTGAGACCCTTCAGCATCGGTAGACGGGCGACTCGGCCCGAGAAGTCCGCCGGTAGGAATGCGAGAACCCTCGGATCCGTGATCTCCACATTCCAGTTCTTCGGTTCCATGTTGGAGGTGCCTGAACCGAAAACCTCAATCCCCCCGCCGACTGGGATCTCAACGACGACGGGGGCGCCACTCTGCGCCGCGCTCGTGAAGTCGACGTACGTTGGATCCACCGGGGGTGTAGGTGACGTGTGCGTGCAACCAGCGAGCGTCAAAGCGAGGAATGCTGTGCCTCCAACGGCCGATATGACTACGTGTGGTCTCGTACCCAAGAGTGTGATCCTCCTATTCCCAAACTGCTGGCCGACGGAGTGGCTCCGCCTGTCAGGAGCGCCGCAAACTAGAAGCCAGCGCCAGCCGGTCAAAGGGCACTGGTTTCAGCATGGAACTGCGCCCAAATTACGATACGCCCATAGTACGGGCGTCCTATGGTGTCCACCACAGGTACGTGTAGGTACTCGAAACATGAACGCTGCCACTACATGACGATGAACCCACAACCCCCGTGAAGCTAGGAGACGCCGAAGGTGTCGTCGCCACATTGACGTTGGTGAAATGGACAGCTGTGGTGTTCGGCAACTGGCTGCAGTAGGACACGTTGTAGACCTCCAAGACCCCGCCCTGAGCCAGCGGCCAGGACGTCGCACTGGTACTCGCACCGAGGGTCCTGTAGTACCCCGTGGTCGTGTCCGTGGCCTTGATGGTCCACGAACTTGACGAGCCGCCGCTCCTGCTCATATTGCCGTGGAGAACGTGCCCCGCCGAGGTCGATAGGAGGGCTGTGTGGAGGGAAGTTCCTTGCCCGACATACCACGAGGCAAGGTTCCATGAGTTGCCTCCGCCAGCGGCACTGCTTCCCCACTGCAGGACGGGCTGCACTATCCACGTGCCGCCGGTCGACTCGACGGACGGAAAGAGGAAGATCGTCCCGCCGTTGGATGTCGGATTTGCTGGCACAGTCCAGTCCGCCGAGAGACTAGTGATTTGCGATGTCGTGGACCACCAACTTGAGAGCCACCAGCCGCTCGGAAGAGGAACCGGTGATGTGGCAAGTGCGGACGTGCTCGGTGCGTCGGACACTGCGCCTGAAGTCGCCGTCACCGGATACGGGACGACTGCAGAGTAGGGGCAGGCAGGGATCTTCGTAGTCACTCCATCGGAGACAACGGTCCTGTCAGCGATTGACACTACGGCGTCGTCCGGAACCTCGTGAACGCAGGATTTGAATGTAAGACCTCCCGGAGTTGGAAGCCAGTCCCCAGAGGCGACGGCGTCTGCGTAACTCGGACTCGGCAGCAAGCCCGTACTTGGTGTAGGGCTCGCGCTCGCATCGGGCGGCGCGAAGCCAAGGATTCCGACGCTTGCGATCGCCACGATGAGCGCGGCAAGCGCGCCCCTGGGGCCGGAACTGGAATGTGTGCTTCGCATGAACTCGTCCTCCTGTGTCAATTCATCGTGTGTCCCACGGCGCCGACCACAATCGCTGTGGTCCAATTCGTTGGGCGCTTCGCGCGTCCCGCCCGGCAGGTCGTCCTCCGACAAGGGAATGTCCGGCGTCGGCACAAAGTGGACAAAGAATCTCTCCTTTTCGCGAGTGTTGTGGAGACATCCGTCGCCAGCCCCATTCACCAACGGACCGCAGTGACGCAGCGTGGTGGCGATTCTTCGTTGAGGTGGTCGAACGTCTTGCTGGCGGCGGATGTACCGGATGCACTCAACGGCGCGCGAGTTCCCAGGCATAGTCCATTCGGTTCTGCGTGGAGCTGTGATGAGTTCCGCCCGCCGAGAAAGCCGCCGTGTGGTGCGCGCACGGGCGCAGGCAATTGAGGAGGTTGTGTTTCGCACTCGCGAAGAGCCAGGTGTCTTGCTGACTTGAGCCGCATAGCAACTAAATTGGGGTGCTCAAGTCGCCGACATCAGTCGGCGTGCACCGGGCGCCCACGACCGCCGCATTGGATCCGCCCGACTCCGCGGAGCGTCACAGCGCCCGCGGCGACCTGCCGGTTTGACGGTGGCGGGTTTCTTGGCCAGCGCGAGGGTTTCGAGCCGGCCGGTGAGCGCGAGGATTTGCCGGGACTGGGCCGCGGGGTGGACTCTCTTGAACTCCGCGTTCATCCTGATGATCGGCATCTTCCGTATGTCTTCGCGGGCGATGGCGCGCTGGTGCGGGGTGGTCGCCGTGTCGTACCGTTTGGTCACTTTCGCTCCGTTGCGCTGCTTGAACACGAGCTTCTGCTGCGGTAGTAGGTAGTTCGTGAACACCCGGTCGAGTTCCCAGATCTCGTTCAGCAGGGCGAGCTCTGGTGGGGTGTCGTAGCGGTGGTAGCCGACGAGTTCGCGCACGTGGGTCCAGTTCTTCTGTTCGACGTGAGCGCCGTCGTTGGAGTGGTTGGCGCGGGATCGGGTGAAGGTGATTT
>NZ_JADQBE010000056.1:0-8663 GCF_016278765.1 Demequina sp. | reverse complement strand
GGACCTTTTCCTTACCATGGAAACGCTCTACCGACTGAGCTATCGGGGCAAGCCGGACTAGCGTACATGGCGCACGGGCCCCACAGGAAATCGGCGACCTCCTTCATGCGAGTGCACGTCACACCTCATGGATACAGTGTCGCTCGTGACCGATACCGTGACCGCCGCCCAGTCCCGCCGCGTCTTTCTGAACGCGCAGGGACTCGCGCGCAAGCGGCCCTCCCGGGCAGTGTCAGAGCGTGACTTCGCGGCATATCTGAGCACCCAGGGCGTGCTTCAACTCGACACGGTGAACGTTCTGGCCCGGGCCCACTACCTGCCGTTGTACTCCAGGTTCGGCGCGTACAACCTGCAGCGCGCGGACGCGTACCTGTGGGGCGATGCGCGTGGCCACTCCGCCCACGCCTTCGAACATTGGGGTCACGAGGCCTCGGTCATGCCACGAGAATTGCTCCCCGCGATGTACCACCGCATGGTCGACGGCAACTCGTGGCAGTCGCGCCGCCGGGAGCGGTTGGACCGCGAACGCCCAGGACTGGTCGACGCCGCTCGCGAGCTAGTGCACTCTGCGGGGCCCGTGGTGGGCGCCGACGTGTCGCACCTGGCCCCACGCGAGCGCCGCAAGGGTCCGTGGTGGGACAACGACCACGCCAAGGACGCACTGGAATACCTGTTCATCACGGGCAAGGTCGCAGCGTCCCGGGGGCGCCATTTCACCCGCACGTACGATGCGACGCCACGAGCGTGGGGGCTGCCCCCGGCCGACGCCGTGTCGCCCGACGGCTCCCACCCCTGGGGGTTACCCGCGGGTCAGGCGCGCCAACAGCTCTTTGACCGCGCGCTCGCGGCGTGCGGCATCGGAACAGTGGCGGATCTGTGCGACCACTTCCGCTTGCCGCTGAAGGCTGGCAAGAATGCGCCCGACGCCGCCGGAGGAGAGGCGTGGGCGGCATCGGCGGTGGAGCGAGGTCTTGCCAAGTGGGTCGAGGTCGAGGGATGGAAGACTCCCGCGCTGATGGCCATCGGAGAGCCGTCACACGACGCGCCGTGGCATCGTGCCGCGACCGACCCTGGTCGAGCGACCGGCGCCGCGCTGCTGAGCCCCTTTGACCCCGTGTGCTGGTTTCGGCCGCGACTCAAGCGGATGTTCGCCATGGACTACACGATCGAGATCTACACTCCGGCAGCCAAGCGCACGTACGGGTACTACTGCCTGCCGTTCCTGCTGGGCGATCAGATGGTGGGCCGCGTGGACCTCAAGGCGGACCGCAAGGCCGGGGTGCTGCGGGTGCAGTCGGCGTGGCGCGAGGAGGGCGCGGCGCCAGGGGCACGCCGAAGGTCGGACCGGGAGATCACGGCCGCGCTGCGCACGGAACTCAGCCTCATGGCGGGGTGGCTCGGGCTCGACGAGGTCGAAATTGCGGGTCACGGCAATCTGTCCGTCTAGCACGCCCCTCCGGACATCGAGAGTGGTCATCAAGGCATCCGCGGCTTCGGCACTTGCCGCCGGGCCCACCAAGGGCAAGGATCAGGGACATGGACCACTCCCAGTTGCAAGAGGCCGCGAAGAATCACCTATGGATGCACTTCACGGCGCACTCGCGCTACGCCGATGCCGACATCCCGATCATCGTGAGGGGCGAGGGCGCCTACATCTACGACTCGCACGGCAAGCGCTACCTTGACGGGCTCGCCGGGCTGTTCGTCAACCAGCTGGGGCACGGCCGCACGGAGCTCGCGCAGGCCGCAGCCACGCAGGCCCAGGAGCTCGCGTTCCACCCGCTGTGGTCCTACGCACATCCCCGCGCCATCGAGCTGGCCGAACGCCTGGCGCACGCCGCACCCGGCGACCTCAATCGGGTGTTCTTCACGTCGGGCGGCGGCGAGGCCGTCGAGTCTGCGTGGAAGCTCGCCAAGAACTATTTCAAGCTCACGGGCAAGCCCGGCAAGCACAAGGTCATCAGCCGCGCCGTCGCGTATCACGGGACCACCCAGGGAGCGCTGTCCATCACCGGAATCCCCGCCCTCAAGGAACAATTCGAGCCACTAGTTCCCTCCACCTTCCGGGTGCCCAACACCAACCTCTATCGCGCCGAGGAGATGACCGGAGGGTTGCTGGACGGATCCGACCCGGCGGCCTTTGGCCGGTGGGCGGCAGACCAGATCGCCATCGCGATCGAGAACGAGGGGCCCGACTCGGTGGCCGCAGTGTTCCTTGAGCCGGTACAGAACGCGGGAGGTTGCTTCCCGCCGCCGCCAGGCTACTGGCCGCGGGTGCGCGAGATCTGCGACCGCTACAACGTGCTCCTGGTCTCCGACGAGGTGATCTGCGCCTACGGACGTCTGGGCACGATGTTCGGGTCCCAGCGCTTCGACTACCAGCCCGACATCATCACCACCGCTAAGGGCCTGACGTCCGGCTATGCGCCCATGGGCGCCATGCTCACCTCCGACGCCCTCATGGAGCCGTTCCTGGCCGCAGGGGAGATGTTCGCGCACGGCTACACCTTTGGCGGCCACCCGGTCGCGGCCGCGGTGGCACTCGCCAACCTGGACATCTTCGAGCGCGAGGACGTGTTCGGGCATGTCCGCAGCAACGAGGACGCCTTCCGCGCGACGCTGGACAAGCTACTGGACATTCCCATCGTGGGAGACGTCCGCGGCGCGGGCTACTTCTACGGCATCGAACTGGTCAAGGACAAGGCCACCAAGGAGTCCTTTTCCGATGAGGAGTGCGAGCGGATCCTGTACGGCTTCGTCTCCCCCGCGCTGTTCCAGGCAGGCCTGTACTGCCGCGCCGACGACCGCGGCGACCCGGTCATCCAACTGTCCCCGCCGCTCATCATCGGCCAGGCAGAGTTCGACGAGATGGAACGGATCCTGCGTGACGTGCTGACCCGGGCGTCGGCGCTGATCTAGCGGGCGGCCAACTGCTTGGCCCTGCGACGTGATCGGATTTCTCCACCGATCACCACGGTGAGCGCCAGCAGCAGCATCATCGTGCCGATGACGTTGACCTGCATGGGCACTCCACGCTGGGCCGCTCCCCACACGAACATGGGGAAGGTCACCGTCTGCCCGGAGTTGAGGTTGGTGATGATGAAGTCGTCGAACGACAGGCTGAAGGACAACAGCGCCGCGCCAAGGATCCCGGGGAAGACGAGCGGGAAGGTGACCCTCCAGAATGTCTGCCACTCGTTGGCGTAGAGGTCCATGGCGGCCTGCTCCAGGTTCGAGTCGAGTCCCGCGAGGCGCGACTTGACCGTGACCACCACGAACGACAGGCAGAACATGATGTGCGCCACCAGGATGGTCCAGAACCCCAACTGGCCGGCGAGGCCCGCGGACACGAACAGCGCCAACAGCGACGAGCCCATCACGATTTCGGGCGTGGCCATCGGCAGGAACAGCACCAGGTTCAGCGTGGCGCGGCCCTCAAAGCGGTGGCGCACCAGTCCGAACGCGGCGAGCGTGCCGATCGCGGTGGCACCCAGGGTGGCGAGCAGGCCGATCTGAATGCTCGTTCCCACCGCCTCGCACATGCCCATGGGCTCGCACGGATTGAGCCAGTTGTTCCAGGTGAACGATTGGAAGCTGTAGAGATTTCGCGACTGCGAGGCGTCGTTGAACGACATCAGCGCCACAATCGCGTTGGGCAGGTACAGGAACAGCAACACGAGCAGCCCGAGGGACAGCACCAGATGCTTGCCGATGAAGCGGCCGAGCGAGACGATCACAGCAGTTCCTCCGTCCCGGCCTTGCGGACATAGAGCAACACCAGCGCCACCACGATGACCAGCAGGATCACCGACAACGCCCCCGCGTGCGGGTAGTCGCCTGCCTTGGTGAAGAGCACCTGGATCTTGTTGCCCACCATCTGAGTGGTGGTGCTTCCGAGCAGCGCCGCATTGATGTAGTCGCCCGTCGCGGGGATGAAGGTCAGCAGTGTGCCGCCGACGACGCCCGGCAGCGACAGGGGCCACGTCACCTTGAAGAACGTCTGGACGGGCTTCGCGTAGAGGTCCTCGGAGGCCTCGAGCAGCCGGTGGTCGATCTTCTCCAGGCTCGCGTACAGCGGCAGGATCATGAACGGCAGGAAGTTGTACGTGAGTCCCGCCACCACCGCGAACGGCGTGGCGAGCAGGCGGCCGTCGGGCGGGAGGAGGTGAATCGTCTGCATGGCGTTCACGAACCAGCCGTCATCGCCAAGAATGAGTTTCCACGCGAGGGTGCGCACCAAGAAGGACGTGAAGAACGGCGCGACGACGAGCACGAGCAAGATCGTCTTCCACCGGCCCGCCTTGAACGCGATGGCATAGGCGAGCACATAGCCCAGGATCAGGCACAAGAACGTCGCGATTCCCGCGTAGATCAGCGAGCGCACCAAGTACTCGTTGTAGTCGGCGAACGCCTCGGCGAAGTTCTGCACCCGCCAGGTCATGTCGTAGCCGGTCACGGCCGACCCGGCGGGGTCATACATCGAGGTGGCGAGGAGCGACAGGAACGGGAAGACGAAGAAGATCCCCAGCCACACCGCCGCGGGGAGCACAAGCCAGTACGCCGTGGCGGTGCTCGGGGCCCGCAACCTGGTCGCCACGCTAGTCCTCCCCGATTCCTGCCTCGGCGTCTTGTGAAGAGTCCAGCAGGAACGCGAATTCGGGACGCCACAGCACGTCGACCTTGGTGCCTACCGTCACCAAACCGCCGCGCCGCCCCGTGTTCTGCTCAAAGCACACCAGGTTCTGTCCCCACGGCATCGTGAGGGTGTAGTCGGTCGAGACGCCCGTGTAGTTCCTGTCACTCACCACCGCCTCGGAGAAGTGCGCGCCAAGACCATCCATCGGCTTGTCTTGTGGCTGAATGATCACCTTCTCCGGCCGGATGCCGATCCAGACATCTGGAGAGGTGGTATGGACTCGCCCGGCCTTGATCGACACGGTGGTGCCATACATGTCGACCTTGACCATCTCGTCGGCCCCCGATCCCTCCCGGCCGAGCACCCGGCCCCTGATGAGATTGGTCCGCCCCAGAAAGTTCGCAACAAAGGTGGTCCGGGGGTTGGTGTAGAGCTCATAGGGGGAACCCAGTTGCTCGATCTCCCCGGCATTCATGACGGCCACGAAGTCGGCCATCGTCATGGCCTCCTCTTGGTCGTGGGTGACGTGTACGAAGGTGATCCCCACCTCCGACTGGATGCGCTTGAGCTCGATCTGCATCGACCTGCGCAGCTTCATGTCAAGGGCGCCGAGCGGCTCATCCAAGAGCAGCACCTCGGGCCGGTTGATCAGCGCGCGGGCAAGGGCCACACGTTGCTGCTGGCCCCCCGAAAGCTGCGCCGGCTTCTTGTTCGCCTGCGCCTCAAGTTCCGTGAGCGCCAGGATCTCGTGGACCGGCACCTGCGTTTCCTTGACGCCCTTGCGCTTCAAGCCGAACTCGACGTTCTCCATGATGGTGAGGTGCGGGAAGAGCGCGTAGTTCTGGAACACGGTGTTCACGGGGCGCCGGTATGGCTTCTCGTGCGTGATGTCGGTGTCGCCGATGCTGATGGTGCCCTTTGTCGCATCCTCGAGGCCCGCCACCATGCGCAGGGTGGTGGTCTTGCCGCAACCGGAGGGGCCCAGCAAGGCGAAGAACGACCCGCTCGGGACCACGAGGTCGAGGTTCTCCACGGCAACGAAGCCGTTGGGGTAACGCTTGCGCAACCCCTCGAGCCTTAAATCGCGATTGACTTCGTCAGCCACTGACGCTGGCGAATTCTTGCTCGTAACTGTTGGCCTTGTCGTCGGACAGAGCCATGAAGCTGTGCGTGCTTGCGAGGTACTCGGGGGTGGGGAAGATCAGCGGGTTGTCCACGAGCGTGGGGTCGATCTTCTCCATCTCGGCCTGGGCCCCGTCCACCGGACACACGTACCACACGTAGGCGGCGAGCCGGGCAGCAATCTCAGGGTCGTAGTAGTAGTCGATCCACTTTTCTGCGTTTGCCTTGTGGTCCGACTTGTTGGGGATCAGCATGTTGTCTGCCCAAATCATCATGCCCTCCTCCGGGGACAGGAACACCAGGTTCTCGTCCTCCGCGGCGGCGACGTCACCAGACCACGCGACGCAGGCGGCGATGTTGCCCGCCGACAGGTCGTTGATGTACTCGTTGCCCGTGAACGCACGGATTTGGCCGTCCGAGCGCGCCTTGGTCAGGGTCTCGAGCGCCGTGCCCCAGTCGTCGTCGTTGAAGTTCGCCGGGTCCGCACCATTGCTGAGCATGATCAGGCCCATCGTGTCGCGCATCTCCGTGAGGAGCGTGATGCGTCCCTTGAGTTCCGAACGCGTCAGCAGGTCCGTGATGCTGCCGACCTCACCCACGAGCGACTTGTTGTACGCAATCCCGGTGAAGCCCGACTGCCACGGCGCCGAGTATTCGCGGTTGGGGTCCCATCCCACACCCTGGAGGGAGGAGATCAGGTTCGCGTCGAGGTTGGGCACGTTGGCCTTGTCGAGTTTCTGAATCCAGCCCGCCTGAATCATGCGGGCGGCCATCCAGTCGGTCAGCACGAACATGTCACGCCCCGTGGGCGCGCACGACCCCAGCTGGTTGACGACCTTGGCGAAGAACTCCGAGTTGTCGTTGACGTCTGCGACATAGCTGACTTCGATCCCCATGTCCTGCTGGAACTGGGTGAGAGTCGAGACGTAGTCGCCGTCGTCCTCGTCGATGTACTCGGGCCAGTTGGAAATCGACAGCTTCATGTCGGTCGCCGAGATGTCGGTGCTGATGCACCCGCCCGCTTCTTGGTTTCGATTCTGCGTGCCCAAGAAGGTCAGCGCCCCCACGCCAGCGACGCCGAGCGCCCCACCGATCAGGACCCCCCGTCGAGACACACCCTTCTTGGTTGTCGTTTCTTCTTCTTCTTCCACGGGAATCTCCTTCAACGACGTTGCCAGATGAAGCAAATATTGGCAGACCGGATGGGATCTGAACTGGTACTTCGCTGAATTATGCGCCGTCTGAGCGTGCTTGTGAACAAGAATTTACCTGACCGTAACATTTCGATACGCCGTCGACAGAGAAACGGTTGACCTCTTCCCCTTCGCATCGCCAGACTGAAAGACGTGAATCACCGTGACTGACGCACCCCCGCCCTACGCCGGGCTGTCCCTGTGGCACCAGACCTGCGGGGACCTCACGCCGCGACCGCCACTGACCGTCGACCGCGCGGTCGACGTGGCCATCGTGGGCGCGGGGTTTACGGGGCTGTGGACCGCCTACTACCTCGCTCTCGCGCGCCCCGACCTCGACATCGCCGTTGTGGAGAGTCAGATCGCCGGATTTGGGGCGTCGGGCCGCAATGGCGGATGGGCGTCCGCCCTCATGCCCAGTTCGCTCACGACGCTCGCCCGAGCAGGAGGCCGCGAGGCCGCCCTCGGTCAGCACGCGGCGATGAGGGCGTCGGTCGACGAGGTGATTCGGGCCGCCCACTCCGAGGGGATCGACGCCGATATTGCCAAGGGTGGCACCGTGGTGCTCGCGCGGACGGACGCCCAGTGGGAACGGGCCAAGGCCGAAGTCGAGGAGGCGCGCACGTGGGGACGCGGAGACGACGATGTGACCCTCCTGGACGCCGACGCCACCGCGGCACGCCTGGTGGCGACGCGCACGCGAGGCGCCACCTACACGCCGGACTGCGCGGCGGTGCACCCTGCCAAGCTGGTGCGGGGTCTCGCTGCGGCCGTCGCTCGGCGAGGCGTCGCCATCTACGAGCGCTCACCCGTGACGGAGCTGTCACCCCATCGCGTCGTCACCCCCGGCGGGACGCTCACGGCCGACGTGGTGGTGCGCGCGACCGAGGCCTACACCGCCCAACTGCCGCAGCATCGTCGCTCCGTCATCCCCGTGTACTCGCTGATCGTCGCGACCGCGCCCCTGCCAGCCGAGGTGTGGGATCAGATCGGCCTGAAACGCCGCGAGACGTTCAGCGACCACCGCCACCTGATCGTCTACGGGCAGCGCACGGCCGACGACCGCATCGTCTTTGGCGGCCGCGGCGCTCCCTATCACTTCGGGTCGTCGATTCGGCCAGATTTCGACCGCGACGCGAGGGTTCACACGGCGCTGGGCGAGGCGCTCGTCGACCTCTTCCCCGTGCTGCGCGGCGTGCAGATCACCCACGCCTGGGGCGGCCCGCTCGGCATCGCGCGCGACTGGCATGCCTCGGTGGGGCTCGACGCCGCGACGGGAATGGCGTGGTCCGGAGGCTACGTGGGTGACGGCGTGACGACCACCAATCTCGCGGGCCGGACCTTACGGGACCTCATTCTGGACGAGGAGACGGCGCTGACCGCGCTGCCGTGGGTGGGGCATCGGTCTCCGCGATGGGAACCGGAGCCGCTGCGGTGGCTAGGGGTGAACGCGGGGCTGTCCGCGATGACCGCGGCTGACACCGAGGAACGCCTCACGAAACGTCAGAGCCTGGCGGCCAGGATCATGGCCCCCCTCATGGGAGGCCACTGACCGCCGTCTCGCGTGAGGTGCGAACACCCGCCTTCACAAAGGACGAGGACCCGGCGAACCGGGCCCCGTCGTGGCAGGTGAGGGATTCGAACCCCCGTAGTCGTTGACGGCTGATTTACAGTCAGCTCCCTTTGGCCGCTCGGGTAACCTGCCTTGCGCT
>NZ_JADQBE010000068.1:0-8691 GCF_016278765.1 Demequina sp. | reverse complement strand
ATCCCACATCCATCACCCACGTCTCGAACCACGCCGAAGCGGAAATTTTCAGAAGAGGCAACGCATGGTGCTACGCGGAGGTCTCTCATGAGTCAACGCGGGGTCTGGCCAGATGGCCGCGGTGTGGTTGACAATGCTGTGGACGTTGTCGCCGCCACCCGCGGTGACAACGAATAGGTTTTTCCCTTCCTACGCGACGAGGCCCCAGATTGTGCAGTGATCTGGGGCCTCGCTGTGTCTCGTCTGCGCGTCGGGTCAGAGGCTGATGAGCGAGTCCGTGAATGAGAGGCCGAGACTCGGGTCCTGGATTGCGAACAGCAGGAACAGCGCGAGAGCGCCGCCGACGAGTGCCGCGTTCTTGTTGAACTGGATCTGATCGTTCTGCTTGGTCTGCGCGTCCTCTTCCTTCCAGTGGGCGTGCATGAAGAAGCTAATGGGGATGAGGGTGGCAGCCACGAGCAGGGCGCCGATGTCGCCGAAGACGCCGAGCAACACCATGAGGGCGCCGACGCCCATCGCGACACCCGACGCGATCACGCCCACGCGACCGCCTGGAGCGCCCTTGTAGGTCGCGTACTGAGCCATGGCGGCGGACTGCGTCACGTGTCCGATGGCGCTGACGATGAAGAGGACCGCGAAGAGGATGCGGGCGATGAGAAAGACGATGTCCATGCGGGTTTCCTAACTTGGTTGATGCGACAACTAAACTACTGCACCTAGACGACGCGTCAACGATTCGGATTATTCCCAGTGTCGGGCCCGGCGCGAGAGCCAACCCCCAGAAGCGCGTCGCCCGCCTCACCACACGCTGGAAGGCACCGAGTTCGTCGGCGAAGATCACGTGCCGCTCCCCCGGGGCGTCGTGCCCGCCGCGCTCCGGCTGGAACCGGTGCGCGAGATCGACGTGTGGCAGGTGGTGTTGGGCTTGGTTACCCACCTACCCCGCCTGGTACGGGCTGACCACCACGTCGACCCGCTGGAACTCCTTGAGGTCCGAATAGCCGGTGGTCGCCATCGACCGGCGCAGGGCACCCATGAGGTTGGTGGTGCCGTCGGCGCGCGCGCCCGGGCCAAACAGGATCTCCTCGAGAGTGCCCACGGAACCCACGTGGACGCGCTCGCCGCGAGGAAGCTCGGGGTGGTGGGCCTCGGGCCCCCAGTGGTAGCCGCTGCCGGGCGCCTCCTCGGCGCGGGCCAGCGCGGCGCCCAGCATGAACGCATCGGCGCCGCACGCGATGGCCTTGACCATGTCTCCCGAATGGCCCAGTCCGCCGTCGGCGATGACGTGCACGTAGCGGCCGCCGGACTCGTCCAGGTAGTCGCGCCGCGCCGCCGCAACGTCGGCCACAGCGGTCGCCATGGGCGCGTGGATGCCGAGCGAGGTGCGCGTGGTGTGTGCGGCCCCTCCGCCAAAGCCGACGAGCACGCCCGCGGCACCCGTGCGCATCAGGTGCAACGCGGCCTGATAGGTCGCGGCTCCGCCCACGATCACCGGCACGTCGAGTTCGTAGATGAACTTCTTGAGGTTGAGCGGCTCGCCATCCGCCGAGACGTGCTCGGCCGACACCGTGGTCCCGCGAATCACAAACAGGTCCACGCCGGCGCTCAACACGGCCGAATAGTGCTCCTGCGTGTTGTGGGGGGACAGGGCGCCCGCGACGGTCACTCCCGCCTCACGCACCTCACGCAGGCGGTCGGCGATCAGTTCCGACTTGATGGGCTCAAGATAGATCTCCTGCATCCGCGCCGTCGCGGCGGCTGCGGGCAGGGAGGCAATCTCGGCAAGCAACGCGGTCGGGTCCTCGTAGCGCGTCCACAGGCCCTCAAGGTCGAGCACGCCAAGGCCACCCAAACGGCCCAAGGCGATTGCGGTGGCGGGCGACATCACCGAGTCCATCGGCGCCGCAATGACGGGAATCTCGAAGCGGAAGGCGTCGATCTGCCACGCAAGGGACACGTTTTCGGGGTCGCGGGTTCGTCGCGACGGAACCACGGCCACATCGTCAAAGGAATACGCCCTGCGCCCGCGCTTTCCGCGCCCAATCTCGATCTCGTTGCTCACGCCGTCCAGCCTAGCGCGCGGGCGCGAGGGCGCTCCCAGTTTCCATCGCGCCAGGACTAGAGTCAGGGAAAAGCAAGAGGAGGCAACGATGACGCGGTCCGGTCACCCCAAGCAGGGCCCGCTCGCCGACGCGCTGGCACAACTGGCCGCGACGGTCGAGCATCTCGGCTACGACGAGGGCATGCACCAGATGCTCGCGACCGCGCGGCGCGAGATGCAGGTGAGCGTTCCCCTGCGCCGGGACGACGACAGCGTCGTGGTGTACTCCGGCTACCGCGTCCAGCACAACTTCTCGCGAGGCCCCGCGAAGGGCGGACTGAGATTCGCCTCAAACGTCGACCTCGACGAGATACGCGCCCTGGCCATGTGGATGACGTGGAAGTGCGCGTTGGTCGATGTCCCCTATGGCGGCGCCAAGGGCGGCGTCGCGATCGAGCCACGCGACCACAGCAACCGCGAGCTGGAGCGCGTCACCCGCCGATACACGTCAGAGATCTCTCCGATCATCGGCCCCGAAGTGGATATCCCCGCGCCCGACATCGGCACGAATGAGCAGACGATGGCCTGGATGATGGACACCTACTCCGCACTGGTCGGCCACACCGTCCAGGGAGTCGTGACCGGCAAGCCGGTGGGTCTCGGCGGCTCGCGGGGCCGCGCCACCGCCACATCGCGCGGCGCGGCACACATTGCCATGTTGGCCATGGCCGCCCATGGGATGCAGCCCGAAAAGTCCACCGCGGCCGTCCAGGGCTTCGGTAAGGTCGGTCGCGACGCGGCCCGGTTTCTGTCGCAGTCCGGCGTGACAGTACGCGCGGTCAGCGACGTCGATGGCGCCGTGTATTCCGCAGCAGGGCTGGACATCATTCACCTGGGGGCGCATGTGGACCGCACCGGGTCGGTAGCAGGTTTCGAGGGCGCGGAGGCCCTGGACCCCGCCGACCTCATCACCTTGGACGTGGACGTGCTGGTCCCCGCCGCCGTCGAGGGCGTGGTCACCGCCGACAACGCGGCCAACGTGCGCGCCCGCATCGTCATCGAGGGCGCCAACGGCCCGACCACCAAAGAGGCCGACGCGATCCTGATGGAGCGCGACGTGGTGGTGGTCCCGGACATCCTCGCCAACGCTGGCGGCGTGATTGTCAGTTACTTCGAATGGGTGCAGGCGCACCAGGCCTACCAGTGGAGCGAACGCGAGGTGAACGACCGGCTCGAGGAACGCCTCACCGCAGCCTGGCACGACGTGATCCAGTACGCCTCGGCACACGGGCTGACGTATCGGGCGGCGGCCACCGCCATCGCGGTGCGACGCGTCACCGAGGCGCACCGTCAGCGCGGGCTCTACCCGTAGGCCGCCGACGCGGCTCGCTCGTCGCGCCTCGCGGGCCACGTCATACCCGCGTGACAGGGTGGTACCCATGAGCTGGATTGACGGCCCCATGGTGGGCTTCGACACGGAGACCACGGGCATCTCGCCCCTCAACGATCGCATCGTGACGGCGGCCGTGATCCGCCGCCATGGCACGCGGGTTGAGGTGAGCGAGTGGCTGATCGACCCGGGCGTCGAGATCCCCGCCCGCGCCACCGAGGTGCACGGGATCACCACCGAGAAAGCACGGGCCGAGGGCGCCAAGCCCGCGGCTGCGCTCGAGGAGATCGCCGTCGCCTTGGCCGAGGCCCTGGGCGCCGGGATCCCCGTGGTCGGCTTCAACATCCAATACGACCTCACCATCCTCGAGACCGAACTCGCGCGGCACGGCCTGCGCACGCTCGCGCACCGTCTCCCGCTGGGCATCCGGCCAATCATCGACCCGCTCGTGCTCGATCGCCACCTCGACAAATACCGCAAGGGCAAGCGCAAGCTCATTGACATGTGCGGCACCTACCGGGTGCAGGTGGTTGCCGACGCCCTCCACGCGGCCGACGCCGACGTCCTGGCCACGCTCGACCTGGTTCCCGCGATCGCCGAGCGCTACCCCTCGCTGGGCGGCGTGGCGTTGCAGGATCTTCACGATCAGCAGGCGCACGCCCATGGCGAGTGGGCCAACCGGTTCCGCGCGTGGCTCATCTCCAAGGGAACCACTGACGATCTGCCGAGTCCCGAATGGCCCGTCGCCACCGGTGCCACAGAACCGGAAGAGGCGGACGCCGCACTGTTCTGAGACGCGTCGGGCCAGGCCGACTCCTTGCGAGAGCGCTGCAACAACCTCCAACTTTATACTCTTTACTGCGTTTTACTAACAACTAATAATACCTTCTAACTCATGTAAAGTGGCGATCATGCAAGCAGTGGCGAACCCCTACACGCCCAACGCAGGAGCCGAGCCTCAGGCCGTCGTTGGCCGTGATGACCAACTGGGATCCTTCGACCTTCTCCTCGAACGCATCTCCCGTGGCCGAACCGAGCAGTCCATGATCATCACCGGGCTATGCGGCGTTGGTAAGACAGTTCTGCTCGGCCAATTCCGCACCAAAGCACTCGGTCGCGACTGGGTTGTCGTCGAGTTTGAGGTGAGCAAGAACGACGACTCGCACTTTCGTCGAACGATCGGCGCGAAGTTGCGCACTGCTCTCCACGAACTATCGCCGAGAGCACGCTGGTCTGATCGGTTCAACCACGCCGCAGCCGTTCTGAGGTCATTCACCGTGACCGTCGACGCCCAAGGCAAGTGGGCGGCAGGAGTCAACATGGACGCGGCAGAAGGGTATGCCGACCACGGAGACCTGGCCCTCGACCTCTCGGACGTGTTCATCGCCATGGGCGATGCAGCAAGAGAACGGGGACGCGGCGTCGTTCTTCTCTTCGACGAGATTCAGTTCCTCACGAAGCCACAACTCGAGGCGACCATCGAAGCCCTCCACAAGATGATCCAGCGAAAACTTCCAGTCACGATGGTGGGTGCGGGGCTTCCCCAGATGGCAGAACTTGCTGGCGACGCGAAGTCTTATGCAGAGCGTCTCTTCAAGTTTCCCTCGATCGGAAATCTCGGAGAAGACGACGCCAAGTCCGCGCTATTGAAGCCCGCCGTGGACGAGGGCGCTTCATACGATGACGACGCCCTCGAAGAGGCAGTAGCCGTGACGGGCGGCTATCCCTATTTCGTTCAAGAACTGGGATACGCGGTGTGGACCGTCGCCGATGGGCCCACCATCCACCGTTCCGATGTGGTCGCCGCCGTGCCGCAATACGAGGCAAAGCTGGACGAGTCCTTCTTTCGGGTACGCCTCGATCGCACGACCGAACTCCAGAAGGCCTACTTGCGCGCTATGGCCGAACTGGGACCCGAACCCCAGAAGGCATCAGATGTGGCGGAGAAAATGGGCCGCACATCGCAGAATCTCGGACCCACTCGAGCGGAACTGATCAACATGGGGCTGCTCTACACGCCGGAGCACGCATATGCCGCGTTCACCGTTCCCCACTTCGACGCGTTCCTCACGAGAGCCATCCCTCTTCTGGTTGTACCGGAACGACGCCCTCGGCAACGGAAGTCGCGTTCGCCGCAGTGACGCGCCTCACCCCTGGGAGAGTTGGTGGACTTGACGACTTCAGCCCGCCAGCACCCGCGCCAGCATCCCGAGCGACATCACCACAATCAGCGCGCGTAACACCAGCGGCTTGACGCGGAACAGCACGTGCGATGCGACGTAAGAGCCCAGCAGCTGGCCGCCGATCATCGCGGCACCTGCGATCCACACCAGTTGGCCCGCGATGAGGAACACGGTCAGCGAGGCCACGTTGGTGGCGAAGTTCAGGGTCTTTGCGACGGCGGTGGACTGCACGAGCGTCTGGGCACGCAGCGACACGCCCGTGAGCGCAAAGAGGGAACCCGTCCCGGGCCCGAACGCGCCGTCGTACGCGCCGATGGCGGGGACCACGCTGGCGTGGAACGCCCGCTCGCCGATGCGCGGCTCGGTCGGCGGGTGGTGGGCGCGGGGCACAAACAGGAAGTAGGCGGCGATGACCGCCAACACCACCGGGATCAGGATTCGCAGGCCGTCCGTGTTGACGAATTGGATGCCGACCGACCCCAGCACCGAACCCGCAAACGCCAGCAGCATCGGCCATCGGACGTCTCGCCAGGACACACGGCGGCGACGCAACACCTGATACGTCGCCATGCCGGTGCCGAAGGACCCCTGCAGCTTGTTGGTGCCGAGAGCCGCGAGCGGCGGGACCCCGGCGAGGAGCAGCGCGGGAAGCGTCAGCAGTCCGCCGCCGCCTGCAAGAGTGTCAAGAAAGCCGGCGACCAGCGCCACGACCGCCAGGATGACGAGCGCGTGCCACGTCAGCGTCACTGCTCGTGGGTGCCGGCGTAGTTGGGCGCCTCGACGGTGATCTGGACGTCGTGGGGGTGGCTCTCCTTGAGCCCGGCGGGCGTGATCCGCACAAACTTGCCCTTGGCCTGCAACTCAGGAATGGTGCGCGCGCCGACGTAAAACATCGACTGTCCGAGGCCTCCCACCAGCTGACGCACCACCCCCGACAGCGGGCCCTTGTACGGCACTCGACCTTCGATGCCCTCGGGAATGAGGTCGTCGTCACTCGGAGCGTCGGCTTGGAAGTAACGATCCTTGGAGTACGAGCGGCGCCCGCGCGATGCCATCGCACCCATCGAGCCCATGCCGCGGTAACTCTTGAATTGCTTGCCGTTGATCAGCACGAGGTCGCCCGGCGTCTCGGCGCACCCCGCGAAGAGCGATCCGAGCATGACCGACGATGCGCCGGCGACCATGGCCTTGGCGATGTCGCCCGAGTACTGCAAGCCGCCGTCGGCGATGATCGGCACCCCGGCGGCGCGCGCCGCAAGCGACGCCTCGTAGACCGCGGTGACCTGCGGCACGCCCACGCCTGCGACCACGCGTGTGGTGCAGATCGAGCCGGGCCCCACGCCCACCTTGACGGCGTCCACACCGGCCTCCACCAGCGCCTCGGCACCGGCGCGCGTCGCCACGTTGCCGCCGATGACTTGCACGTGCGAGGTCGCGGGGTCGGACTTCAGGCGCCTAATCATGTCGATCATGGCCCGGGCGTGGCCGTGGGCGGTGTCCACCACGAGGGCGTCCACCTCGGCGTCCACCAGCGCGGTGGCCCGCTCCCATGCGTCGCCATAGAAGCCGACGGCTGCCGCGACCCGCAGGCGACCCTCATCGTCCTTGGTGGCGAGCGGGTACTTTTCGGTCTTCACAAAGTCCTTGACGGTGATCAGGCCCGTGAGCTTGCCGTCCTTGTCCACCAGCGGCAGCTTCTCCACGCGGTGCTTCGCAAGTAATTCGGAGGCGGCGGCGTTAGACACGCCCTCGGGCGCCGTGATGAGCGGCATCGATGTCATCTGGTCGCGCACAAATCGGCCGGCATAGTCGCCCGGCAACACGAAGCGCATGTCGCGGTTGGTGATGATGCCAACAAGCGTGCCGTCGGCATCCACCACGGGGAGCCCCGAGACGCGATAGCGGGCGCACAGGGCGTCCAACTCGGCCAGGCTGGCATCGGGGCCGACCGTCACGGGATCGGTGATCATGCCGGACTCGGAGCGCTTCACGGTGATGACCTGTTGGGCCTGATCTTCAATGGAGAGGTTGCGGTGGAGCACGCCGATGCCTCCCAGTCGAGCCAGCGCGATCGCGAGGCGCGCCTCGGTCACGGTGTCCATGGCCGCGCTGAGAAGCGGGACGGCGATATCGATGTGGCGAGTGAGTCGTGTCTTGGTCGACACCTCGGAAGGCGTCACGTCACTCTCGCCCGGCAGCAGGAGGACATCGTCGTACGTGAGGCCGGTGAACCCGAAGGGGTCGTGCTCGCTGGGTGCCATGCGCCCAAGTCTAGGGCTCACGCACCGGTCGTCGAGTCGCCCGATCCCGCACGCCGGGGACGGAATCCTCGAAACGTTCTGACCTGGGGGAGCTCCCAGCACCCCCGAAGTGGGGGGTTCCCAACCCACCGCCGAGAGAGTAGAAACAGGGGTGGAGGTCGCAGTGAGCCAGACTCTCTTGACTGTCCGTTTAGTCCGGTTTACGGTGATCCCGTCCCTAGCGGAGATGTGGGGCGGACCCGGGTCGATGAAGACAAGAGTTTGAACCGCCTAGCGAGGAGCACGATGGAAATGATCGCGACACTGCCGACCCCCACGCAAGACCAGTGGGAGTGGCAGTATGAGGGCTCCTGTCGAGACGCCGACCCGAACCTCTTCTTTCACCCCGAGGGCGAGCGCGGCGCGGCCCGCCGTCGGCGCGCGGAAGCCGCCAAACAGTTCTGCAACCGTTGCCCCGTTCTCGAATTGTGCCGAGAACGCTCCCTTGCCGCGCGCGAGCCCTTTGGAGTCTGGGGAGGACTCAGCGAGGACGAACGCCATGCGATCCTTGCGGGCCGTTTGAAGCAGGCCAGCTAACGTCCCGCCTCGCGGCCATCTCCACCGCGCCTGCGGCCTAGTCCCCCGCTACGGCCACAGCGCCCCCGCGGAGAACACTGCGGCCCCGGAGACCATCAGGTCTCCGGGGCCGCAGTGCGTGCAAAGAGACTTACTCGACGATGGCGAGCAGGTCGCGCACGGACAGGATCAGGTACTCCTGACCGCCGTGCTTGACCTCGGTGCCGCCGTACTTCGAGTACATGACCCGGTCGCCAACGG
>NZ_JADQBE010000010.1:0-71736 GCF_016278765.1 Demequina sp. | reverse complement strand
AATCCCAAATGAGGCACGCACCCCATTACGCGAGCACTTTAGATGAGTCTCGTCGCCACGTTTACCTAGCGTATGATCGGGTTACAGAATTCGGCTTCCTTGCCGTCAGGCGCCACAGGCCCTTAGAACGGCCGCATGAACCTCCTGGCTTGTCTTTCTTAGGTTCGTGTCGGGAAGGTTCTCCATGTCGTTTTCGTCGTCTCATCATCGCCTCGCTGGCCGCCATTTCGCGCGGGCCTCGATCATCGCAGTCGTCTCCTCCGCCGTCGTCCTGGTCGGTTCCGGGACAGCCAACGCGTTGCCCACTGCCGTTCCCCTTGGCACTGCGGGAAGTTTCGCGGTGCTTGCAGGCGCGGGCGTGACAGCTACGGGCCCGAACACTCTCAACGGAGACATCGGAACGTTCCCCACCACGTCCATCACGGGGTCCGGCTCCATCACCGTCAATGGCACCGATCACGGTGGAGACGGAGTGACACAGACCGCCAAGACCGACCTCGGCACGGCGTACGATGTCGCGGCGGGACAGGGCCCGACGTCGCCCATTGTGGCCGACCTCGCGGGCCAGGCGCTCACGTCCGGCGTCTACAACTCGAGCTCTCAGATCAACCTGACCGGCGCGCTCACCCTGGATGCTGCGGGAGATCCTGACGCGGTGTTCGTCTTCCAGGCCGGTTCCGACCTCATCGTTGGACCGTCGGCGACCGTGAGTCTGACCAACGGCGCCCAGGCGTGCAACGTATTTTGGCAGGTCACCAGTTCTGCGTCGCTCGACACCGGCGCGAGTTTCACCGGAACGATCATGGCGCTCACCTCCATCACGGCTGGCACGGGCGCGACGGTTCAGGGTCGGCTCCTCGCGCGCAACGGCACCGTCACCCTGGACACCAACACCATCACTTCTCCCGTGTGCGCCGCCCCCAGTGCAGGTCCCAGCACCACTCCCGTGGGAGGGGTGCAGACGGGTGACGGCAGCACAGTAGGCGCCGCGGGCGGAGCCGATTCGACCTTCGTCGCCGCTGGCGTCGTCACTCTTCTTGCATCGGTCGGCGTGGTCTTCGCGGTGCTCACGCGGCGTCGCTTGCGTACGGTGTGAAACTGACGAGGCCCGCACGGCGGTGGGCTGGTAGTTCGCCACGACGACGCGTCGTGGTGCTCGGCGCCATTGCGGTGGCAGGCGGTGTCGCCGTGAGCATGGCGACGTGGTCCGCGATTCAGGACTCCCCGACCGCTCGTGCGGGGGGCGTCGAGCCGACACCTGCAACGGTCATCACGCCGGCGGCCGTGCCGCCTGAGGCCTCTGGGTCGGCAGGGGCGTTGGGGGCTTCGGCTCCGATGGGGGCCTCGGATCCGGTAAGACTCATCGCCGATTCGATCGCGGTGGATACCCCGCTCATGGCGTTGGGTCTGCAACCGGACGGCACTCTTGAGGTCCCACCGGACGGCACTCTCGCGGGCTGGTTCACGGGCGCGCCCACGCCGGGCGAGCTCGGACCCGCGGTGATCGCAGGGCACGTGGATTGGAATGGCCCTGCTATCTTCCACGATCTGCACCTGATGGTGCCGGGTGACCTGGTCAACGTCGAGCGCGCCAACGGCAGTACGGCGGTTTTCGCCGTCACCGAGGTGGGCCAGTACCCCAAGAATGAGTTCCCGACGGACGCCGTCTACGGGGCCGTGGACTTCGCGGGCCTGAGACTGATTACGTGTGGGGGCCTCTTCGACGACGAGGCAGGACACTACGAGGACAATGTGGTGGTCTTCGCCGAGTTGGTCTCCTCCACTCCAGCCACCTCCGGCTGAGCGCCGGGATTCTCGCGGATCCCGGATCCCGGATCCACGCGGTGAGTAGCAGGCGCCTACTCGACGACTTCTTCCCACGCGGCCGATGCGTCCGCGGCCTGCGCGACCAGGGCGCGGCGCACGCCGTCGCGGCCTTCGATCACCAGGCGCTTGAGAGCGTCGTGAGCGTCGGCATTCTCGGCAAGCCAGGCATCGGCCCTGTCCTGGAGGTCCGCGACACGGCCAGCCTGGTGCACGGGGTACAGCCCCTCGATCAGGTTGGCCGCCATCTCGTTGGTTTTCTCCGCGTAGATGCGACGCAGCATGGCGAAGTACTCGTCCACGAAAGGCTCCAGGATTGCCACGTCGTGAACGTGGTTGAAGCCGCCGATGGTCTCGGCCTGGAGCGCGTTGGGGAGGTCCTTGCCAGCGGGAGCGTTGATGAGGGCGTCCCAGGCGGCCCGCTTGAACTCGGCGCCGGGAAGCGCGGCCCTCGCGTGCGCGGCGCGGCGCTGGCCCGACGCGGTGGCGTCCTTGCCCAGTTGCAGTTCGATCGCCACCTCGCCGGCGCGACCGCCCGCCACCAGGGAGATGAGCAGGTCCCAGGCGAGGTCGGCATCGACGATGAGGCCGTCGAAGTGGAGTTTGTCGTCCACCAGCGCCTCGACGTTGTCCAGTTGCGATTCGGTGGACGCCATCTCGGCAAACGCCCGCATCAGCTGCAACTGGCTGTCGCTGCCGGACTCGGCTTCGAGCGCAAGATGCCACAGCGCATCGGCCGCCTTCTCGGTGGCGCTGTCGGCCGCGCTGGGCGCCGTGTAGAGACTCAGCGCGGTTGCCAGCTGACGCAGCAGCACCAGCATCGTGCTGGATTCGGTCTCCGCGCCGACGTTGCCCAGCACCAGATCGATGAATTGGCGGGCCGGCAGCTCGCCGTCCCGCGTCATGTCCCACGCGGCGCTCAGCACCATGGACCGGGGCAGTGGACCCAGGTCGCTGAGGTGCTCTATGGCGGTGGCCAGGGAGTTCTCGTCCAGGCGCACCTTGGCGTACGCGAGGTCGTCATCGTTGACCAGCACCAGGGCGGGCCGCTTCTTGCCCACCAGCGCGCGCACCTCGGTCAGTTCCCCGTCGATGTCCATCTCCACGGCCTCCGTGCGCGTCAGCAGGCCGTCCACGATGTCGTAGCCGCCGATGACCAGGCGGTGCGGACGCTGCGTGGGCCACTCTTCGGGGACCTCCTGGGCAACGGCGAAGCGGGTGATGAACCCGGCTTCGTCGGATTCAATGATGGGGCGCAAGGTGGTCACGCCGGCCTTCTGGAGCCAGACGTCAGACCAGGCGGCCAGGTCGCGGCCCGAGGCCTTCTCGAGTTCCACCAGTAAATCGTTCAGGGTGGCGTTGGAGTGGTGGTGCTTCTTCATGTATTCGGCGACGCCGGCGAAGAATTCGTCCTCGCCCACCCAGTACACGAGCTGCTTGAGCACGGACGCGCCCTTGGCGTAGGTGATGCCGTCAAAGTTGACCTCAACGTCCTCGAGGTCGCGGATCTCCGCCATGATCGGGTGCGTTGACGGAAGCTGGTCCTGGCGGTACGCCCAGGACTTCTCAAGCGAGTTGAAGGTCACCCAGTTGTTGACCCACTTGGTGGTCTTGACGGTCGCGAGTGTGGAGGTGAACTCCGCGAAGGACTCGTTGAGCCACAGGTCGTTCCACCACTTCATGGTGACGAGGTCGCCAAACCACATGTGCGCGAGTTCGTGCAGCACGGTGACGGTGCGACGCTCCACGCGCGCCTGTGAGGGCTTGGAGCGGAACACGTAGTCCTCAAGGAACGTCACGCAGCCGGCGTTCTCCATGGCGCCCGCGTTGAACTCGGGCACAAAGATCTGGTCGTACTTCTCGAAGGGGTAGTCCATGCCGAACTTGTCTTCGTAGAAGGTGAACCCCTGCTGTGTGTCGCCCAGGATGACGTCGGCGTCCAGGTACGGGGCCAGGGCCTTGCGGCAGTACACGTTGGCGCTGATGGCGCCCTTGCGGGACTCCAGGGAGCCGACGACCTCGTGGTACGGGCCGGCGACGATCGCGGTCACGTAGCAGGGCAGGCGCGTGGTGGGGGAGAACTCCCAGCGGGCCACGCCGCGGGCGGTGTCCGCGATGACGATGCTGCCCTCGGCGGCCTTCTTGGTGGAAGGCGAGTTGCTGAGCACGTGCCAGTGCTCGGGCGCCGTGACGGTGAAGGTGAACTCGGCCTTGAGGTCCGGCTGCTCGAACACGGCGTACACCCGCCGGGTGTCCGCCACCTCGAACTGGCTGTAGAGATAGACCTCGCCGTCCTCGGGATCGATGAAGCGGTGCAGGCCCTCGCCGGTGTTTATGTAGGCGCAGTCGGCTACCACGGTGAGGGTGTTGTGCTCCGCGAGGTTCGACAACTCGATGCGGCTGTCCTGGTACGCGGTTGCCGGATCCAGGTCGTTGCCGTTGAGAGTGATGGAGTGCACCGTCGGCGCGATCAGGTCGACGAAGGTGCTCGAGCCCGGCTTCGCGGTGAACGCGATGGTGGACGTCGAACGGAAGGTTTCCTCGGACGTGGTGAGGTCCAGCACGACGTTGTAGGTCTCGGTGGAGACGACGGTGGCGCGGGCCTCGGCCTCGGCGCGTGTGAGATTGGTTCCTGGCATGAATGCGATTGTGGCACGGAGGGACGACGGGTGAGATTAGTTTCACCGTTTGGACGAGAAGGGCGTGAACTGCGGTCACGCAGGCATGTGGGTGTGATGGTCGAGTACTGCTCGCAGGTATCCGCCCTTGGATGTGCTCGGATCACTGAATTCATGCCACTCGGACTCTGAGCATTCCAAGTAGAAGTGGTGGCCACCGTTGGGCCACTCGACGTGGATGACCCTCTGTTTCGCGTCGTACGCTATCGCTGCCGTGCGCGTAGATTCAGGTGTCGGTAGCCAATCGAGCATGATTCGGTCTCTTTTCCTAGGTATCTATCGGTACTGCCGAACGAGCGCCAGGGCATCGACCAACGAGCCAGCGCTGGGCTCGGTCTGCCATCGCACGGTGGCAGCATCCCCTGACCGGGGCTCAGGAGTTGGTAGCGGCATCCGCACGCGCGACGGCACGCCGACCGCTTCGCCCGACATCACCACCTCGCCGGTCCGAAGCGTGCTGAGGCTGGAAGCGATGTTGCCGACCGCGTCAGGCAGAGCGGCGGTGACTGCTGCCACGTCACTTGAATTTGTGAGCCTGAATCCCATGAAGGTGCCAAGTTGCGCGAGAACTGTCGCCGCAACGTCCGATGGTCGCTGCGAGACCAAAGCCAGGCCGACTCCGTATTTCCGCCCCTCCCGCGCTACGCGTTCGAGGGCGCGCCTAGTGTCTGAGCTTTGGGGGCCAACCTCAAAGTAGCGGTGGGCCTCCTCGATCACGAGCAACAGAGGGTGCGCGTCGGCGTTAGGGAGTTCGCGCGATCGCACGGCGAGCTCAAGCGAGAAGTCCAACACGGCGGACACGGCGATTTGCGTCGCTTCAGCAGTAAGCACCTGCAAGTCGAGCACGACGACCCCACTGGCTCTAGACGCCCACCGCGCGAGGTATCCGGCCAGTGGATCCTCGCTCACGTGCGGCCAGTCTGCCAAGGGAAGGAGGAAGTGGAACCGAGGGTCTCTCGTCCTGGCCCGCATACGTCGAGGTGCGTCCCGGAACGCCCCGTGGCGGCTGCCCTTGAATGGTGCGGCGCTGCCTGCGCCATACTGATCGTGCTGCGACGGCACAAGACCAGCCGGGCTGCCGCGAGTGGAGAACACCTCAGCGCCCTGATCGTTGCGATCCTCGTAGACCGCATGGTTGCGTCTATCGAACTCAAACCAGGCTGCCTTGAGGTCATACGGTATTGGAGTATCCGGATTTATTGCAGAGGAATCGATGTTGAGCCAGTCGGATCCCTCGGCGTGAGCCCGCCTCAGTTCGACTACAACGTCTGCAAAACCGTCTGCCTCGATATCGCTTGGCTCTCGCCCGATAAGCGTCGCGAGCAACTGGCGGCAAGGGAAGGCCCATGCAGGTATCTCGAACCCTCCGTCAACGTTGGGGCGGAGGACAGTCGCCTGCGCATCGAGAGCGTCGGCATACTCACCCTGCGTGTCAATCACGACGATGTGCGCATGCTTGTTTTCTGATGCAGCTATTCGCTGAACGAGATGCGCGACGAGGTTCGTCTTTCCCGATCCCGAGGCGCCGAAGACACCGACATGGCGCGCAACTAATTTTGCTAGGTCGAGAGAGACTCAGACCTCCGCGAGTAGGGCCGCGGTGAGTGTTGAGATTCAGGTGGCTTCTGCGAGCTGGTAGGTGAGCCTACGGCGGTCGCCGGGTAGCCGTGCTGGGGTGGTGTTGAGTTCGTCGGTGAGGAGTTGGAGGGCGCGGGCGATCCGGGGGCTGTCGGGCCGGTCCAGGGTGACGGTGATCGCCTTGGTGGTGTAGTCGATCTGGCCGCTGAGGTGGAGCAGGTTGCGGGTGATGGCCCGGTACTCGTCGGGGTCGGCTAGGTAGGCGTTAAGGTGTTCGGCGAGCCATGCTTCGGCGTTGAACGCGAGGAGCCGGAGCACCATTTGCAGGCCCCGGCGTTCGATGCGGGGGCGGGCTCGTTTCGCGTCCGGGTCCAGGTCGGTGGCCAGGATCTTTGCCGGGATCGGGTGCAGCTTGGTCTTGGCGGCCGCCACTGCGGCGGTAGCGTCCTCGATGCGGCGATGTATTTTTGGTAGGGCGCTGTTCTTCTGTTTCGGGGTGCTTGGCCCGGCCAGCATCTGTGGCAGTGCCCGTTCGGCCGTGATCAGGTCGGCCTCGGCGGCCGCGAGGGTCTTGCGGGCCGCGGTCCGGGCCGGGTTGGTCACCTTGCGGGTGTCGGGGCCGATGTCCATCGCATAGTCGGCCAGGGTGTCGATGCCGTTGTGTTCGGCGGCGTACTTGAACATATTCTCGATCCGCCACCGGGCCCGCAGCCAGCACAACAACCCGGCACCGCTCGCGCCGGTGTCGCTGGTCAGCAGCTGGAGCACCGGGACGTCGGCTTCGAACAAGGTGAGCTGACGGGCGGTGCCGTAGCCCTTGATGGCCACGCTCTCATCGGCCAGCATCACCGTTATCCGTTTGCCGTCGCGGATGGCCCAGGACCGCCGGGGCGCGGCGGCGGCCTGGACCAGTGGGGCGCGCCGGTAGGTGACCCAGTCCGCGGCGGCGGCTCGGCACGCGGTGAACGCGGCCGGGTAGGCCCCGCCACGGTCGAACCCGAGCAGCACCGGCGCCTGAGCACCGAGGACCTGGCGTAGTTGGGCCAGCACACCGGGCAGGGTGGAACTCAGCCCAGTCGGTTCCCCGGAGCCGAAGACCACCGCCCGGCCACGGGCGTCGACGACCAGGGTGTCGTCGCGGCCGGGTTGGGCGTGGCGACGTTTGGTGTTCCAGCCTTTGCCGACCGGCCGGGCACCGGAGTAGGCCACGAAGTGGTCATCGACGAAGTAGACCGGATCACCGGCCGGGTCCGCAGACAGCATCCCGGCGGCGAACGCACGCTGCAGCCCCAGGGGGTCCGATCCGTCGGCTAACGCCGAGAGCCGGGCCCGCAGCGTGGCCAGTTCCGGGATCATCCTCAACCCGACCACCGGTCCGGCCTCGGCGCGGCGCAGGTGCTTGGCCCCCTCCATGGTGTCGACGCCGAGGGCGAAGCCCAGCGTCGCGGTCGAGAGCACCGCCAGGTCGTCATAGCGCCGGGCCGGTCGGCCGGTCAACGACGCGAAGATGCTCTGGGCGCCGACCCGATCCAAGTAGGCGTGCAGCAGCATCGCCCCCGCGTAACGGGACCCGAACACACCCTCGCCGACCCGGGAGGAACCCGTGAACCAACCAGCGGCCCCCACCGCCTGCTCCTCACCTGATCCAGGCCCGGCTGGCCCGCGCTCGTCGGCCCCGGGCTCGTCGGCCTCCACCTGGTCGGTCTCGGGCTCGGGCTCTGCCTCCTCGGGTTCGGGCAGGGCCTCTTGCACCGGGGCCGGACCCAGCCGGGCGAGCAGGTCGCTGATCACCGAGCGGGCCACCTTGAGCCGGTCCGCAATCGCCTGCTGGGTCCACCCCGACCCGGCCCACACCCGGGCCTGGGCCACCTGCTTCTCAGAAAGCTTGGGCGGGCGGCCACGGCGGCGCACCAGCCCCGACGAACCGTTGCGGCGGGCCCGCCCACGCAGCATCGAGACATAGGTCGCGGTCATCTCGAAGACCGCAGCGACCTCATCGACTCGGCGATCGGCGTCGGTCAACGCCACGATCGCCAAGTTCCGCATCCCGATGTCATCGGCGTCGTAGCGGTAGACCAGTACCCGGCCACAAGTCACCATGACCTGCCCACCGCTGGTCACCAGGCGCAGCACCGCTGGCTCTGGCATCCCTAGCAACTCGGTCTGAAGCACTCCGCAAGTCAACCACATCACCACACATTTCCGACGGTCCGACCCAAACAAAAAGCCCTGGTCACAGGGCGCTTCAATCACCTACTCAAGGAGGTCTGAGCCTTGCAGCGCCCGAACTATCCCCTTGGTCTCCAGAGCGCGTTAATCACTGCCCTGGGCGGCGCGTTGCGAGCTGGAAGAGGTATTTTGCACGCTCAGATCAGTCGCTAAGCCCCGGGGGCGAACTGGTGGGTATTTCTGCCCACAGCCGACAGCGATGCGAACGCTACTGCAACGATGGTGGAAACCACGCAGAGCAGTGCTGCCTCCCGCAGGCCGAGAACTTGAGTGGGGACGCGATTCCCCTGGTCTGCGAGCAGCACTGTCGCGAATGCGCTCATCACGGGGACTCCCATTAGAAACATGTACTCGATGATTCCCATCGTCCACAGATCCGCGCGACCGAAGCGGAGTAGGCGGTATATGGCTCGGTCGCGACGAGAACGGAGCAGCCGCACTGCGGTGATGATGAGTAGGAACGCTCCGGCTATCAACGGGAAGTGGCGGTCACGATGCTGCTGGACGAGTTCCCCAGGAGTCGGCGATGCCTCTGACGGGGAGAGCGAGGGGACTGAGATCGTGCCAAACGACACCGTCGCGGCGGCAATGTCCAGGGCAAGGTTCTCCACCTCTTCAGGCGGCACGTCGACAAGGCAGTAGGAGGGGGAGTCGATTTCGCTGCGAACGATCAGTAGCCCTCCATCAAGCGCTTGGTAGCGTCCTGGGGCGTCCAGCCTGGAAACCCGTACCGGCACGGACACACCGCCTTCCCGGAGGTAGAAGACTCCACCTCCGAGCCCTGCAAGCGACTGCAACCCCGGCGTGAGCAGACCTGCGGTGGTGAGGTCCACTCCCGATTCCGGCCATGACATGCGCACCACTTCGATCGACACTTCGGTGACGCTCAGACCTGCATCCAAGCCCAGCGCCTTCACATCTCTCGTGGCACTTACGGGGCCAGCGGCAATTACCCCGTCCACGCCAGCCGCCTCAGCACAGGCTCGGGGATCGAGCGTTTCTCCAGCGGCGCTGGACACGACAACGAGACCCCACCCCCTCGCCGTCAGTAGGTCTTGCCGCGCGCTGATTGTGTGGGCATCATCGACGATGATGGCTGCCAGTCCGGCGCCAACGGCGGCACACGCGGCCACTGTAATTAGGGCCCACACCGGGCGGGACCACACCGCCCGCATCGTCTCGACGACCAGTTTCGCTATTGGGACATTCATATCGCCCGTTCTGCCAAGTCGAGCACGATGTCCGAGGCGGACCATACACGCTCATCGTGCGTTGCGACGACTACGAGGGTATGCGAAGCAAGTTCGCAGAGCGCCTCTGTGACCATCTTGACGCTTGCGGGGTCCAAGCCTGCGGTGACTTCGTCGGCGAGAAGTATGTGGGGCTGCCGCAGCGCCACGCGCGCGAGCGCAACTCGCTGCCGCTCTCCCCCAGACAGGTGCTTGGCGAGCACGTTCGTCTGGTGGTCCAGCCGGTACGCAGCCAGGGTCTCATCGATTGAACGGCGGGAGGGTAGTAGCGTGTCGTCGTCCGCCAACAGCGCCACCTCAAGATTCTCGTGGACCGTACGCGAGTCCAGAAGGGGCGCGTTCTGCGGCACTAGCCACACTGAACTGGCGGGCTGGACAACAATGCTGCCCTCGTCGGGGCGAGTCCACCCCATTAGGGACGACAGGAAGGTAGATTTCCCTGAACCCGACGGTCCGATCACCGCAATAAGACCCGGTCCGTCCCAGGCGACGTTGAGGTCCGCGAAGAGGCGCCTGTTCCCCGCGATGAGCGAGAGGCTGTTCGCCTCTATGCGCATGAAGCGCTTCCCGGCTCCACCCGAATCTGGCTGGGCAGCGACTGGTCGCCGAAGTCGATGATCAGACCGCTGATTGAGGATGCGACGATCGACACAGCAACGGGCAGGCCATCGGCGCCCGCCTCGACGCACGGATGGTCGCTAGCGAGGTCGACCACAGAGGTCGCTGGAACCACAAGTTGCGAGTCCCGAAGGGAGAGCCGCACTGCCATACCAAAGGACTCAAGGGTGGGGTCAATCAGTCCGGCAAGTGTCTCTAGGGCCACAGGATCGTTCAGGTCGCCAAGTCCGACACCCGTCGAAGCTCCCACAACGAGCAGTTCGGTCGAGTCGAAAGTCTGGGCGCCTTCAACAGTAAGGTGATCGTCGATCGACGAGGAGCCGGTGTTGCCGGTCAACTCGACCGACTCAAGCACCGGCGTGCCCACCAGGACCGTCTCACCGAGAGCAGGCGCCAGCGCGCCGACCAGGAGGTCGACTTCTCCGAGTTTTCCGATTGGGTCCGTGGTTGACACCACCCAACCAGGCTGGAAGCAGGAAACCTGTTTGGCGTTGGGAACACCGATCGATTCCGCGTAGGCGCGAATCGCCAGGATGTCCGTCCACCTCAAGGACTCTGTAGTGCCAACGTCTAACCCCACAGACTGCAGAATCCCGCGGACCTCGGAGACAAGCACAGTGTCGTGAGTACACACCGGCTGGAACAAGGGAGTCTCCAACTCGTAGTAGCGCACCTCGACGCCATCGACCCGTGCCACCGGATCCCCATCGGCAAGCGTGTCCCCCACGACCACGAGCACGGCTGTGGTCAACCCGCTCCACGCCGGAGCACGCGCAATGCTGCCGTCAGCCCAGACGGGGGTGGCCGTAGCACCGACCGTCACCGAGCGCGGCAAACCGTCTAGTTGCAGCACCATTGGTTGATCCAATGCCCGGCTGCTCTCATCATCGCCGGACCAGGCGACCAGCAACACTGCGGCGGGCGCTACCTGTGCCACCACCAACAGCGCCATGACCGCTAGGAATGCCCCCCGAGCACGGGCTTGGGGGGCATTCCTAGCCTCAGAGTGCGTACCCAACACCGGGATGCAGGCGGGCCATGCCGTTCTGAGCGCACATGGCCACCGCTTGCTGGGTCAGGCCCTGATCGGCACCCGAGAGCCACACCTGGTTCCAGTTCTTCACATCTGCATCGATCGAGAAGCCCTGGTTGTTGACGCAATCTACGATGTCTGCAAGCAGCGCTGGCTCCGTGGACCAGTCTCCCCAGGCCGACATCGCCAACTCTAGGTCACCGAGATTCTGGTCGTAACAGTCCTGCGAAACCCGCTGCCCTTCGCTGTCGGACAAGCCCGGCCAGAACATGTCGTAGAGCCATCGGAACCCGTCCGGGAGGTTGCGCTCTGGGTCCGAGTAGGTGATGCCCGCCGCGTCGAGGCACGCCAGATTACGGCGATGGCCCTCGTCATATTCGGCCGGGGTAATGTCACCATCATCGAGTAGGTCTGCCTGCCAGTCATGACCCCCCGCCCGAGCATTCGCAGCGATCTGCTCAAGGCTCGGAGGTGAATTCGAGTCTCCGCTTGATGTTGAGGAGCACCCAGTAAGGACGAGCCCGACGGCAGTCGCCAAGAGCAAAGGTGGCGATGCCACGACGAGCGACCACTTGTTTCGCGTCACTCTTTGACCTCAACTGGAACGGGTCTGCGTGCCGGGGAAACAGTAGGACTGGTGGTATCCGCCGTATGAGAGCGTGGCACGTGAGCGGAGCGCGTATCCGTAGCCGTGGGTGTATGCCGTGCTTCCCAAGTAGTACCGAACTGCCGCACCGACCTCGTCGTTGTCATTCGCGACCGTCTGTGAGTACGAGAGCATGGCCCCATCCGACCACCACGAATTGCCCTGGTACGCGGCGCAGCCTGTGGACCAAGTCGCAGTGCCATAGGCCTGAGCTGGTGCGGCCAAAGAGACCCCCGAGAGAACCGTAACTGCAGAAGCCAGCACTGACCTTTTCGCGAACTTTGTCGTCATTATCTTCCAATTCTCTTAGCCCTCAGAACCGGCAAGTCGGATGTCCGACTCGTACCCCAGAGAGTAGCAGAGCCACCCTACGGGAGTAATAGTCAAGACCTGTGGATGAGGTTCTTTTAGGCGGCTTCTTCCTCTCGGGCTGTTTCGGTGTCTCAGACCTCCGCGAGTAGGGCTGTCAATGGCCAGTAGGAACTGCCCGTGAGCGGCCAGCAGAATTGCCCGCTGGTGGCCACGAAAACTGCCCACTCATGGGGCGGTTTCTAGTGGTCGTTGCAACACTGCGGTGAATTAGGTCGGGATCAGTAGATCACGGATGCGCTCTGCGGGCGTGTCCCAGTCGAGGGTTTTGCGTGGTCGGCTGTTCAGTTCCTGGGCGACGTGCTCGAGATCTTCCACGCTGTAGATGGAGAGGTCGGTGCCTTTCGGGAAGTATTGGCGTAGTAGCCCGTTGGTGTTCTCGTTCGATCCGCGTTGCCAGGGGCTGGCCGGATCACAAAAATACACCGGCATGTCGGTGGCCGTGGTGAACGACTTGTGGGTTGCCAACTCCGACCCCTGATCCCAGGTCAACGACCCGCGCAGGTGTTCCGGCAGGGTGCCGATTGCGGCCACGAGACCGTCGCGGACGGCTTCGGCCGTGTGGCTGTCGGGTAGGTGCACGAGCATCACGTAGCGCGTGGTGCGCTCGACGAGGGTGCCTATCGCGGACTTGTTTGCGCTGCCGGTGATGAGGTCGCCCTGCCAATGGCCCGGAACGGCTCGGTCCTCGATCTCTGGCGGCCGGTCGGCAATCATGATCATCGGGTCCGCGAACCGATTCCGGCGGACCTGCCCAGTGTTTTGGGGTTTGCGTCGGGCCCGTCCGGTACGCAACGCTGCCTGGACCTCTTTCTTCAAGCCGCCGCGCGACTGGAGGTAGAGCGCCTGGTAGATCGTTTCGGGTGACACACGCATCTCCTGATCATCCGGGTAGTCCTTGATCAGAGCATGACTGATTTGCTCGGGAAACGGGGGTGCCTGCGCTCGCCCTTGACGTTTGGATCGCCTACGAGCTTCGGCGTGCGGGTTTTGATGTTGATGCGGTGTGGCCACGAGCGGACCATCCAAGGGTCCTACCCGAGCCGATCGCCAGGCTGTTGGAGGGCTTGCCTCAGAAGGATCGCGCGGCGCTCAACGCTCGCATCAAGTCCCGCGCGGCGATTCCAGGTGCCACCGCCTCGAGTGCCAGTGTTCTTGGCAAGAACTATCTGAAGCAGGTCGATGTCGTGATGTCGAGCTGGGAGACGGGCCCTGAGTTGCTGATCTCAACAAAGCGAATGGATTCCAGTTTCGGCAAGAACGCGGCTAACCGTGTCGAGGAGTCCTACGGGGATGTGAAGAACCTTCGTCTCCGGCATCCCATGGCGCCGCTCGGTTTCTTCTACGGTCTGAGGTCGACGATCTTCGAAGAGGAGCCCGACAAGGCGGAGTGGCTGATCGACCTCCTACAGAAGCTTGGCCAGGAGGATGACGCCTACCACGCGGTTGCGCTCCTGGTAATCGACTATGACGGAGCCACGCCCGCCCCTGACGACCCGGGTGACGGGGAGGACGCGCTCGCTGAGGCCCAGCTCGTGGATGAACCGACTGAGGACATCGATGAGAGTATCGAGTTGGACGCCGTGCAGGTCCTGCCACTTGAGAACCTGCCTCGCGTCGAGTTCGCACAGGATCGGATTCCTCCGAGCCTTCAACCCAGCCAATTCCTTGCGGCCATGGTGAACCGGGTGCTGGACACCACGCCGATCACCCTTCACAAGGAGGCCAGGAAGCGTCGGGCTTCGCCGCGTTAGAGACTTGTTGAAAGCCGCATCGTCCCTGGTTTCCCCCTGAACCCAAAATGCCGATAGAACGTCGCCCGCGAAAGCCACCAGGCACGACAGGCGAGGTGCGTTCGGTCCCCTCAGCCGCGCCCGCCTCTCTAGATCTTGCTGGCCGCCTCACGCAGCAGGTGTTCGGCGACCGAGCCGCGCGGCACGGGGAGTTCCTCCTTCCACTTGCCGGCGCCGAGGGTCGCCACGGTCACGTCGGGGTAGAGCGGATGGGGTTCCAGGTCGAGGCGGTCGGGGGCGCCAAAGGGGATCACCAGGTGCGACGTGGAGTAGATCGCGGCGCGGCCGCGGATGAGCCAGGAATGCCGCCCGAATACTTCCATTGCTGCCTCGTCCGCCGCGAACAGCGCGCCGTGCAGCGTCATGGGCGACAGTGCATGCCTCATGCGCTGAATGGTTGCCTGCATGCCAGTGGCGTCCGGAGTGAGCCGCCGGCGCCCGTGTGCCGCCCACGCGGAGAGGCGGGGGTTGGCGCCGTGGGCCTCAAGGAAGGCGCTCGCCAAGAACGTGTCGACAGGGCCGTGCTCGGGCTCCACAGCGGGTCGGGCAAGCGGACTGCCCGCTGCGAGGAGTGCCTCGCCGACAGGACTTGCGGGCTTCGCGCAGGCGACATCCCTGAGTTCGCTGACCAACGTGCGCATCACGTTAACTGCGGATCCGTTGTACGACACTTTGACTGGGGTTCCCTCGGACGTCGAGACTGTCAGACGGCCATCCAAGAGGTTGAGGCTGTTGCGGATGGCGACAATGTCGGCAAACTGGATTTCGACGACATCGTACCCCCTGGCCTTGTCCGATGTCGTTGCGTGAGTCTCCGCGCGCAAGGACCTGCCATTGCGTCGGCTGAGCACGGTCAGCCGGTCCCGCCCCACCATGATCAGATGGTCATACAGGTCCATCTCTGGTGTGGCGTTCCTGTGCGTGATGTCGCGCGGCACCTTCAGCACGAGGCGCTCAACGCTGAAATCGATCGGGTAGCTGCGATACAGGCGCGGCACGTCGTCCATTCGCTTGACCTCGTCGATCCACGGTCCAAAGCGGTCATACTCGCTGAATCCCTTCAGTGCCTTCTTCATGACAACTTCCTTTCGGGGTGGTGTGAGGCCGCATCGGTGTCGGGCAGGCGCCTTTGGCCTCGCAGGGCTACGGGCGCGGGCAGCACGGCGAACGACGGACGCCTGGGTGACGTGGACTCCAGGTACGGGGTCACGACGAGGTCGTGGGGAGGGTGCGCTGAGGCGCTCGCGAGCCCCCGCAGGACATGGCGCTCCTCGTCGCTGAGGGGCTCATGAAATTCGCCCTCATGGGCCACGCTTCTACTCTAACCCCGCAGCGGTTGCGGCGCCGGGGGAGTTCAGTGGGGGAGCGTGCCGTTCTACGGTGGTCTGAGCCCACCCGCACGTGCCTGGCTCTGGTCGCCGCTGTGGATGACGCACCTAGCGACCTGAGAGCGCCACCGACAACCGCTCGATTCCGTACTCGAACGCCTCGTCCACGTCCCCGCCCAGTTGGAACGCGCCTGCGAGTTCCATCGAGATGAAGCCCGTGGCCCACGCGGTGACGAGGCGTGCAGCCGACAGCTTGTCTGCGGGCCCCACCAGGTCGCGCGCCGCCGTCACCACGGGCGCGCCCGCGGCGACTGCCACCTCGGGCGAGCCCCGACCCGAGAACACGAGGCGGAACATCTCTGGGTGTGCGGCGGCCCAGAAGCGCAACGCGTGAGCGAGGCCTGCCAGCCCCTCGTGTTCCTCAAGGTCAGCGGCGAGATCGGTCGCGGCGGCGTCGGCCACCAGGCCCACGAGGGTTTCGCGGTCCCTGACGTGCTTGTAGAGCGAAGGGGCCTTGACTCCGACCGCCCGCGCGACCGCCTGCATCGTGAGCCCTGGTAGACCACGTGTCTCGAGAATCTCGACGCCGGCCGTCGTGATGGCGTCGAGCGAGGTCCGGGACGGCGTCGGCATGGCTTGCTCCTCAGCGTGGCTACTGAAAACTATTGACGGTAGCCATGATACCTATGTAGCGTAGCCATGTACACCACCGGATACGAATCCTAGGAACTCCCATGAAGATTGGTCCCCACCTTCACCGCATCGGCAACGACATCGTCGCCGCGTACCTCATTGACACCGAGGAGGGCGTCACCGTCATCGACGCCGGCATGCCCGGCCACTGGCGCGACCTGCAGCGTGAACTCGCCGCGATGGGTCGCACCACGGCGGACGTGCGCGGCATCGTCCTCACCCATGGCGACAGCGACCACGTGGGGTTCGCCGAACGGCTACGCAAGGAGGCCGGAGTCCCGGTCTACGTCCACGCCGCCGACGCGGATCGCGCCAAGGGCGGCGACAAGCCGAAGGCTTCCGGCGGGTCGATGAAACTGGGCGCCGCGCTCGGGTTCTTCGGCTACGCGCTCCGCAAGGGCGGCCTGCGCACGCACTACCTGACGGAGGTCCGCGAGGTCCAGGACGGCGACGTGCTGCCGTTGCCGGGCTCTCCCGCGGTGATTTCGATGCCCGGCCATTCGCCGGGCAGCATCGCCGTGCACGTTCCCGTCGCCGATGCCGTGTGTGTGGGCGATGCCCTCACCACCCGCCACGTCCTCACCGGCCGTGAGGGCCCCCAGCCGGCGCCCTTCACCGACGCTCCCGACGAGGCGCTCGACTCCCTCGCACGGCTTGCCGGGATCGAGGCGAGTTGGGTGTTGCCCGGTCACGGCACCCCATGGCGGGTGGCGCCAGGAGAGGTCGAGGAGCACGTGCGCTCAGGGGTCCAGTAGCGGACGCGCGCTCCCGATGCGGGACTTAGGACCCCCATTACGGAGCCTCCGGCGTGCGTACGTTGAAAGGTATGGCCGATGCTGAAGTCTGGCGACGCCGACGAGGCGCCTCGATCGTGAGAGGCGCGGTCGTGGTGGGGTGGCTCGCTCTCGCCGCGACGCTCTTGGCGTGGGCCTGGTCGGGGAGTTCATCTGAGTCCGCAACTGTGCCCTCGTTCGGTGCGGCCCTCGCCACGACCCTTGCCGCGCTCCTGATCGTGCCCGCAGTGTGGTGCATCCCGGTGGGCGCGGTGCTCGACCACCACCTCAGCCGATACGGCGCGCTCGCCTTGGCCCTCGTTCACGCCATCGGCTGCATCGCGGCCTTCGTGGTGACGATGACCGTGATGACCCTGGTCTCCACCGTGTTCAACAGGGACATTCTCGAAACTTTCGCGTTACTTGCGATGTTCTTTCTGCCACCCACGCTGGTGATCGGCTATGTGCTCGCGATGCTCGTGCCTGGTTCGTTCCCGCGCCACCCACGGCGCGGCCTGTCCGGGGTTTCGCCGGCATTTCGGGCGTTGGCGGGCGGCCGCAGGGGTATCCGGGGCTGACCGAACCGCGCGCGGGGGAGTGCGCTCAGCGGCACCGGTAGTGAATCTGCACTAAGCCGTCGCCGTACTTCGCGACGTCCACCACCGTGAGGTCGGTGCGCGGCACGGTCGCGTCGAAGAGAGGGGTGCCCTCGCCGAGCACGACCGGCAGCATCGTCACCACGAGCACGTCGAGCAGGCCCGCGGCGAGCGTGGTGCGCACCATCCTGCCGCCATCGACATAGACCTCCTTGCCTGCCACTGCGGCAAGCGCGTCTTCGACGAGGCTGTCGATGCGGCCCTCCACCGGGGTGATGGCGGGGTTCTCGACGCTCAACGGTTGGGTGGTCGCGACCCTGACCGGGAGGTCGCGATAGGGCCACGGCGCGCCCATGGCGATCACGGCGTCGTACGTGCACCGGCCCATGAGCATGCAGCCCAGGCGCCCGAGCAACTCGTCGGAACCCAGGCCGCCGTCCGCTCGCCGAGCCCATGCGGCGGCCGCGATCGGGCGGCCGGAGGAGCGTTCCTCGGCCAGCCACGCGAGGTCGTCGTCCGGGCCGGCGATGAGGCTGTCGACCGACGTGGCGAGGTACGCAATGGTGCTAGCGGTGGACATGTCTCCACGGTACGTCGACCCTGGGCCCGGAGGAGCAGCTAGGTGCCCGTATGCGCGCGGATGGCCTGCAAGCCGGCGAGCACGTCGGGGACGCGTTCAGTGCCGATCCACACGCCTAGCAGGCGGTCAAAGCGGGCATGACCGCGCATGATGCGTTGGTATTCGCGTCGTCCCCGCGGCCGAAGCGCCACCAAATGCGCTCTGGTATCCCACGGCCCCTCGCTCAGTGTCACGTGCCCGTAGCGGCCGACGCGTTGCATCATGGTCGACGTCGCTGTGGTGCTGATGCCCGCCAGTGAGGCGAGTTCGCCTAGAGACATCCCGACGGTCTTGTGCTCGATGTGTCTCAATACCCGTGCCTGGGCGGCGGTCATGTGCGGTCCGCTGGTCAGCGCGTCGAGTCGCGCGGCCACCATGCGGGCGCCATCGATCAGCGCCAAGCTCAACGGGGCAGTCTCGCGGAGCAGGGCGTCGAGCGGGTCAGGAAGCTTCTGTTCGTCCATAGTCAATATGTTGAGCAATTGGAGGGGGTTGTCGGCGTTTGCAGTCGCCGATGCGGGAAGGGGACCCGGCGCCCGGGCTGGGTACGACGCGGCCGGCACGGGCACGACACGGTGCGGCCTGGGCATGACACGGCCGGCACGGGCATGACACGGCCGGCACGGGCATGACACGGCCAGCCCGGGAGTGGGGAGGGCGCCGCCGTACGATGGTGGGGAACTGTCCCTGCTCGATGATGAGCGCGCACCCGCTCGCCTCGACGAATGGCACCCCCACACCATGACGCACCTCACTCCCGCACGCACCCGCCTCGCGTTGCTCTCGCTTGCGCTCGGGGGCTTCGGCATCGGCACCACCGAGTTCGTGGCCATGGGGCTGCTCCCCGACATCGCGCGCGACCTGCTTCCGGGACTGTATGCGTCCAGCCACGAGGAGGCGCTTGCCAAAGCGGGCCTCATGATCTCCGCGTACGCGGCCGGAGTTGTGGCGGGCGCCCCCACCATCGCGGCCATCGCCGCGCGCTTCCCGCGCAAGAAACTGCTCGCGTGGCTGACCGTCGCGTTTACGGTGGGCACGATCGCGTCGGCTTTGGCACCGACGTTCGAGACGGTGGTGGCGTTCCGCTTCCTCGCGGGCCTGCCGCACGGCGCGTACTTTGGCGTGGCCGCGTTGGTGGCCGCCGACCTGATGGGGAAGGGCCAGCGGGGCCGGGCGGTCGCGTACGTCCTGACGGGACTCACCGTCGCCAACGTGGTCGGCGTTCCCGCGATCACCCTCTTGGGGCAGCACACCTCGTGGCGCGTGGGCTACCTGGCAGTCGCCGCGATCTTCTTCCTGTGCACTGCCGCGATTCTCACCTTTGTGCCGGAACACGACGGCGACCCCCACGCGACAATCCGCCGCGAACTCGGGGCCTTCGCGCGACCAGCCGTGTGGTTGGCGCTGCTGACGGGCGCCCTCGGATTTGGGGGACTCTTTGCCGTCTACACCTATGTGTCGCCGCTGGCGACTGAGGTGGCCGGAACGCCGGAGAGGTTCGTGCCCATCGCGCTGATCGTGCTCGGCATTGGCACCACCATCGGCAACATCGTGGGAGGCCGCATGGCGGACCGTGATGCCATGACCGCCGTGTTCTGGCTGTTTGGCGCGCTCGCGTTCGCGTTGCTCACGCTTGCGCTGTTGGCGCGCACCATCCCAGGGCTGCTCGTGGGCCTATTCCTCGTCGGCTTGGCCGCATCGGCCATCTCCCCGGCGATTCAAACCCGGCTCATGGATGTTGCGGGCGACGCCCAGACCATGGCCGCAGCCGTCAATCACGCGGCGCTCAACATGGGCAACTCGCTGGGAGCGTTCCTCGGAGGCGTCGTGATCGCGGCCGGCTGGGGCTACGTGGCGCCCACCTGGGTGGGGCTCGCGCTTTGTGTGCCCGGTGCGGCGTTCGCGTTCGCGGGGTGGACGGTGACGCGGGCTAGTTCGCGGCAGAGGGAGCAGACGCGGCAGCAGGAGCCGGCCCTGCGGTAACCGCCCGAGCAGCGCCTCACGCTAGCCGGGGATCGACTCCCGCGGCGGAGCCATGTGGGGTGCGCGAGGAGGGACGTGGCAATGACCGAGCCGACCTCCAAGCCGGAGTTGTTGGAGTGAGCGCCGCCAGTTTCGACAAGTTGATGGCGCTGGTGGGGCCGCTGTCCCCAGAGCAGATCGAGGCCGAGTTCGCATGTGAGGACCGCGACCGCAAGGTGCGCGACGTGCTGATCCACCTGCATGACTGGCATCGGCTGTTGGCCGAGTGGGTGGGGGCGAATCTCGCGGGAGACGAACGGCCGTTCTTGCCGGACGGGTATACGTGGAAGGACTACGCGCCCTTGAACGTCGACATCCGCGACCGGCACGCCGAAACGTCAGTCGAGCACGCCCTGGAAACAGTGCAAACTTCGCGCGCCCGAGTACGCGGTGGGTGCTACGCCTTGGTCGCCACGTAGACGGTGGCGGTCGCGTCGCGCCCCTGGAGCGGATTGGGGAACGTGATCACCTCGGCCTCGACGCAGGCAAAGACCTCCTCGAGAATGCGCATGTAGTCCGCATCGGGCGGGTCGTTGGACCACATGGCGTACACGCCACCGGGGCGCAGGTGCGAGGCGACGGCCGTCATGCCGTCGACGCCATAGAAGCCCGCGCTGCCGTCGTCGAGAACGTGCGTGGGGGAGTGATCGATGTCCAGCAAGACCGCGTCGAAGAGTCGCCCAGGAAACGAGGGATCGTAGCCGTCGCCATAAGACATCGCGAAGAAGTCGCCCTGGACGAACCGGCAGCGCGGGTCAGCCGTGAGGGCTGGCCCCTCGGGGACTAGGCCGCGCTCGTGCCAGTCGATGACGGGCTGAAGCAGTTCGACGACCAGGAGCTCCGACACTCGCTCGTCCTCCAGCGCCCGTGCCGCCGTGTAGCCAAGGCCAAGGCCGCCCACCGTGACGTCGAGCCGCGTCGGCCCCAACCGGGCCAGCCCCAACCGCGCCAGCGCGATCTCAGCGGCCGTGAACTGGCTCGACATGAGCCATTCGTCGTTGAGTTTGACCTCGAACACGTCCTGGCGGGTCACCGGGTCGAGCCTGCGGCGCAGACTGACCTCGCCGATGGGTGTGGGGCTCCAGTCGAGCTCCTCGAACGTGGCGCTCATGACAACCTCCGACGGGGCGAACGGGTCTGCTCGCCGGACCCAACCTTAGCGGCAGGGCCGTTGGCACCAGGATCGGGGCCCACTGGCCGTATCCTCTCCCCGTGACCATCCCCGACCCGACTCACCCGGAGTCGGACCCCCTGGCGGCGCCCACGCCCGTCAAGCATCGCCGCCTCGTCGACCTCGCGCCGCTACGCACCAACCGCGTCTTTGCGCGCCTGTGGATCGGCAGCCTGATCTCGGGCATCGGCGCACAGATGTCGATCGTGGCCGTGGGCCTGCAGATCTATGCCATGACGCGGTCCACCTTCGCCGTGGGGCTGGTGGGCGGGATCGCGCTAGTGCCGATGATCGTGGCTGGCCTGTGGGGAGGCATGATCGCGGACGTCTTCGATCGCAGGCGCGTGTTGATAGTCAGTTCCCTCACCGGGTGGGCGAGCACCCTTTCGTTGCTGGCGCTGTCCACCTGGGAGGCGATCCTCGGCCGCGACGGGAGTCACGCGCCGCTGTGGCCGTTCTACCTCGCGACCACGGTCACTGCAGTCGCCGCCACGATTCGCTCCGCCACCAATGGCGCCGTCGTGGGGCGCATCGTTCCGGCGGACATGATCTCCCGTGCGACCGCCCTCAATGGCATCTCGTTTGGGGCGATGCTCACCATCGGGCCCGCGTTTGCGGGGGTGCTGGCCGCGACGGTGGGCCTGCCGTGGACCTTCGCGGCCGATGCGGTGCTGTTCACGGCGGGGTTCCTGGGCATCTGGATGCTCCCGTCGTTGCCGCGGGCGGGGGAGCGCATCCAGGCAGGGTGGAGCGTGTTGCGCGAGGGGCTCCAGTTCCTCACGCGCGCGCCGAACATCCGCATGAGCTTCATCGTGGACATCGTCGCGATGACGTTTGGGCGGCCCTACGTGCTGTTTCCCGCGCTGGGCGCGACGGTGGTGGGAGGCGGCTCGCTCACGGTGGGCGCGCTGACCGCGGCCGGCGCGGCCGGCACGATTCTCACCAGCCTGTTCTCGGGGCCGGTGGCGCGCGTGCACCGGCACGGCATTGCGATCGCGAGGGCGATCACGGTGTTTGGCGGCTTCGTGGCCTTCTTCGGCGTGGTGACGCTCGTCATGAGCGCGAGCGATCACGTGGCGGCACCCGGGTGGGACGGCATCCACTGGGCGGCGCTGATCCTCTTGGGATTGGCGCTCGCGGGCATGGGCGCCTCGGACGAGGCCAGCGCGATCTTCCGCCAGTCGATGATCATTCAGGCCGCTCCCGACGAGATGCGTGGACGGCTGCAGGGCGTGTTCATCGTGGTCGTGACGGGCGGTCCGCGCATCGGCGACATGTATGTCGGGTTGCTCGCGACCGCGCTGGCGCTGTGGAGCCCACCGCTGTTTGGCGGCTTCGCGATTATGGCGCTGATTGCCGTCATCACCCGCGCGCAGCGGTCCTTCAGGCAATACGACGCGCGTCAGCCGACGCCGTAGCTACGCCACCAAGACCGCGCGCCTGGCTTGGATGCTAGGTGAGGGGCAGGGCGACTCGCCGCAACACCGCGTCGCGGCGCGGATGGCCGCACCCTCGCGCTACGCCCGCGGCGAATCGAGCTCGTGAGCGGGAAAGCTCGCACCTAGGCTGTTGCCCATGTCCCACCCGCCCACGGGCTCTCGCCGCGCCGCCCTTGGCGGCCCCGTGCGCGGCCGCGGCCTCACCGGCAGTCGTGACCCGGAGGACCTCCGCGCGGAGAACGCAGCGGCCCCCGCCGTTGAGCACCTGTGGCGACGCGTCGGCGCCCTGTTCGTTCCGTACCGGTCGCAACTGGTCCTCACCGCCGTCCTCGTGCTCGCCACGTCGGCGGCCACGGTGATCCCGCCGCTCATCGTGCAGCGGATCTTCGACCACGGGCTTTTCCCCTCCGACGGACAGGGCGGCGTCGCGCCCCCCCAGCTCGGACTGCTGACCGAATTGGTCGCGGTGATGGTGGCGATCTTCATCGCATCGGCCGGGCTGAGCGTGTGGCAAACCTGGGTGACGTCCACCGTGGGCAACCGCGTGACGGGGGACTTGCGGGTCACCCTGTTCGACCGTCTGCAACGCATGGAGCTCGCATTCTTCACACGCACCAAGACGGGCGTCATCCAGTCCCGCCTGCAGAACGACGTGGGCGGCGTCGCGGGGGTGCTGACCACCTTCGTGTCGAGCATCGTGGGCAACACCGCCACCGTCATCGCGTCGCTCGTCGCGATGATTGTGCTCGACTGGAGACTCACGCTGCTGGCGGTCATGCTGATGCCGGCGCTGGTCGTGGCGCAACGGCGCGTGGGGCTGGTGCGTCAGCGCATCGCCGCCAAGACTCAAGAGTCCCTGTCGGAGATGACGGCCATCACGCAAGAGACGCTGTCGGTCAGCGGAATCCTGCTGAGCAAGGTCTACAACAGGCGCGCATTCGAGTCCGAGCGCTACGCCGCCGAGAATCGCACGCTCATCCGCCTGCAGGTCCAGCAGGCCATGAGCGGTCAGTGGTTCTTTGGGCTCGTGACGGTCATCATGTCGTCGGTGCCGGCCGTCATCTACCTGGCGTCCGGATGGCTGCTGGCACGCAACGGCCAGGCGGGGGGCGGGGCGATCACCGCGGGTACCATTGTGGCTTTCACGACCATCCAGGCCCGGTTGCTGTTCCCGCTCATGGCGCTCATGCGCGTCGCGCTCGAGGTGCAGACCTCGCGCGCCCTGTTCGCCCGCATCTTCGAGTATCTGGACCTCGCCCCGGCCATCGCGGATCGGCCCGATGCGCACCCCGTCGCCGACGCGCCCGGCCCGCTCGGTGCCATCGAGTTTCGCGAGGTGAGCTTCCGCTATCCCGACGCGAAGGACGACTCCCGGCCGACGCTCGACGGGGTCTCGTTCTCGGCGCGGCCGGGCGAAAGTCACGCCTTCGTCGGGCCGTCGGGCGCGGGCAAGACCACGATCGTGTACCTCGCGGCGAGGTTGCACGAGGCATCGTCCGGTGCGGTGTTCTTCGCGGGCGCGGATGTCCGCGAACTCGCCTCCGAATCGGTGGTCGAGCATGTGGGCGTGGTCACCCAAGAGACGTATCTCTTCCATGCGACGATCGCCGAAAATCTACGCTATGCCAGGCCCGATGCGACCGACGAAGAGTTGCAGTGGGCGTGCCGGGCCGCAAACATTCACGATGCGATCCAAGAGTTCGAGGATGGCTATGACACGGTGGTGGGGGAGCGAGGGTATCGTCTGTCCGGCGGTGAGAAGCAGCGTATCGCGATCGCGCGGGTGCTGCTCAAGGACCCTCCGGTGCTGCTGCTCGACGAGGCGACGAGCGCGCTCGACACCGTGAGCGAGCGGGTGGTGCAGGTGGCGCTCGATCGGGCCGCGAAGGGCCGCACCACGCTGGTGGTCGCGCATCGGCTGTCGACCGTGGCCGACGCCGACGTGATCCACGTGGTTGACGGCGGACGCATTGTCGAATCGGGCACGCATGGGGCACTGATTGCGGCGGGGGGCCTCTATGCCAGGTTGGCCGCACAACAACTCGATTGACGCGCGCTAGACCTGCCCCGTGAAGCCCAGCTGCCGCGCGGCCTCGTAGATGGCGATGGCCGCCGAGTTCGACAGGTTGAGCGAGCGCCGTTGCGGCAGCATCGGGATGCGGACGGACTTGGTGATGCGTGCATGGGCAAGGACGTCGTCAGGCAAGCCGGTGGGTTCGGGGCCGAACAGCAGCACGTCTTCCGGCGCGTACTCGACATCCGTGAAACGCACGTGCGCCTGTCCGGTGAAGGCGAAGATCCTGGCGTCGGGAAGCGCGTCGCAGAGGGCGTCGAACGAGGCGTGAACGGTCACGGTCGCGAGGTCGTGGTAGTCCAGGCCCGCGCGCCGGAGCCGGGACTCTTCGAGCGAGAACCCGAGGGGTTCGATGAGCCGCAGCGGAGCACCCGTGCACGCGGACAGCCGGATGGCCGCGCCGGTGTTCTCGGGGATGCGTGGCTCGAAGAACGCAATCGATGGCATGGAGACGACAGGCTTCACGGCCCACAGTGTGTCACGGGCGCGGCGCCGATGCCTTGCATGCGCGCGATACCCGCCGTGGCGGTGCACCGCAAGAGATCACGATCGAAGACCCGCCGAGTATGGGCAACCTGTGTGACCGGTATCAGGCAAGACACGGGTCGACACGCCGACGTGTGACATGTGCCACACGTAGGAGAAATACCCCACAAGTGGGGCTACCGGTTTGGGGGGCATGTTCTTACCGTCGAAGTGACCCCCTTGGGGTCACCGAGTCGGGGGTAGAAAGCGTTGCGGGCTACATATGCTGTCGGCGGCGCTGCGGTAGTGGCGGTGTTCGGCATTTTGGGCGGTTCATCCGCCGCGACTTTTGGTGCCCCCGAACATGCCGAAGCGGCCCGCGCGGTGAGCGTTGCGACGGCTCCTGGCGACGTAAAGCCCCTGACCGTGCTCCTCATGGGAGACTCCTACACTGCGGGAAATGGCGCGCGTGACGACGCCGGTGAGCCCGCCTACTACGGGCCGGAACGGTGCATGCGAAGCACCAACACTTGGGGCGAGCAGTACGCCCGCATCATGGAAAGCAACGGCTATGCGATCACCCTGCTGAACCGTGCCTGCTCGGCGGCCACCACGGACGCGATCGTGAACGACCGCCGCATGAATGACACCCGGGTGATCGCATACCCCGAACCCGAACCGGCCGATGCGCCGCGAGACGACCAGTTCTATGTCGACTGGGCAGCCACGAACCCGCGTTGCACCTCTGCGCCGGCGAGCGAGGAGTACTTCGTGTCATCGGTGCAGCGGGTCGCGCAGGCGGATGGTGTGGCACACGTGTCGGTGGCGTGCGACCGGTGGCTGCCAGCGCAATTGGCCTCGCTTAACCGCGACGTTGACCTGGTGCTGATGACGGTGGGCGGCAACGATGTGCACTTTCCCGACATCGCCCGCGAGTGCCTCATCATGGCAAGTGCCAGCGGGTGCGAACAGACGATTGCCGCGGCCCGTGCCTACGTGAAGGACGAGTTCGCAGGTGACCTGCTCACGGTGTTCGGGGACATCAACCGCACCACGCAGGGGCATGCCAAGGTGGGCTACGCGGCGTACCCCGGACTCGAAGTGAGCAACGATCTCCGCATGACATCAGTGGGGGCGTCCGGCGTCAGCATCTACCCGGTCGCGGAAGAGCTGGCCGCGTTGAACCACGAGGGGCTTGAGGCGCAGCGCGAGGCGGTGGATCGGGCCAACGCCCGCTTTGGTGAAGGCTTTGTGACGCTGATGGATGACGTGCCGCAGCTGTTCCGCGGACACGAACCGGATGCTCGCCCCGGGGTGGCAAACCCGGATCGGTGGATGTACGAGTTCCTGGAGACCACGGTCCGCGACGAGTGGTATCACCTCAAGCCGGAGGGTCAACAGCGGATCGCCACCTACGCCGCGAGCTTTGGAGACTTCGGGGCGAACGACAACAACGGGGTTGCGCGCGATCTTGCACTCGTGATCGACGCGGACCCCCAGTCCAGGTCCGCGGTGCGATCTGCGCTCGCGGAACCCGGCCTGTGGGCAGGCGCTCAGGTGGCGGTGGTGGAGCAACGTGTTGCGGGCGACGGCATTCACTTCGAACGGCGCGTGATCGTTCGGGCCGCCGATCCTGCCGACGCGCTCACTGCCCTCAGCGCCACAGCGGAATCGCCGTGGGTTCCGGCGAACTCAGTTCACCTCCAAGCCAGGTGGAACGCGACCGCTCAGTCGGTCTTTGTTGGCGACACGGCGCTGAGCATGGCCGACCGGGCGCCGGTGTGGAGCGGCAGTCAACAGGGGCATGCCGTCTCGGTGGACGCTCGAGCGGTAGACGCGACGCAGGCGCAACTGACTGAGGCGCTGAAAGACGTGGGAACGGCGCCGCACGCATGGGCGGGTGGTCCTTACGTGACGGAGGGGACGCGACTCCTGCTCAACGCTCAGGGTTCGTACGGACCCGGGGACCTCACCTACGCATGGGACCTCAACGGGGATGGCGTCTTCGAAACCGAAGCGGACGGTCCCCACGTGCGAGTCGATTCAGGCCAGGTGGTGCAGGGGTGGGTGAGCGTGCGCGTGGCGGTGCCGGGAGGCTCGGCCTCGGTGGCATCAGCGTGGGTGGTCGCCACGCCGCGGGTGGTGGATTCCCCCACGCCGTGCATCACGTCCGACGCTGGCGGTGCGGCGCACAGTCAGTCGGGCCGCCGCGGGTGCCGTCCGGATCTCGCCGCGCTGGCAGGTCCCGACGCTCAAGGAACTCCCGTGCCCGCCGTGCCCGCCGTGCGCCTTGCGGACAGCGCCAGCACGGATGCGCCCGACGCGGGGGGTGCCCCAAGCGACAAGGGTCGCCTGCTCGCGGCGCTGACGATGGTGCCGCTGTACGCGGACGAGCGCGTCGTCACCTCATCGGGCGGCCGAGTGCGGCGGGTCACCCGGCAAGGCGACGAGGGTCGCGGCCGACCCCGTGAACTGGTGCGTCGCGAGCACGCCCTGCGCAAACTGTCCACGGACTTCGGGGCGCTACCTTACGCGGCAGGTTGAATTACCAGATGCGAACCCGGCGTTCGGGCTCAAGCCACAGAGCGTCGTCCTCTCCCACGCCAAATGCGGTGTACCAGGCGTCCATGTTGCGCACCACGCCGTTGATCCGAAACTCTTCCGGCGAGTGCGGGTCGGTGTTGATCTGGGTGATGAGTGCCTCGTCTCGGCGCTTGGTGCGCTCCGTGAGGGCATACGCGATGAAATAGCGCTGCACCGCGGTGAGGCCATCGATGAGGGGGAGCTCCTCAAGGGGTTGACCTGCCGCGATCTTGAGGGCCTTCAGCCCGATTTCGACGCCCGCCAGGTCGCCGATGTTTTCGCCCACGGTCAGCGCGCCATTGACGGTGTGCTCGTCACCCAATTGGGCGGGGGAGTAGCCGTCGTACTGGTCGATCAGCACCTTGGCGCGTTCGGTGAACGCCTCGCGGTCCGCCTCCGTCCACCAATTGTCGAGCCGGCCGGTGCCGTCGTACTTGGAACCTTGATCGTCGAAGCCGTGGCCGATCTCGTGGCCGATGACGGCGCCGATGCCCCCGAAGTTGACGGCTGCATCGGCGTCCGGGTTGAAGAACGGCGGCTGCAGGATAGCCGCGGGGAAGACGATCTCGTTGGCCGTCTGCAGGTAGTAGGCGTTGACGGTCTGGGGAGTCATGAGCCACTCGGTGCGGTCTACCGGCTGGCCCACCTTGGACCATTCCCACTCGTGATCGAATCGCGACGACGCCCGCACATTGCCCACGAGGTCGTCGGCGGTGGCTACCAACGCCGAATAGTCGCGCCACTTCTCCGGGTAGCCGATCTTGGGGGTGAATTGGTCGAGTTTGGTCAAGGCCCGCTGACGCGTCTCGGGTGTCATCCACTCGAGGGAGGTGATCGACTCGCGATAGGCGGCGATCAGATGGGCCACCAACTGGTCCATCTCCTGCTTGTACTCGGGCGGGAAGTGGCGAGCGACGTACAACTGGCCCACAAGCTCGCCGACGCAGCCCTCGACAAACTGAACGGCGCGCTTCCAGCGTTTGCGCTGCTGCGGCGCTCCGGACAGCACAGTGCCGTAGAACTCGAAGTTCGCACGCGAGATCTCTTGGCTCAGGTAGGCGGATCGGGACGCGACGACGCGCCACCGCAGCCACTGCTTCCAGTGGTCCAGGCTGATGGCCGGGAACGCGACGCTCAGTCCCTCAAAGAAGCTGGGCTCGTAGGCGATCAGGAGGTCGTGAGCGGCCTGCGGCATCCCGATTGAATCGGCCCATCGGCGCCACGGGAAGCCACTCGCCGTCTCTTCGAGAGTGGCCAGGGTGGTGGGGTTGTGGGTCAGGTCCGCCTCACGCGACGTCACCACATCCCAATGGTGGGAGGCGATCTGCGTCTCCACCGCGAGCACCGTCTTGGCGTCGAAGTCGACTCCCGTCAGTTCCGACATGCGCCTCAGGTGCGCGAGATACTTCTCCCGTACGGTGGCGTGCGCCTCTTCGCGGTAGAACGCCTCGTCGGGAAGCCCGATGCCGGACTGGAAGAGGTACACGACGTTGCGGTCGGGCTCCGACTTGTCCGCGAAGACTTCGTAGCCGATGACGCCGCCGACTCCCGACATCTGCAGGGCGCCGATCGTGCTGGCGAGTTCGTCGTAGGTGCTCGCGGCGTCCACGGCGGCGAGGTCTTCGTCGATCGGCTGAGAGCCCAGGGCGTCGACCGTGTCCGTGTCCATGAAACTCGCATAGAGGGCGCCGGTGAGTTTCTCACGCGGGGACTTCTCGATGATGGCGCGCACGTGCTTCTCTGCCTGGTCGTGAAGAGCATGGAAGGCGCCGTCGGCCGCCCGGTCGTCGGGAATCTTGTGGGTCTTCAGCCACGATCCGTTGACGTAACGGAAGAAGTCGTCCTGTGGTCGGATCGTGTCGGACAGGGTCGAGGGGTCGATGCCGCGCTGAGTCATGTGCCCACCCTAGGCGGCGGCGCTACGCGTGGTGCGAAGGTTTCGCTCATGGCGAGGACTCGCTGTCGCGTCTCATGAGGTCCATGGCGCCGGTCGGCGAGTCGGTGGCCGCGTTTCGCGGTGCGACGCGCATCCGCCACGCAAGCCTGGCATGATGAGATGATGCGGATTCACATTGCGGCGGACCACGCAGGTTTTGAGTTCAAGGAGCATCTGCTGACGCACCTCAAGGCAGAGGGGCACGAGGTTGTCGACCACGGCGCGTTTTCCTATGACCCCCTCGACGACTATCCGTCGTTCTGTATCTCCGCCGGGGAGGCCGTCGTGGCAGAGCCGGGCTCTTTGGGCATCGTGATCGGCGGATCCGGTAACGGCGAGCAGATCGCCGCCAACAAGGTGACGGGTGTACGCGCCGCGCTCGCGTGGAGCATCGACACAGCAAAGCTGGGCCGGGCCCACAACAACGCCAACGTGGTCGCGATTGGCTGGCGTCAGCACACGCTCGAGGAATCGGTGCAGTTGGTGGAGGCGTTTCTCGCCGAGCCGTTTAGCGGCGATGAGCGACACCAACGACGCATCGACCAGCTTGCGGCCTACGAGGCGGATCGCTCCTAGCCGACCGACCCGTGCTCGCCTAGAAGGAGAATGTGCTCCGAGGCGCCACGGGGGAGCGGAGCGCTTCGCTGAGAAGCGAAGTCGCTCCCTGGCGAACCTCGTCGACCAGTCCGGCTCCCGCAAGGGCGGCGATCGTGGTGCCGCCCAAGTACGCGGCGGAGAGATCCTGGATTGACATCCGGAGGTCGACGGCGGAGCCGGGCTCCGCGTGAGTGACGGTCGCCCGACCGTCGCGCGTTTCGATGCGCCACGGGTGTGAGTTCTCAGCAATCGTCGCGTCCGCGACGTCGACCGTCAGGTCAAGGTCGGCCGCGTAGGTCCGTGCCGTGAGCGCCGCAGGAACATCAAGAATCCGCACCCACACGTGGTCCTTGAGCCTGACGTCCAGTCCACGCAGGTCGCGAGCCAACAAGATCGCGGGATCGTCGAGCGGGAGGCCCGTCGCGGTGAACGACCGCATCAGATCGAGGTCAGCAAGAACCGACCACAGGCGCCGCGACGACGCGGGCGTGGCGGCCGCCCAGGCTTCGGTCACCCCGGTGCCGGCGGGGCCCGTGTCGTCCCAGGCGAGCCTGCGCTGGAAGAGTGCGAATGCGGCGGGGCCGTGTTCGTCTTCGACGATGGCGATCCGTTTGCGCTCCCGGCCGTCCCTCAAGGCCTCGGGGTCCGTGAACTGAGCTGCCAGGAGGGCGTCGCTCATCACGACCATGGCGCCGGGGCGCTGATCCCGAGCCGCGACGGCCCGCACCACCGAGGCGTGTCGCGTGAGGTCGGCGTCCTCGAACCGGACGATCAGGTCCTCGGACCCGGCAACCTCACGGAAGGTCAGGTCTCGGGACATCGTGATCTTGTACGCGGGGCACGCGAGTCCGTAGCCGAAGCGCTGGTAGATCGTGGTCTCGGCGGCCACGAGCGTGCTGACGATTTCGCCTCGGGCCCGAGAGCGCGCGAAGTGGTCGTCGATCATCGACCGCAGCAGGCCGCGCCGTCGATGTGCGGGGTGCACGGCTACCCAGGTCAGGCCAGAAGCCGCGATCGTACCGCCGGGAGTCCGAAGCGTATAGGGGAACGAGGAGTGAACGGCGGCCACGTCGCCCGCCTCGCCCCCCAGACCGTCACCGACCTCAAGCCCTCGACATCGGTCCCAGTCCAGGGTGGGTTCGATCTCCCGCGCTACGTCACCCGGATGCGTCATGGCGAATGCCCACTGGTCGACGGACAACATCTCGGCGCGCCGCTCGAAAGGCAGGTCTACGCGGCGATAGCCAGCGGGGATTGTCATGGCTTGATCCTGCCACCGGTCGCGTGCCGACGCCATGCTGAGTGACCGCATTCGGTTGACCTGGTGCGCCTAGGACGCCTGCAGTGCCTCGATGCGGTTGGCGAGTCGGGCGTACTCGACCTTGATGCAGCGGTTCTGCACCACCCCAAGGCCCGCAGCTCGGGCACTGGCGGCTGCCGTGTCGTTGACAATGCCCAGCTGCAACCACAGCACGCTGGCGTCGGCCTCGATCGCGGCATCGGCCAGGGGCGGGACGTCTTCGCTGCGACGGAACACCACCACGATGTCCGGGGCGACGGGCAGGTCTGACAGTGTCGGGTAGAAGCCGTGTCCCTCGATGTCGGCGTCGCCGCCGTTCGGGTTCACCAGGTACAGCTGGTAGCTCGTGTTGTTCATCAGCCACGTGGCAATGGCGTGAGAGGTGCGAAGCGGGTTGGGGGACGCCCCGACCACCGCCACGGAACGCGATTGGGCCAAAATCTTGGCCAGGACCGCGTCGTCAGGCGCCTGTTCTGCGCTCGGCAGGGGGCAGGCGTCGCCTGGGCCGCGCATCTGCTCGTCAGTGCTCATACAGTCGGTCAACTCCGTTCAATGCCCCGCCATTCCACGGGGCGAGGTGGCGGCGCACGGTCTGCGAGGACGGGAACCCCCATCCCACAGTACGGGAGCCCGTCAGATGTAGTACATGGCAGGCTCGCGCTGTTCATTCTCCTCGATGCGGACATGGGCGTCGCCGCCGTCGACGCTCGATGCCGCCGTGTGAGCCTCCACGTAGTTGGGGTGCTCGCGAATCACCGCGGGGATGCCCACTGCGGTCGCGCCATTCGGAACGTCCTTGACCACCACGGCGTTTGAGCCAATCCTCGCGTCGCACCCGATGTAGACGGGTCCGAGGATCTTCGCGCCGGCACCCAGGACCACGCGGTCGCCCACGGTGGGGTGACGCTTGCCGTGGCTCATGGTGGTTCCGCCGAGCGTCACGCCGTGGAACAGCAACACGTCATTTCCCACGACAGCGGTCTCACCGATCACGAGTCCCATGCCGTGGTCGATGAACACCCGACGCCCGATCTGCGCGCCAGGGTGAATCTCGATTCCCGTGCGACGGCGCGCGAATTGGGAGAGCAGGCGAGCCCAGGATTGGTGTCCCTTGCGCCACCAGCGGTTCGCCAGCCGGTGGTACCACAGGGCGTGAACTCCCTGGTAACTGAGCGCAACAACCAGGGGTCCGGGGCACGCGGGGTCGCGACGGTTAGCCGTCGTGATGTCTTCGCGGGCCAGGGCCCAAGCGGTCATGCGATCAGTCATGCGGTTCCTCCGAGTGGCGTAACGCGGCGGGGGCGAACTTTAGTCCATCAAGTCGGCATAGAGAATCGTGCTGAGGTATCGCTCGCCGAATGACGGGACGATCACCACGATGGTCTTGCCCGCATTCTCGGGCCGCTTCGCCACCTCGAGGGCAGCGTGGATCGCCGCTCCGGACGAAATGCCGACGAGCAGCCCCTCCTGGCGGGCGGTCGCGCGAGCCGTGGCGACGGAGGTCTCCGAGTCGACGTCGATGATCTCGTCGTAGATCTCTGTGTTGAGCACCTCGGGCACAAAGTTGGCGCCGATGCCTTGGATCTTGTGGGGTCCGGGCTTGCCGCCGTTGAGGATGGGGCTCTCGGCTGGCTCGACGCCGATGATCTGCACGCCGGGTTTCTTGGCCTTGAGGACCTCGCCCACGCCGGTAATGGTGCCGCCGGTACCGATGCCCGCGACCACAATGTCGACCTCGCCGTCGGTGTCGTCCCAGATCTCTACGGCCGTGGTCTTGCGGTGGATCTCGGGGTTGGCCGCGTTCGCGAACTGGCGAGCCAGGACCGATCCGGGGCGCTGAGCCGCAATCTCGGTGGCGGCGTCAACGGCACCCTGCATGCCTCCGGGGCCGGGCGTCAGGATCAGTTCGGCGCCAAAGGCACGCAGCAAGGCCCGACGCTCCTTCGACATCGTCTCTGGCATCGCCAGCACCACGTTGTAGCCGCGGGCAGCGCCCACCATGGCGAGCGCGATGCCGGTGTTGCCAGACGTGGCCTCGACGATGGTGCCGCCCGGCTTCAATTCGCCGGACGCCTCGGCGGCGTCGACGATCGCGACACCCAGGCGGTCCTTGACCGAGTTGGCGGGGTTGTAGAACTCGAGCTTGGCGAGCACGGTGGCGCTCGAACCCTCGTTGAGGGCGTTAATGCGGACGAGGGGGGTATTGCCGATGAGCTTGGTCACGTCATCGTAAATGCGGGCCATGAGTAGTTCCTTTACGTGGGGTGGTGGGAGGGGTCTATGCGTGCAAACACGCGCGAAACAAGATTCGATACCGGGGCGAGCGCTGTCCGGTGCCCCCGCGCGGGCGTGGGGCCATGTCAGCGCTCTAGAGACAGCAGCATGCACAGCAGCGCATGACGCCCATGGGCATGACGGCGGGAGCGGTCGCAACGGCGACGGTGCTCTCACTGCGCATCAGGTCCTCCAAGGGTCGGTGACAGGCTAGCGCCGTCTGGGGCATCGGGCAAGCAGCAGCCGACGTGAGTTGATACGCGGTGGGTCTGGTGCCCGAACACGCTGCTGTCACACTGAACACGCGTCCGAGGTATCGGTCGCCTTGTTCCCGGCGTGCGCATCGCGCACCGCAGCAGGAGGTTCGTGTGGACTGGATCGACTTTGGAGCGGTCACCTGGTGGGCCGTGGCCGTCGCATTTGTCGTCACCTTCATCTTCGGATGGTTCTGGTACTCGCCGCGCGGCTTCTTTCCGCTGTGGAGGCGCCTCGACAAGATCTCAGAACAGGACATGCAAGACGCGAACATGGGCATCGCGTTCGGCGGAACGGCGGCCGGCAACCTGCTGGGAGTGGTCCTTGTCGCAGTCCTCATTCCCGCTCTCGGCATCGAGGGATGGCTTGGGGGCCTCGCGTGTGGCGCGCTCCTGGGCCTGGTACTGCGTGGAGGAGCACACGCGATTCACAATGGCTTCGCGGGACGACACCCTGGCGTGACGCTGATCGACACGGCCCACGACACCATCGGTCTGGCCCTGGCCGGCGCCGTTCTGGGCGCGCTCGGCTAGGACGACACGCCGATGACGGGCATCGGCACCTGGCGGGTGCGCGCGTGGCGTGGGACGATTCGCGCACGATGACATCTGAACTGTCCATCTCCGTCGCCGAAGCGGCGTCGTATCTGCGTGACCGGTATGGGCTGGGTGTTGTCGAGGCGTCGGTGATCGGAAGCAACGAGGACATCAACGTGCTGGCGGCGCTCGCGGATGGTCGTCGTGTTCTGCTGAAGGTGTCCCACCCCGGGGTTTCGCGCGGGTCTCTCGAGGCCCAGAACGCGGCCTTGCGGTGGCTCGCCGCGAGCCCAGACGTTCGTCTTGAGGTGCCGCTTCCGTGTGAGTCGACCGCGGGGCACGATGTGGAACCCTGGACTGATGCGGCGCGACTTGCGCGCGTGCTGACGTTTGTCGAGGGTGAGATGCCCTCCCCGGCCGTGCGGTCCCCCGCGGGCCACTCGCGGCGCCTCGGGAGCGCCGCAGGCCGGGTCGCGTTGGCGCTGCGAGCCTTTGAGCATGAGGGCCTGCCCGAAGGTGGCCCGTGGGACCTTCGCAGTGCCAGGCGCGTCCTGGACGACGCCGCGCAGTGTGTCGGGGAGGACGGTGACACCACCGCCGACGCTCTCGCGGCGACGCTCGCCGCGGCCGAGGCGCGCATGGGTCCGGTGGTCGGCGAGTTGAGGGTGCAGCCGATCCACGGTGACCTCACCGCAGACAACGTGGTGTTCGACCCGGCGGGTGACGCGCGCGGCGTCATCGACTTTGGCGACGTAGGGCGAGGGTGGCTCGCCGCCGAGATCGCCGTGCTCGCATGTTCGCTGCTCCAGCATGACGGAGACCCCATAGCGGAGGCCCTCCACGCGGCGGCCGCCTTCGATCAGGAATGCAGGCTTGACGACGCCGACATCGTCGCGCTGTGGCCCCTGGTCGTGTCGCGAGCTGTCGTGCTGGTGGCGAGCGCGGCGCGGATGCTCGCAGAGGACCCCACGAACGAGTACGCCGTGGCTCGCGCACCCCTGGAACGCCGCATGCTCGCCCGGGCGCTGTCGCTGAGTTTCGACGAGGCGGAGATTCTGGCGCGCGCGGCGCTCGGACGCCTCGCCACACCTCCCGTGGCGGTGAGCCCCATGGTCGCGGGGCTCGACGGCGCCGACGAAGCTGACTTCTCGGTGACCTCGGTGCAGCACCAAGCGGACGGCTGGATGCAGGAGGGCCACCTCGAGGTCACCCTTCTGCGGTGGGGGAACTCCGCGGGCACGACCGTGACCCGCTACGCGGAGCATCGGCTCACGTCGCGTGCCATCGTCGAGACTCTGCCGCGATCGTTCGCCATCGGCATCGATGCGGTGGTGCGCGAGGGCGCCCTTGTCCGCGCGCCCGCCGACGGGATCGTCGTCTCCGGCGGCGGGGCCCGGTCAGCGAGCGGGGACGTCAGGGCGAGCATCGGCGTCGTGCTCGACGGCGGGGCGACCGCGTGGGCTCGCGGAATCGAACCGCTTCGTGCGGCAGGGGAGCGGGTGCGAGCCCGAGACGTGATCGCGCGTGTCACCGCAGGGCGTCCGTCGGATTCAGACGGGCACGCCGCCGCCGCGCCCCAAGCCGTTGTAGGCATCGGCTGGTGTCTCGCCGCGGAACTCGAGCCGCCTGGGCTTGTCGCACCGCGCGCGGAGTCGCTGTGGCGAGCCGCCTGCCCGGACCCGTCGGCACTCGTGGGACGGGAGGCCCGCCACGACCCCGAACAAGCCCCGGGGGATCTGATCGCTCGCCGTGCTGCGGTCTTCGCGGCGGTTCAGGAGCGCTATTACGACGCACCACCGCAGATCGAGCGCGGGTGGCGTCACCACCTCGTCGACACCGCGGGGCGCGCGTACCTCGACATGATCAACAACGTCGCGATTCTGGGTCACGCGGAGCCACGCCTCACCCACGCCGTCGCCCAGCAGATGGGGCTTCTCAACACGAACTCGCGCTTTCACTATGAGGCGGTCGTCGAGTTTTCGGAGGCGCTCGCGGCCCGCGCGCCGGACGGCCTCGACGCGGTCCTGCTGGTCAACAGCGGCAGCGAGGCGGTGGACTTGGCAATCAGAATTGCGCGCGCGGCCACTGGCAGAAGCGACATCCTCGCGCTCACCGAGGCGTATCACGGCTGGACCGTGGGCGCCGATGCGATCTCCACGTCGATCGGCGACAACCCCGGCGCGCTGGCGACCAGGCCCGAATGGGTCCACCTTCTCGACGCCCCGAATACGTATCGAGGCCGGCATCGTGGCGCCGACGCCCACCTGTACCTGACCGACGCTCTTGCCCGGCTGGACGCCCTGGATGCGGACGGTGTTTCTCTTGCGGCGATGGTGAGCGAGCCGATCTTCGGCAACGGCGGCGGAATTTTGCTTCCCGACGGCTACCTGCGCGGGCTGTGGACGGCGGTGCGCGAGCGGGGTGGCGTGTGTGTCTCCGATGAGGTCCAGGTGAGCTACGGGAGGCTGGGGGAGCACTTCTGGGGTTTCGAGCAGCAGGGAGTGGTCCCGGACGTGATCGCGGTGGCCAAGGCCATGGGCAACGGGTATCCGCTCGGGGCCGTCATCACGACGCGTCAGATCGCCGAGGCATTTGCGGCCGAGGGATCGTTCTTCTCGTCGGCAGGTGGCAGCCCTGTGAGCTGCGTGGTCGGCTCGACCGTGCTGCGGGTGCTCGACGACGACGACCTGCAGGAGAACGCCCGCGTGGTCGGCGCCGTCCTTGCTCACGGGCTTCGCGCCTTGGCGGCGCGATACCCGGCGGTGGGCGCGGTGCACGGGATGGGCCTCTACCTGGGCGTCGAGGTGGTCAACGGGGGACCGGATCAACCGGACCCCGAGGCGGCAGCCGCGATCTGCGTGGACCTTCTTGAGGAGGGCGTCATTGTGCAGCCCACGGGAGATCACAAGAACGTGCTGAAGATCAAGCCTCCGCTCACGATTGACGTCGAGGCAGTGCGGCGGTTCCTGGCGGCGCTGGACGGAGTGCTGGAGCGCAGACAGTCTCGCGCCGCGATGTGACGTGATGGGGGAAGGGAACGGCCTGGAGCGGGTGACGGGAATCGAACCCGCACCATCAGTTTGGAAGACTGAGGCTCTACCATTGAGCTACGCCCGCACGAGAGGCATGAACCTGCTCGGCGCGTACTAGAGTAGCCGAGCCCGGGGCATGTAGGTAGCGCCCGCGGGGCGAAACGGGGTGTAGCGCAGCTTGGTAGCGCATCTGCTTTGGGAGCAGAGGGTCGCAGGTTCAAATCCTGTCACCCCGACGAAGAGAGTGAGCGACGAAGACGGGCGGATGCCCCTCCTCGGTCGCGAGCGAACGAGGAGGGGTTGAGCGAGGCGCCGCGACCGCGGCCCCGAGCGATCACCCCGATGCAAACAGTGGAGCGCCATGCCGGGGTCGAATCTCAATGAGGGAAGCACCAACCCCGTCTCACCCCCCTGGCGCCGCGCAGTCATGGTGGTCGCGCTACTCAACCTCGCCTACTTTGTGGTCGAGTTCGCGGTGGCCCGCGTCATCGGCTCGGTGTCGCTCGTGGCGGATAGCGTCGACTTCTTCGAAGACGGTGCTCTCAATCTGCTGATCTTCTTCGCGGCGGTGTGGTCGGTGCAGCGGCGAGCACGGGTGGGGCACGCACTCGCGGTCATCATCTTGGTTCCGGCGGTCGCCACCATCTGGATTGCCACCGTCAAGGTCGTCAATCCGTCGACTCCCAGCGTCGTGCCCCTGTCGGTCACTGCGTTCGGCGCCCTCATCGTGAACCTTGCGTGCGCCGCGATCTTGGTACGACACCGCCATGCCGGGGGGTCTCTTGCCAAGGCGGCGTGGCTGTCGGCTAGGAACGATGCGCTGGCGAACGTCGCGATCCTGATCACCGCAGCGGTGACACTCCTATGGGCGTCCGGATGGCCCGACATTGTGGTCGGGATTGGCATCGGCGCGGTCAACGCCGACGCCGGCGTCAAGGTGTGGCGCGCTGCCTCCAAAGAGCGTCTCGAAGCACGCATGGCGCGGCCGTAGACCACCGCCTGCCCCGGGCGCCGGATGGGCGACCACGTATCCTGGAGGCATGACCTCCTCAATATCTGCGTCCTTGCCCATGGTCGAGCCAGCTCATACCGATGAGATAGCCGCCGTCCACGCGCAGATCCTGACACCGTCTTTTCCCGCCGACGAACTGATGACTTTGGAGCGACTCCAGGGTGAGGTCGAACACGGCAACACCTCAGTGCGGGTGGTGAGGGATGACGCCGGTGACTTGGCCGGGTGCGCCATCGCCACCTGGTACGAGGAGGCCCGGGTTCTCTTGCTTGACTACCTTGCGTTGCGGCCCGGCGCCCGTGGCGGCGGGCTCGGCGGCGCGCTGCTGAACTCGAGCGTCGCCGCGTGGTCGCAGGAGTACGCCCCCTGCATCGTTCTGGCTGAAGTCGAGCACCCGGATCACCACGACGCCCACCCTCAGCACGGCGACCCGGAGGCGCGACTGCGCTTCTATGCCCGCGAGGGTGCGCGCTTGCTGCCGCTTCCCTACTTCACGCCGGGCGTGGGGGAGCACAAGGTGCGTGTGGGCGGCATGATTCTGGCGGTGTTGCACGCGCACCCAGACCTGCTGGGCGACAACGATGAGGAGATCGCATCGGAACCCATAGCCACCGTGCTTCACCTCCAGGCAGGGGACATCGAGGACCACGACGACGCGCGAACGGAACTGATCGCCGCGGCCGCCGAGAATCCCACGCTTCCGTTGCTGCGTGCGGACCGTGTGGGTGACGTCCCGATCGGCATCCCCGACGAAGACTGACGGCGAACCGACAGGCATAGCCACCGCACGATTGGGGTCGACGCGCCGCAACGAGTACGATCGTGGGGTTGCCCGAACGCAGGAATGACCCGCACACACCCGGGCCCCCATCGACACCCAGGAGAAGTCAGTGACCAGCGCCCTCGAGAAGATCGACTCCACCACCGTGAAGATCACGGTCACGTTGACGGAGGAGGATGTCGCTCCGGCCATGAAGCACGCCTATGAGCACATCGGTCGCGAGGTGACGATCCCCGGATTCCGCAAGGGCAAGGTGCCCGCCAAGATCCTTGAGCAGCGCGTCGGCAAGGGTGCCGTCATTGAGCACGCGGTGAACGATGGCGTGCCCGGCTGGTACGCCGCGGCCATCGAGGAGCAGTCGGTGCGCCCTTACGGACAGCCCGAGATCGAGGTCACCAAACTTCCCGGCATCGTCGAAGGCGACGAGGGACTCGAATTCGTCGCGACCGTCGAGGTGCGCCCCGAGATCACGCTGCCCGCACCGGCTGACCTGGTCATCGAGGTCGCGCCCATCGAGGTCAGCGACGAGGACATCCAGGAGCGCATGACCGCGCTGCAGGAGCGCTTCGGCACTCTCGTCGCGGTCGACCGCCCGGCGGAATCCGGCGACTTCGTGACGCTCGACCTCAACGCCGAGATTGGCGGCGACTCCGTGGACGCCGTTCAGGGCACGTCCTACCAAGTGGGCTCCGGCACGATGATCGAGGGTCTCGACGACGCCGTCACCGGCCTGTCGGCTGGCGAGTCGACCACGTTTGTCGGCCCGTTGGCCGCAGGTGACTTCGCGGGCGAGCCCGCGTCGATCGCGGTGACCGTCACTGCAGTGAAGAGCCGCGAGCTTCCCGAAGTGAACGACGACTTTGCACAGCTGGCCTCCGAGTTCGACACGGTCGAGGAGCTGAAGGCGGACCTGAGCGAGCAGGCTGCGCGCATCAAGACCAACAACCAGGCCATGGAAGCACGCGAGCAGCTGCTCCAGGTCCTCACCGAGAAGGTGGGCGAGTTCGACCTGCCCGGCAAGATCATCGAAGCCGAGGTGCACAGCCACCTGGAGAACGAAGACCGCCTCGAGGACGAGGAGCACCGCGTGGAGGTGGCCGAGCGCGCCAAGCAGGCCCTGCGCACGCAGATGCTGCTGGACCAGCTCGCCGAGGATCTCGCGATCGAGGTGCAGGAGAACGAACTGGTCGACTACTTGGTGAACGCCTCGCGGCAGTACGGCACGGACCCGAGCACGTTCATCCAGCAGGTGCAGCAGTCCGGTCAGATCCCTGCGATCGTTGCCGACGTGGCCCGCTCCAAGGCGACCGCCTATGCCCTACGCCGCGCGACCGTCCGGGACACCGTCGGTAACCCCGTCGACCTCAAGGCCATCGTCGGTGGCCTCGAGGACGAGGTGGAGTCGACTCCCGCGACTGGCGAAGCCGCCGAGTAGTCCACGACTCACATCGGCCCGGACGTGGGCCGCTAGCGTCGGCACTTTTGCTCTCGACGAACGTGCTCCTTCGCGTGTTCACCCCGTAGCGAAACGAGGGGCGAAACGGCGTCTCGGGGGTCGTCGCTCGCGTTAGTGTCGTGGCATCGTCCATGAGGAGGCACCACGTGAATGACATCATCGCGCGCACCGAAGGCGGCGGCATGGGGCTCAATGACTCCATCTTCAACCGGCTGCTTCGAGAGCGCATCATCTGGCTGGGCGACGAGGTCCGTGACGACAATTCAAACGTCATCTGCGCGCAGATGATGTTGCTCGCGGCCGAGGACCCAGACAAAGACATCTACCTGTACATCAACAGTCCCGGCGGCTCCATTACCGCGGGAATGGCGATCTACGACACGATGCAGTACATCAAGCCCGACGTTGCGACATTCGCGATGGGCATGGCCGCATCGATGGGTCAGTTCCTTCTGTCGTCGGGCGCGCCCGGCAAGCGCTTTGCTACACCGCACGCCCGCGTGATGATGCACCAGCCATCCGGTGGCATCGCGGGCACCGCTACCGACATTCGAATCAACGCCGAGTTGATCATGCACATGAAGCGGGTGCTGAGCGAGCTCACGGCCGCCCAGACGGGCAAGACGCTCGAGCAGATTACCAAGGACGCCGACCGGGACCGGTGGTTCACCGCCGAAGAGGCGCTGGAGTACGGCTTTGTGGACAAGGTCATCAAGCACGCCGAAGAAGCTGGCGACAAGACCCAGGGAGGCAAGGCGTGAGCGACAACTACATGGCCCTGCAGGCGGCCGCACGGACCGCCGGCAGCTTCAACCGATTCGGCGGGAGCGCGCCCGATGCTCCCGGCGCGCGGTACATCCTGCCGCAATTCGAGGAGCGCACGTCGTACGGCACCAAGGTGCGCGACCCGTACTCCAAGCTGTTCGAGGACCGCATCGTGTTCCTTGGCGTCCAGATCGACGACACGTCGGCCGACGACATCATGGCGCAGCTGCTCGTGCTGGAGTCGCAGGACCCCGAGCGCGACATCACCATCTACATCAACTCGCCCGGCGGATCGCAAACGGCGCTGACCGCCATCTACGACACGATGCAGTACATCAAGCCGCAGATTCAGACGGTCTGCCTTGGCCAGGCCGCCTCCGCGGCCGCGGTGCTGCTCGCGGCGGGCTCACCCGGGAAGCGACTCGCGCTGCCGAACGCTCGCGTCATGATCCACCAGCCTCGACTTGAGGGCGGATCGCGTGCGCAGGCCTCCGACATCGAGATCTACGCCGAGGAAATCCTGCGGATGCGCGACTGGCTTGAGGCCACTCTCGCTCATCACACGGGTCAGACGGCCGAGAAGGTGCGTGACGACATCGAACGCGACACGTTCCTGAGCGCTCAGCAGGCGAAGGACTACGGTTTGGTTGACCAGGTGCTGCTGTCCCGTAAGGGAGCGGCGGATTCGCCTCCAGCAACGCCAACCAAGTCTTAGCGGCGCGTCGGCGCGCGCCGCGAACGTCGCGCGGCTAGCCTGGATCGAAGCCCCCAGGGAAGGAGCGCCGCATGACCCGGCCCACGGACAGTGGTGACCTGCTCAAGTGCACCTTCTGCGGTAAGACGCAGAAGCAGGTGCGCAAGCTCATCGCGGGCGGCGCCGTGTACATTTGCGACGAGTGCGTGGGACTGTGCAACGAAATCCTGGACGAGGAGTTCGCGGAAGCGGCCGAGGCCGAACTCACTGAGCTGCCGAAGCCCCGCGAGATCTTCGACTTCCTGGGCCAATACGTCGTGGGTCAGGAACCCGCGAAGCGCGCGCTGTCGGTGGCGGTCTACAACCACTACAAGCGGGTGCGTGCGCGCGACTCGAAGGGCGACGACGGCGTCGAGATCGCCAAGTCGAACGTGCTCTTCATCGGCCCCACGGGCACGGGCAAGACGTACCTGGCGCAGACGCTCGCCAAGATGCTCAACGTACCCTTCGCTATCGCCGATGCCACCGCGCTCACCGAGGCCGGCTACGTGGGCGAGGACGTCGAAAACATTCTGTTGAAGCTTCTCCAGGCCGCCGACTATGACGTCGAAAGGGCGCAGCGCGGAATCATCTACATCGACGAGATCGACAAGGTGTCGCGCAAGTCGGAGAATCCGTCGATCACGCGCGACGTGTCCGGTGAGGGAGTCCAGCAGGCGTTGCTGAAAATCCTTGAGGGCTCCACCGCCTCGGTGCCGCCACAGGGCGGGCGCAAACACCCTCACCAAGAGTTCATTCAGATTGACACCACCAACGTGCTGTTCATCCTCGGAGGAGCCTTCGCCGGGCTAGAGGAGATCATCTCGGCGCGCGTGGGGCGCAAGGGCATCGGGTTTGGCTCGCAACTCAAGGAAGCCGACAATACCGACCTGTTCGCGCAGGCGACGCCCGCCGACCTGCATAAGTTTGGTCTGATCCCCGAGTTTGTGGGCCGCATGCCGGTGATCGCGACAGTGTCGCCACTCGACGTGGAATCGATGGTGTCGATCCTGACGGAGCCGCGCAACGCGCTGGTCAAGCAGTATCAGCGGATGTTTGAGATCGACGGCATCGAACTCGAGTTCGACGAAGACGCCGTCCGCGCGATCGCTGAGCAGGCGCTCTCGCGTGGCGCCGGTGCGCGCGGCTTGCGCGCCATCCTCGAAGAGGTGCTTCAGGACACGATGTTCGAAGTTCCCGGCCAGGCGGATGTGGGCCAGGTGCGCATCAGCCGCGCTACCGTGATGGAGCGGGTTGCCCCGTCGATCCTGTCGAAGGCACATATGGTTAAGCGTGATCGTGGGGAAGACGAGGCTACTGATGAGGCCTCAGATGGCGGTCGCCCCGCAGCGCAACCCGTCGCCAAGACCGCCTAGCGCGACGCTCGTCAGTTACGACTCTTTCGAGTTCCACATTCTCGGTACGCACCACGGTGGCGTCCAGGAGCGCGGTGGACGACCCGTCCTCTGGACCGAAGCCATCCACGCTCGGATCGATTGCCGTCACGGCGTCGACAACCTGCATCGACTTCACCCGGCCCGCGGCCATCACGTCCGCTTTGGCGGCGTTCACGTGCTCCATCTGTCCTTCGGGCACCAGCAAGTCTACGGAGACGATGGCGGTGCGCTGAGACACCTTGGCGTCCGACTTGATCTTGCGCAGGACTCCCAGGGCCGCGCCTGCGGCGGAGATGATGGCGGGATCGACACGGCCAGCAAGTGCGCGCGGGTGTGATCATTCAGCCGTGTCACGTCAAGCTCGCCATGCTCGATCAGTGTGGGCAACCAGATACTCATCGTCGCGGCAAGATACTTCCCCGAGGGTTGCCCGGCGAGCATCCATACGCTGATCAGTGACTTGAGCGTGTCATACCCACAGGTGCGCGGCCGGTGTGCCCGCTTCACCGCCCGCCGTGGCCCCCTGTGCTCACCAGCCGCACGAAACTGACGACGAGCGTTCGCACGCGACCACCCCGTCGTCGCCACCAACTCGTCCAACATCCGCCCCCGCGTCTTCCTGCACGCCGGAGCGTACTCGCGGGCGTACTTCCTGGTGATCTCACGCTTGGTCGCCATCGATAATGAACCCATCCCCACAGCACACCGCAGTGCTCGACACGTGGCCACAGTTTCGCGAGCAAGACCCAAATGAGGCACGCACCCCATTTCGCGAGCACATGACGTGAGTCTCGGGTCCGGGGATTGACAGTTGATTCCGTGTCGGTAATGTGTGGTCAAGGAAGCGCTACCCCTCTACGAGGCATCTGAATAACCACCACACAAGGTGTTGCGCTTCCGTCAAGAACCCAGGGAGGCGAGCGAAGATCTCAGCCTACATCAGTATCGCAGTGATCCTCGGGTTGGCGATGGCCGGTATCGGCATTCTCTACCTCGTGGCACGATTCACGGCCGTGGCGCGAGACCCGATCCAGGTCATGCCGTTCCTGTCTGGGTGGGAGCCCCGGGAACACGCTCTCTCTCGATATCACGTCCGCTGGTACCCACTCACCCTGTTGTTTCTGGCCTTCGATGTCGAGATGCTCTTCATGTATCCATGGGCGGTGGTCGTGGCCAACGAGGGCCCCTCAGCGATCATCGAGATGTTCGTCTTCCTCGGGCTGCTCATGGTGGGTGTCGTCTGGGCATGGCGGGAAGGTTCTCTGCGATGGGTGTGACCGCGCAGGTCGCGCGACTCGCTGCCACTGCTACGCACGTTCTCATTGTCGAGGTACCCGGTTGGGGCGAAACACGGATGCTGCTTGAGGCCGAACTCGACCGGCGCGGCTGGACTAGTGCTCTCTCTCCGGCGGATGCCGACCTGCTCGCAATATGCGGGATTCCTGGAGAGGAACTCGGGGCAGTCTGTGACCGAGTTTGGGATCAGCTTCCCGGGCCACGGACTCGGGTGAACCTCACCGCGTCGGCCCGGATACCCGCTTTGCTTGACGCTGCGGTGGCGGACCTCGTCGATGATGCCCGCCAGCGCCACGATGCCGCATCCAGGTCTCGATCCTCAGTACCCGAAGACTCTCCACCGGATGCCGTCGGCCACGACGAGCACGGTGCCCATGAGGCGGCCCCCGCCGATGCCGATCTTGAGGACTCCGGTGCTGACGAAGCGGGGATGGACCACGAGGGAATGGACCACGAGGGAATGGACCACGAGGGAATGGGCCACGGGGGGATGGACCACGAGGGAATGGGCCACGAGGGAATGGGCCACGAGGGAATGGAGATGCTGGTTCACGGCATCCCTCTTGCGGGTGGCGGTGACGACCGGGACGGACTTGAGATGGATGTGCTCACCGTTCCTCTTGGCCCGGTGTTATCGCATTGGCCCGCCGGGCTCGTTGTCGAGTGCGTGCTACAGGGCGATGTGATCGTCAGCGCAGATGTCCGGATTCTCGCCGCAGCATCGGCACCCACGGAACTCAAGACGCCCATGGCGGATGCTCCTCGGCGCAGGCTCATCCGGCTCTGCGACCAGGCAGTGCAGCTGCTGGCGCTTGCAGGGTGGGGCTCTGCTGCGCGGAGTGCTTGCCAGCTCCGCGACGCCGCCGCTGGCGGCGTCGTCATCGCCGATCAGGCAGGGGCACTCGATCGGCTGCGTCGACGCGTGGAGCGTTCGGTGGCGCTGCGCTGGTCCCTCAAAGGGTTGACTGTGGACGTGGCGAGCGGGGGCACTGATGCGCTCGCTATGTCTGGCAATGAGCCCAGCGGTGACATCCGCCTTCGTTTGATCGAATGGCTGCGAGAGGCGACCGACCTTGCAGACACGGGGCAATTCCGGGTGCAGCCGCTGACGGACGCTCAGGCAGCACAGGAGTCGCAGAATCGTCTCGCCGCCCTGCCGGAACTCCTCCGCGGGACGGATCTCGCCACGGCTCGGCTGCTCGTCGCCGGTCTCGGGCTCGACACCGCGGTCGTCGCTTCATACGAGGTTTCTCCGCGCCATGCCGGTCACGGCGACGAGCCCCACGGCCGTGCTAGCCATGGCGGCGAGGCTGACGGCGGAGTCGTTCATGGCTGACGTTATCGTGCAGGTCAGCCCCGCCTGGGCAGTTCTGGCTCCACCCGGCCTGCTGCTGTTCGCGCTTGCGGGAGCCGGGCTGAACAGTGCTCTCACGGCCCGATCCGCTGGTCGACCGTTTCTCTCTGGAGCGAGTGCGCCGCTCGCCCAGGTGGCTCGGCTGTTGCGACAGCGACGACAGGTGACCGTGGCTGCGGATGTGCTGCTCTGGCGGGTCGGCACGGGCGGCCTCGTGGTCGTCGCGCTTCTGAAGATCCTGGTCATCCCGCTCGGTTCATGGACCCTTGCGGACCTGGACGCCGGCGTCGTGTGGTTCAACACGATGGACGTGATGATCTGGGCGCTGTTCTGGCTTATCGGCTGGGGGGCCAACAGTGCACACGCGCTCGTGGGTGGCTACCGTTTCCTCTCGCTCGCGGTGGCCTATGAGCTGCCGCTCATGTTCGCGCTCACCGCGCCAGCAGTTGCCGCGCGCAGTCTGAGAGTTGGCGACGTCGTCGCGGCCCAACAGGACCTGTGGTTCGTGATCTGGATGCCCATCGCCTTTATCGTCTTTTGCGGCAGCGTCATCGGGTTCTCGAGTTGGGGGCCGTTCTCCGCCGCAGTGGGGCGAGACATCGCTGGCGGTCTTCTCACCGACGTTTCCGGCATCGATCGGCTGCTCATCCTCACCGGGCGCTACGCGGTGCTCACCGCTGGCGCCGCGTTCGCCGTTCCGCTCTTCCTCGGCGGCGGAGCGGGTCCGCTGCTGCCCGCCTGGCTCTGGACGATCGTCAAGACTGCGCTTGTGCTCGCTGCCCTCATCGCGATCCGTCACCGCTTGCCGACGATCCGCCCTGACCGGTTTGCCGAGGTCGCCTGGATCGTTGTATTGCCGGTAACTCTCCTGCAGGTGCTCATCGTCGCGATGATGGCAAAGGGGAGTTGACGATGCTGATTGACATCCTGTTCTGGGTGCTCGCGTTAGTGTCCGTCGCATCCGGTGTCGCCGTCTTCATGGTCGACTCGATGGCGCGGGCTACCTACGCGCTTGCGGTCTCGTTCGTCGCCGTCGGGATCATGCTCGTGATGGTCGACCTTGAGTACATCGGCATCATCACGATTCTCATGATGGTCATGGAGATGGCGATCATGGCCGTCTACATGGTGATGTACATGGGGATGAATCCGGCCCTCATGCCGATGGATATGACGCATAACAAACGCTGGTCGGCGGTTTTGGCGGCAGGAACTTTCGTGCTGCTAGCCGCAGGAGTCCTGCTTATCCCCTGGCCCGCACGTATCGGTGCCCCCGCCGCCGACCTCACCGCCTCGCTCGGCGAGGCGATCATGGGCCCGAAGATGCTGGTGATGCTCACCATCAGCCCCGTGCTGTTCGCCACGATCATCGCTGGGCTCGTGATCGCAAATCCACGCGGGCGCTACGACCGCTGGGGCGACGACCTCAAACGTGGCACGCCCGACGATCCGATGCAAGGAGGTCTCGGCCAGTGACACTCGAAGCCGTTCTCCTTGTCGCCGCCGCGCTGTTCTGCGTTGGCCTGTACGGCGCGCTGTCCCAACAGGTTGTCGTGATGGTCATGATGGGGCTCGAGTTGATGATCAACGGCGTCATCCTTGCGGCCGGCGCCTTCTGGTGGTTCCTCGCGCCAGCCCCGGACGGCCAAGTGCTACTGCTCGTCGTCATCGCCGCGATGACCGTCGAGATGGCGATGGGCTTCGCTGTGGCAACCCTGCTGCATCGTTCCCGCGGATCAGACATGACCGACTCGGCGACGGATCTTTCCGGATGAGCGTGCTCGCCCTTGCTCTCGTTGTGCTGCTGCCTGCGGCATCCGGAGTTTTGCTCTGCCTCGCCGGACCACGTGCGCGGGCAGCCGCGATCCGGGTCTCGCTCACGACAGCGACCGTGACGGCCGCGCTCGCCGTGGTCGTCGCCGTCACCCGCCCCGCGCTCGAGATCCCCTTCATTGCTGGCGCGCCGCTAGGGCTCGGCGTCGATGGTCTCTCCGCCTTGGTGCTTCCCGTCGTCGCGATAGTAACCCTGCTCGTGCTGATCTTTGCGGCAGCCGAGGGGACAGAGTCGCCGGAACGCTTCCACGGCCTCATGCTGATCTTCGCAGCCGCCGTCGCGGTCACTGTGACAGCGACGACGCTCCCGGCCCTGCTGTTCGCGTGGGAGATCATGGGGGCCATGTCTTGGGCGCTTATCGGCTTCCAGTGGCGGGATGATCGACGCGTACAGGCGGGATTCGTCGCCTTCACGATGACGAGGGCCGGTGACCTTGGCCTGTACCTTGCCGCGGGCGCCGCGCTGATGGGCGGCGCGGGTCTCACGCTCGCTGAACTGCCTGCAGTGTCATCGCCCTGGCGAGACGTCATCGCCGCAGGCATCATCGCTGCGGCCCTCGGCAAGGCCGCGCAACTGCCGTTCAGCTCGTGGCTGTCACGCGCGATGGAAGGGCCGAGCACTGTCAGTGCCCTGCTGCACTCGGCCGCGATGGTTGCGATGGGCGGATACCTCCTCCTCCGCGTGGCGCCGTTGCTCGAGGTGTCGGGCTGGGCGGGCACTACCGTGGCATGGATCGGAGCGCTCACCGCCCTGCTGCTCGGCGCGGTGGCTGTTGCCCAACGCGACCTCAAGCAGCTGCTCGCGGCCTCGACCGTAGCCCAACTGGGATTCGTTGTGCTGGCGGCCGGGGTGGGTTCAACCGCCGGCGGCGCGGGCTACCTCGTCGCGCACGCCTCCACCAAGGCACTGCTGTTCCTCGTCGCAGGTGCGTGGCTCGCTGCTCTTGGCACCAAGCAACTTTCGGCGCTCCGCGGCGCCGCTCGGCGGTGGCCGCTCGTCGGCGTACTGTTCACCGTCGGCGCGCTGTCGCTCGCGGGCATCGCTCCGCTGTCGCTCTGGGCGCTCAAAGACGAACTCCTCGCCGTCGCCCTCGAGAAGAGCCCCGCGCTCTACATGGTCGGTCTCACTGCGGCGGCGCTCTCCGCGATCTACTCCGGCAAGGCGCTCTTCATCGTCTGGGGGCGAGCGGATGATGCGACCGAAGCGGGATACGATACCGAGCAACCCGGCACACGCTCCATCGGACGGTGGGAACGCATCCCGCTCGTCGTACTCGCGACCGGCGCGGCACTGCTCGGCATTCTGGCGCTGCCGCCGGTGAGTGAGCCGCTGAAGGCGATGCTGGGCGAGGCCGGCACCGCGACACCGAGCGTGATTGAGTTCGCCGGCTCGGCGGTGCTCGCGCTCGCGATGCTCGCTCTGGTCGCGATCGGACTCCGGCGAGGTGTGCCGCAGCCAGCCTGGGCGGTGAACTGGCTCGGTCTCGAGAAAGCCGTACACGTCGCCATCGTTCGGCCGACGCTCGTGCTCAGCGAGGCGCTCGCGAGATTCGACGACAACATCCTCGACCGCGATCTGCATCGGACCGCACGGGCTGGCATTGTCGCGGCCTCGCGTGCGGCGCGCGCTGACGAACGTGGCGTCGATGGCGCCGTCGAGGGTCTCGCCCGCCAGCTACGAGGACTCGGCACGCTAGCCAGGCGCCCGCAGACGGGCAAGGTTCATCAGTACTACGCCCAGACCACCATCGCCCTGGCGGTCGTCTTCGCCCTGATCCTGCTCGTGAGGTAACCCATGCTCAGCGTTGTCGTCTTCCTCCCTGTGCTCGCCGCGATCGTGGTGGCAGCCGTGCCCCGCATCACGGATGCCGCAGCCCGCTGGATCTGGCTTGTCGTCACGCTCGTCGACCTCGCCCTGGTGGTTGGCCTGTGGCTGGTCTACGGCGACCCGGGCGCGGGGAACCTGGCCTTCGAGGAGCAGGTGCCGTGGATACCGAACGCCGGCAGCACCTATCACCTCGGCGTCGACGGACTATCGCTGCCGCTCGTCGCGCTCACATCGCTCATCTTCGTCGTCTGCGCCGTCTTCGCGCTCCGCAACACCGACAGACCCCGCTCTCAGGCCGCCCTCTTCCTCTTCCTCCAGACGTCGAGCCTCGGCGTCTTCGCGGCGCAGGACCTCATCCTCTTCTTCGTCTTCTTCGACCTCTCGATCGTCGGCATGTACTTCGTGATCGCCGGCTGGGGGCACGGCAATGCCGCTCGGTCGGCGCTGAAGTTCTTCCTCTACACGTTCCTCGGATCGCTCGCATTGCTCGTCGGGTTCATTGGGCTCTACCTGGGTTCGGCGGCGAAGACATTCGACATGGCCGAACTCGCGAGCAACCCGCCGTTCGGCGACCAGCCGGTGGCTGGCGGTCTTGTGCTTGCGGCGGTGTTCGTCGGCCTCGCGATCAAGACGCCGACGTTCCCGTTCCACACCTGGCTTCCGCCCGCCCACACGGATGCTCCGGCGATCGGCTCGGTCGTGCTCGCAAGCGTCCTGCTCAAGATGGGCACCTACGGTTTCGTGCGGATCGCTATGCCCATGCTGCCGGATGCGTGGCGAGACTGGGCGTGGTTCGTCGTCGTGATCGGCATCGTCTCGGTCCTCTACGGAGCACTCGTTGCGCTCGCCCAAACCGACTTCAAGCGGATGATCGCCTACACCTCCGTCAACCACATGGGCTACGTGATTCTGGCCGTTGGTGCGGCCGGTGTCGTGAGCGACAGCGCGGCCCAGGCGAGAGAGGTCGCTGTGACAGGTGCGGTCGTTCAAATGGTCAGCCACGGTCTCATCACCGGTGCGCTGTTCCTCATCGCGGGGGTGCTCCACGACCGCAAGGGCAACTATGACATTGGCTCCTACGGTGGACTCGCGGCCCCAGCACCCCGCTACGCCGCCCTTTTCGGGATAGCGGCCTTTGCCTCCCTCGGGATCCCGGGCTTCAGCGGCTTCATCGCCGAATTTCAGATCTTCGCAGGCAGCATCGGAACCGTTCCGCTGGCCGCGCTCGCACTCCCGGGCATCCTCATCACGGCCGCGTTGTTCCTGCGGGCGTTGCAGCGGATGCTCACGGGCGAGACACGGGGGCTGTCCATTGGATTCCGTGACCTCGACCGGAGGGAGATCCTCGCGATCGCGCCGCTCCTTCTGTTCGCCGTGATCATCGGGATCGCGCCGCGTTTCCTGCTGGATATCATCGCGCCCGCGTCATCCGCAATCGTCGACCTCGTCAGCAGGTAGCGTCCAGTGAACATGCAACGGGATACCCTCGCGCTCCTGCCGGAGATCTCTGTTCTCGCAGGTGCAGTGATCGTGCTATTTGCGGGGTCATTCCTGTCCCGAGATCGGCAGGTCGTGACGCGATCCGTTGCGATCGTTGCTTTGCTGCTTGCTGCTGCTGTGGCGGTAGTCGAAATCAATTCCCCCGCGGTGACGATTTTCGAGGGCAGTTTTGCGGTAGATGTCGCGACCGGGGCCGCGCGGATCATCATCCCGCTCGCGACGATCCTCGTGCTCGTACTCGGCGTCGAGGAGCTCGGCGGAACCGCCAGGGAGAGCGAGACGTACACGCTCATGATGCTCTCCGCACTCGGGGCCATCGCGATGGCGGGAGCCAACGATCTCCTGGTGCTCGCCGCGGGATACCTGCTTGCGAGCATCCCGCTCTATGCCCTTGTCGGAATGAGCAGGTCGCCCGGTGCGGCTGAGGCCGCACTGAAGACCTACCTGATCGGGGCGCTCATGGGCATCGCGATGCTGCTCGGGGTGACCCTCCTGTACGGAATCGCCGGAAGCACCTCGTATGCCGAACTGCAGTTGACGCTCGGCGATGCCCCGCCCGCGGCCGTCCTTGCCGGGGTCGTCGGGGTGACGGCGGGGCTGATGTTCAAGGCGGGCGGGGTTCCCGGCCACTTCTGGGTGCCTGACGCGACGCAAGCATCCGGAACGGCGGTAGCAGCGTTCCTCGCGTCGATTCCTAAGCTCGGCGCACTCATCGCCGCCTATCGTCTCTTCGAACTGCTTCCCCGTAGCGTCGACGGGCCGCTGTTAGTCGCCATCCTCGCCACGGCGAGCATGACACTCGGCAACCTTGCGGCATTCTGGCAGACCGATGTGAAGCGGCTTCTCGGCTGGTCAACGGTCAGTCAAGCGGGCTATCTCCTGCTGCCCGTGGCAGTCGCAGGACGGGCGGATCTTGCCCTGCCCTCCCTGCTGCTTTACCTCGCTGGCTATGCTGCGGCCAACATCACCGCCTTCGCGGTCATTGCAGCGCTGCCGACCCGCCGCTCGATCGAGGACTACCGCGGCGTCGCGGCCGCGCACCCGTGGCTCGCTGGGGCTCTCGTGGTGAGCCTCCTCGGACTCGTCGGTACCCCACCGACCGCTGTTTTCGTCGGAAAACTCACTACCTTCACCGCGGCGTGGGACGGTGGCCTCGCCTGGCTCGTCGTCGTGGCCGCGATCAACTCCGTCGCGAGCCTGTTTTACTACCTCCGCTGGCTCGCCCCGATGTTCGCGCGGGGTCGAGCGGATGTGCGCGCACCTGCGTCTCGGGGCCTCTGGGCTTCTCGGGCCGCCGTCATGGGTGCACTGGTGACTCTCATCATCGGGATCGCCGCAGGCCCAGTGCTCGCAGCGTTCGATGCGCCGCTCTTGGGGTGAGCCGAGTGGTGCGGCGAGCACCGCGCCTCGTCGCACTCAACTCGACGCAGTCACTGAGGTCTGTCGCGATCTGTGCTGACGCACCGAGTGCGTGAACGCTCACCATTGCAGCACCGCGACAATTGCCCCCAGTGCGAGCAACGGGACACGAAACTCAGTCCGGATCGGGCACAGCGCGGTGCCCGACAAAGGCTGGGAACTCACTTTCCTTGTGCGCGGGATCCCCTTCTGGCATGCGAAGGTAGCGGGTCGTGGGACCAACGGCCGCGAACTCTGAGGTGCCGGGCAAAAAGAGAAGCGGTCAAGTCCCTGGAAGTGGCGTCCCAGCCACGCGCAATCGAGAGGGTGGCCACCGCCACGCGAGAGCTCCCCGTGTTGCACGGGCGCCGGTGGATGGTCGAGGTTGCGTCCCACGTGGCTGCGATGGCCGAGAGTATTCTCGAGGTTCATGCGATGCAGGAGGTATTCGTCGGCGCCGACTTCACGGCCCTCTGCGTCCTGACCCTGAGGTTCAACTACTGGGACCTCACTGAGCGGCCTCAAAGGTGCCGCGAACGGGTACTTGAGGTGGTATTGCGCAGGCGTTGGGATGCCGTCCCGCAGCGGGTACGGCGACCGAGTACGGACGAAGCCATTTTGTTAGGGGGCAGGCTCTAGCACCACGTTTTCGGTGCGCACCACGTTCGCGTCGAGCAGGGCGGAACTCGAGCCATCTTCCGGTCCCAAGCCATCGACACTGGGATCGATTGCCGTCACGGCGTCGACAACCTGCATCGACTTCACCCGGCCCGCGGCCATGACGTCCGCCTTCGAGGCGTTGACGAGTTCCATCTGGTTCTCTGGCACCAGCAAGTCCACGGACAGGATCGCGGTTCGCTGCGACACTTTCGCATCCGACTTGATCTTGCGAAGAGCGCCGAGTGCGGCGCCCGCTGCGGCGATGATCCCTGGATCCGCACCGGCTGCGGCCGCATGCAACGGCTGGGCCACTGGCCACCGCGCTCTGTGAATCGAGCCCTCCGCGTACCACGACCACACTTCTTCGGTCGAGAACGGGAGCACCGGAGCAAACAGCGGCAAGAAGGTGTCAAGGGCGATCGTCAACGCGGCTCGCGCCGACGCCGCGGCCGGGGAGCAGGGCGCGTTCGAGTCGATCGCCTCGCCCGGGGCGGCGCCGTCGTAGGCCCGCGTCTTGACCAATTCCACGTAGTCGTCGCAGAACGTCCAGAAGTATGACTCGGTCACCTCGAGTGCGCGTGTGTGGTCGTACGCCTCGAGGGCTGCGGTCGCGGTCTCCACGATCTGGGCCAGCCCCGCCAGCATCCCACGATCCAGCGGCTCGGTGATGGTAGCCGAACGCACGTGTGCGGCCGCGGCAACGCCGGCCGCAAGCGACGTGTCGGCCGCTGTGGCGATGCCTGTCGCGCCCAGCACGAACTTAGACACGTTGAGCACCTTCATGGCGAGGCGACGGCCGATCTTCATCTGCCCCTCGTCGAAGGCCGCGTCGGTGCCCAGGCGTGCCTTCGCTGCCCAGTACCGCACCGCATCGGATCCGTGAGTCTCAAGCAGCGCCATGGGGGTCACCACGTTGCCCTTGGACTTGGACATCTTCTTGCGATCCGGATCGAGGATCCAGCCGGAGACGGCGGCGTGCTTCCACGGCAGCACGCCGTGCTCGAGGTGCGAGCGCACCACCGAAGAAAACAGCCACGTGCGAATGATGTCCTGGCCTTGCGGGCGCAGGTCCATGGGGAAGGTCTTGGAGAACAGGTCGGGGTCGTCCCGCCAACCGCACACGATCTGCGGGCTCATCGAGGACGTCGCCCACGTGTCCATGATGTCCTTCTCGCCGATGAAGCCGCCGGGCACACCCCTTTGGTCTTCCGCGAAGTCGGGGGCGGCGTCGGCCGACGGGTCCACGGGCAGCGCGCCTTCGGACGGCACGATCGGCTCGTCCCACTTGGGGTTGCCGTCGGAGTCGAGGCGATACCAGACGGGGATCGGTACACCGAAGAAGCGTTGGCGGGAGATGAGCCAGTCGCCCGTGAGCCCGTTCACCCAGTTCTCGTAGCGCTTTCGCATGTGCTTGGGGACAAAGTCCAACTCCTTACCGCGCGCCACCAACTCGGCTCGCAGCGCGGCGTCCTTGCCGCCGTTCGCGATGTACCACTGGCGCGAGGTGACGATTTCGAGGGGCCTGTCGCCCTTCTCGAAGAACTTCACGGGGTGGGTGATGGTCTTGGGTTCACCTTCCATGACGCCAGCCTCGCGCAACATCTCGACGATGCGCTCCTGGGCCGAGAACACGGTCTTGCCAGCAAGTTCGGCGTACGCGGCCAGGCCCTCGGGTGACTTGATGGCCTCGGGTGCGTCGGCCAGGATACGGCCGTCCCATCCCAGGATCGGGCGGGTCGGCAGACTCAGTTCGCGCCACCAGATCACGTCCGTCACGTCGCCGAAGGTGCAGATCATGGCGATGCCCGAACCCTTGTCGGGCGAGGCGAGGCGGTGAGGCACGATCGGGACCTCCACGCCGAACAGGGGAGTGCGCACGTGCTTGCCGAACAACGGCTTGTAGCGCTCGTCATCGGGGTGTGCGACAAGCGCCACGCACGCGGGGATGAGCTCCGGGCGTGTGGTTTCGATGTAGATGGACTCGTAGGAGCCGGTGGCCTCTTCGAGGTCGGCTGCGGGTTCGAAAGCGACCCGGTGGTAGGCGCCCGGGCGTTCACGGTCCTCAAGCTCGGCTTGAGCCACGGCCGTCCGGAACGTCACGTCCCACAGCGTGGGCGCCTCGGACTGGTACGCCTCCCCGCGAGCCAGCGAACGCAGGAACGCCTGCTGGGCGACGGCCTGAGCGTTGGGCGCGATGGTCTGGTAGGTCCGTGACCAGTCGACTGACAGGCCCAGGTGACGCCACAGCGCCTCGAACTGCTTCTCATCCTCGGCGGTCAGGCGCTCACACAGTTCGACGAAATTCCGGCGCGAGACCGGCACCTGATCGGCGGCCTTGATGGACTTGCCCTCGCCGCCCACGTGGGGCGGCTCGAAGTCGTCGACGTGGGCAAGCGTCGGGTCGCAGCGCACGCCGTAGTAGTTCTGCACGCGGCGCTCGGTGGGCAGGCCGTTATCGTCCCAACCCATGGGGTAGAAGACCTCCAGGCCGCGCATCCGCTTGTAGCGGGCGATCACGTCCGTGTGCGTGTAGGAGAACACGTGACCCACGTGAAGGGACCCGGAGACGGTCGGCGGGGGAGTGTCGATCGAGTAGATCTCGTCCCGGGTCTTGGTGCGGTCAAATCGGTAGACCCCGTCCGCCGCCCAGGCGTCGTTCCAGCGGTCTTCGAGACCGTCCACCGTGGCCTTGTCAGGGATGCGCGAAGTCATGGTGGTCATTCTTTCAGACGGCGACCCCGATGCCGGACGTGGTGGCGCCGCACCCGCAGACTTCTTGAGGTCGTGGCAGGAGTTGGGCGAGACCGTGGGCGGCGATCCCCCCGAACAACTGGGCGAAGTGGTACGGCTGCAATGCTCACAGTTATACGGTTGATGTACCAGCGCCCGACTGAATTCGGATGGTCTCGCGGCGCGGGGGTTTGGCTCCGACCGTCCATCTGATCGAAAGGATCACATCATGAGCTACGGACTTACCCTCACCGTCGACCAACCCTTCGAGCCGGCACTCGCGGCCGTGCGCGCCGCGTTGGCCGAGGAGGGATTCGGGATCCTGACCGAGATCGACATGGCGGGCACGATGAAGACGAAGCTCGACGTCGACATGGCCCCACAGGTGATCTTCGGGGCGTGCAACCCCCCGCTTGCTCATCGCGCCCTGCAGGTGGAGGAGTCGATCGGAATGCTCTTGCCGTGCAACGTGGTGGTGCGCTCGGTAGGCGAGGGTCGCACCCGGATCGAGGCCCTCGACCCGCACGTGATGGTCACCCTCACAGGCAACGACGACCTCGAGGCAGTCGCCGACGACGCAGCCACTCGGCTCGGCGCGGCTCTTCGACGTCTGGAATCGCCACCAAAGGTGTGACCGCCCCGACGGGGCTCGGAACGACAGTCCGGCGCCGGTAGCGCGCCCAGAAGTGGCTGACCGCCATTTTGCGCATGCTCGAAGAGAGTCATGACTTTGCGGACGCGGTCGCCAGGATCACCCCCCAGTCAGTCGCGGCCTCAACCGAGCCGCCCTCGCCCTCACGGCCACCGGTCCGCAGGGGTGCCTGTCTAGTGCCGGCGGCGAGGACCCCGCGGATGGTCAACGACCCACAAGAACTTTCCCCCCACTCGCCTGAGCCGAACTCGCAAAGAGGGGGAAGCCACCGGCGTGTCCGCCGCCCACCACGGGCGCGTCGTCGCCCGTGTCGGTGACCCGCTGCTGCCACGGTGCCTCGCGCGACTGACAGTGGTGGCACGGGGAGCCTTGAGGAGATCTTGAGGCGGCGTCGTGGGGCCTCTTGAGGCGGCAGGGGAACGATGGGAGTTGTTCACGAAGCGAAGTTCACGAGGAGGTTGTCACCATGATGGGATATGGGTTCGGTATGGGTGCCGGGGGATGGATCGCGATGGCGGTGTTCTGGATCGGTGTGATCGGTCTGGTCGTCTGGCTCGTTGTCCGTGCCTTCCCGGGTAGCCGACGCGACGACGGTGTGGGTGGCGGCCAGCCGGGCGTTGCGCAGGGCGAGACCCCGGAGCAGCTTCTGGATCGCCGCTTCGCTGCCGGTGAGATCGACGTCGCGACCTACGAGTCGATGCGTGCGACCTTGCGCGCGAACCGAAGCGGGAAGTGATGGCCACGATCAGCCGGCGGCTGCGAACACTGATCGTTCCGATCGTCGCAGTCGCCGCGATCCTGGGTTCGGGCGCGTGGATGCTGATCCAGGGGCAGGGCGTTGGCGGTTGGGGCGCGGGAATGCCAAACGGCGCGTCCTACGGGATGATGGGCGGTGGCGGCTTCGGTGGTGCGAACTCGAGCGGGGATCGCGTGCCTGTTGTCGACCTTGTGGGAGCGCGCGAACAAGCTCAGGTGTTCGCGACGGAACTCCGGCCGGGTCTGGAGGTCGGAGAGGTGATGCAGTTCGAGCGGCAGTACTACGCCGAACTCGTCGAGGCGGACGGCTCGCTGGCCACGGAGGTTCTCATCGACCCCGTCTCGGGCGACGTGCAGATCGAGTTCGGGCCGGCACGGATGTGGAACACCCGCTACGGCATGATGGGACGTGGCGGCTCAGAGCTGCGGATCAGCGCGACCGAGGCCCAACGGATCGCCGACGAATGGCTCGTGGGCCAGGACGGCGGGGAAGGACTCACGGCGGCCACCGGTGATGCCTTTCCCGGCTACTACACGCTCCACACGCTGCGCGAAGGGAAGGTCGACGGCATGCTCTCGGTGAACGCGACGTCCGGTGACGTCTGGTACCACTCGTGGCACGGAACATTCATCGCGATGTCCGAGGCGCCGTGACGTCTCCCGGATCGAGTTCGGCGAACCTGGTCGGTGCTCACGCACCGGCCGGGCGTCGCTGGCGCGTGCTCGTCGTCGAGGACGACGCGCCGATCGCGCGCCTGATTTCTGAGTACCTCGGAGTGGAAGGGTTCGAGGTGGACGTGGCCGCGGATGGTGAGGTGGGCGTCGATAGGGCGCGTGCGTGGGAGCCGGACGTGCTCGTGCTGGACCTGATGCTCCCGGGGATTGATGGGATCGAGGTGTGTCGACAGGTGCGAGGCTTCTCCGATGCCTATGTGATCATGTTGACCGCGCGCACCGACGAGCTGGACCGCGTGATCGGGCTGTCTGTGGGGGCTGACGACTACCTCGCCAAGCCTTTCTCCCCGCGCGAGCTCGCGGCGCGAGTGCGCGCCATGCTACGGCGTCCCCGCAGCCCGGACACGGGCGCCCCCGCTCGAGTCTTCGGAGACCTGGTGATCGACGTGGCTGGCCGGGAGGTCTCGGTGGCGGGTGAGCGGATCGAGTTGACCCGGACGGAGTTCGACATCCTGGACACCCTGTCGAGCCGACCGCGAGTTGTGCTCGAACGCCGCGCACTGCTAGAAGCCGTGTGGGGTGAGGAGTGGTTCGGCGACGACCACGTGATCGACGTGCACGTCGCCAATCTTCGACGCAAGATCGGCGACGACCCGGCCGAGTCCCGATACGTGCGGACGGTCCGTGGCGTGGGTTACCGGATGGGTGGGGGCAGTTGAGGGCCGCCGGTCGGCGAACAGGATTTGCGGCACGCCTGCTCCTCGGCCAAGCCCTCGTCATTTTCGCCGGCGGGATCACCCTGCTCGTCGTCGCCCTGGGGCTGGCCCCTGGGATGTTCCGGGGGCACGTCGAGAACGCGGTAGGGCCGATCACCAATGAGCTGGCCACCCACCTGGACATGGCGTTCTCTCGGGCGATCCTGGTCTCTCTCGCCGTGTCGATGGCCGTGGCCACGCTCACTGCCCTCGCGGTCGGATGGTTCGTGTCCCGCCGCGCCGTTCGCCCGCTGCGGGAGCTGTCCGAGGCGGCGGGTGCGGTCGCTTCCGGCGACTACACGGTGCGTGTCCGTCGCTCGGGCTATGGCGCCGAACTCGACTCGCTCGCCGACGCCTTCGGGCAGATGGCAGGCAGCATCGCCCGGACCGAGAAGTCGCGGGCCGAAGTCCTGCGCGACCTGTCCCACGAGCTTCGTACCCCGCTGACTACCGTGCGTGGATATCACGAGGCGATCGCCGACGGGGTCCTACCGGCCGACCGAGCCACCTTTGAGCGCATCGAAGCCGAGATCTCCAGGATCGAACGGTTGGTCGACGACGTCGGTCGCGTGTCCATTGCTGAGGAGCGCGGGCTCAGCCTTCACCTCAGCGAGGTCGCTGTGGGCGACCTGCTGAGGGTCGCCGCGCGCGCCGAGGAACTGGCGTTCGAGGCCAAGGGGGTGCGTCTCACCCTCGGACTTGACGCCAGTGCCCGATCGGTCATCGTCGACCCGGACCGGATGCAGGAGGTCCTCGCCAACCTCCTGGAGAACGCTCTGCGCCACACGCCGGCAGGCGGGCACGTCGACCTGTCCGCGCGATCGGTTGCGGAGGGGGTCGCAATCACCGTCAGGGACTCCGGGGACGGAATCGCTGCCGAGCACCTCCCGCGCGTCTTCGAACGCTTCTACCGCGTCGACGACGGCCGTTCTCGCGGTGTCGGTGGGAGCGGGATCGGTCTCGCGATCGCTCGCGGGCTCGTCGAGGCCCACGCTGGCCGCATCCGAGCGGAGAGCGCCGGGGCAGGGGAGGGCGCCAACTTCGTCGTGACCCTCCCGGCGAGCCAGGGACGACGCGGCGTCGTGAGCTGATGGAGTACGGTCACCGCAGTGACGGCTACGGCTGCGGTGGCGCCGACGAGTCAACTGACGGTCATGGCGAGGCCGACGCCCTGAGGCAAGTGGGCGCAATCACCACGAGGGCGGACATCGATCGACCGGACCGACCGCGACGGTGCATTTCGCTGCTCATGTGACGGCCACTGCCGCGAGGGATGCGACGAGGACGACTGGTGCGACGATCAACATGACCGCGCGCCCATACCGCGTCGCCCGGGGCAACCCGCGTAGCGGAAACAGCACCTGACGGACAATGAGGTACGCGGAGAGCCCCCCCAAGAAGACGAAACCGGCTGGCTCCGGTTGGACGCGCCAGGCGATCAGACCCGTCGCCACAGCCAAGGACGCAGCCGCCGTTGGCGGACCGAGTGCCGGGACATCTCCTCACGCCGGCTCGAAATCTTGATCCACTCTTGATCAATCCTCTATCAGCGGTCCCGCAACACCTGCCAGGCTTTGAACATGGCGCTCACCGCAGATCCACCACAGGTCGATGACCTTGCGGTAGACGAGACTCCTGCTGTCGACGTCCGGCCGCGGCGCACGGCGTGGACAGCCGTCGCCGGCGCACTGGGCGCCGTCGGTGGACTTGCCCCGCATGTCCTGCACCACGTCGGTCCCCTGGTGGGGACGGCGTTGGTCGCCGGCGCGGGAGGCACCGCCCTCTTCGGCGTCCTCGGCCTCGCACTTTCCGTGCCCATGCTCCTCAGGCTCCGCCGCCGGTTCCGCAGCTGGTGGGCACCCGGGATCGCGCTTGCGGTGTTCACCGCAATGTTCTTGGTCTCCTCACTGGTCATCGGACCGCTCATCGGCGGTTCCGACCGCCCGCTCATCGAGCAGGGGGTCGCGGACCACGACTCCCATCACGAGTGACGGAAGAAGTCGCGGTGCGGGATGTACTCACCGAAGGGTCCGGCCGCTGCCTGCCTTCCCTGGGTATCCCGCAGATGCCGGGTTGCCAGACGACGCCCACGTTGTACCGGTGCGACGTCACGGCCGGGCCGGATAGGCCTTGACCTTCCAGTGGGGTGCAAGGTTTACCGTCGAGTTAACCGGCCACTCATCCAGTCCAGACTGGGAGGCAAGAACATGGATCAGCGGTCGACGCTGACAACACCATCAGACGGGAAGTGCCCGGTGATGGCGGTGCGCCACACCTCGAACGGCAAGCACCCGATCCGACGAAACTGCACTGCAATTCGTGTGACCCCACACGCCCTAGGAGGGTTCGATGTCACCCAAGAAGAAGCGCCCGCGCGCGGCACCGAAGCCGCGACCCTCCTCGCCTTCCGGGCGGGCCAATCCTCTGATCCGCCCCCTGGATTCACAGTTGGTGGCGGCATCGCGTCCGGCCCCTGCTCGTGGTGCGTCATTCGGCGTGTCCTCAGCACATCGCCCCACACCCGCACCCGCGTCGGCCCCGGCCCCACGGCGACAGCCGATCATCCGACCCGCGCTTGCACGACTCAGCGGGTCGCGCAACCCCACACAGGGGCTCGAGTTCACCCCCCCTCTCCTTAAGGTCCTTGCGGACCTCGAGCCGCAGGCCATCGGCCTCACATACTGGTTCACCGCTCCCGCGGGGTCCGAGGCGCGCGATGTGACCGTGCGCTTCTCTGGGCAGCGCCTCGATGTCGAAGGCGAACCCACGGATGCCGACGCCTTTGTGGCGACCGCGACGTACGCCAACGTTCAGCCAGGCAGCGGGCCGATTGCACTCACCCACCGCATCGTCGGTAAAGCGTCGGGTCGCTGGAAGGTCACTGCGGAAGCAATGGCAACGTCACGCACTGGCGATCACCGAAACGCTGTTCGTCTACCCCCTGCCGAAGGCATCGGGCGTTCGACATTGGCGCCGGTGGCCACGATGCGTGCGCCGGGGGTCGTGCCGGGTTCATGGCCTCTCTTGGTGGGTTTGGGATTCATCCTCGCGACGATCGTGCTGAGCTTGCTGGCGCGCAACAGCGGGATGCCCGCGGGTACCATCCTCGCTCTGGCGGCCGCCGCGGGCGCCCTAGGGCTCGGCGGGGCCAAGGTCTACTACTGGTTGACGCATCGCGGGCAGGGACGAGCGGCGGGACTGGCCGGGCTCAGTTTGCAGGGGTTCGTCATCACAGCGATCGCGGTCTTCGTGCTGGGAGGCTGGGCGTTCGGTGTTCCGATCGGATCCTTGCTCGACGCGACGATTCCGGCACTGCTGGTCGGACAGGCTGTCGGACGACTGGGGTGCATATTCGCTGGGTGCTGTTCGGGCTTGCCGACCACGTCGCGGTGGGCGATTTGGGGCTCCGATCGCCGCATCGGCACGAGGCGGATCCCTGTCCAGGCCCTTGAGTCGGCGGCGGCTGCGTCCTTGGCTGTGGCGACGGGTCTGATCGCCTGGCGCGTCCAACCGGAGCCAGCCGGTTTCGTCTTCTTGGGGGGGCTCTCCGCGTACCTCATTGTCCGTCAGGTGCTGTTTCCGCTACGCGGGTTGCCCCGGGCGACGCGGTATGGGCGCGCGGTCATGTTGATCGTCGCACCAGTCGTCCTCGTTGCATCCCTCGCCGCGATTGCCCTCATATGATCGCCATCGCGCCGCGTTGTGACCGACGGCATCTCCATCGCGCCTGGCGGGCTGTTCCCGACGTTCGGGCTCTCACTCAGCCCGATGATGGCGGCTCTAGCGATGGTGCTGTCGTCCCTGTCGGTCGTCACCAGCGTCGGCCCGGTTACGCCACTTCACACCCCGACCAGTCGCTAAGGTCGACCCCAAAGTCTTGACCATCACACTGATGGTCGAGTGTGCAAACGAATACGACGATGAGGAGAACGAAATGCATGACAATCACGATCACGACCACTCCACGCACTCAGGCACCACGGTCGACCCGGTCTGCAAGATGAGCGTCGACCCTGCCACCGCCGCGGCAAGCCGCGAGCACGACGGTAAGACGGTCAGCTTCTGCTCCAAGGGGTGCGCGGCAGCCTTCGACGCAGACCCGGCGCAATACGCCACCGCCTGAAATTCAGCCAACGGAGCACGTCGATAGTGGGACGCGTTATGGGTGCCCGTTCTCGGGCGTCCATGACGTGCTCCCACCGTGCGCTAGCGACCAGCAGGGGCCAGCGAGGTCGGAGGCATCCTCCACGCCCCGGGTCCTCACCTCAAGAGCGGTGCGTAGAGACGGCTTACCTTCCAGTTGTCTGGAAGGATTGCGGTGAAGTGGGCTCGCGGGCCGAGGTGCATCGTCAGTGACGACGGGACCTGTGTGGCCGCACCCGAGTAGCTCGGTAACAGACGGGAAGGGCACACACATGGTCACGATCGCTTCGTGTTCGGAGCGCGTCAACCGACCGAGACGAATTGGGGGTCGATTGCGTCGGCGACTCGTGTGGCAACGCCTTTTCTGTTCGTCGCGGGGCCGACGGACGCCAGCCGCTGTCCGACGATCATCGACGCGTTGATCGTCCGTCACATCATGCGCGGCAGGTTGTTCATCTCGGTGATCTCGGCCAACTGGATGCCGATGATGAACCCGGCCAGATGGAGAGCTTCCGCCTATCAGCTGGGGCCATTCGCAACGATGGCAAGGACCACCTTGACCTTCCAGCGCACTGGAAGGTTTAGAGTGGAGATCGCGCCGACCGAGTGGTCGCGCGCCGCTGGATCGAGGAGGACAACCATGGAGACGATCACCACTACCTACACCGTCACGGGGATGACATGCGAACACTGCGTGGCTGCAGTTTCGACGGAAGTCGGCCAGGTCGACGGCGTCAACGCGGTCGAAGTCGAGCTCGTGCCGGAAGGGACATCCTTGGTTCGGGTCAGCGGGCAGGCTCCCGCAGATCGGGATGCCGTCAGCGCGGCCGTCGACGAGGCCGGATACGTCTTGACGGGGGTCGTGGCGTGACGGACGTCACGCGGCTGGTGCTCTTCGCAGTGGCACTGGTCGTCGCACTGGGCCTCGGTCTCGCGATCGGGACAGCGGCCGGGCCAATCACTGCTGAAGGCTCAGGGACCGGCACTGTGGTCCAGATCGGAGAGGTCTCATGAGCAACATCATCGAGCTTGATATCGGCGGGATGACGTGCTCGTCCTGCGCCGCCAGGATCGAGAAGCGACTCAACCGCATCGAGGGCGTCGAGGCGAGCGTGAACTATGCCACCGAGCGGGCGAAGGTCGACCTTCCGGAGGGCGCAACGGTGGAGCAGGCGATCGCCTCGGTCGAGGCGACCGGCTACTCGGCGCGCTTGCGCGAGCAGGTCGGTGGGGGCACGACCGAAACAGGCGAGGCTGAGGCCCCTGCCGACGAAGTGTCGGCGCTGCGCCATCGCCTGATTGTGTCGGCGGTTCTGACCGCACCGGTGCTCATCCTGTCTATGGTCGAGGCCTTGCAGTTCGACAACTGGCAGTGGCTGGCACTGACCCTTGCAGCACCCGTGGTGGTCTGGGGTGCGTGGCCCTTCCACCGGGCGGCGTGGACCAATGCGCGGCACGCGGCGGCAACGATGGACACGCTGATCAGCGTCGGTGTCCTGGCCGCGTTCCTGTGGTCCCTGTACGCGCTCTTCTTTGGTGCGGCCGGCGATCCAGGGATGAGGATGGGGTTCAGCCTCGTGCCAGAGCGCGGTGGCGGCTCGGCGGAGATCTACTTGGAGGTGGCGTCGGCTGTCACGGTCTTCATCCTTCTGGGCCGGTGGTTCGAGGCCCGGGCCAAGAAGAACTCAAGTGCGGCCCTACGGGCATTGTTGGAGATGGGCGCTAAGGACGTCGCGGTCCTGAAGGACGGCGTCGAGACCCGCATCGGTATCGACGAGTTGGTCGTGGGCCAGGACTTTGTGGTCCGTCCCGGGGAGAAGATCGCCACCGACGGGCAGATCATCGAAGGGGTGTCCGCGGTCGACGCATCGATGCTGACCGGCGAGCCGGTCCCCGTCGAGGTCGGCCCAGGGGACTCCGTCACCGGGGCAACTGTCAACGCCGGAGGAAGGCTCGTCGTGCGTGCGACACGTGTCGGCGCCGATACCCAACTGGCTCAGATGGCGAAATTGGTCGAGGATGCGCAGACCGGAAAGGCCCCGGTGCAGCGGCTTGCCGACCGCATCTCGGCGATCTTCGTCCCGATCGTCATTACCCTGTCCGTGGCGACACTGGGCTTCTGGCTGGGCGCTGGTGTCGGAACGGAGATGGCCTTCACTGCGGCCGTCGCGGTGATGATCATCGCATGCCCGTGCGCGCTCGGCCTGGCCACGCCGACCGCTCTCATGGTGGGCACGGGACGGGGTGCTCAGATCGGGGTCCTGATCAAGGGCCCGCACGTCCTGGAGTCGACCCGGCGCGTGGACACGATCGTGCTGGACAAGACCGGAACGGTGACGACGGGCACGATGCGCCTGGTCGATGTCGTGGCCGCGCCCGGCATCGATGGCGACGAGCTCCTGAGGACGGTCGGGGCACTGGAGGACGCGTCCGAGCATCCCATCGCCGCAGCGATCGCTGGCGGCGCACGGGAGCGGCTGGGCGCCCTGCCCCCGGTCACGGAGTTCACCAGCCTTCAGGGCCTGGGCGTCGAGGGGACCGTCGGCGATCGACAGGTTGTCGTCGGCCGCATGGGTTGGCTCGCAGAGCGCTGGTCGGTGGCTCCGGATCCGGCGCTCACGGCCGCGCTGGACGCGGCGGAGTCGGCGGGACGCACCGTCGTCGCGGCCGGCTGGGACGGGCAGCTGCGGGGGCTGGTCGTGGTCGCCGACACGCTCAAGGTCACCAGTGCCCAGGCGGTACGCGAACTCATCGCGCTCGGTCTGCGTCCGGTGCTCCTGACCGGTGACAACGCCCGCGCCGCCAGGACGATCGCCGACGAGGTGGGAATCGAGGAGGTCATCGCCGAGGTGATGCCCGCGGACAAGGTCCGAGTGGTGCGGGACCTGCAGGAGGCGGGACGCGTGGTCGCGATGGTCGGTGACGGTGTCAACGATGCCGCAGCCTTGGCTCAGTCGGACCTCGGCATCGCCATGGGTACGGGATCCGACGTCGCTATCGAGGCCAGTGACCTGACGCTCGTCCGTGGAGACCTGCGTGTCGCAGTGGATGCGGTGCGGTTGTCGCGCCAGACGCTCAAGACCATCAAGGGCAACCTGTTCTGGGCGTTCGCGTACAACGTCGCGGCGATCCCGTTGGCGGTCTCGGGGTTGCTCAACCCTCTGATCGCTGGCGCTGCGATGGCCTTTTCTTCAGTGTTCGTGGTCACGAACAGCTTGCGTCTTCGCCGGTTCCGCGCGATCTCGACCACAGTCAACCCAGCGGGCGAGACGCACCAAGTGCACGCGCCGCAGGAGGCACTGCCGGTCGGCTGATCGAGTGGGGTGGGCGCCCGGCGCGGCGTCCAGTGGGCATACCGAACTCCTTCCCTGAGACTCATCATCCCAACATAAGTGCCCGGAAATCCGGGGTTGGCTCCAGCCGTTTGACCCCCGCAATACTGCCGAGAATGCCCCCACAAATGGGGTAACCTGAGCGCTGCGGAGTGTCTGAAATTGCGGTAATTTGACATTCGAGAGGGGGGGGGGAATCACCTCTCCTTGCGTCCCGAGGATTCTGCGCGCTTTTCGCATTCGGGGCGTCGATTGTGATCTGGAAGATTGCAGAAAGGAAAAGGGGATCGGATAAGAGCCGACTCACGGGAAAGGGAACTAGGTTGCTTGCGATACTCGGCACCACGCTCGCTGCAACGGTAGGCGTGACGGCCGTAGCGAGCGCCGCGCCTGCAGGTTGTGCATCCGGCTACGCGTGCTTCTGGGAGGACCACAGTTACGTGACGGACGGCAGCCCGTACAACGAGGTTCGCTTCTACATGTACTACACGGACTTCAACTACCTGAATTACACCACGAACAAGGACGCCCACGACAACGTCTCGTCGCTATACAACAACGGCAACTCGCAGTCGATCTACGTGTACAAGAACGAAAACTTCGGTGGTCAAGCGTTTGGCCTCTCCAAGACGGTCGGTGACAATGACCTCAGCAATAGTTCTGGGGGTGCGCCTGGCGGCTTCAACGACTCGATCGACTCTGGCTGCTTCACGGGATGGTGCTAATTGCACGCGAATCCTGATCGCGATGCGCATCGGCGCGGCGTTCGAGCGCTTCTGATCGGGACGGCCGCCGCACTCGGACTTGCCGGGTGCGGCGGTTCCGCTCCGACGGCAGGCGATGATCTCCCCGAAAAAAACATCGACCAATGGGTCATGCCCATGGATCAATACCAAGTTCAATGGGTCGATCGCATTCGCGAGGAGTATGCCACCGCTCAACTTGACGCCAAGTGCATGCGTGCCGCAGGTTATGACCTCGAAGTCCCCTGGCGTGACCTCACAGGCCCCGTAACTCGGCCGCACATTAACGCGGTCGGTCGGGTCCTGTTCAACCGCAAACTCGTCGAGGAATTCGGCTATCATCAAGCGCCCTCTCCGGAGGAGACTCTTGGTGACTGGCTCGCGTACTCGACCAAATTGAACATGATCGACGCGGCTGAGCAAGCAGTGCTCGACAACTGCATCGAGGCGACGTACAAGGTCCTGCCGCCACTCGACGGTGAAGCCAATCGAGTCGCGGGAATCGCGGAGACGGCTTGGCAAGCTGCTTTGGAGGATGACTCCGTGGTTAAGGCGGCCAAGGACTGGCGGGAGTGCATGTTGCCCTTCGGGATACCCGATCTTCCCGGCGATCCACGACAGATGCCGCCTGATTCGCTGGGTGTCGAACGAAATCCGTCTCCGACGGAAAATCCTGACGTTTCGCCCCGCGAGATCAGCGTAGCCGTGGGCGATTTCGATTGCCGGGTATCATCGGGTTTCAGGGTTGCTCTGTACAACGCTGAATGGGACCGACAGGTCAAACTCGCACGGGAGAACGTTGATGATCTCGTTCGCTCGCAACAGCAGTTCGCGGAGCGCCGCCAGCGGGTCGAAGAGTTACTCAGTTTGGGTCAAACGGACTAGCGCATGAGTCATCCGAAACGCATGGCGGCGAAGGTCGCCGTCTTCGCCATCAGCGCGCTTGCGATGCTTGCCGTCGGTTGGTTTGGTGCGACGCTCTTCGTGTCCCCCGACCAGCGCGCCGCAGACGCCGCAGCGCCTTCTGCGTCAGTCCTCACCGCACCGGTTATTCGCGAAGACCTTGTACAGACAACAAGTGGCGGTGCCCGAGTGCAGGTCGCCAGGACCGATGACATTGACATCCCGCTCGCGGTGGGATCGGGCGTCGTGACCGCGAGTCCTTTGTCTCCTGGAGACTCGGTGGGCGAGTGCTCGGAGGCACTTGAAATTGACGGTCGCCCACTCGTGGTCATCGTCGGACAGTTCCCGTTCTACCGGGACCTTGCGCTCGGTGATACTGGCCCCGATGTCAGTCAGCTTCAGAGAGCTTTGCGTCGGTGCGGCTCCACCATTCGCGTTGACGGTGACTATGGTCCGGCCACAGCCGGTGCGGTGAAGGTACTCTACTCGAGACTGGGCTACGAGTTGCAGGGAGACGGGACCCCTGCCACGTCGGAGTTTGTCGTCGCTCCTGCGGCGCCCACGGTTGTCGAAGTAGTCCCGGCAATCGGGGCGACGCTCACAGCGGACGATCACCTCACCTTGGCGTCGGGTCCGTTGATAGTGTTGGCAGAGGCTCCAGACTCTGTAGCAAACGCGGACTTCGCGGCCGTCGACGTGACCGTCACTTTCGATGGCGATAATCGCGCGGCGACCATCCAGAGTTTGAGATCCCCCGCGACGGATGACGCGTTTGCGGTGATGGAAGTCAAACTGGTCGGTGGCGACGTTCCTGCGGCCTGGAAGGGAGTCGCGGGCACGGCTACGTATGCAACCCAACTAGTGGCATCCGATGCGCTCGTGGTTCCGACAGCGGCGGTAGTGAGTCAGGGGCTCGATTCGCAGTTAGTATATCGGGCTGACGGCAACGGAGGATTTGTCGCAATCGCAGTTCGTGAATTGGGCTCACTGAATGGGCGTACTGCAGTGATGCCCATCGACGGGCAGCTTGACGAAGGCGACATAGTTATCGTGGGCGGGCAATAGCCATGTTGTCGTTGAGGAACGTGGTGCGGCACTACGGCAACGCGTCCGAACTTCCCGCACTGCGTGGGGTGTCGCTCGACGTGTCCCTCGGCGAGTTCGTCGCCATCGAAGGTCCATCGGGTGCAGGAAAGTCGACACTGGTTAACATCCTCGGCTTGCTCGACCGACCGGACGCGGGCGAATATCGGGTCTTCGGTCACGAGACATCTGGGCTGTCGCCCAATGAGGCAGCACGCCTGCGCTCTGATACATTCAGTTTCGTCTTCCAGGGCTTCCACCTCCTGGACGACCGACCGGCGATTGAGAGCGTGGAACTAGGACTCGCCTATCGGGGGGTTGAATCCGAAGTGCGCGGACAACGCGCGCGAGAGGCGTTGGAGCGCGTCGGCATCGGAGCTCTGGGCGAAAAGCCAGCGGGCTTGCTCTCTGGCGGGGAACGGCAGAGGGTGGCTATTGCGCGGGCTTTGGCAACGGGAGCCCCGGTGTTGCTTGCAGATGAGCCGACCGGAAACTTGGACTCGCGCAATAGTGAGCAACTTGTCGAGGCGCTCTCCGAGTTGAACCGCCAGGGGACGACGGTGATTCTTGTGACCCATTCCGAAACCGTCGCTAGCGCTGCCGGTCGGCGAGTCCTATTGGAGGACGGCTCGATTAGTATGGACTCGGACTCGTCGGGGCGTGCCAGTATTGACGGATCGCCACCGGAGGCTCCGCCTGGGACCTCGTCGAGGGTTCGCATTCTGGCACTGATTGCCGACGCCTTGGGTACTCTCGCGGCGCGACCACGCCGCACGGTGGCAATGGCTGGTGCCGTAGCGATCGGCATCGCTCTAGCGACCGGCACGCTGGGGGTTGGCCTGACGGCGCGCGCCCAAGTCTCGGATGCCTTCGATGCCCGAACCAATCGAGATGTCTCGGTTCAGTGGGCGGACCCGAGCGCGGGGCCCATGGATTCAGACGGCTTGTCGACGACGCTATCGTCGCTGGGGTTCCTCAACGGTGTTGATGTCGTCGGGATTGTCTCTGACTTCGGCGGAACATCCGTTGAAGTTGCTCGCGGTCGCGCCCCTGTAGTGGCGCGCCAATACGCGATCCAGGGCGATCTGCTCACTGCAGCGCGCGCCGAGGTCGATTGGGCATCTGACTTGGACGAGCACGTGGGTACCCACGAGGCTTTGGTTGGCGCCAATCTCGCACAGCAACTCGAACTTGGCCCGATCAGTGCGCGACCGACGATAGTGGTCGATGGCGACACCTATTCTGTGGTGGGAGTCGTACACACATCGCCTAGGGTGCCCGAGATGTTAGCCGCCGTTGTCATCGCCGCTTCCGAGCGCCCGGGCATCGCACCCACAACCATTACTGCGGTGCTCCTGACCGAGGTCGGCGCGGCGCAGCAAGTCGCACGCGAAGCGCCAATTGCGATCAACCCGTATGAGCCAAACGAGTTATATGTCGTTGCGCCCGTAGACCCGCGAGAGCTCCGCGACGAAATCGAGGCGAGCGTTGCGACGACGCTTGCTGTCGTCACAATTGTCGCGTTCTTGGGCGGACTGGGCGGACTGGCGAACGCGATGCTCCTCTCGGTCGGCGAAAGAACGCGCGAGTTTGGTCTTCGACGAGCCGTTGGAGCCCGGTCGATTCACGTTGCTGGTCTCGTCACATCGGAAGCAATGGTAACTGGGGTACTGGGAGGCTTCATCGGGCTTTCGGTGGGCCTCGCCGCGCTGTTGGTGATCTCCGTGGTGAATGGATGGCAGCCCGTCTTCGACTTGCGTCTCGCGCCTGCTGCCGTCGCACTCGGCGCGGTCATCGGCGCGATTGGCGGGCTATTCGCGGCTCGGCGCGCTATGCGAATCGAACCGCACGAGGCGCTGCGCGCCTAGCGCTTCGCGCGCCAGAAGGGTCTGCCGCAGCAGAGGTTTGCCCCTGCTAATACGCCCTACGTTGCATGAACATGGCAGAGTGTGCTAGCACCTGATTCTTAATCGTGAGGTCACGGGATCGACGCCCGTCGGAGCCACCATCAGAACCTTGAGGCCGCCACGTGCTGTCCGGCCCTCCTCAACCAGTGCTCGGGTTCGGCGAGCGACGCCTCCACGGAACCGGCCAGATTCGCCAGGCCCACGCCCTGTACAGGGGGATCCTCCGCGAGCACACCCGCGATCACCGCGGCCTCCGACCCGACGCTCGCCGCGCGCCGCAACACCTGGCCCACCACCTTGCCGCCGAGCGACTGCGCATCGAACTGACCCTCG
>NZ_JADQBE010000034.1:0-10276 GCF_016278765.1 Demequina sp. | reverse complement strand
TGACCGTGCTGTCGGCGAGCGGGGCGGTGTCGCGCACACCAGGGAGGACGTTCAGCACCCGGTTCAGCGATCCACCCGCGACGGCCGGCGCCACGGCGAGCAGGGCGCACGCCGCCGCCGCGAGGCCCAAGCCGACCCGCATCGGCATCGGGCTCTCCGTGGCGCTCGCCGCCGCCGCCGATCGCGGCTGGGCGAGAAAGCCGACGCCAAACGCCTTGACAAACGTGGCGACTCCGAGTCCGGCCGTGAGCGCGACAACGCCGACGGCGACGGGGATGCTCACCGCGACGACGGGCGCGGTGGCGACGCCCTCCGAAACCGAGTGGATGAGACCCTGCAGAAGCACCCACTCGGACACGAACCCGTTGCCCGGCGGCAGGGCTGCGGCGCCAAGCGCGCCGATCCCGAACAGCGCGGTCGTCACGGGCATGCGGCGCACGAGGCCTCCGAGTGCGTCGAGGTCACGCAGTCCGGTCGCGCGCAGCACCGACCCGGCCCCGAGGAACAGCACGGTCTTGAAGGCTGCGTGGTTGAGGGCGTGCAATATGGCGGCGGCCATCAGCACCCCGGCCAGCGCGCGGTTGCCGTCGGCGGCGAACACCCCGGCCGCTCCGATGCCGATTGCCATCAGCCCGACGTTCTCCGTCGTGGAGTACGCGAGGAGTCGCTTGAGGTCAGTTGCGACGCTGGCCTGAAGCACACCAAAGAGCGCCGAGACGGCGCCGATGGTGAGCACCAGCAGGCCCCACCACCGGGGACCGCCGCCGAGCAGGTCCCAGCCCACCCGGATCAGGCCGTAGATGCCGAGCGCGACCATGGCCGCCGACATCAGCGCCGACACGTGGCTCGGCGCCTCGGGGTGGGCACGTGGCAACCACACATGCAGGGGCACCAACCCTGCCTTGGCGCCGAACCCGATAAGTACCAGGACGAAAACGGTTGAGCGCACGGCGGGCGACAGGTCAGCCGCACCCTCGCGCAGCGAGTCAAACGTCTCACCGCCCGCACCGGCCGCGAACACGACGAGGCCGGTCATGATCGCGACCAACCCGGCGTGAGTCATGCCCCCGTACCAGAGCCCGGCCTCGCGCACGGAGGGACGCAGCGCATGCTCGGTGAGTACCAGGACGAGCGAGGTGAGAGCCATCAGCTCCCACACCACCAGGAGCGTCGTAACGCTGTCCGACGCGGGGACTAAGAGCATCGAGGCGACGAACAGGGGAACGGTCGCCTGCGTGGTCCGGGATCCTGCAGGGTTCGGGTGGTGGGCACTGTCGGCGGTGTATCCGATGCCGTAGACCCCGGCGGCGATGGCGACGGCGCCCACCAGCAGCAGGAACACCCCCGAGAGGGCGTCGACGCCGAAGCGCGCCTCGCCCAGGGGCAGGAGGCCCGGCACGACGCGCGACCACTCCGCGCCGGTAAGACCGCCGACACCTGCCAGCACGCCACCCAACCCGACGCCGGCCGTGACGAGGCCGCTGACGAGGGGCCGCACGCGCCGCGACACCAAGACAATAGCGAGTGCTCCCGCTAGTGCTCCTCCTGCGACCAGCGCCAGTCCCACATCAACCGCGGTCATCGTCCCGTCAGCCCCCGCAGCGCCTCGACGATGGCCTCCGGCGAAGGCGGGCAACCGGGCACCTCAACGTCGACCGGGATGATGTCAGACACGGGGCCCTCCACGCCGTAAGCCCCCGCGAACGCTCCACAGTTGCGGGCGCAGTCGCCGAGGGCGATCACGCGCTTGGGCGCCGGGGTCGCCTCGTAGGTGATCCGTAGGGGGTCAGCCATGTTTCGCGTGACCGGGCCGGTCACCATCAGTGCGTCGGCGTGGCGGGGAGAGGGGACCAGGCGGGCGCCGTAGCGTTCCGCGTCGTAGACCGGACCGAACGCCGCCCCAATCTCGATCTCGCACCCGTTACAGGAACCGGCGTCTACGTGGCGGATCTGAAGCGAGCCGGACCACGGCAGTGGCTCGGACGTGGGGGAGTCCTGCGACGGGGGAACCGGGGCCGGCGCCGGCACGGCTATCCGGCCGACGCGGAGCATCGTGCGCAGGAGTTTCAGCACGGCCGTTCAGCCGTTTCGCAGGTCGGTGAGCATCTCCACCTGGACCGAGAGCAGGTCCTCGCGGAGTTGCCGTCCCACGGCGAGCAGTTCGGCGACCCGCGGCGAGATCACGGAGTAGTGGACGGTCGACGCCTCGCGTCGAGCCACCACCAAGCCGGCGCTGCGGAGTACCCCCAACTGCTGCGACAGCGCGGAGGCGCCGACGCCAAGCTCGACGAGCATTTCGCCGACGGTGTGATCGCGTTCGCAAAGCAGTTCGAGTACCCGGATGCGCATCGGGTTACCCATGGCCTTGAACAGGTCGGCCTTCATCTGTTGGAGGGGTGCGGTCATCCCGTCACACCCGTGCTCGGCCGCCTCGTCATAGGTCGAACGATATCACCGTATAACGATCTCGTGAGTTCAGTAAGTCCTGAAGTCGCGCGATGCTTGCCCATCGCGGTGGTGTTCACCAGTCGAGCGGGGATCCTGCCAGCCGGCGCGCGTAGAAGTCGCGAATGCTCTCGACGGTCGCCGCTGGTAGGGGTTCCGCCGCGGCGGCGATCGAGTCGCGCAGCAGGTCGACGGTCCGTGCGCCGGGGATCACGGTGGAGACTCCGTTGTGCGCCAAGAGGAACCGCAGAGCGCCGTGGGGCACCGAAACGCCAGTGGGCAACAGCGATCTGAACTCGTCCACGAGGCCCGCGCGCAGGGCGATGTCGTCCCGCGACCACCGCGCGCGCACGCCGGCAAAGGTCGTGTCTGCGGTGTATCTGCCCGACAGCCAGCCGGACTCCAGGGGAACCTTGATGATGGTGCCGACGCCCTGGTCCCGGGCCCGTTCGAGCGAGGGCCACGTCTCCTGGAACAGCGCGGACATGCGCACCTCCAGGGCCTGACTTGTGCTGGTGCGCAGCACGGTGTCGACGTCGGCGCCCCAGTCGACGGATGCCCCGTAGGCGCGGATAAGGCCCTTGAGCTTCAAGCGCTCCAGCACCTCGTAGTGCTCGCTCCGCGTACCGTCGAGTACCTCAGGCGGAGGGCTGTGCAGCACCACGATGTCCAGGTGGTCGGTGCCCATCCGTTCGGCGCTGCGCAGGATCGACCTCTCGATGCTGGCTGGCTCCCAGTCGCTGCCGCCGTCGGGCCTGTGCCCGAACTTTGTACAGATCACCACGTGGTCCCGGCGCCCTCCGCGTATGGCCGCTCCGATATTGAGCTCGCTACGCCCCTCGGCGTAGCCGGGCGCGGTGTCGATGAACGTCACGCCCGCGTCGAGCGCGGCGTGAACAAGGCGAACGGCGTCGTCCTCGTGTGGGCCGTCGGGCCACTGAGCGGACCGACCCAACTGCCACGACCCGAGCCCAATCTCGCTGACCTCGATGCCGGTGGTGCCGAAGGCTCGCGTCTTCACTTCCGCTCCTCACGTCGGCGTGGATCCCCGTTCCGTGGGGCGAACGCGCCATTCATTGTGGCACGGTTCGCGAGGGTCGACACGAGCGGCCTTCGCGCCTCCCGACCGCTCGCGTGCCGATGCTGGAGGGCCAGCAGGGAGGCTCGTCAAAGCGCCGGAAGGCGCAGGACGCGAACGACAGCGCTCACAATGTCGAGACCGAGACCCTGCCCGGGTCATCCAGCGGCCGGAGTAACCTCTCGAGCGAGGGAGGCGTTCATGTCCAAAGAACCACAGCCGTTTGAGTCCCACGGGTAGGGGGCCTACCTCCACGGGACCAAGGCCGAGCTCGCCCTGGGAGAGGGGAGTGGCCGGATCTACTTCGTAGAACCCACGGGTGAGGTCGAAGACGACCCGAACGTGACGGACAATAGGTTCCCCGGCAACCCGACGCAGTCTTATCGCACCAAGGAACCCGTGCGCGTCGTTGGAGAGTTGGTGGACTGGGTGGGTCACACGCCCGAACAGGTGCTCAGCATGAGACGTGGCCTGGCGGAGCTCAAGGCACGCGGCGCGGCCGGGAGCTACGACTGATCGCGCGCCTCCCGCAGGTCCTCGTTGCTACGCCTCGTCATCATCCGCAGAAGGCGGATTGGCCCTTGACTGGGTACGGGCGTCTGCTGCGGTCGCACGTTCGGCCGAGGCACGGTCTCGGTCAGTGCCGGCCACTGTTCGATCGTTCGCCTCGACCTGTCGCTCGGCGGTGGCTCTGCTGCGGGCTTGCTTCGCGGTACGTCGGGTGGACTTCGCGTCGCCGCCAACCTCATGACTACCGAAACCCCCTTGTCGGCCCTCTCGTTGATCCTCCGCATGTTCCCGGTCGGTTGCGGCTACGTCCCTCAAGTCGGCCACTCGTTCCCGCTCATCGGCGGCGGTGTCCCTCGTGTTCGCCGCGCCGTCGCGGGTGGCCGCATCTGTATCGCGGGTAGACGCAATCTTGTCCCTGACGTTTGCCGTGGTTTCCCGGGTCTCAGCTTGTCTGTCGCGACGGTTGGCCGCCTTGCTGCGTTTCCGTGAAAGCGCGGCGGTCCTAGAGCCTCCAGTAGGGACCACCGCGGCGGGAACGTAGGCATCGAGCCATGTGGCGCACCTCTCCATGTCAGCGGGTCGGCTTAGCAGGAAGCCCTGCGCGAAGTCACAGCCCATTTCGCGGAGCAAGGCGAGTTGCTCGTCGGTCTCCACCCCTTCGGCGATCGCCTGGAGCCCGAGCGCATGCGCCAGCGCGATGGTCGAGGCAACGATCGCCGTATCCGCGGCATTGACGCCGAGGCCCGCCACAAAACCTCGTTCCACCTTGAGACGATCGATGGGTAGATTCCTGAGATATTGCAGCGACGAGTAGCCGGTGCCGAAGTCGTCAAGGTCAACGCCCACATCGAGCGCCTTGATCGCCTCCAACGACTCCGCAATGGTGTTGAGATCGTCGACAAGGACGGACTCTGTCACCTCGATGATGATCGTGGACGGAGCGCATTTGCCTGCCGTCATCGCCTGGCGCAACGTCGCGATGAGTCCCGGATCAGCCAATTGGCGTGCCGAGATGTTGATGCTCATCGTCCGAGAACCCCTGGAATGAGTACCAAGTCGCGCGGCGTCCATACATGCCGTCCGCACCACCCAGTTGCCCAGCGGGACGATCTGCCCGGTGCGTTCGGCGGCGTCAATGAAGGAGTCCGGAGCGAGCAGACCGACACCGGGACGCTCCCACCTCACCAGTGCTTCCACGCCCGCTATCTCGTTGGTGCTGAGGTCCATGATGGGCTGATAGTGCAGGCGGAGCTCATCGTGCATGATTGCGTGATGGAGGTCGTTGGCGAGCCTGAAGCCCGACGATGCGCGGGCCGCCATCGATGCGTCATAGTAGACGGCGCGTGACCCGCCCGAACGTTTCGCGGACTGCAGGGCATCGGTTGCGGCCGCCAGGAGGTCGCCATCCTTGGCGAGAGTCGTCGCGGCGAGACCCATGCTGACAGTGAGAAACACGCGATCCGGACCGACGACAAACGGCTCCCCAAGCGCATCTGTCAGCGAAGTCACCCACTGATCGAGCGCCGCCACCGGATTGTCCGTATCGAGAATCCAGACGAAGGAACTCGCTCGCCAGTGGGCGAAAGTCCCAGGGGTGTCGAGCGACTTCAATCGCTCGCCGAGCACGGCGAGAATGGCGTCAGCCGCATGCGGCCCGTAGGTGGCAACCATGACCCCGAAGGCGTCGACGTCAAAGATCGCGACGCTGCGCGCCATCCCTGGGCCGGGTGGGTCCGAGAGAATCCGCTGCAGCCACCACCGTCCCGGCAATCCCCCGGGGCCGTCGTGCTCCAGAGCACCTGGAGCAGACAGTGGATCGGTGCCGGGAGGGCCTTCGGCCTGCACTGTGATGTTGTCCGTCACCATCGTGCGTGCCGCCGGATCAGGGAGGATCACCACCGCACCTGCGAGCGCGGCACCGAACCGAAAGGGCACGACGGTCACATCGAGCCTTGGCGCGAAATGTGCATTCGTGCCTGGAGGGGCCTTGACGCTGGGCACCTTCTCCCCGGCGAGCAATTGCTGCCATGCCGTGTCAAAGCTTTCGCGATTTGGGCTGGAGAGAAGTTTCCGGAGAGGCGCACGGACTGCCTGGGCGCTCGTCGTCGTGAGCATGGGTTCGGCGGCAGGGTTCCACTCCATCACTAACCCGTCCGCGTCGACGATGACGATGGCGTCTGGGGAAAACTCGAGCAAGCGGCCGAATTGTCGGTGGCGCTGATCAGGTCGGAGCGGGTCGATAGCAGGTACCTCCTGGCCGGGCCAAAGTTCCGCGACCGCACCGTTCTTCGAAGAAGACAGTTGCCCCGCCATGCGCCGCCCCCATCCGCACTTCGGAAGCGGGGGGATCCCTTCGCCCGTCGCGCCGTTCCCCTCACTGTACGCCTGGTGGCTCACAACGCCCCGGTGGCGAGAGAAACGTGATGTGGGGAGTGGTTTCGGAGGCACCACTGTGCGGGCAACTCGAGCCCGTTGCCGCTTGCCATTGCGGCAGCCGCGTGTGAGGATAGCGATATGTCGGTCGCTATCGAGCGACATGTCGTTCAAGGAGACCATCATGACAAGTTCTTTCAAGAGTAGCGGTCGCGGAGCGTTTAACCCCGGTCAGGCGGGCGACGCGATGTGGCAGGCCATGGAGCAGATGCGCGCCTCCTTCGACAAGCGCGTCGGCACGCGCATGGGCCGCGGCGACGTGCGTGCGGCGGTGCTCGCACTCCTCAGCGAGGGGCCGATGCACGGGTACCAGATGATCAGCGAGATCGAGGAGCGCACGAAGGGCAGGTGGAAGCCCAGCGCGGGCTCGGTCTACCCGACCCTGCAGATGCTCGCCGACGAGGGTCTTGTCACCACCGAAATGTCAAGCGACCGAAAGGTCTACTCGCTGACCGACACCGGGCGCGAAGAAGCCGAACACGCCGCGGCGTCTGCCCCGTGGGCGGCTGACGACACATGTGACACGAACTCCATGAGCGCCGTGCCGAAGGCCGGGATCGAACTCGCGCAGGCGGTCGCTCAGGTGGTCCGCAACGGATCGTCGGAGCAACACAAGAAGGCCGCCGAGGTGCTCGACGAAACGCGACGTAAGATCTACTCGATCCTCGCGCAGGACTGACGGGGGTGCCGTCGGACCGTCGGGGTCTAGGAGAGTTCATGCCCGACGTCGTATCTGGCCGCGCCCGCTACCGGCGCATTTTGCGCTTTGCCGCGTGGCACCTTGGTACGACGTGGTGGTACGAGATCTTGTTGCCCATCATCGGCCTGCGCAGGATCACCGAACGCACCCGCACCGCCAGGATGCGGCGCTTCGCGCGCAAATTCCGCGTGCTCGCGGTGGCCCTGGGCGGGCTCATGATCAAGCTGGGCCAGTTCATGTCATCGCGCCTTGACGTGCTCCCGCCCGAGATCACCAAGGAACTGGAAGACCTTCAGGACGAGGTTCCCGCAGCGCCGTTCGCGGCCATTCGCGACCTCGCCGAGGCGGAGTTGGGTGTGCCGCTTGATCAGGTCTTCGCGACCATCGACCAGACACCCATCGCGGCAGCGTCCCTGGGTCAGGCCTACCGTGCCACGTTGACGCAGCACGACGCGGCCGATGTGGGCTTCGACGCAGCGGTCATCAAGGTGCAGCGACCCGGCATCGGCGCGATCATCGACGTGGACCTGGCGGCGCTGCGCAAGGTGGGCGGATGGCTGAGCCGAGTGGGGCTGGTATCCAGGCGCGTGGACGCTCCCGCGGTGGTTGAGGAGTTCGCCCAGACCAGCCTCGAGGAGATCGACTACCTCCAGGAGGCGGCGAACGCCGAGCGCTTTGCCGCAATATTCGCGGGCGATGACCGCGTAAGCGTGCCAGCGGTGGCCTGGGAACGCACCACGCGGAGGGTGCTGACGCTCGAGGACGTCACGGCGATCAAGATCACCGACACCGACGCACTGCGCGCCGCGGGAATCGAGCCTGCCCAGGTGGCGCCGGTCTTTGCGGAGATCATGTTTGACCAGTTGTTCCTGCATGGCTTCTTCCACGCGGACCCGCACCCCGGCAACATCTTTGTCACGCCGGCGCCAGCGGGCTACGAGGGCCACTCGTGGGCGCTCACCTTTGTTGACTTTGGCATGATGGGCGAGGTTCCCACGAGCCTACGCAGCACCTTGCGTGGCCTGGTGATCGCCGCGGCGTCGCGCGATGGCAAGGGCATGGTGAAGGCGATGCAAGAGGTGGGCGTGCTGTTGCCGTCCGCGGACACGGTCGAACTCGAAAGGGTGATGACGACGCTGTTTGCCAGGTTTGGCGGAATGGGATTCGCGGAGTTGCGCGAGCTTGATCCCAGGCAGTTTCAGCAGTTCGCGGTGGAGTTCGGCGACGTCATCCTTTCCTTGCCCTTCCAGTTGCCCGAGAACTTTCTGCTCATCATCCGGGCCGTGTCGCTCACCTCGGGCGTGAGCAGTTCCCTCGACGCGGCGTACAACCTGTGGGACACCGTCGAGCCGTACGCGGAGCAGCTGATACGTGACGAGGGCGGAAATCTCGCGTCCGATCTGGGACGGCAGGCGATCGACAGCGTGGGCGTGCTGTGGCGGATGCCGTCCAGGCTCGACGCGGTGCTCACTCAGGTCGAGGACGGCACCCTCCCGCTCACGGCACCAAAGTTGGAGCGCGCGGTGGCTCGGCTGGAGGGGACGGGGCGGCGCCTGGTTTCCACCGGTGTATTTGCAGCGCTGATCATTGCTGGCGCGGTGGTACGCGCCGACGACTCCGGCCTCGGGTTCTGGCTCATGATTCTGTCGGGGCTACCGCTGGCGCACGCGCTGTCTGGCGGACGTAGGGGTCGCTGACCTCCGGCTGTGAAGCGTCAGGTCTACGCCCGGTGCGTCCGGCGTGACACGATGACAGCATGCGCCGCGATGTCACAGCCCGCCTGAGTATTGATGTGACGTGTCCGAGCGAGCTGGCCATGTCCTTTGCCGTGGCAGCGAGGCAGGGAGCCGTCGCTGAGACGCTTGAGGTGCGACTCGACGGCGCGCCTCTGGAGGCGACCGAGATCCGCGACGCGCACGGGACCCGGCTCCACGCGATATCCGCCGAGGTGGGCATCTTGACTGTCGAGTACACGGCGATCATCGAGGGGCGTGAGCCGCCCGTGCGATCGCGGGAGCGGGACCGTCTGCGCTACCTGCGCCCGAGCAGGTACTGCGAGTCCGACGAGTTGGCGGCGACGGCGCACGCCGAATTCGGCGGCCTGACCGGATACTCCCTGCTGGAAGGCGTGAGCTCGTGGGTGGGCACGCGGTTGGACTATGTGCCAGGCTCGAGCCTTCCCACCGACGGCGCCGTGAGGACCCTGCTCGCCCGCCAGGGCGTCTGCCGTGACTACGCTCACCTGTGTGTCGCGCTCCTGAGAGCGAGCGGCGTGCCCGCCCGGCTCGTCTCCGTTTACGCCCCCGGCCTGGATCCGATGGATTTCCACGCCGTGTGCGAGGCGTACGTGGACGGAAGGTGGTGTGTGGTCGACGCGACCACGCTGGCGCCGCGCACGTCGCTGGTGCGCATCGCGACCGGCCGGGATGCGGCGGACACCGCCTTCATGACGGTGGTGTCGGGCCACGCCGAACTGGAAGACGTGATGGTGAGCGCGGTGGCCGACGTGCTGCCTCACGACGACCTGACGGCGGCGATCCACCTGGGTTGAGCGGAGCCACCGGCTTTCCGCTCGCTCACGGCTCCCCACGATCGCACCCGCATCGTCAGGTTCCTGTCTTACGCCGCAGTCATGGACGCAGTCATGGACGGAATCGACCTCCTGGTCACCCACGGCGGTATGGGCACCACGCAACGTGTCGAGCCGGGCGGCGCCGACGCGGCGGCGGGGATTCTCGAGGACCTCACAGAGGATGCTCAGGGCTCCCATACGTAGGACGGGCCACTACGGGGGGCTCATCGGATCTGACTCCCAGGGTCGACGGCGTCGCGGGAGTCGGGATAGGGACGGTGAGGATGACGGTGGCTGGAGTCTGAGGTTCCGCTGCACTGTCTTGGACGTCGATTCGGTATCGAAACCGCTCGAGGCGTCGCGTCCACCCTGGTGCCTGATGTCAATACCTTGGGGATGGTTGATTGATTGCCTTAGGTGAAATCTTCCGCGGCGTAGCCGACTCGTTCGCGCACGTGGTTCCAGGTCTTCTGCTCGACGTGGGCGCCGTCGTTGGAGTGGTTGGCGCGGGATCGGGTGAAGGTGATTTTGTTCGCCG
>NZ_JADQBE010000006.1:0-10345 GCF_016278765.1 Demequina sp. | reverse complement strand
CATGTGCCCAGCATCAAGCCAAAACCCCGCTCAACATTGGAGACACGCCCTAGATCTTGTCGGGCTCGGTGCTGCCGACTGCAACACTCTTCATTAGGCGTTCCACAAGTTCCTCGAGAGGCTCATCGAGTTGTCCCACCGTGACGTCTGCGTCGGTGGGCGATTCATAGGGATCCGAAATCCCCGTGAACTCCTTGATCTCCCCGCTGCGAGCTTTGGCGTACAGGCCCTTGCGGTCGCGCGCCTCACATACCTCGAGTGGAGTCGCGACGTGCACAAGCACAAAGCGACCCACGCGTTCCGCCATCTCGCGCACCTCGGCGCGCATGGACTCGTAAGGTGCGATGGGGGCGCAGATCGCGATACCGCCATGCGCGCTGACGAGGGAGGCGACCCAGCCGATGCGGCGCACGTTGAGCTCGCGGTCCTCTCGCGAGTAGCCCAGGCCGCTGGACAGCATCCTGCGCACCTCGTCGCCATCGAGCAGGGTGACCGGCCGGTCGCCGGTCTCCCGCAGTTTCCGCGCGAGCTCCCGCGCGATGGTGGACTTGCCCGAGCCGGACAGCCCGGTAAGCAGAACCACTGTGCCGCCCCCGCTCGAGTCCTGTGCGGATCTGTCGATGGTCACCTCGTCCGCAAAGGCCTTGTGCGCGAGCCAACTGAGGTGTGCCGGGCGGTCATGTGCGGGCACGTGTTCCGCAGCCGGCACAGGAAGCACCCGGACCGCAGTGTCGCTCGGCGCCCCATGTACTGCGCGGGCCAGCGGATTGTCGTGTCCGTCGTCAAGGAATACCAGCGCACTCGGCACCCGGGTCCCTTTACCGGGCCTCAAGTCCTCGAATGGCTGTGACGCTGGGTCGCGCAGCCGGGTCACCGGGCCTGCAACCCACGTGACAGCGTCTGCTGGCAGCGTGGAACTTGGATCGACGCGTGCAATGGGAGTTGCGTCGCTGTCGAGCAACTCGAAGGGCTCGTTGCCGTGCTCGGCGCTGAGGGGAACACGCAACGTCGCCACGCGGGAATCCGGCCCGGGCAAGGAGTACGCGACCGCGCCGTAGACCCCAGCCATGACGAGCTCCAGTTCGTTGAGCTGCGACTGGTTGAGCCTCACTTGCAGGGTCATGGCGCCACCTTCTTGGCCGCTCGGCGTGCCTGCCACACAAAGAAGTCAAAGCCTAGACGGTGGCGGGTGTATCCCCACGCGAGTGTGCCTCCCACAAGTGCCCCAGCGAGCATCCAGAGTGTCGCGACATTGGGCATTCCGAGCATCTTCAGGCCCGACGCCAACAACACCAAGGCCAACGCTCGCCGTACTAGCCCGCCCGACGCGCGGCTGGACAACTGCGCACCGAGCCATGCGCCCGGAATCGAGCCCAGGATGATCGGCAACGCGACACTCCAGTCAACGTCACCGAATGCCAGGTGGGCGATGGCCGCGGCTGCAACCAGCGGTACCGCCTGTGCGAGATCGGTTCCCACAAGTTGGGACGCCTTAAGTCTCGGGTACAGCGCCATGAGCGCGATGATGATGAGCGATCCGGCTCCGACCGATGTCATGCCGACCATGAGGCCGCCCATGGCTCCGACTGCAATGGTCGCCATCGGTCGCGCAACCACGCTCGGGCGATCCTGGGGCAGTTTCGCAGCGCGCCCGTCGCGCTCCATCGCGTACTCGCGCAGCCTGAGGTAGGCACGTGCCAGCAGGCCAAGGGACGCGATAATCAACACCGCGCCTAGCGCCAACTTCACCACATGCTGTACGTCCTCTTGATGACCGATCAGTCTGATCGCGACAACGCCAGCGAAAGCCGCTGGCACCGACCCATACACGAGCAGCTTCACGAGTTGCCAGTTCACGGTGCCGCGGCGCATGTGAACCCAGGATCCAGCTGGCTTCATGAAGGTACTCGCTACGACGTCGCTGGAGACGGCAGTCAATGGCGGGATGCCGAAGAACAGCACCAACGCTGGCGTCATCAGGGCGCCTCCACCCATCCCAGTGAGGCCGACGACAACACCGATCCCGATGGCGACGAAGAGGAGGGCGAAGTCCATCAGCGTTCGCGGACCACTCCTGCGCCGACGGTGCGGTTGGTGGCCTCGTCGATCAGGATGAAAGACCCAGTGGTGCGGTTGTCCGCATAATCATCGACCAGTAGCGGCGTGGTGACCCGGAGTTTGACGCGCCCGATCGAGTTGAGGCCCAGCACGTGGGAGTCCTCATTGCGGTGGAGCGTGTTGACGTTCAACTCGTACGGGATCTCTCGCACCACTGCGCGCGCCATGCGGGTGGTGTGGAGAATGCCCACTTTCCTGCCTTCGGTCAGGACATCCGTGTCCATCCAGCACACTGTGGCGTCGATGTCCTGCGTGGGTGCGGGGTGGTTGCCCACGCGGCAGAAGATGTCGCCGCGCGAGATGTCGATCTCGTCCTCGAGCCTCACCGTTACCGACATGGGCGGAAATGCTTGGTCCGCCGGCCCGGTGGGGGTGTCGATCGCCGCGATACGCGACTGCAGTCCGCTGGGCAACACCATGATGTCGTCGCCCACCTTGAGAATCCCTGATGCAACGGTGCCAGCGAACCCACGGTAGTCGCGAGCGGCGCTGTGCTGGGGACGGATGACGTACTGCACGGGGAATCGCAGATCCTGCAAGTTGCGATCTGACGCGATGTGGACGTGCTCGAGGTGGTGTAGCAGCGAGGCACCCTGGTACCAATCCATGTGCTTGGAACGGTCGACGACGTTGTCGCCCTCAAGCGCCGAGAGCGGGATCGCGGTGAGGTCCGGGATGTCGAGCTTCGTGGCAAAGTCCGAGAACTCTTCGTAGATCTCGTCGAATGGCGCTTGCGACCAGTCGACAAGGTCCATCTTGTTGATTGCCAGTACCACGTGTGGCACCCGCAGAAGTGAGGCAATGGTCGCGTGGCGTCGGCTCTGCTCGGTGAGACCCTTGCGGGCGTCAACCAGGATGATGGCCAAATCTGCCGTTGATGCCCCGGTGACCATGTTGCGCGTGTACTGCTGGTGACCGGGGGTGTCCGCAATGATGAACTTGCGTCGAGGTGTGGCGAAGTAGCGATACGCGACATCGATGGTGATGCCTTGTTCTCGCTCTGCGCGAAGGCCGTCCGTCAGCAGTGCCAAGTCCGTGTACTCGTTGCCGCGATTCTTGGAGGCAAGTTCGATACTGTCCAACTGGTCCTGGAAGATTGACTTGGAATCAAACAGCAGGCGTCCGATGAGTGTGCTCTTGCCGTCATCAACTGACCCGGCCGTGGCAAATCGCAACAGGTCCATCAGAAGTAGCCTTCCTTCTTGCGATCTTCCATGGCCGCCTCGCTGACTCGGTCATCACCACGAGTCGCGCCGCGCTCCGTGAGGCGTGTGGCGGCGGTCTCTTCGATGATCTTGTCCAGCGTGTCGGCGTCGGACGCCACAGCGGCAGTGAGGCTGGCATCGCCAACGGTGCGATAGCGCACCTTGCGCGTCTCGACCACTTCGCCATCGCGTGGTTGGCAGAACTCGTTTGCGGCCATGAGCATGCCGTCGCGCTCGAACACGGCGCGTTCGTGCGCCAGGTAGATGCTCGGCACGTCGATATCTCGCGCGCGGATGTAGTCCCAGATGTCCAACTCGGTCCAGTTGGACAACGGGAACACCCGGATGCTCTCGCCGGGGTGCACTTTGCCGTTGTAGAGGCTCCACAGCTCTGGACGCTGGTTGCGAGGATCCCACTGCCCAAAGTCGTCGCGGAAGGAGAACACGCGCTCCTTGGCACGAGCCTTCTCCTCATCACGTCGGGCGCCGCCCATGCAGGCGTCGAACTTGTTTTTCTCGATGGTGTCGAGCAGCACCGGCGTCTGGATGCGATTGCGCGAGCCGTTCGGCTCGGGACGCACAATGCCTCGGTCGATCGCGTCCTGAACTGAACCCACCACCAGGGTCAGGTCATACTGCTCGACCATCTGGTCGCGAAACGCAAGCACCTCGGGAAAATTGTGACCGGTGTCAATGTGGACCACCGGCATTGGCACCGGAGCAGGCGCGAACGCTTTGATCGCCACATGCAACAGGCAGATCGAGTCCTTGCCGCCGGAGAACAGCAGTGCCGGTCGCTCCATCTGTGCGACAACTTCACGCACAATGTGGATCGCTTCAGCCTCAAGCGCATCGAGTTGGCTGAGCGTCTGCTGGCCGGTCATGCATTATCTCCGTCCGCGGTCGCAATGGCGTCAAGAATGGCCTGCGCCAATTCGGGGCGGCAGACCACCAGGTCAGGCAAATAGGGGTTCGCCATATTGTAGAGGAGAGGCGAACCATCGATGCGACTAACATGCAGCCCGGCGGCCCGCGCTACTGCGACCGGCGCAGCGGAGTCCCACTCATATTGGCCGCCGGCATGAACATAAGCGTCCACTTGGCCACGCACCACGGCGGCGATTTTCACTCCAGCGGAACCCATGGGGACGAGCTCGGCGTCGAGCGCCGCGCGAACGGCCTCGGTGACGGTCGGAGGGCGCGAGCGGCTAGCCGCGAGCTTCACGATCGACGATGAGCGTGCGCGAACGGGCGTCACCGAGGCGGAGTCGAGGACCAAGCCCTCGCCGGGAATGGCTACCGCTCCCACCGTCAACTCGCCGCGCTCCCAGAGCGCGACGTGGACCGCCCAGTCAGAGCGTCCCTCGCCGTACTCACGAGTTCCGTCCAAGGGGTCGATGATCCACACACGGTCGGCGGATAGCCGCGCCGACGAATCGCTGGCCTCCTCGCTGAGCACCAGGTCACTTGGAAATCGCTCCGCCAGCAAGGATGCAATGATGCGCTGGGATTCGGCATCTCCGCGAACGCCCCGGTCCTTGCCGCCGACATCTCCATCAAAGGCTTCGCGCAGATCCAGGAGCGCTCGCCCTGCGACGCGCGCGATCTCCGCTGCGCTTTGCGCATCAGAATTCAAGATTGACCCCCTCGTAGCCAGTTCAACACCCTACCAACGATCGACTGAGACCCCAGCATGGACGAGAGGGGTACCTCTGTCGTACTTCCGTTGGCACGCCCACGGGAGCTTGTGGTCTCAGAAGAACCGTTGCGCGACCTCAGGCCCGCGACACCTGGGCGTCAGACCGTCGGTCCACCCATCGTCCTATCGCCTTCCAGATTCTTGACACGATCAGCACCCCGCACCCCAAGACGGCCCCGAACGCGGCCCCGCTGCCGTTGAGAATGATGTCGTTGATGTCGGCGGTTCGGGTCATCGTGGTCTGCGCGAGCTCGATGCCTCCCGACAGTGCTGCGCCCGTCACGGTGGCGGTGGCAACTCGGGCGACCAGCCAGCCATAGAACAGGAACGTCAACACAAAGCCCAGCGGGATGAACAGCAGAATGTTGCCGTAGAAGTTCGCCGACTCCGCGCGCGTGGCTTGCAGGCTGGCGGCGTGGCGCATCCCTTCGAACGGGTCCAGAACGATCTCACGGCTTTTTCCGGGCGGTGGCGCGTCGCCAAGCCGGAAAGCCAGCGTCGCCACCAGAATGCCGCTTACCGCGGTGCCGAGGCCCAACCACATCACCCCGCGCAGCCCCTGTAGCCACCCCCGCCAGGCGGCGAATGCGAAGCACGTCAGCGCGATCGCACCCACCAGCAGTATCACGGTGCCGGCGCGAGGCATGGGCGTGAGCCACTCCCGTAGCACGTCCTCGATGCGTCCCCAGTCCACGTGTCCGCCCCCCCCGATCAGTGAGTGCTCGATTCCGGCCGTCTTGCTCGGAGTACTCAGCCTACGGGAGCCCGCCGTGACCGCCGTGCGTCTGGTGTCCCTAGACCGCGCCTCCGCGCAGCGTCTCGATGAACCCCAGTATCTGTTCCTGCAAGGCCGGAAAGGCTCCGTCGAGCGGAACCTCATCCGTGGCCGCCTCCGCGAGTTGATCGAGCGTGTCCGCAATGGTGGCCGCGGCCCGGTTGAGCCCCCACGAGGTGAACTCGGCGAGCAGATCGTCCCTGGTGATGTCCCCGTGCCGGTACTTCCGGTTGACCGCCAGGGCGATTTTGCCATCGTTGTTGAGGTGCGCTTGCGGCACCACGTCGTAGGCGGGCGCTAACTGCACAGAGCCATCGGCCGGATGCAACAGGCCGATGTTCTTGGCGTGCATGTCCAGATTGCCGATACCCACAGCGAGAATCACCATGCGGGCGAGGCGCGCCAGGTCCTGTCCCGGGGCATGCCTCACGAGGGTCTCGGCGACCCGCCTCAGGCTCACCACGCCGCCCATCTCCTGATACTTCTGGTTCTGGCTCGCCCCGAGCGCCTGGCTGAAGTCCTCTTGATGGACGCGCTGACCGTCCACGCGGTCGTAACGCTCGATCACCAGCGCCGCGAGCCCATCGAACTCCTCGACCCGCGTCTGGAACGTTGCGAGTCCCATTCGGCGCGCCAGCCTCGATCCATATTCCTCATCAAAGATCACCGTCGCCTTGTCGCCCTTGAGTTGAGGCTTCAGGATGTGCGTGGTGGGGTGACCGCCGAGCGCCTGGGCCCACCCCTCATCTGTGCGCGCCAGCACAATCTTGGGCTGTACACCGCCGAGGGACGACTTCCCCACCTGGGGTGCATTGGCAAGCGGTGATCCGATCGGGTCTTCCAGCAGGCCACGGATCTGAGCTGCCGTGACTGGCCTGACGCCGGGTTCCGCGGGTTCGGCGGGGTCATCGAGGTCCCACAGCTGCAAGGCGCCCGCCATGTCACGCCCGTAGCGAGCCAGAAACCGTGGCGTATCGCCTGCACGGAGTCCAGCCTGCTGCAACATGTAGTCGTACTGATCGCCCTCAGGGAGCAGTTCAGCGAACCAGTTCCGGCGCCGGCCCGACTGATCCCGGCGCTGCCGTGGAACGAGTGGAATCGCGACTGAGAGCACGGAGCTGTTCGCACCGAACCGCTCTACTGCCTCGGCGCTGGGGATGAAATCGAAACTCCGTGCGTCGCCCTCAAGGGTGCCGATGATCGTCCCGTGAAGCTCAACCGCGAGCGGCATCGTCGCCTCCCCAGGTCGCGGTGAACTCGATACCCGTGGCTCGCGCGAGACCCAGCAGGCGGCGCAAGTAGATGGTCGACTTGCCTGCCTCGATCTCGCTGATAGTGCTCTGCGGGACGGCGAGTTGCTCGGCGAGCTGCTTCTGCGACATCCCGCGCTCAAGCCTCGCCTGTTGGATGGCCAGCCCAAAGTCTGCGGGGGCGTGGAGCCTTGCGGTGTGTTGTGACATGACGGTCCCCTTGTTTCGTGATTTCACGATACCGCATGCCTATCGGAATATCACGATAGGGAAACTGCTGTACGTGTTCGGTGTTCGGTATGGACCGAACGCCGAACACTTAGGTAGCATGGCGTCATGGACGAACTCAGCACGGGTGAAGGGTTGCTCGCGGAGACGCTGAAGTTCCTCGGAGTGGGATTCGAGTTCACCGAGGGCAATGACACGGGCGCGGATCTCACCATCATCACCGATACCGGGACGTACCCCGTGAAGGTCAAGCGGTGGGCGAGTTTCCCCGACTCGGCGACCGAGCGAAACCCGGACCTCCGCATAGCGCCTTCCCCTCCGTTGGTCCGAGTGGTGGTGGCGGACAGAGTGTCTGCATCCGCACGGGCTCGGCTCACGGAACTCGAGTGGGCTTGGCTCGACCTCCGCGGGCACCTCAGGCTGCGTGCACCGGGGCTCGTCATCGACAGCGACGTGCCACCACTGCGATCCCGCCCGGAACGCGTGGACGCGATCGGGGGTCGCGCCGGCCTCGAAGTCGCCTGTGCGATCCTCGAGGAGCCACGGTCGAGTCACACGGTGCGCGAACTTGCGCGAACCACCAAGCGCGCGCCCAGCACGGTGTCCGAGGTGGTGAAGGCCATGCGCTTGGAGGGCTTGATAAGCGCCGAGGGTTTCGACGCGGACGCCGAGCTCTTTTGGCGAGTCGCGGGACGGTGGAACCTCAGGCGAACCTATCTCGCACGACTCCCGCAGGCGGGCCGTTCCCCCGACGCACTCGAGCTCGGATTCGGCGGCGATGTGACGGACGGCCCGGGTTGGGCCATGACCGGCGACCATGCGGCCGCGGCCGACGGGGCGCCGGTGGGAGTTCGAGCAGATGCCCGTGTCGACTTCTACGTGCCGTCGCGCGCCGCGGCGAGGCGGGCTGTGGCGATTCTGGGTCAGGCCAGCGACCGCGCTGCAGCCGCCTGTGCGGTCATTGTCCCTCCGGTGCCGAGGGCCTGCGTGAACCGTCGCGAACTCGACCTCGACTGGCCGGTAGCGCGCGGACTGTACGTCGCGCTCGACCTGGCGACCGACGCCGGTCGCGGTCGTGAAGTCCTCGACTCCTGGTCTCCGCCGTACCGGGTGTGGTAGCTCCCATGGATCACGTGGCTTTCACGCACGGCGCGATGACTCCACTCGTCGCGGCGATAGGTGAAGTGGAGCGCGCCACTGGAGTGCCTCCAGTGGTGGTCGGCGGGATCGCCGTGCTGTGCCGTGCACGCTCTGCTGAGCGGGTAACGGCCGACCTCGACACCGCGAGCGGAGCCCGCGAAGCCGGCGTCACCGTACTGGAAACGTTGCTGGCGCGCTCGGACGCGACAACTGCGGGTCCCGCCGGCGTGGAGTTGGACACAGACTTTGGGCGTGCGCGGGTCGACGTCATTGAGGTGGTCTCCGCCAAGGTGGCGCGCGACTCGGAGGTGACGGATGACCGGCTCTACGCGATGTCTCACCTGTGGGCGATCGAGACGTCCTCGCCTGTGGAGATCACCGTGATGGACCGTGGCACGGAAATGCTCCGAGTGGAGGCTCGTGTCGCGCAGCCGGGCCCATTGGTCGCGATGAAGTTGCAGTCGGTCCAGAACCGCGGCAGCGCGAAGGAGGGCACGGACCTCCTCGACATTGTTCGCCTCACCCTCGATCCAGACGCCGGCGAGCGCGTGCGCGCTCAACTTCGCGCTGTTGACCCGATCATCGCGAGCGACTGCGCCGAGTTTGTGAACCGCGTGCTGCTCGGGAACCCCGCGCTCATGGCACGCAAGGTGCAGCGCGCCGGAGGGACGGACGTCACCTCGGAGGTCATCGAGGATGTCGCGGCGATTCTGTTGGACGCGTGTGGTCGGTAACGCCCTGGTCGCGCAGCCGCGCTAGACCGCCGCGTCGACGCGCTCTAAGAGGCCCTCCACCAACTCGTTGAGCGCAGCCGACTCCACCAAGAAGCCGTCGTGGCCCACGTCCGAGTGGAGCAGGTCCACGCCGTCGCAGTTGGGTATTGCGTCCGCCAGTTCTTGGGAGTGGGACAGGGGGTAGAGCCTGTCCGAGTCGACCGCGGCTACCAGCGCCAGCCCCGGGAACTTTGCCAGCGCGGCCTCGATGCCGCCTCGGCCGCGACCCACGTCGTGCGTGTTGATCGCATGCGCGATGCGTAGGTAGGTGTTGGCGTCAAAGCGCCTTGCCAGCTTGTCCGCGTGATGCGCCAGGTAGGACTCGATCGCGTACTGGCCCGAGCCCGGCTCGCCCGGGCCGTGCAGGATGTCGCCCGCAACCCCGTCGTCGTCTGGTTGCACGCTGCGCCCAAAGCGTTCGTGCAACTCCGGCTCCGAGCGGTACGTGGTGTGGGCGATCATGCGCGCGATGCCCAGGCCCACGTGCGGGCCCTCGCCGTCGGCCGCGTCGTAGAAGTCGCCCCCGTTGAAGCGGGCATCGGCGCGAATCGCCGCGGCCTGTGCGGCGGCCCAGGCGATCTGCTCCGCCGTGGTGGCCGCGGTGGTGCCCACGGCCGCGATGGACCGCACGCGCGTGGGGTGGGTGGCCGCCCACTCCAGCGCGCGCATGCCGCCCATGGACGGCCCCAGCATGAGCCGCCACGCGTCGATCCCGAGGGCATCGGTGAGGCGCACCTCGGCCGCGACCATGTCGCGCAGCGTCAGCCACGGAAAGCGCGAACCCCACGGACGGCCGTCCGTGGGGTGAGGGTGAGCGGGTCCGGTGGTGCCCTGACAGCCGCCCACAATGTTCGCGGAGACGATGAAGTGGCGGGTGGGGTCCAGCGGCCGTCCGGGCCCGATGAGGGAGTTCCACCAGCCGCCCGTGAGGTGGCCGGGGCCCGCATGCCCGTAGGCGTGGCTGTCTCCCGACAGGGCGTGCGACACGTAGATCGCGTTGTCGCGCGCCTCGTTGAGCTCGCCCCACGTCTCGTACGCGAGGGTCACGTCGGGGAGGAGCCCCAAGGGGTCGGCCTCGAGCGGCAGATCCCCGATATGGAGGAACTTCCGCTCGCCCGGATGGTCGCCGGGGCGCCAGGCCCCCGACGCCGGCACCG
>NZ_JADQBE010000065.1:0-77494 GCF_016278765.1 Demequina sp. | reverse complement strand
ATGCGCTCACGCGCGCGACCGTTCTCGCGGCGAACTATCCGTTCGCCACGATCGAACCGAACGTGGGCGTGGTACCGCTGCCGGACCCCCGGTTGGACACGCTCGCGGAGATCTTTGGCTCGGAGAAGATCCTGCCCGCGACCGTGTCCTTTGTGGACATCGCGGGCATCGTCAAGGGCGCCTCTGAGGGCGAGGGGCTGGGCAACGCGTTCCTCGCCAACATCCGCGAGGCCGACGCGATCTGCCAGGTGACGCGCGCGTTTGTGGACCCCGATGTTGTCCACGTGGACGGCAAGGTGGACGCGGCGAGCGACATCGAGACCATCAACACCGAGTTGATCCTCGCGGATCTGCAGACGGTGGACAAGGCGCTGGTGCGGCTTGAGAAGGAGGTGCGCATCAAGAAGGCGGACCCCGCGCACCTCACGGCCGTTCAGACCGCCAAGGAGATCCTCGAGTCCGGCACGGCGATCAGCGCGGGGGCCAAGGCGGCGGGCCTGGACCCGGCCGACGTGCGCGAGCTCAACCTGTTGACCGCGAAGCCCTTCATCTATGTGTTCAACACGGACGAGGAGGGCCTGGTCGACGAGGCCAAGAAGGCGGAGCTCGCCGCGCAGGTGGCTCCGGCCGCCGCGATCTTCCTGGACGCAAAGTTCGAGTCGGAGCTGGTAGACCTCACCGAGGACGAGGCCCGCGAGATGCTCGAAGCGAACGGTCAAGACGAGTCCGGCCTGGATCAGCTGGCGCACGTGGGCTTTGACACCCTCGGTCTGCAGACCTACCTCACGGCCGGCCCCAAGGAGTCGCGTGCGTGGACGATCCGCAAGGGCGCCACGGCGCCCGAGGCCGCAGGAGTGATCCACACGGACTTCCAGAAGGGCTTCATCAAGGCCGAGGTAGTGCACTTTGCCGACCTGGTGGAGGCGGGATCCATGGCGGCGGCCAAGGCCGCGGGCAAGGTGCGTATCGAGGGCAAGGACTACGTGATGCACGACGGCGACGTGGTGGAGTTCCGCTTTAACGTCTGACGCGCCATGAGCGCCGTCAAGATGGTCTAGCCGACGGCAGCCGAATCGTCCATCGCCTCGGCGGGCCACTCAAGCCCCACCCGGCTCTCATAGTCGCGGAGAGTGCGGTCGAGCGGGTCCGTGAAACTGAGGCGGCGGGCCACGAGCTGTAATGGTGCCGTGAAGTCGTCGGGAGCGACGTTCGCGATGGTGGGGTACAAGGAGTCACCCACGACGGGCAGTCCCAGAGAGGCCATATGCACCCGCAACTGGTGCGTCTTGCCGGTCGCGGGCGTCAGCCGATATCGCGCGTAACGGCCGCGGATCTCCGCGAGTTCCACGAGGGTCTCGGCGTTGGGTTCCCCGGGCACCACCTCGGCCTGCAGGCTGTCGCGTCGCTTCTCGATACGACCGACGAGGCGGTGCGGGAACTCGAGCGCCGGGTCGTAGGGCGCGATGGCGTCGTAGGTCTTGTGGGCCTGTCCCGATGAGAACACCTCGGCGTAGGAGCCGCGGAACTCCCGGCGCGCGGTGAACACCAGCACGCCAGCCGTGAGGCGGTCCAGCCGGTGCGCGGGCGCGAGTTCGGGCAGGCCCAACAAGACCCGCAGCTTCACCAGCGCCGACTCCGTCACGTGTGCCCCGCGCGGAGTGGTGGCCACAAAGTGCGGCTTGTCGACCACCACAAAGCGCTCGTTGGCCTCCAGTACCTCGATGGGGAATGGCACGGAAGGCTCCGGCGCGAGCGGGCGGTGAAACCACACGAAGGTGTGCGGTCGGTATGTTTCCTGGCCCGTCCAGGCTTGGTCGACGAACGCCCCCGCTTCCAGCATTTCCGCGACCTTTGCGCGGGCCGGGAGGCGTTCCATCAGAAATTCGCGCATCGTCTCCCACCGCGGCGGGTCTTCCCGTCCGGGATCCGGCGTACGCACCCACGCGGCATCGAGCCCGTGTCGCTGTGGAAGTGGGGAACGCGGAGGCATCACGCCACCCGTTGACGCGGGGATGAGGTCACCATCAGCATGGTACGGAAAGGACGACGCTCGCCCCGCACCGTCGCGTGAGCACCGCCAATCGGGGTCTCCGGTCCGCGTTGAGCGCACTCCCCGAGATGGATGTTGATTGGCGGTGCTCACGCGACATCCAGGGGGCAGAAGCGTCGCGATCCGGCGGTGGGGCGCCGCCCATCCGACGCGTGTGCGCCAGCCCCGCCTCAGCCAATCGCGCGCTTGACCAGTTCGGTGATGCGCGCGGCCACGGCGTCGTCGATTGCCGTGAGCGCATAGGACGTGGGCCAGAAGGTGCCCTCATCAAGCGCGGCGCTGTCCTGGAAACCGAGCGTCGCATAGCGTGCCTTGAACTTGCCGGCATCCTGGAAGAACACGACGGCCTTGCCGTCCTTGGCGTACGCGGGCATGCCGTACCACGTCTTGACCTCGAGTTCGGGTGCGACGGCGGTGACGATCTGGTGCACGCGCTCCGCGAGCGCACGGTCTGCGGGCGCCATGGCGGCGATCTTGTCGAGGCAGGCCCGCACATCCGCCTCCTTCGCGGCGGCGCCCTTGGCGCGCTTGGCCTCAGCCGCGTGCTCCTTCATGGCCGCCTTCTCGTCGGCGGACCACGTCTCGTTGCTCTTATCTGCCATCGAGGACACCCTTCGTTGCGTGATGCTCACACCGTATCGGCTTGGACGTGGGCGTGTGGGGATAGCCTGGCTGTTCGCACCGCCGTCCGCAGCTCACAGACGAGAGAGGTCCTCGGGGAAACCGAACGCCGTTTGAGCAGTCTATTGGCTACGCGCGGGCGGTGGTGATCGGCCCGTGGGCCCGGGTGAGTGGGACGACGGGCTACGACTACGACGCGATGACCATTTCCGAGGACGTCGCTGAGCAGGCGGACCAGGCGCTGCGCAACATCTCCAAGGCGCTGCGCAACATCTCCAAGGCGCTGCGCAACATCTCCAAGGCGCTGGCTACGGTGGGGATGGGACTCGAGGACGTGGTGCGCGTGCGCTATCGGCTGCCACACCGGGAGGACGCGGAGGCATGCTATCCGGTGTTCGGGCAATGGTTCCGAGGCATCAGCCCGGCGGCCACGATGGAGGTGGTCGGCCTGCTGGGTGAGGCGATGAGGATCGAGATCGAGGTCACCGCGTATCGCCCGGAGCACTAGGGGTTAGTCCTCGTCGGACGCTTGCCGCGCTCGGTACGCGGCGACGGCCGCGCGGTTGGTGCACGTGGTCGAGCAGTACTTGCGCGATCGATTCCGCGACAGGTCGAACACCACTCCCTCGCAGTCATCCATGGCGCACCGGTCGAATCGGCTCATCTCGTCCGCGCGAATCACGTCCACCATCGCCATGGCGGTCTCCACCAGGATGCGCTCCGCGAGTGGGCGATCGTCCGTGGTGGCGTGGATGTGCCAGTCGACATCGCCGTGGCGCACCACCTGGGGAAGGGCGCCCTGCTGTTCCAGGATTTCATTCACCAACGGCACGGCCCCATCGCGCGACGCCGTGAACATCTCATGCAGTTGGGGGCGGATCGCACGCACCGGCTCGAGGTCGCTTTGCGTCGGGCGCTTGCCCGTGTATTCGTGCTCGTCAAAGAAGCGTGTGAGATCGTCCAAGGTCGTCAGAGTGTCCGGCTCAAGCCCCGTATTGGACAGCCTGACGGCCGACTCCAGCGCCTCAGCCGTGTCATCTGCAAAAACCATGTTGACACATTACCATTGCGGCCCTAGTGTCATGTGTCATGACCGCTTTGACAAATGACGCCCCGCCTTCGGCCCTCGCGGGAGGCGTGGGCCTTGCCATGGCCTCGGCGGCGTCGTTTGGACTCTCGGGAAGTCTGGCACGCGGCCTGATGGACGCTGGCTGGACCGCGGGCGCGGCCACCCTTGCCCGCGTGGTCATCGCTAGCGCCGTCCTCTTGGTGCCGGGCATCCTCGCCATGCGCGGGAGGTGGCGCGTGCTGCGCAAGGCGTGGCCCACCGTGGTCGCCTACGGAGTCTTTGCCGTCGCCGGCGCACAGTTGTTCTACTTCCTTGCGGTGGGACATCTCGATGTGGGCATCGCGTTGCTCATCGAATACATTGCACCCATCGCGGTCGTGCTCTACCTCTGGGTTCGCCACGGCCACCGGCCGGGCCCGCTCACGGTGGTGGGGGCGGTGATCGCGGCCTTCGGGTTGGTGTTGCTTCTCAACGTGGTTGGCGGCGGCCACATCTCCCTGGTGGGCGTTGGGTGGGCCCTCGCGGCGATGGTCGGCGCCTCCGTCTACTTCATCATCTCCTCCGACATGTCCACCGGACTGCCGCCGATTGCTCTTGCCACCGGCGGTCTGCTGGTGGCCACCGTCGGCCTGGGGCTCGCAGCCGCGGCGGGCGTGCTGCCGATCTCGTTCACGACGCACACCGTGCACCTGATTCCGTTCGACGCCCCGTGGTGGGCGGTCGTGCTGGTGCTGGGGGTCGTCTCGGCCGCCGTCGCCTACGTGACGGGGATCGCGGGTACGCGGCTGCTCGGCGCGCGGCTCGCGTCGTTCGTGGCGTTGATGGAAGTGGTAGCGGCCACTGCCTTCGCGTGGATCTTGCTGGCCCAGTCGCCGCTTCCGATTCAGCTGGTGGGGGCGGGTCTGGTGCTCGCAGGCGTCGTCGTGGTCAAGATGGGCGAATCCTCGCCGATCGTCGACAGCGCGAGTCCCACGATCATCGTTCCCCCGCCGTCGCGCCGACGCCGCGTCTTCACGCGCGACCGGCGAGGGCGGGTCACCGCCGACCGGGGCTAGGCCGGCCCACGCGGTCAGCCGAAGAAGGCGAAGACCACCGCGGCGATGGAACCGAGCACGAGCGCGAGGCCGATGACGTCAAGTTGGCGGGTAATCGATGCCGTTGCCGAGTCGGTTTCGGTGCCGTGCGCGGCCGTCCAGGCTTGCCACGCCTCAAACACGTGGCTGCCAGTCGAGTCGGGATTGCCCTCGCGCTCATCCCCCTGCGCAAGATCCAAAGATTCGTTGCTGAACACGCCCGTCCTGCCGCGGCGCGAGGCGGGGGCGGCGAATGCGCCAGCCTTCCTGCCGTCGTCCCCCCGGACCTCGAGCGACCAGCGCATGCTGATCTCCTGAATCCGCGCGAAGGGCGCCGTTGCCGTGTGAACCATGTTCCGGAAGACGACGCTGTCGGGGGTGACCTCCACGGCGGGCCTCAGGTATGCGGCCGTCCCGATCATGGCGACGGCAGCACCCAGGCCGAGTCCGACCTGCGCTCCGGCCACCCCGGACGCAATGACGTCGGCGATCCCCATGATGAGGCCGAGGCCGACGGAGAGCCAGCCCCAGACGAGTGAACTGCGGGCGCGATAGGACTGCATGCCGTCATCGTTTCACAGCGCGCGTGTGCGGCGGTCATCGACGACGCGTGGGGCGGCTGTGGAACGCGCCGCGGTGTGCGACTACGAGGACTGTTCGCCCTCGAGGCCCTCGACCAGCAGTGCAAGCTGGCGTCGGATCGCCTCGGGCACCCGGTCGGAGAATCCGTCGAGATAGTCCGATGCGTCCGCCGCCTCGGCGAGCTGCGAGGCCGGGTCGATGTGAAGCAGTTCTTCCCACTGGGCGTCGCTGATGTCGAGTCCGTCGAGGGGGATGTCGCCAGGGGAGGGAAGGAGTCCGAGCGGGGTCTCTTCGGCTCCTACCTCGCCCTCCAGGCGGGCGAGGATCCAAGCGAGCACACGAATGTTGTCCCCGAAGCCGGGCCAGATGTAGTGGCCCGCGGAGTCCTTGCGGAACCAATTCACCTGGAAGATGGCCGGCGGCTGGGAGCCGGAGCGGCGTACCGCCTCGCCGACGTCGAGCCAGTGCGCCCAGTAGTCGGCCATGTGGTAGCCGCAGAACGGCAACATCGCGAAGGGGTCCCGGCGCAGCTTTCCCACGGTGCCTTCGGCGGCCGCGGTCTGCTCTGAAGAGATGGTGGCGCCCATGAAGACGCCGTGCTCCCAGTCGCGCGCCTGGGTGACGAGCGGCACGTTGGTCGCGCGCCGTCCGCCAAAGAGAATCGCGTCGAGCACCACTCCGTCGGCGTCGTCCCAGCTCGGAGCGATCGTGGGGCACTGGTCGGCCGGCACGGTGAAACGGGAGTTGGGGTGTGCGGCGGGACCGTCCGAGGCGGGCGTCCAGTCCTGGCCCGTCCAGTCGGTCAGGTGCTCTGGCGGCACGTCGGTCAGCCCCTCCCACCACACGTCTCCGTCGTCGGTCAGTGCCACATTGGTGAACACCGCTCCGGGCTCCAGGGTGTCGATCGCGGTCTTGTTCGTCGACGGCCCGGTGCCGGGCGCGACCCCGAAGAACCCGGCCTCGGGATTGATGGCGCGCAGGCGCCCGTCCGGCCCGGGTGCGATCCACGCGATGTCGTCCCCGAGCGTCTCGACGGTCCAGCCCGGCAGCGTCGGCACGAGCATGGCGAAATTCGTCTTGCCGCATGCACTGGGGAAGGCCGCGGCCACGTGGAAGGCCCGGCCACGAGGTGTGGTGACCTTGAGCAGCAGCATGTGCTCGGCGAGCCAGCCCTCATCGCGGGCAATGGCCGAGGCGATCCGTAGCGCGAAGCACTTCTTCGCGAGGATCGCATTGCCTCCGTATGCGGAGCCATAGGACCAGATCTCCCGCGTCTCGGGGAAGTGGGAAATGTACTTGGTCTCGTTGCACGGCCACGGGACGTCCTCTTGGCCCGGCGCGAGCGGCGCGCCAACCGAGTGGACACACGGCACCCACGCCGTGTTCGGGCCGATCTGCGCGAGCGCCTGAGCGCCCATCCTCGTCATGGTCCGCATGCTTGCCACCACGTACGGCGAGTCGGTGATCTGCACGCCCAGACGCGCGAGCGGGCTGCCGATCGGGCCCATCGAGAACGGCACCACGTACATCACGCGACCCCGCATGGCGCCGTCGAAGAGTTCCGTGAGCGTCTCACGCATCGCCGTGGGTTCCCCCCAGTTATTCGTGGGGCCAGCGTCTTCCTCCCGCTCGGAGCAGATGAACGTGCGCGACTCCACCCGTGCGACGTCGGAGGGGTCCGACCGGGCGAGGTAGCTGTCGGGGCGACGTTCCGGGTCCAGGGCGATCATGGTGCCGTGACTCACCATGAGCCCCATCAAGCCCTCATATTCGGCGCGCGAGCCGTCGCACCAGACGACGCGGTCCGGGTTGGTCAGGGCAGCCTTTTCGGCGACCCAGGCGACGATGCGGGGGTCGGCGTTTGCTGGTGCGCTTACCGCGGCCAGATCCGAGTGAGCGGTGGCGGTCATGGCGTCTCCTGGAGTGGTGGGGAGTGGCTCTCCTTTGCAGGCTAGGCCGGTTTGCGGGCATCTGGTGCTAGATTGTGGGCGAAAGTTTCGCCAAAATTGCCGATGGGGCAAATATGACAGATCTCGCCACACTCGGTCGGCGGGTGCGCCACTTTCGCACCGCCGCCGGCCTCACTCTCGAACAACTTGGCGCCGACGTGGGCGTTGCCGCAAGCCAACTGTCGTTGATAGAGAATGGGCGCCGCGAACCGCGACTGTCGCTGCTGGGCGCGATCGCCGATCGGCTGGGGGTGCCGCTGCAGGAGGTGCTCGACGCATCGGCCCCCGACGAACGCGCAGCGCTCGAAATCGCACTCGAACATGCGCAGGCAAGCCCCGCCTACCGCGAGCTCGGGCTGCCCGACGTGAGGCCGTCGCGGAGCATGCCGGATGACACTCTGCGGACCCTGGTGGGTTTGCATCGCGAGCTTGACCGTCGGGCGCGTCAGGCGATTGCCACGCCCGAAGAGGCGCGACGCTCGAACACCAAACAGCGGCAGATGATGCGCGAACTGAACAACTACCTGCCCGATATCGAGGACCTCGCGGACGAGGCCGTTGCCGCGGTGGGGCACACGGGTGGGGCCCTCACCCACCGCTCGGTCACCGAGATGGCCGACCGCCTGGGACTGTCAATCGTCCATGTCGACGACCTCCCGCATTCGGCACGCGCCGTGCTGGACCTCGAGCAGGGCCGCATCTACATCCCGCCAGCCTCAATTCCGGGCGGGCATGGGCTGCGCTCGCTCGCGCTCCAGGCGCTTGCACACATCGTGCTGGGTCACGAGGATCCGCGGGATTACGCAGACTTCCTGAAGCAGCGCCTCGAGGCGAGTTACTACGCCGCGGCCTGCCTCATGCCACGGGAGCCCTCCATCGCATTCCTTCAGCGCGCCAAGGACGAGCGCCGCATTGCGATCGAGGACTTCCGTGACGCCTGTGGCGTCACGCACGAGGCGGCGGCGTTGCGCTTCACCAACCTCGCCACCGAACGCCTCGGTATCACGCTGCATTTTCTCCGCGTGACCGGCGGCGGAGCGATCGAGCGCGCGTACGAGAACGACTCGCTGCCGCTCCCCGTGGATGTCACGGGCTCGATGGAAGGCGAAATCGTGTGTCGGCACTGGAGCGCCAGGCAGGCGTTCGCGCGGGTCACGCGCACCACCGAGTACCACCAGTACACCGACACGCCCGTCGGGACCTTCTTCGAGTCGACGCAGACGGGCAGCGGAACAGCGGGCGAGTATTCCATCACGCTCGGAGTGCCCTACGCGGAATCGAAGTGGTTCCGAGGCCGGGAGACCGTCAACCGCGCCACGTCCCGCTGCCCCGATCTCAACTGCTGCCGGGCACCGGACGACGAGTTGGTGGCGCGGTGGCGTGGCCAGGCGTGGGCGAGCGCTCGGGTCCATGCCCACACGTTCTCGCCCTTGCCGCACGGCACCTACCCAGGTGTCGATGACCGCGAGCTCTATGACTTCCTTGAGGCGCACGGCCGCGACGAGACCTGATGCGGGCAGGCCGGCGTGCCGTCGGGCCAGTCGCATCGACCGGCCACGCCGCGTTCAGCCGGTGGCAGGCGGCGTCCCTAGACTGGCGACCATGGATCGAGTCGCCGCAGGGGTGTGTGCGACACCGTGAGATGAGGTGACGTACCTAGATGAAGCGCGACGGCACCAGGTTTGGCGAAGCAACTGAGGCCTATGGGCAAGGACGCCCAGGCTATCCGGCCGCGGCCGTCACCTGGATGCTCGGCGACGGGCCGCTGACGGTGTTGGACCTGGGCGCGGGCACGGGAAAGCTCACCGTCCAGGTGGTCGCCCAGGGTCACCACGCGGTGGCCGTGGACCCGGATGCCAGCATGCTCGCCGTGCTGAACGAGGCGTTGCCAGACATTGACGCGCGCATCGGCACCGCCGAAGAGATCCCCCTGCCCGATGCCAGCGTTGACGCCGTGGTCTGCGGCCAGGCGTGGCACTGGGTCGACGTGGCGGCCGCCTCCCGCGAGGTGTCACGGGTGCTGCGTCCCGGCGGGACCCTTGGACTGGTATGGAACGTTCGCGACGAGTCGGTGCCGTGGGTCGCGGCCCTCACCCAGGCCATGCACGCCTCGGTCGCGGAAAAGCTCATTGCCGACGGCGGTCCCAGCGTGGGCGCGCCGTTCACGTCGCTCCAGTCCCGAGTCTTCGCATGGACAAGCCCGCGTTCCCGTGCGGCCCTGGTGTCGATGGTGCATTCGCGCAGCTACTACATCGCGGCCGACGCCGACGGCCGGGCGTCTATAGACGCTCGCGTCGACGAGGTTCTCGCCGGGGTGCCCACGCTTGACAGCGGCGGCACCGTCGACCTTCCCTACCTCACGCACGCGTACCGTTCCGTCGCGCCGTAGGCAGTGCGCCAGACCCTCCGCCGGTGCCGAACGGCTTCCGTCGCGGCTGAACTGCGAAGAGACGGGTAGAATGGGTCGGCTCCCTTCTGAGCCCGCCCCTCATCGATGAAAAGAGTCCCTATGTCCGTGCGCTCCGACCTGCGCAACGTCGCCATCGTCGCCCACGTCGACCATGGCAAGACCACTCTTGTCGATGCGATGCTGCGTCAGGGTGGCGCCTACGGTGCCCACGCCCACGTGGAGGACCGCGCGATGGACTCGGGCGACCTGGAACGTGAGAAGGGCATCACGATCCTCGCCAAGAACACGGCCATCCGCTACACCGGTGTCTCGGCGGGACCCAAGGGCGTCACGATCAATGTGATCGACACCCCCGGCCACGCCGACTTCGGCGGCGAGGTCGAGCGCGGACTGTCGATGGTCGACGGCGTGGTGCTCCTGGTCGACGCCTCCGAGGGACCGCTCCCTCAGACTCGTTTCGTGTTGCGCAAGGCGCTCGCGGCGCACTTGCCCGTCATCATCGTCGTCAACAAGGTGGACCGGCCCGACTCCCGCATCGTCGAGGTCGTGAACGAGACCCACGACCTGCTGCTGTCGCTGGCATCGGACCTCCACGACGACGTTCCCGACCTCGACATCGACGCCCTGCTTGAGGTGCCCGTCGTCTACGCCTCGGCCAAAGCCGGCATTGCGTCGTTGACTCAGCCCGCCGACGGCACGATGCCCGACGGCGACAACCTGCTTCCGCTGTTCGAGACCATCATGGAGCGCGTACCGGCGCCCACGTATGAAGAGGGCGCGCCGCTGCAGGCGCACGTCACCAACCTCGACGCCTCGCCCTTCTTGGGGCGACTGGCCCTGCTGCGCGTCTTCAACGGCGAGATCCGCAAGGGCCAGATGGTGGCGTGGGCGCGCGCGGACGGCACCATGAAGACGGTGAAGATCACGGAGCTCTTGGAGACCAAGGGACTCGACCGCGTGTCAACGGAGTCCGCGGGCCCCGGCGACATCGTGGCGGTGGCAGGCATCGAGGACATCACGATCGGCGAAACCCTCACCGACGTGAACGACCCTCGACCTCTTCCCCTCATCACGGTCGACGAACCCGCCATCTCCATGACGATCGGCATCAACACGTCGCCGCTGGCCGGGCGCGTCAAGGGTCATAAGGTCACCGCCCGCCAGGTCAAGGATCGCCTCGACAAGGAACTCGTCGGTAACGTGTCGATCCGGGTGCTCCCCACCGAGCGGCCCGACTCCTGGGAGGTGCAGGGCCGTGGTGAGCTGGCGCTCGCGATCCTCGTCGAACAGATGCGCCGCGAGGGCTTTGAGTTAACCGTGGGCAAGCCGCAGGTCGTCACCCGCGTCATCGACGGCAAGGTGCATGAGCCGATGGAGCACATGACGATCGACGTTCCCGAGGAGCACCTCGGCGCGATCACGCAGCTGTTGGCCTCTCGCAAGGGACGCATGGAATCGATGGCGAATCACGGAACCGGCTGGGTGCGGATGGAATTCATCGTCCCGGCCCGAGGGTTGATCGGCTTCCGTTCGACGTTCCTGACGGATACCCGCGGCACCGGCATTGCCTCCTCCATCTCCCACGGATACGAACCGTGGGCCGGTCCCATCGTCTACCGGTCCTCCGGATCCCTCGTCGCGGACCGCATGGGCGTGGTGACGACGAACGCCCTCACGTACCTTGACTCGCGCGGCACCTTCTTTGTGGGCCCCACGGAGGACGTCTACGAGGGCATGGTCGTCGGCGAAAACGCTCGTGCCGAGGACATGGACGTCAACATCACCAAGGAAAAGAAGCTCGACAACATCCGCTCGTCGACCAGTGAGAAGTTGGAGACCTTGAGCCCTCCCCGCCGACTCACTCTCGAGGAGTCCCTGGAGTTCGCGGGCGACGATGAGTGTGTCGAAGTCACGCCCGAGAAGGTGCGCATTCGCAAGGTGCTCCTCGATCAGACGGAGCGTGGCCGCGCCGCGTCGCGTGCCAAGCGCCACAACGCGTGACCGTCGCCGCGCGCGGGGCGGACGAAAGGCGTTGCACGTCTCGTCGCATATCCTGATCAGCATGCTGGTGAGGGTTCTGTCCGTGTCCGCGCTTGCCCTGCTCGGGGTCGCTGTGACCACGGTCGGGGTCGGTGCGCATCGATCGCTGGGCTACTTCGGCGCGATCCTCGGGATCCTGATTGTCCTGCTCGTTGGCGTCTTCGCGAAGGCATGGCAAGGGTGGAGCGGCTTCATCGCCTACGCCGTCGCGTGGGGAGTCATGGCGATGGTGTACGCCTCACAGGGTCCAGGGGGGTCGATCCTGGTCGCTGCCGATGTTCGCGGAAAACTGTGGCTGTACGGCGGCGTCGCGGCCGTCGCCATCGTGGCCGCCGTCCCACGAACCGTCATCGTGGGTCGAGATGTCGCGTCGTAAGCGACTCATCGCCGCACGCAATGTCGCGTCACTCACCAAGCGTCGTCGCCGTCACGGATACCGGAGTGTGACTGCGCGCCTGGTGACGCGGCCGCGAACAGGCACCCGGGTGGTGCCGACACGAGGTGTCTTGCCGATGCCGCCGATGCCGCCGATGCCGACGGTGGTGGCTGCGGCCGTCACGTCGGGTGTTGACGAGGTGCGGCTGGCAGACATCATTCGGCCGCTCGTCGACCCGGGTCCCGAACGGCGCGAGTCGCGTTCAATGACCGTGCCGGTTCCACCCGAGTTGCTCGTGGAGCCAGAACCGGAGCCGGAACCGGAGCCGGAACCAGAACCAGAACCAGAGCCGGAACCGAAACCCGCTCGTGCACCCAGGAGGCTCCGCGCCCTCGCCGCGGTCGGCATCCTCGGAGCAATCCTCATTGCGACGTACGTAGGCGCCCAGGCCTGGGCAACGCAGTCCGTGGCGCCCGGGGTCACGGTGCTCGATGTGAACCTCGGGGGAATGGCCCGCGACAGCGCGGGCGCCGCGCTCGTCACCAAGGCACAGGAAGTCAATTCCACGCCGGTGGTCCTCCGCGTCGCGCGCTTCACCACGTCCCTCGACCCAGGCGCCGCGGGCATGGAGATGGACGCCGAAGCCACGCTCGACCGCGTCGCAGGTTTCACCCTGGATCCCCGCAGGCTGATGGAGCACCTTTGGGGTGGTGACGAGGTCAAGCCCGTGGTCCGCGTCGACAAGGAGGCGCTTCGCCTGGCCGTGGACGCGGCGAGGGCCGACCTCGATCGAGACAAGCAATCCGCCGTTGTCACCTTGGACGGGGCTCACGCTGAGGTGGCGGTCGGCTCACCGTCGATCGCGCTAGACGGCGACGGGACAGCGGCGCTGCTGCGGGAGACCTGGCCCGCGATGGCTCAGATCCAGCCCCCAGCCGAGGTGATCGACCCTGACGTTCCCACCGCCGTCGCGCGTGATTTCCAGGACCGCGTCAATGGGCAACTACTGGCGGAGCCGGTCAAGCTCGTGGGTCCGAACGGGACGGTGACCCTGGAGCCGCCGCGATGGGCGCAATACGCGCACGTCGAGTCCGCCGGAGGGACGCTGAGCCTCGTCGTCGACGGGGAGGCTCTGGCTGCGGACCTGATCGCCGCGACGCCCGCCCTGAACAATGAGCCCCGCGCCGCGAGCGTCCGTTTCGACGGTGCGCACCAGTTGGTGATCGACGAGGGCGAGCCGGGGCGCACCATCGACGCGGCTCGGCTGGGGCAGCGCGTGGTGAAGACAGCGGCAACGGCCACCCGGACGTCGGCGATCCCATACGCTACGACCGGGGTGGTACCGCCGGCCGAGAATGTCGACATCAGGGACTTCCAGGCCCGGGTCTCCGAGTTCAGCACGACGCTGCCGTACTACCCGACGCGCACCAAGAACCTCATCCACGCGGCCCACAAGGTGTCGAACGTGATCGTTCCACCCGGCGGCACCTTTGACCTCACCGAGGTGCTCAGCCCGATCACCATCGAGGACGGGTACTTTGCGGCGGGGGTGATCACCAACGGCATTCACACCCTTGGCGTGGGCGGCGGACTGTCGCAGATGGCCACCACGTCGTACAACGCCGCCTACTTCGCGGGCTTTGAGATTCTGGACCACCGCCAGCACTCCGTGTATTTCACCCGCTACCCGGCGGGCCGCGAGTCGACCATCTACACCGGCCAGGTCAACATGGTGTTCAAGAACGACACCCCGTACGCCGCAATCATGAACTCGTATGTCGAGAACAGTCGGCTTCACGTCGACATTTGGTCGACTCCGCACTACACCGTGAAGAGTTGGGCGTCGCCGCGGACGAACGTTCGGGATCCCGGCACCACGGTGGTCACGAGCCCCGAGTGTGAGCCATCGAATGCGGGGCAGCCGGGGTTCACGATCACCAACTACCGCCAGGTGTTCCTCGACGACGAGATGGTCAAAGACGAACAGGAGACGTGGACGTACAAGCCGGACAACGCCATCAAGTGCGGGTAGTCGGGCCGAAAGCATTCGTGTGGCGGCACTAGAATGAAACTCTTCCGCCCGTATCGAGTCCCAAGGGAGCCGAAGTGACGTACGTCATCGCCTTGCCGTGTGTAGACCTCAAGGACAAGGCCTGCATCGACGAGTGCCCTGTCGACTGCATCTATGAGGGTGAGCGCATGCTCTACATCCACCCTGATGAGTGCGTTGACTGCGGCGCATGTGAGCCGGTGTGCCCCGTCGAGGCGATCTACTACGAGGATGACGTTCCCGACAAGTGGTCCGACTACTACGCCGCGAATGTCGAGTTCTTCTCGGAGATCGGCTCGCCCGGCGGCGCCGCGAAGATGGGCCAGATCGCGCACGATCACGATCTCATCAAGGCGCTACCTCCCCAGAACGCGTAAGCGTCCTGCATGGGCCTCAACGCATCGGCGCTGCCCGACTTTCCGTGGGACTCCTTGACGCCCTTCATTGAACGGGCATCGGCGCATCCCGACGGCATCGTCAACCTGTCGGTCGGCACTCCCGTCGACCCGACGCCACTCGTGGTGCGGGACGCCCTCACGCGAGCGGCCGACGCGCCCGGATACCCGCCGACGTACGGCACGCCCGCTGTGAGGGAGGCCGTAGCGCAGTGGTTCGCGCGGCGCCGGGGGGTGCCCCAGGTGAACCCCGCGGGTGTGCTGCCCACGATCGGCTCGAAGGAGCTGGTGGCGTTCCTGCCCGCGCTCATGGGGCTCGGCGACGGCGATGTGGTGGTGCACCCGTCCGCCGCCTACCCCACCTATGACGTGGGCGCCCGTCTCGCCGGTGCCACGCCGTTCGCTTGCGACGATGTCGCCGAGTGGGAGGGCAATCCTGCGGTCAAGCTTGTCTGGGTGAATTCTCCGTCCAATCCCACCGGCGCCGTGATGAGCGCCGAGGCGTTGCGGGCCACGGTGGAGGCGGCGCGTGCCATCGGCGCCGTGGTTGCGTCCGACGAGTGCTATGCGGAACTGCCGTGGGAGGAGCCGTGGGTGAGCGGCGGCGTCCCCTCAATCCTGGACCCCGCGGTGGCGGGCACCGACCACACCGGGCTCTTGGCGTTGTATTCCTTGTCCAAGCAATCGAATCTGGCCGGGTATCGGGCGGCGTTCGCTGCCGGCGATCCCGCGCTGGTCGCCTCCTTGCTGGAGACCCGCAAGCATGCCGGCATGATGATGCCCGGTCCCGTCCAGGCCGCGATGGTGGCGGCGTTGACGGACGACGCTCACGTGGCCGCGCAGCGTGAGGTGTACCGGGCTCGCCGCGCGACGCTGTCGGCGGCTTTGCGTGGGGCCGGATTCGCGATCGACGGCTCGGCGGCGGGCCTGTACCTGTGGTGCACGCGCGGCGAGGGATGCTGGGACACGATCTCGTGGCTCGCCGACCGCGGCATCGTGGCGGCGCCAGGCGCCTTCTATGGACCAGCGGGCGCCCAGCACGTGCGCGTGTCGCTCACGGCGACTGACGAGCGGGTCTCGTCTGCGGCTCGTAGGCTCGTCAACAAACAGTAAACTTGTTCCCAAGCGCTGGCGCGTGTCACAGTGGGCGGTGCGCTTCAAAGGAGGAGACATGACTCAGGTCAAGGACGCCCAGCTTACGGTGGATGGCGTGACGAGCGCGTTGGAAATTGAGCGTGCGACGATTGGCAACGACGGGCTGTCCGTGAGCAACCTGCTGAGCGATACCGGCCTCGTCACCGTGGATCCAGGGTTCACGAATACCGCATCCTGCGAAAGCGCCATCACGTACATCGATGGGGACAACAGCGTGTTGCGTTACCGCGGCTACCCCATTGAACAGCTCGCCGACCACTCCACGTTCCTCGAGGTCGCCTACCTGTTGATCCATGGCGAGTTGCCCACAGACTCCGAACTGACCGCCTTCAACAATCGCGTGGCGCGCCACATGCACGTGCACGAGGGCATCAAGACGTTCCTGGGGGCCTTCCCCCGCAGCGCGCACCCGATGGCCGTGCTCTCCGGTGCCGTGAGCGCGCTCAGCACCTTCTACCCCGAGTCGGTGGGGCGTGGCGAGTACGAGATCGAATTGGCTACGGTCCAGTTGCTCGCCAAGACCGCCGTGGTGATCTCCTACCTGCAACGCCGCGTGACGGGGGGCGAACTGATCGAGCCGCGCCCGGGTGGCCACTATGTGGACGAGTTCTTGCGCGTCGCCTTCTCGGGTCCCGACGGCGAACTGGACATCGACCCCACCGTGCGCCGTGCGCTCGATCTCCTCCTGATCCTCCACGCGGACCACGAGCAGAACTGCTCGACGTCGACCGTGCGCATCGTCGGCTCCTCGCAGGCGAACATCTACGCCTCGGTGTCCGCTGGCATCGGTGCTCTGTCCGGACCCCTGCACGGCGGTGCCAACGAGGCGGCCCTCAAGATGTTCGACCAGATCAAGGAATCCGGCGACACGATTGAGCAGTTCGTGGCCAAAGTCAAGGACAAGGTGGAGGGTGTCCGCCTAATGGGCTTCGGCCATCGCGTGTACAAGTCTCAAGACCCCCGCGGCACCGTGGTCAAGAGAATTGCCGACCAGGTGCTCGACCAGCTCGGCGGCAACAACGAGACGTTCGACATGGCAAAGCGCCTCGAAGAGATCGCGCTGAGCGACGACTACTTCATCGAGCGCAAGCTCTACCCGAACGTCGACTTCTACACGGGCCTGGTGTACTCGGCCATGAAGTTCCCCGTGCCGATGTTCACCCCGCTGTTCGCGCTCGGTCGCATGCCGGGCTGGATCGCCCACTACCGCGAGATGATGGACGACCCCCGCACCAAGATCGGCCGCCCGCGCCAGATCTACACGGGTGTTGTCGAACGCGACTATGTCCCGATGGAGTTGCGCTAGCGCGCTTTCACGGCCACGAGAATTCCGGGATAGCTGGCGCGCTCCTCGGTGTGCTCAACCTGGGCTATCGTGCCGTCAGTGCGCGTGAGCGTATCGTCACCATCGACCCACGTGACACCGGTGCGTGACGCGGTTGCCATGCTCCACGCCGCAACTGCCGCACGTGCCTGGGTGGAGTCGGTCGCTGGCCGCACGCCCAGCACCGTGGAGTCCTCCTGTGTGCCGCGCACGTCGACGGCATTGGCTCCCTGACCGAAGTCGGCGGCGAGCCGTGCCGCGAACTCTTGCGGCGTCGAGACCGCCGGACCCGTGACCGAGCACGTGACGAGCGTGCCGTCCCCGGTAAACGCGAGCGCCCAGGCGCGCGCTTCGCTCTCATGGTCCGCGTAAGCCAGCGGAAATCCCGACTTCTGCACCGCCTGCGCCGCGTCCGTGACGGCCATCCCTTCCCATCCATCCACCTTCAGCAATGCCGCGTAGAAGGTCTCGGTGGAGTAGTACGGGTCCACGATTTGTGCGACCGATCCCCAACCCTGAGACGGGCGCTGCTGGAACAGGCCAACCGAATCGCGATCGCCATGGTTGAGATTGCGCAGACTCGACTCCTGGATGGCGGTGGCCAGGGCCACCGTGATGCCGGCGACGCCAAAGCCCTCGCGTGCCCCCACTGCCGCGATCAACGCGGCGTTGTTCGCCTGCTCGGCGGTCAGCGAGTGGCTGACATCGCCGTGGGTGACGGCGCACCGTTCGGTGGGGGCGTGGTGCTGGTCGCGGTTCAGGAGTTCGGGACCCCAGTAGACAGCCGCCCCACCTGCCACGACGAACGCGACCGCCGCAACCGCCGCACCCGCCCGTGACATTGCTAGTTGGCGTGGAGGGCGGCGTTGAGTTCGATGCCCGTTCCCTCGCGGGCCACCACCTCAAGGCCGCCGCTGAGGGAGTTGCGGCGGAACAGCAGATTGCTGCGGCCCGCCAGTTCACGGGCCTTGACCACCACGGGCTCGCCATCGTGGTCCGCGGCACCGACGATCCGCACCTTGGATCCGGCGGTCACATAGAGACCCGACTCGACGATGCAGTCGTCGCCAAGAGGGATCCCGAGGCCCGCGTTGGCGCCGAGCAGCGACCGCTCGCCGATCGAGATAACCTCCTTGCCGCCGCCGGACAGCGTGCCCATGATGGAAGCGCCGCCGCCGATGTCGGAGCCGTTGCCCACCGTCACTCCCGCCGAAATGCGACCCTCGACCATGGACGTGCCGAGCGTGCCGGCGTTGAAGTTGACGAAGCCCTCGTGCATGACCGTGGTTCCCTCCGCCAAGTGGGCGCCCAGACGGACGCGGTCGGCATCGGCGATGCGCACCCCGGAAGGGACCACGTAGTCGACCATGCGGGGGAACTTGTCGATTCCGTAAACCGTCAACTGCTGGCCGAAGGCGCGGAAGCGCCCGCGCGTCGCCTCGAATCCTTCGACCGCGCACGGGCCCGCGGACGTCCACACCACGTTGGGAAGGATCGCAAAGATGCCCTCGAGGCTGATGCCGTGCGGCTTGACCAGCCGGTGGCTCAGCAGGTGGAGGCGAAGGTAGGCGTCGGCCACCGTCTCCGGTGCGTCGTTCGTGTCGATCTCGATCAGGAGCAAGTCGGTGGAGATCTGACGCAACTCATCGGACCGCACCGCCGCCTCGAGCTGGCGGGGAGGGTTGGGCCTTTCTGGTGCCTCGCCCAGCGAGGGGGACGGATACCAGGTGTCGAGGGTGTTGCCGCTGCCGTCGATCGTTGCGAGTCCATAGCCGTGCGCCTTCATGGCGGTAAGCCTACGGCCACCCCGGGGATACCGTGTTGTCATGGAGGGCCAGTGGGACGCCGACGATGACGCCCCCCTGCTGCCACGCCGTGATCAGCCGATCCCGCCGCCGTGGTTCACGCGGGCGGAGGGTGGTGCAACGCCGGGGCCTGATGAGGGCGCTCCTCGGCTTCGCCTGTCCTGGCCGCGCGCCATCGGCCTGTTGGCGCTGGTGCTGCTGATCATCGGGATCCCGCTCGACTTCGCGTTCGTCTACTTCTCTGTGGATAATGCGCTGGACCGCACGCCGATGACTCTCGGATTTGTGTGGGCGGTGGTGATCGAGGCGCTTGCCGTGTGGGGCCTGATTCGCCTCATGACCCGCCGATAGGATCGACACATGCCGCTCCCCGTCATGCCCGGCACTCGGGTGGAGGACCTCGCCCGTGCATTGATCGACATTCCGTCGGTGTCGGGCGACGAGGCGGCGATCGCGGACGCGGTCGAGGCCGCACTGCGCGCAAGCGGCCACCTCGACGTCACCCGGCTTGGCAACGCCATCGTGGCCCGCACGCTGCTGGGGCGCGCCGAGCGGGTCATCATCGCCGGCCACCTCGATACGGTGCCCATCCAGGACAACATCCCATCGAAGCTGTCGGACGACGGCACCGCGGTGATCGGGCGCGGAGCCGTCGATATGAAGGCGGGCGTGGCCGTACACCTCGCGCTCGCCGTCGAACTGGCGGCGCCCGCGCGGGACGTCACCTGGGTCTTCTATGACAACGAAGAGGTCGAGGCCTCGCGCTCCGGGCTTGGTCGCATCGTCCGCGAACGTCCCGACCTGCTGGTGGGCGACTTCGCGATCCTGGGCGAGCCGACGTCGGCCGTGATCGAGGGCGGCTGCAACGGAACGCTGCGGTGTGAGGTGACGCTGCACGGCACGGCCGCTCACTCGGCGCGCGCGTGGAAGGGCATCAATGCGATCCACCTTGCGGCGCCCCTGCTGACAGCGCTGAGCGCATACGAGGCAGCGAGCGTCGAGGTGGATGGCCTGGTGTATCGCGAGGGACTCAACGCCGTCGGTGTGGCGGGGGGAATTGCGGGCAACGTCGTGCCCGACGCCTGCACGGTCACCATCAACTATCGCTTCGCCCCCGGACATGATGTGTCGGAAGCGAAGGAACGGGTGATCGCGTTCATCGACGCGGCCTACGAGGGCGCCGACGTGTCGCGCGACGTGGCATGGACCGACGAGTCGTCAGCCGCCCGGCCCGGGCTCGATGCGCCGCTCGCACAGGAGTTTGTGTCCGCCGTCGCCGCCACGGGCGCCGACGCGCCGCGGGCCAAGCTCGGCTGGACGGATGTGGCCCGGTTGGGTGAATTGGGGATTCCCGCCGTGAACTACGGGCCGGGCGACCCCGAACTCGCGCACGCCTCGGGGGACGCCGAGCGTTGTCCCATCGCCGACATCCATGCCTGCCACGCGGCGCTCGCAGCGTGGCTCACCGCTTGACCTTTCAGTACCCACGACGGCACTCAGGAGGAAACGTGAAGGACTACTACCGGGGACCCGTGGTGCTGCGCGGCAAGAACGTGCCGAGCACGACCACGTCCGGTCGCCTGCTGCAAGACCAGGAGGCCCCCGACTGGCTCCACGGTGACCCATGGCGGGTGCTGCGCATCCAGTCGGAGTTCGTCGAGGGCTTCGGCGCCCTGGCCGAGCTAGGCCCTGCGATCTCCGTGTTCGGTTCCGCCCGGTCCAAGCCCGGCGACGTCGACTACGCCGCCGCCGAACGCATCGGCACCACCCTGGTGGAGAAGGGCTACGCCGTCATCACGGGCGGGGGCCCCGGCGTCATGGAGGCGGCCAACAAGGGCGCCGCCGAGGCGGGCGGCGCGTCGGTCGGCCTCGGCATCGAGTTGCCCCACGAGCAGGGCATCAACGACTACGCGAACATCGGCCTCAACTTCCGCTACTTCTTTGTCCGCAAGACGATGTTCGTGAAATATGCGCAGGGCTTCATCGTGCTGCCGGGCGGCTTTGGAACGTTCGACGAACTCTTTGAATCACTCACGCTGGTCCAGACGCGCACCATCACCCGTTTCCCCATCGTCTTGTTCGGCCACGCCTATTGGGATGGATTGGTGGACTGGTTGCGGGACGTGGTGGCGGCGGACGGGAAGATCAGCGAGACCGACCTCGACCTCATTTCAGTGACCGACGACGCGGACGAGGCCGTGGCCCACGCGCTCCAAGAGGTCGACCCTGAAGCGCACCACACGTAACGGCGGTTCCCGTGCCGGCGAGGGATTAGGGGAACACCTTCGGCGCCGCGTAGAATGGTCCCGGCGGTAAGTGAGTGTCGTCCCATCAGCGCAAGGAGTAACCCAGCATGGCTGCTATGAAGCCCCGCACCGGTGACGGCCCCCTGGAGGTCGTGAAGGAGGGTCGCGGCTATGTGATGCGTCTGCCGCTCGAGGGTGGCGGTCGTCTCGTTGTCGAGATCAAGGCCGACGAAGTCAAGGACCTTGGCGACGCCCTGCTGGGCGCTCTCCAGTAAGCCGCGGGGCGCCTACGCGTCCACTGTCGCGATCAGGAGTCCATCTCCCACCGGCACCAGGCACGCCGTGAGGCCGTCCGCTCCGCGTACTGCGCGCAACGCCTCCCGGATCGCCGTGGTCTCCGGGTCCCGCTGGGCGGGGTCTGCTACTCGGCCCTCGGCGAGCGCATGGGCCATGACAATCATGCCGCCCGGCCGCGCGAGGCGCACGGCCTGTTCCATGTAGTCGGGAAACTCGGTGCGGCGGCCGTCGATCAGCACCAGGTCGTAGCCGCCATCGGTCAGCCGCGGCAGCACGTCCAGTGCGCGCCCAGTGATGAGGCGAGTGCGTTCGGGGGCAAATCCCGCCGCGAAGAACGTGGCGCGAGCGCTGCGATGGTGGTCGGGCTCGACGTCGATGCTCGTGAGGACGCCCCCAGGCACCATGCCGCGCACCAGGTACACGCCAGACACCCCCACGCCGGTGCCGATTTCGACAACCGCCCGTGCGCCGCACGCGCGTGCCACGACGGTCAGTGTGGCGCCCGTGCCGGGGGACAGCGAGTCGACACCCCACTCGTCGGCCGCATCGCGTGCAGCCAGAAGGACGTCATCCTCCCTGGCAAAGTCGTCAGCAAACGCCGCCACTAACGGGTCGCCGGTCATGGCACCTCCTTGACGAATCGTATCCGCCGCACGGCCGATGACACGGGCGGCTCGCGCGTGGGAACATAGGACTGTCAAGGATCGTTGTGGAAAGCGTGAAGGAGGTCGATGCATGAGCACACCCGACGTGGCGACTGCAGTCGACTCTCAAGACCTGACGTGGCAGGCAATTGTTGAGCAGCACGCCTCTCGCGTGTATCGCTTGGCCTACCACCTCACGGGTAACCAGCACGACGCGGAGGATCTCACGCAGGACGTTTTCGTTCGCGTGTTCAACTCGTTGTCGCAGTACAAGCCCGGTACGTTCGAGGGCTGGCTGCACCGCATCACCACCAACCTGTTCCTTGACCGGATGCGTCGCAAGAGCCGCATTCGCTTCGACTTCATGGCCGACGACGACGCCTCGGTGGCGACGTCCGATAGCTTTGACAGGGAAGAGCGGTCAGGACAGCCTGAAGAGGCCTTCGAGATGGCGCACCTCGGTGCGGACATCATCGAGGCTCTTGCCGATCTCCCGCCCGAGTACCGCGCAGCCGTGGTGCTCTCAGATATCGAGGGCCTGTCCTACGAAGAAATCGCGGCGACGTTGGGCATCAAACTCGGCACCGTCCGATCCCGCTTGTCCCGCGCCCGTGCCCGTTTGCGTGACTCGCTCGCGCATCACGCGCCCTCGCGGGGCGGGCAGTGAGACCTAAGCACCTCGGGGACTCCATTCACGACTTGCTTGACGGCAGGTTGCGGGGGGATCGCGCCTACACGGCAATGGCCCACCTGGGCGAATGCGAAGAGTGCACCAGCCGTTTCCACGAGCTCCGCGCCGCCAGGGACGCACTCAACAGCTCCGAGGCGGGCATCGACATGCGGTTTGCCGCGCAGCTGCTGGACCGCACCAGGATCGCAGAGATCGCGGCCGCCGAGCGTCCCGAGAACGCCCGCGCCACCCGGTCCGTGCACCGAGGGCCCCTCATCAGCGTCGCAGTCCTTGCGTTGGCGGCGGTGCTTGTCGTGGGCGCCGCTTGGCGGGTGGGCGCTCCCGACGACGTGTCGCTGGAGTTCGCTCAGCCGCGCAAGGCGGCCGGAACCTCGTCCGTCGCCTACGTTGATCCACAAGGGATGCGCAATGGCGAGATGCTGCGCTCCTGGATCCACCCCGACTTCTCACAATCTGACTTGATCCCCATTGAAGCGCGCGTCGTGCAACGCGCAAATGGTCAACTGGCGCTGTTTGCCACCCTGCTATCGGGACCGACAGTCGTGCAGATCGTGCAACAGCACGGTCACCTCACGTCGTCCGTCGTGGCGCAGATGCCGCATGCAGATGTCGACGTAGCCAATGTCTACGTCGTCGAATCGGGTACCTCCTCGACCGTGGTCTGGCAGACCGGCGACGTCGTCGTGGCGCTGTCTTGCGAGTGCTCTCTGCCCACGCTGGAGTCCGTGGCTGCCGAATTCCCGGCAGGAGCAGATCCCGGTTTCGTCGATCGCGTCTCGGAAGGCTTGCATAGTTTTGCCGACGCGCTCAGCCGTTAGGAGTTTTCATGTCTCAACTCTTCGCTTCACCTGACGAGCCGCGCCCGCAGGACGACGCGCCACGTGGCGCCGTCCGCACCGACGCCGCCGTCGAACACCACGCAGTCTCGCCCGACTCCCGTCCCCAGACCCCTGCGCCCGACGTCGCTCCCGCGAGCGGCGACCAGGTGTTTGAGGCGCCGCCGCGGAATCCTGAATCGACGACCGAATATGTTGTTCCCGGTGCCCCAGCGCGACCGTCACGGCCGGTGCCGCCTCGTCGCGGAGTGGGAGCGGCGATCGCCGTCACCTCCTTGCTGCTCGGTGTCGGCGGCGGTGTCGGCGGAGCGGCCGCGTGGCAGGCATGGGGTCCGGAGGACTCCGCGTCTCCCGCGCAGGTCGCGGCCCTGCCGGTTCCAGCGACAAGCGACTCGGGCCAACCCGCGACGGGCTCCGTCGCGGCCGTCGCCCAGGCCGCACTGCCCTCGGTCGTGCAGATCGAGACCAGGTCCGCATCGGGCGGCTCGACTGGGTCGGGCATGGTCATTCGCTCGGACGGATACGTCCTCACCAACAACCACGTGGTCGAGGGTGCAAACGGCACGGTGCAGGTGATGTTCAGCGATGGACAGGTGGAAGATGCCACGATCGTCGGCACGTCGGCGGACTACGACCTCGCCGTGTTGCAGGTGGCCCGCACCAACATCACGCCGCTCGTGCTCGGCGACTCCGACGCGATGGTGGTAGGCGACCCGGTGGTCGCAGTGGGTTCGCCGCTCGGCCTTGAGTCGACCGTGACAACGGGCATCGTGTCGGCGCTCGACCGCCCCGTCACCACCGGTCGCGGTGGCACGCCCGCCTACATGGCCGCTATCCAGACCGACGCCGCGATCAACCCCGGCAATTCGGGTGGTCCGCTGCTCAACATGAGCGGCGAGGTCATCGGCATCAACTCGGCCATCGCGGCCCTTCCAGGAGCGACCCAGGCCACGGGCGCCGGTTCGGTGGGACTCGGGTTCTCCATCCCCTCGAACCAAGCGCGCCGTGTGGCCGAGGAGCTCATCGCCACCGGCAAGGCCGCGGTGCCCGCGATCGGCGCTCAGCTCGACTCGACGTACGCGGGCCGTGGGGTGCGAGTCGCCGATTCGACGCAAACCGGCGGCAACCCCGGAGTCGTGGCAGGTTCGCCCGCCGACAAGGCGGGCATCGTCGAGGGCGACATCATCGTGGCGATCGAAGGCGAGCTCGTCGCTGATTCTGAGACCGCCATCGTCAAGATTCGCACCCACGCCCCGGGCGACGAGGTGACGTTCACCCTCGAGCGCGACGGCAAGGACGTCGACGTGAACGTGACGCTCGGCGCCCTCGGCGATCTCAACTACGGAGACACGACTTCCGGCAACGGCAGTAACGGGTCACAATAGGGGGCATGTTCGACATCAACGGGTCCGAATTCCTGGTGATCGCCGTGATCGCGGTCATCCTCGTAGGGCCCGAACGACTCCCCGAGTACGTGCGCGGGCTGCGCTCGTTCGCGAAGCGAGCGCGCGGGGCCCTGCGCGAAGGCCAGGCGGCGCTGACCTCCGAATTCGGCGAGGACGTCGACTGGAAGCAATTCGACCCACGCCAATACGATCCACGCAAGATCGTCCGCGAAGCCCTGTTCGATGACGACGACGCGACGCCTGCCGCCGGACCGGCACCGGTAGCGGCGGCAACCGGGACCGTCGGGACGGCGGGCACCGCGGCTGTCGGTTCACGTCGCAAGCGACGGTCTGCAGCGAGCGACCCGGCCGTGGTCGAGGCCGTCGCAGGGGCCCCTTTCGACGACGAGGCCACGTAGGTCCAGCTCGGGCGTCGGCGGCGCGCCCAGAGTTTGGAACAATGTCCCCATGACTCAGCGCGTGTTCTCGGCGATGCAGCCGACCTCGGACTCTCTCCAGCTCGGCAATTATCTGGGCGCCCTGCTGCAGTGGGTCGCGCTACAAGAGGGTCGCGACGCCGTGTACTCGGTCGTTGACCTGCACGCTCTGACGGTCGCACCAGATCCCGCCGTGCTGACCCGCCGCACCCGCGTCACTGCGGCGCAGTTCCTGGCGGCGGGAGTGGATCCGGAACGGTCCACGCTGTTCGTCCAGTCGCACGTGCCGCAACACGCCGAGCTGACGTGGATCCTGTCGACCTTCACGGGCATGGGCGAAGCGGGCAGGATGACCCAGTTCAAGGACAAGTCCTCCAAGGTGGGCGAGTCCGGCACCAACGTGGGCCTCTTCATCTACCCCGTGCTGATGGCCGCCGACATTCTGCTGTACGACACCAACGTGGTGCCCGTGGGCGAGGACCAGCGCCAGCATCTAGAGCTCTCGCGCGACCTCGCACACCGGCTCAACACCCGCCTAGGCGAGGGCACCGTGACCGTGCCGGAGCCACACATTGTGAAGGAGGTCGCCAAGATCTACGACCTCCAAGACCCCACCGCGAAGATGTCCAAGTCTTCGTCGAGCCCCAACGGCATCATCGACATCCTTGACGACCCCAAGGTGATCACCAAGCGCATCAAGTCGGCCGTGACGGATGCGGACACCGTGATTCGCTTCGACCGTGAGAACAAGCCCGGAGTATCCAACCTGCTGACGATCTACTCGGCCTTCACCGGCAGGCCGGTGGACCACATCGTCGCCGATTTCGAAGGCAAGATGTACGGCCACCTCAAAGCCGACCTGGCCGATGTCGTGGTGGGAGCGCTGGCTCCCGTGCGCGACGCCGCGATGGAATGGATCGAGTCCCCGGACAGGTTGGACTCGGTGTTGGCGGACGGCGCCGCGAAAGCCTCCGTCATCGCACAGGCCACGCTTGAGCGCATCTACGACCGCGTGGGTCTGTTGCCACCCAAGCGTCGCTAGTGCATGTCAGGAGGGCCGCATGATGCACAACCCGTCTCTCAAGGAGCGGGCACGGGTCCTGGCCTCCCGGGGCAAGCACCTCAAGTCGCGTTTTGACCAAACCCACGCGGGCCGCATGATTTCTCGCTACGGCGAGCGGAACGGCAACGTGCTCGCAGGCGGCATCGCGTACTACTCGCTCGTGTCGATCGCGGCGGGCCTGGTCATCGGCGCGACCATCGTCTCCTTCCTTGCCCAATACATCCCGGGTGTGCGGTCGGCATTCTTCAGGGTTCTGGAGAACGCGGTGCCAGGCGTCGTGGGATCCGGCAACGACGCGCTGGTGTCACCGGACACCACGCTGGCGACCACGGCGACGGGTCTGGTGGGATTGTTCGCGCTGCTTTTGGGTGCCAACCGCGCCTCCCGCTTCATTGGCGGCTTGCGCACGGGCGTCGTCACCATGCTCGGGCGCGATGCGGGCAACCCGTTGCAGGGCAAGTTGCGCGACGTCATTGCGCTCGTCGGGATCCTGCTGATTGGCATCGCGGGCCTCGTGGTGCAGGTGGTGGCCTCGGGTGCCGCGAAGTGGCTGGCGGGGCTGATCTCGGATACGACGGTGAGCGAGTGGTTGTTGCGCATCCCGGCACTGATGGTGGGCCTCGTGATCGACATGCTGTTCGTGGCGATGGCGATCGTGGTGCTGGGTCACGCCCGGGCGCGGTGGCGGCGCCTCTGGCCGGTGCTCCTGGTCACCGCGGCAGTGATCGGCATCCTGCGGCTCGCCAGTTCCGCGTTGGTGGGTTCCGCGGCGGACAACGCCGTGCTCGCCTCGATCGCGGCGGTCGTGACGCTCCTGATCTTCGTGGACTTCACGACGCGTGCGATCCTCATGGCTGCGGCCTGGATCGGCGCGCACCGCACGATCGATGCTGAGAACGTCGCACGGCCCGAGCGCCAGGTTGTCACGCGCGTAGGCGCGAAGGCCCGCAAGGGCAAGGTCACCACGCGGCGTGCCACGGTGCGGCTGCCACTCTAGGTGGAGCTGGCTGCTAGATCTCGCCGGTGTTGAGCACCCTCTTGACCTCGGAGATCGCTTTGGTGACCTCGATGCCGCGCGGGCACGCCTCGGTGCAGTTGAACGTGGTGCGGCACTTCCACACGCCCGCCTTGTCGTTGAGGATCTCCAGGCGGTCCCACTGACCAGAGTCGCGGCTGTCGAAGATGAACCGGTGGGCACCCACGATGGCTTGCGGGCCAAAGTACTGGCCGTCGCTCCAGAACACGGGGCACGCCGTGGTGCATGCGGCGCACATGATGCACTTGGTGGTGTCTTCGAAGCGCTCGCGCTCCTCCGGGGACTGCAGGCGCTCGCGTTCCGGCGTGGGGCCCGACGGCATCAGGAACGGCATGATCTCGCGGTAGGAGGCGAAGAAGGGCTCCATGTCCACGATCAGGTCCTTCTCGACGGGAAGTCCCGCGATGGGCTCCACGAGGATCGGCTTGGCGGGATTGAGGTCCTTCAGCAGGGTCTTGCATGCCAGCCGGTTGCGCGCGTTGATGCGCATGGCATCCGAGCCGCACACGCCATGCGCGCACGAGCGCCTGAACGCGAGCGTGCCGTCTTGCTCCCACTTGATCTTGTGCAGGGCATCGAGCAGGCGATCGGTGGCGTGGGCCTCGACCTGAAATTCCTCCCAGTAGTCCTCGCCGGCCGCGTGCTCGCCTGCTCCCTCTGGGTTCATGCGACGGATGCGCAGTGTCACCGTCATGGTGGCGATCTCGTCGACGGCGATGGGGGCGTCGTCCACAGCGGTCATGTCAGTACTTCCGTTCCATGGGCTGGTACTTGGTGATGACGACGGGCTTGTAGTCGAGGCGCACACCCTCGCCCGATGCGTAGGCCATGGTGTGCTTCATGAACTTCTCGTCGTCGCGGGTGGGGAAGTCCTCGCGGTAGTGGCCGCCACGGCTTTCCTCGCGCGCCAACGCTCCCGCGACGACCACCTCGGCCAGCTCGATCAGGAAGCTCAATTCGACCGCCTCCAGCAAGTCGGTGTTGTACTTCTGGCCGCGGTCGTGGATCGCGATGTTGGCGTAGCGCGCCTTGATGTCAGCGATCACCGCTGCGGCCTCGGCCAGGGTGTCCGACGTGCGGAACACCTGGACGTTGCGGTCCATCGTCTCCTGAAGCTCGCGGCGCAATCCCCCGACGGTTTCCGTGCCTCCGCCCGAGACGGACGTCCGCAGCTTCTCGACCATTCCGGCCACAACGGTCTCGGGGTCCTTCGGCAAAGCGGGGGTCGATGCCGTGGCCACCGCGTGTTCGGCGGCGGCGATGCCCGCGCGGCGGCCGAACACGTTGATGTCCAGCAGCGAGTTGGTGCCCAGGCGGTTGGCCCCGTGAACGGACACGCAGGCGCACTCGCCGGCCGCGTAGAGGCCGGCCACGACGTCGGTGTTGTTGCGCAGCACCTGGCCGGTGACGGTAGTGGGGATCCCGCCCATGGCGAAGTGCGCCGTGGGGAACACGGGAATGGGCTCTGTGTACGGCTCCACGCCCAGGTAGGTGCGCGCGAACTCGGTGATGTCCGGCAATTTGGCGTCGATGTGGGCGGGCTCGAGGTGGGTGAGGTCCAGCAGCACGTAGTCCTTGTGGGGTCCGCAACCGCGGCCCTCGCGCACCTCGTTCGCCATGGCGCGCGACACCATGTCGCGCGGCGCCAGGTCCTTGATGGTGGGCGCGTAGCGCTCCATGAACCGCTCGCCGGTGGAGTTGCGCAGGATGCCGCCCTCGCCGCGCGCGGCCTCGGACAGCAGGATGCCCAGACCCGCCAGGCCCGTCGGGTGGAACTGGAAGAACTCCAGGTCCTCGAGCGGCAGGCCCGCGCGCAGCACCATCCCCATGCCGTCGCCGGTGAGGGTGTGGGCGTTGGAGGTGGTCTTGAAGATCTTGCCTGCACCGCCGGTGGCGAAGATCACGGACTTCGCCCGGAACGTGTGGATCTCACCTGTGGCGAGTTCGTAGGCGACCACGCCAGCGACGGCCACCTCGGCGCCCGGTTCGGCGGACTGCGGGTCCTCCGTCAGCAGGAGGTCCAGCACGTAGAACTCGTTGAAGAACTCAACCTTCTGCTTGACGCACTGCTGGTAGAGCGTCTGCAGAATCATGTGGCCGGTGCGGTCTGCGGAGTAGCACGCGCGACGCACGGCGGCCTCGCCGTGGTTGCGGGTGTGGCCGCCGAAGCGCCGCTGGTCAATGTGGCCGTCCTCGGTGCGGTTGAACGGCAGGCCCATCTTCTCCAGGTCGAGCACCGCATCGACGGCCTCGGTGCAGAGAATCTCCGCGGCGTCCTGATCGACCAGATAGTCGCCGCCCTTCACGGTGTCGAAGACGTGCCATTCGACCTTGTCGTCTTCCACATTCGACAGTGCGGCGGCCATGCCGCCCTGGGCGGCACCCGTGTGGGAGCGGGTCGGGTAGAGCTTGGTGAGCACCGCGGTGCGGGCCCGCTGGGAACTTTCGAGGGCGGCGCGCATGCCGGCGCCGCCGGCGCCGACAATGACGACGTCGTAATCGTGGTGGGTCATAGCTTTCCGAGCTCCTGACAGAGGGGGACATTGAGATTCTGGGGGTCAGCGCCAGAGGGGCAAGGGTCAAAGGTGAAGATCACGAGCGTGCCCAGCACGATGATGATGGCCGTGGCTGCGCCGAGCAGGGCATTCAGGGTGGTGCGACTCCGCTTGGTGCGTGCGTAGTCGCTGATCAGGTAGCTCATGCCGTTCATGCCGTGGAGCATCGCCAGCACGAGCATGGTGAAGTCCCACCACTGCCACACGGGGGAGGCCCACTTGCCGGCGACAAAACCGAAGTCGATCTGGCTGACGCCGTCCCCCAACACAAGGTTGTAGAACAGGTGCGTGAAGATCAGGGCGACGAGCACGACGCCGGAGACGCGCTGGAAGATCCACCACCACCGGAGTGCGGGTGTGAGGCGCTTGCGCGTGCGGGGCAGGGGCTGAGCCAACTCTGGGGCCGCCATCACTGGCCTCCGAACACGTTGCCGAGGTGGCGCGGCAGGAATCCGGCCATGAGCACTACGAAGATGCCCCACACCACCCACACCAGCAGTTTCTGGTGGCGCAGTGCCCACGTCCACCGGTCCACCGCGATGATGCGCAGTCCGTTGAAGGCGTGCACGACGATTGCGGCGACCAAACCTGCTTCGACGAGCCCGTAGAGCGGCGTCTTGTAACTACCGATGACCTGGTTGTAGGCGTCTGGCGAGACGCGCACCAGCGCCGTGTCGAGCACATGCACAAGCAGAAAGAAGAAAATGGCCACACCGGTGGCACGGTGGACGATCCACATCCACATGCCCTCGTGGCCGCGGTAGAGCGTCGGCGTCGACGGCACGGCTTTCTCCTTCATTCGGACTTCGAGGCGAATGCCTCCCATCCTAGACTTCCCACATGAGTGCAACTTCTCCCGTCACGTCTGCCATTCCCGGATTCGCCGCCGTCATCCCCGCCGGTGGCGTCGGTTCACGCTTGTGGCCGCTATCGCGGCCCGACAGGCCCAAGTTTCTGTTGGACCCGCTGGGCGAGGGGCGCACCCTGTTGCAGGCGACCGTCGACCGGCTGCAACCCCTCGCGGACAGCACGATGGTGGTGACCGGTGCGCGGCACGCCGACGCGGTTGCAGAGCAGCTTCCTGGGCTTGCCGGGGCCAATGTGGTCACCGAGCCGAGTCCCCGTGATTCGATGGCCGCCATCGCCCTGGCGGCGGCGCTCCTGGAACGCCGTCACGGGCCGATCGTGATGGGTTCTTTCGCGGCGGACCACGTCATCCGCAAGCCCGCGGCGTTTGAAGCTGCCGTGCGCGAAGCCGTCGAAGTGGCCAGGACGGGCAAGGTCGTCACCATCGGCATCGAGCCGACGGCACCGTTGGAGGCGTTCGGCTACATCGAGGCGGGGGACCTGTTGGGGGACACCGCCCGCAGCGTGGTCGCGTTCACGGAGAAGCCCGACACTGAGACTGCCGAGCGATTTATCGCCACGGGGCGCTACTTCTGGAATGCGGGCATGTTCGTCATGCGCACCGACGTGCTGTTGGGCCACGTGGAGCGACTCCAGCCCGCCATCGCCACCGGCGCCCGGGAACTGGCCGCCGCGTGGGACGGCCCGCGCCGCGACGACGCTCTGGCCCAGTGGTGGCCCACGCTGACCAAGATTGCAATCGACCACGCCATTGCCGAGCCCGTCGCGGCAGAGGGCGGAGTGGCCGTGGTGCCCGCCGATCTGGACTGGAACGACGTCGGTGACTTCGACTCCCTTGCGGGCCTGCTCACGCCCCGGGCGGACGGCGTGATCGAGGTGGATCGGGGCGACGTCACGGCGGTGCAGGACTCGCCGGGAGCGCTCGTCATGGGCGGCAACAGGCCGGTCGTGGTCATCGGCATTCCCGATGCGGTGGTGGTGGACTCCGGCGACGCTCTGCTGGTCACCACCCGAGCCGCGGCTCAGCAGGTCAAAAATGCGTCGAATCTGGTCAAAAACCAGCGGTCGTGACCGTTTCGATGCCGAATGGCAACGTTGCCAGGTTAGCGCACGACATTTGGCGCGTAGCATTGGATTAACGCACAGGCCTGGCGTGGAACAGGCCGCAGAATTGGGGAAACACCTTATGAAGAACACCTTGCGCATCGGTGCCATCAGCGCCGTGTCGGCACTGGCACTCGCCGCATGCTCCAGCGCCCCGGCAGACGAGCCCAGCACCAGCTCCTCGGCGACCGAGACGACTCCGGCACAGACCATCGACTACAAGGCGTGCATGGTCTCCGACGCCGGCGGTTTTGACGACGGCTCCTTCAACCAGTCGGGTTACGAGGGCCTCCAGCAGGCAGCCTCTGACCTTGGCATCGACGTCGCGACAGCCGAGTCGAACGGCGAAGACCAGTACGCCCCGAACATCGAGGCCATGGTCGCCGCCAACTGCGACTTGATCATCACTGTGGGATTCGCCCTCTCGGCCGCAACTGTTGACGCGGCACTCGCCAACCCCGACACCTCTTTCGCTATCGTCGACGACCTGGCCGACAACGACTTCGACGGCACCACCGACGCCCCGAACATCAAGCCGCTGACCTTCCAGACCGACGAGGCCGCATACCTTGCGGGCTACGCGGCCGCCTCGGCTTCCGCGTCGGGCACCGTCGCTACCTTCGGCGGCATGGCGTTCCCGTCCGTCACCATCTTCATGGACGGCTTCCTCGCTGGCGCCAACGCCTACAACGCCGACAGCGGTTCCTCCGTGTCGGTCCTGGGTTGGGACGGCACCGACGGCGCCTTCACCGGTGACTTCAGCGACCTTTCGAAGGGTCAGACCACGGCTCAGGGCTTCATCGACCAGGGCGCGGACATCATCCTCCCGGTCGCGGGCCCCGTGGGTGGCGGCGCTGCCGCTGCAGCTCAGGCCGCTGGCAACACGTGGATCGTCGGCGTTGACGCTGACTGGACCGTCACGTTCCCCGAGTACTCGGACATCATCTTCACCTCGATCCTGAAGAACATCGGCAACGCCGTGTACGACACGATCTCTGAGGGTGCTTCCGACGCCGGTCTGACCTTCACGCCGTACGTGGGCACCCTCGAAAACGGCGGCGTGGGCCTGGCGCCCTTCGCCGCTGGCACGGTCTCGGCTGACGTGGAGGCAAAGCTCCAGGAGCTGACGGACGGCATCATGGCGGGCACCGTTACCCCCAACACCGGTGGCTAGCACATAGCGTTGTCACCAAGAAGTCGCAGGTGGGGCGTGCCGCGGTCACCCCGTGGCACGCCCCACGTGCTTCACTGTGCTTGTCGGTAGTGACGACGCCGCCGACAGGCGACCACAGAAGGGTCTCGACGTGAAACTCGAGTTACGGGGGATCACCAAGAAATTCGGGGACTTCGTAGCGAACGACAAGATCGACCTCACGGTCGAACCTGGCACGGTGCACGCCCTGTTGGGCGAAAACGGTGCGGGTAAGTCGACGCTCATGAACGTACTTTTTGGTCTCTATGACGCCGATGGCGGTGAGATCCTGGTCGATGGCGAAGTCGTGAACTTCGCTGGCCCGGGTGACGCCATGCGCGCGGGCATCGGCATGGTGCATCAGCACTTCATGCTGGTCCACCCGTTCACCGTGGCGGAGAACGTCATGCTCGGTCACGAGCAGTTGGCGTCCAACCGACTTCTCGACGTCGAGGCGGCGCGCCGCAGGGTGCTCGAGATCTCCGACCGTTTTGGGTTCAATGTGGATCCCGATGCCGTGGTCGAAGACCTATCGGTGGGTGCGCAGCAGCGCGTCGAGATCATCAAGGCGCTGTCCCGTGACGCGAACGTGCTCATTCTGGACGAGCCGACGGCAGTGCTGACTCCGCAGGAAACGGATGAGCTGCTCGACATCGTCGGCCAGTTGCGTGACTCCGGCACCTCGGTCGTGCTCATCACCCACAAGCTGCGCGAGGTGCAGGCCGTCGCCGACACCATCACGGTGATCCGCTTGGGCAAGGTCGTAGGAACGGCGCTGCCCACGGCCAGCCAATCTGAACTGGCCACCATGATGGTCGGCCGCGACGTGACGATGGCAGTGGACAAGCCCAAGGCGAAGCCTGGCGATGTCGTGCTCGAAGTGACCAGTCTCACCGCGATGGACGAGAACGGCCTCACCACGTTGGACGACGTGTCCCTGGAGGTGCGCGCGGGCGAGATTCTCGCGATCGCAGGAGTTCAGGGCAACGGTCAGACCGAGCTGGCTGAGGCGATCCTGGGTGCCGTGAAGGCGACCTCAGGGTCCGTCACCCTCGACGGCGAGGAAATGCTGGGACGCTCCATCAAGAGCGCATTGAACTCGGGTATCGGGTTCGTACCGGAAGACCGCACCGTAGACGGCATGGTCGCCACGTTCACGATCGAGAACAACCTGGTACTCGACCTCATTGACCAGGCGCCGTTCTCCTCGCACGGCAACATCGACGTGGAGGCTATCGAATCTAACGCTCAGGACAAGATCGCCCAGTTCGACGTTCGTACCACCTCGTCGAAGGCCACCGCGGGTTCGCTGTCCGGCGGAAACCAGCAGAAGGTGGTCCTTGCTCGCGAGCTGTCGCGGGAGCTCAAACTCCTCATAGCATCGCAGCCCACTCGAGGGCTTGACGTCGGTTCGATCGAGTTTGTGCACCAGCAGATCGTCGCCGAACGCGACAAGGGAGTGGCCGTGCTCATCGTGTCGTCCGAACTGGACGAGGTAGTGGCGCTCGCCGACCGGATCGCCGTGATGTACCACGGAAAGATCGTGGGCGTGGTGCCGCCAGACACTGACCGCAACACGCTGGGCCTGATGATGGCAGGCGCCCACGAGGAGGAAGCCGCATGAGCGTCGCCGAGGCCAAGACGGAGACCCCCGAGAACGAGGATCGTAGCGACGATGCCCGATCTTTCTTCCGCGCCGTCGTCGAGTCCAATGGGCTCGTCGTCTTCCTTGCCGTGGTCGCGGCGCTCATCGTGGGCGCCCTGCTGGTGGTGGTGGCCGACAAGTCGGTTCAGGACGCCGCCGGCTACTTCTTCTCACGACCCACGGACATGCTGTCGGCGGCCTGGACCGCCGTCACCGACGCGTATGCGGCGATGTTCCAGGGTTCGATCTACAACCTGCAGGCGGACTCGTTCTCCGGGGCGATCAAGCCGCTGACCAACTCGCTGACGTTCTCCGCGCCGCTGATCTTTGCGGGCCTCGGACTTGGCGTGGGCTTCCGGGCTGGCCTGTTCAACATTGGTGCTCAGGGCCAGGTCATCCTTGGCGCGATCCTGGCGGGATTCGTTGGATTCCAGTTCCACCTGCCGCTGGGGATTCACTTGGCCCTCGCCGTCATCGGCGCGATCCTCGGTGGTGCGCTGTGGGGTTTCATTCCGGGCCTGCTGAAGGCGACCACGGGGGCTCACGAGGTGATCGTCACGATCATGCTCAACTACGTGGGCCTCTACCTGTTGGCGTGGCTGCTCAACCTCGAGTCCTTTCAGGCTCCCGGCTCGGACAACCCCAAGTCGCCGCCCATTGACGGCAGCGCGCAGTGGCCCAAGCTCCTGGGCGACAACTACGGCTTGCACTGGGGCTTCATTGCCGCCTTGCTCGCGGCCTGGGGCGTGTGGTGGCTCATGGAGCGCTCGACGTGGGGCTTCACCTTCCGCGCGGTCGGTGCCAACCCGTCGGCCGCGACCAACGCCGGTATGAACGTCAAGCTCACGTACGTACTCGTCATGGTTATCGCGGGTACGTTGGCGGGCCTCGCGGGCGGCACTCAAGTGTTGGGAACCGAGAAGGCGCTCACCACAGGCATCGCGGGTTCGATCGGTTTCGACGCGATCACCGTCGCGCTGTTGGGGAGATCCCGGCCCGCGGGCATCGTCGCCGCGGGAATCCTCTTTGGTGGTCTCAGGGCCTCCGGCCCCACGCTGCAGGTGCAGGCCAACCTGCCGATCGACATCGTGCTGGTCATCCAGTCGGTGATTGTGCTGTTCATCGCCGCGCCTCCGTTGGTGAGGTTCCTGTTCCGTTTGCCCAGCCCCCGCCTCGTGAAGGAGGTGACCGCATGACCACGGTCAGCGCGTCAGTGCACGCAGGTCAAGTCACGTCCTTCAGGTCCGTCATCAGCGAGTGGAAGGCCGTCATCGGCTACGCCGTGATCGCCCTGGTTGCCCTCGTCGTGTTTGGGTTGCGCACGGAAAGCGGGGTGTCAACGTCGTTCGCCATTTCGCGGTCCGTCGACGCCCTCCAGGTCCCGACGTTCTCGGTGCCGGCGCAGCCGGTCACACTGACTCTGTCGGTCATTCTGTTCGCCCTCACCGGGTATCAGGCGTGGGCCAAGCTGCGCGGTGCGGCGGTGGGCGTGTGGCTACCGATTGCGTTTGGGGTGACTTTCATGGCCGCCTTGCTCACGTGGGCGGGCGCGGGTCGCGAGAACACCAACGTGGCGGTGACGGGAATGTTGGTTTCGGGGGTGTTCCTGGCGGTGCCGCTGGTGTTCGGTTCCATGGCGGGCACGCTGTGCGAACGATCCGGCGTGGTCAACATCGCGATCGAGGGCCAGCTGCTCGGAGGCGCGTTCTTGGCCGCCGTGGTCGCGTCGGTGACCAACAACGCCTACGTGGGCATGCTGGCCGCCCCCATCGCGGGCGCTCTGGTGGGAGCGCTGCTCGCATTGTTTGCAGTGCGGTACTGGGTGGATCAAATCGTCGTCGGCGTGGTGCTCAATGTGCTCGTGATCGGCATGACCAGCTTCCTGTTCTCGACCGTCCTGAGTGACAACACCGACCTCAACCAGGCGGGCGCTCAGATCGGCGCTCAGGGTGGCGTGGTGATTCAAAGCCTGCCGATCCCACTCCTGTCCGACATCCCGATACTGGGCCCCGTGCTGTTCGACCAGAACGCGCTGGTGTACATCATGTACGCGATTGTGATCGTGTTCCAGATCATGCTGTTCAAGTCGCGTTGGGGCCTGCGCGTGCGCGCGGTGGGCGAACACCCCAAGGCGGCGGACACGGTGGGCATCAAGGTCAACCGGACCCGCGTGCGCAACACCATCCTGGGCGGCGCGATAGCCGGTCTGGGTGGCGCGTTCTTCACGGTCGCCTCGGGGCTCGCGTTCTCCAAGGAGATGACGGCAGGCAAGGGCTATATCGCCTTGGCCGCCATGATCCTGGGTCGGTGGAACCCCAAAGGCGCGCTGCTGGCGGCGTTGCTCTTCGGGTTTGCCGACGCGCTGCGCATCCAGCTGGGCGTGATCGGGTCGGCGATTCCCAGCCAGTTCCTCGCGATGCTGCCGTACCTGGCCACCATCTTTGCCGTGGCCGGACTGGTGGGACGGTCGCGCCCGCCGGCCGCCGAAAACATCCCCTACAAGAAGTAATCCATGACTGATATTGATTGGGCCGGCTTGCGGTCGGCGGCGCGTGCCGCCTCCGAGCGGGCCTATGTGCCGTACTCGCACTACCCGGTGGGCGCCGCGGCGCTCACCGACACCGGCCAGGTGGTGACGGGCGCCAACGTGGAAAACGCCTCGTACGGCCTCACCCTGTGCGCGGAGTGTGCACTGGTTTCCAAGCTCCACACCGACGCCCTGGGCACCCGCCTGGTCGCGTTCGCTTGCGTCGATGCGGCCGGTTCGCCTCTGCAGCCGTGCGGCCGATGCCGTCAGTTGCTGTACGAGTTTGGTGGCGACGAGTTGCTCATCGACGGGCCCGAGGGCACGCTGACCATGAAGGACATCCTGCCGTGGGCCTTTGGCCCGCAGCACCTGGAGGACACGAAATGACCGAGGCCTTCGACGCCGTCGATGTGATCGTCACCAAGCGTGACGGGCGACGCCTGAGCCCCGAGCAGATCGACTGGGTGGTGGACGCCTACACGCGGGGCGTGGTCGCGGACGAGCAGATGAGTTCGCTCGCCATGGCGATCCTGCAGCGCGGTATGGACCGTACCGAGATAGCGCGCTGGACGCAGGCAATGATTGCGACGGGCGAGCGGCTCGACTTCTCGGGGCTGTTGCGTCCCACGGCCGACAAGCACTCAACCGGTGGAGTGGGCGACAAGATCACGCTGCCGTTGGCACCGCTCGTGGCCGCCTGTGGTGTGGCAGTGCCGCAGTTGTCCGGCCGCGGCCTCGGCCACACGGGCGGCACCCTGGACAAACTTGAGTCCATCCCCGGTTGGCGCGCGTCCGTCTCGAACGAGGAGATGTACGCACAGTTGGAAGAGGTTGGCGCCGTCATCTGCGCGGCCGGCTCCGGACTGGCACCGGCCGACAAGAAGCTCTACGCCCTGCGTGACGTCACCGGCACCGTGGAGTGCATCCCGCTGATCGCGAGTTCCATCATGTCCAAGAAGATTGCCGAGGGCACCGGCGTGTTGGTGCTTGACGTCAAGGTGGGCTCGGGAGCGTTCATGAAGGATCTCGACAGGGCGCGCGAACTCGCGGCGACACTGGTCGAGTTGGGCACCGACGCGGGAGTCGTGACGTCGGCACTGCTGACCGACATGTCGACCCCGCTTGGCCGGGCCATCGGCAACGGGCTTGAGGTCACCGAGTCGCTGGAGGTGCTCGCCGGAGGCGGCCCCACAGACGTGGTCGAACTCACCGTGATGCTGGCCCGCGAGATGCTCGCCGGCGCGGGAGTCGCAGATGTGGATCCGGCCGAGGCGCTGGCCGACGGTCGCGCCATGGACGTGTGGCGCCGCATGATCGAGGCTCAAGGCGGAGACGCGGATGCGCCCATGCCGGTCGCTCCTCACACCGAAGAGGTGCGTGCGGAGTCCGACGGCGTCATCGCCCGCATGGACGCCCTGGGCGTGGGAGTGGCGGCGTGGCGACTTGGCGCTGGGCGGGCCCGCAAGGAGGACCCGGTGCAGGCGTCGGCCGGCGTGTTCCTCCACAAGACGCTGGGAGAGACCGTGCGCAAGGGTGACATCATCATGACTCTCAATACGGAAACCCCGAAGCGTCTGGCTCGCGCACAGGAAGCACTGGCGGAGGCATGCGACGGCCAGGGCGCGTTTGAGATCGCCGCGAACGGTGCTGAGCGTGGTCCCATCGTGATGGATCGGATCGGGACGGCTACGTAGCAGTGGCGTGGACGCTGGTCTCCCTCGCCGCGCGCACCGGGCGCGCGCTGGGGGGACGCCGCGCCTTCATTTCGCGGGCGGCGACCGACCGTGCCGCCGCACTGTTGCTGACCTCCCCGGATAGTCCTGACGTCTTTGCCCGGGTGTGTGCGCGACGCTTGGAGGCGGCCTCCCCGGCCGACCGCAAGGCCCTCGAGGCGGCCCTGTCGGAAGTGGGCAATGACGCCCCCGTGGTGGAACGGGCCATCGCGACCGGCGCACCGCTCGATGCGGTCGCCATCCTGGCCGCCGCGTGGGAATCACTTGACGCCGACGCGAAGGCATTGGTGCGTGACCCGCTGTCGCGCCGCGACCCCGGACCCGTGACCTGGAGCAGGGTCACTGCCACGCAGGTCAACCAGACCACGTGCGGCGCGGCATCCATGGCCATGATGCTCATGATGGGCGACCCGCTGGTGGCGATGTGGGTGGCCTCCGGGCGCCGCGGAGGCGCCTACATGCCGCCCGAGGTGCTTGCGGCCGATGTCCGGGGCGGCGCTCACCACACCGTTGCTGACCGCTGGGACGCCCTGCAACTGGCGATCCATGACCGCGTGACGCGCCACGGCCTGGGGTTGGTCGCGTGGCCGAAGGCGTACGGCACGCCCCCGTGGCGGGTCGACGACCTCACGCGCTTTGCCGGGCTGCGCTTTCGCGGGGTCCTGGTGGACGATGCCCGGGCCGACGAGGTCTCGGCGCTGGCCGCCCACGCGCGCGCCGCCTTGGCGGACGGGATCCCCGTGCCCCTGTTCGTGTCCGGTGACTCTGACCGGGGGCTGGACGCGGTGGTGCCGCGCCACGTGGTGCTGCTGGTGGGCGTTGATGGCGACGCGTTCCTGGTCTACGAACCCTCAAGTGGGGCGTTGCATCGGCTGGACTTGGGCTCGGTGGGTGGCGGGCCGGTGGCCGCGCTCGGGAACTGGAACCGGCTGGCGTGGGCGGTGCTGCCGAAGGCGAAGGCGCGTTAGGCGCCGGCGGTCCGCCGACGGTGGGTACCCCGGGTGCACCGCGGGGCCTGTCGGGCGCGGGGCGCGTCGGGCGCCGTGCGAGCACCGACCGTGCGCTCCTACCCCCGCAGCACCTTCTCCATGGCCTTGCCGCGCGCGAGTTCGTCCACGAGCTTGTCGAGGTAGCGGATCTTCTGCATGAGCGGGTCCTCGATGTCCTCGACCCTCACGCCGCAGATCACGCCGGTGATGAGCGGGGCGTTGGTGTTCACGGTGGCGGCGTCAAAGAACTCCTCGAACGTCGTGCCGGCGTCCAGGTGCCTCTCGAGAGCGGCACCATCGAAACCCGTCAGCCACTCGATGACCTGATCAAGTTCCGCGCGCGTGCGGCCCTTGCGCTCAAGCTTGGCAACGTACAGCGGGTAGACCCTCGCCACCGGCATGCCGAAAATCTTGCTCATGTCACGAAGCGTAACCGCCCGTCCGATGCGGTTCTAGGGTGGTCGTATGCCCACTCCCGACTTCGTCCTCGACCTGCGCGCCAAGATCGGCCACGACCCCCTGTGGCTGCCCGGCGTGACCGCCGTGGTGCTGCGCGACACCGGCGCGGCCGGGTGCGACGTGCTGCTGGTCAAGCGCGCCGACACGGGCGCCTGGACCCCGGTCACGGGCATCGTCGATCCGGGCGAACAGCCCGCCATCGCCGCGGCGCGAGAGGTGCTCGAGGAGGCGGACATCGTGGCCGTGCCGGAGGCACTAAAGTCGGTCCGCTCGCTACCTCCGATGCAGTACGCGAACGGCGACCGGTCACAATACTTGGACCTCACCTTCCGCTTCCGCTACGTCAGCGGCGAGCCCCACCCGGCCGACGGTGAGAACACCGACGCCGCCTGGTTCTCGGTGGACGCCATGCCACCGATGACCGACGACATGGCCGCGCGGGTCGCATCGGGGCTGGCGCCCGGCGACGTGTGTGCGTTCGAGGGCTGAGCCAGCGTGTGGCCGGATGTGAGTCCGCCGTAGGCTTGGCCCCATGACTCTTACTCACCATGAGCTTCGCGCCCTGCCCAAGGTCCTTCTGCACGACCACCTCGACGGCGGGCTGCGTCCGTCCACCCTTATCGAATTGGCGGGCAAGATCGGCCACGAGCTGCCCTCCACCGACCCCGACGAGTTGCAGAAGGTGTTCGTGGAGAACGCCAACTCCGGCGACCTGGTGCGCTACCTCGAGGCCTTCGCCCACACGATCGCCGTGATGCAGACCGCCGAGAACCTCACCCGCGTGGCCCGCGAGGCGGTGGTGGACCTGGCCGAGGACGGCGTGGTGTACGCCGAACTGCGCTATGCGCCCGAGCAGCACCTGGAAGGTGGACTCACCCTGCAGGAGGTTGTCGAGGCGGTGCAGGCTGGCATTGAGGAGGGTGTGGCAGAGGCCGCCGAGGCGGGCAGGGGTATTCGCGCGGCGGCGCTGCTGGACGCCATGCGTCACCTGGGCCGCTCGCTCGAGATCGCCGAGCTGGCACTGGTCAATCGCGGCACCTGCTGCGTGGGATTCGACATCGCCGGGCCCGAGTTCGGGTTCCCGCCGTCGAAACACGCGGACGCCTTCGCACTGCTGCGCGACAACCACATGGCCGTCACGATTCACGCGGGCGAGGCCGACGGCGCCGCCTCCGTGGGCGAGGCCCTGGGGCTGGGCAGCGCCCGACGCCTGGGCCACGGTGTGCGCATCCACGAGGACATCGAGAACTTCGGCACCGACGAGGAAGCTGTGTTCGGCGTGATCGCCCAGCACGCGCTCGACCAGCAGATTCCCCTCGAGTGCAGCCCCACGTCCAACGTGCACACGAGTGCGGCGCCGTCGATCGAGAAGCACCCGATGCACGAGCTGCGCGACCTGGGCTTCGCCGTCACCATTAACACGGACAACCGCCTGGTCTCCGGCGTGTCCATGACGGGCGAGTTCGAGGCCATGGTGGGCGCGGGCTGGACCAAGGAAGACCTGTTCGAGGCCACCTTGGTGGCCGCGTGGGGTGCCTTCCTGCCGTATCACGAGCGCGCGGACCTGGCCGAGACCATCGTCGAGGGTTTCGAGGGCTGAGCCAACGTACGCTGGTGTCATGACTCTCTCTCGTGCGGAACTTGCTCGCCTCGTTGACCACACCCTCCTGAAGCCCGAGGCCACTACCGCCGACGTCGCGGCCCTGGTGGCTGAGGGCGCGGAACTGGGCGTGTACTCCGTGTGCGTCTCGCCGTCGATGATTCCGCCGTCGGTACCGGACGGCCTGCTGGTCGCGACGGTCTGTGGCTGCCCCTCCGGCAAGCACACCTCCGCCGTGAAGGCCGCGGAGGCCGCCGAATCCATTACGAATGGCGCAGACGAGGTGGACATGGTGATCGACATCGGCGCCGCGCTCGCGGGTGATTTTGGCGCAGTCCAGGCCGACATCGCGGCCGTGCGCGCGGCCACCAAGGGCGTGGTGCTCAAGGTGATCATCGAGTCCGCTGCGTTGACCGACGACGCCATCGTGGGCGCGTGCAAGGCCGCCGTCGCCGCCGGCGCCGACTTTGTGAAGACCTCCACCGGCTTCCACCCCGCGGGCGGCGCGAGCGTGCACGCGGTAGAGCTCATGCGCAAGACCGTGGGCCCCGACATGGGTATCAAGGCGTCGGGTGGCATCCGCACGGCCGAAGCCGCACTCGAGATGATCGCGGCGGGCGCCACGCGCTTGGGCCTCAGCAGCACGCGCGCCGTGCTCGATGGTGTGGGGCCTGTTGACGGCACGACCCCCACGGGTGACGCCGGGTACTAATTCTCGAGGTCGGTCGTCATGCGCGCCTCATCCGGACATGTACAGGGTGAGAGCAACCCTGAGGAGGAGCCATGACCGATCACGAACCACGTGAACTCGACGCACTGCTGAGCGCGTCGTCGCCCGCGACAAGCGAGCACGGCCCGGTGCGCACAGCAGCACTCGAGACGATGGCGCGTGACGCGCGCCCGAGCCGAGGTCGCCGCGTACGTCGACCGGTGCTCGTTGGAGCGGGCGCGTTGGCACTCGTGTTCGCCGGCGGGATGGGGGCCAGCGCGGCCTTCGATTGGCACCTCCCGTGGCAGAACGATGCCGCGGGATCCTACGTCTACACTTTGCCAAGCGGAGCCGAATGCAGCGGTATCTTGGGCAATGTGCAGGGTCCGGCCAATATAGTGGCTGCGACCAATGCGTTTATGGCCCGTTCGGATCTGCTCGATGTGATCGACGTCGATGCCGCGATCGCCTTCCTCCGCGCGAACCCCATGACACACGTCCTCCCTGATGGCAGCGAGGTTGCCGTGGTTCCAGGCAGTCCCTACTGGACGGCCGACTATGAGTACGAGTTGGCATTCCAGAAGGCATTCCAGGACGGGTTGCGGGCCGACCTTGCCGCCGAGGGTTACGACCTGAACTCCCTCACGTCCTTCGAGGAAGGCTTCACCTGCCCCGGCGCCGACAACCCCGACTGGATGGACCAAGCGGGTGGCTGACCTTACCCCCGCGCTCGACGCGAATGCCGGTGCGCTGCTGAGTTACCTTGAGCGGCGCATCGGCATCGACGACGCGCCCGATGCGCTCGTGGAGGTCATGACCGTGGTGTGGCGGCGCGAGGCCGACCTCCCCTCGGATGAGATCGACGTGCGCATGTGGATGTTCGGGATCGCCAAGGGGGTGGTGGCTAACGCGGCGCGCGGCAAGGTGCGGCGCGCCAAGCTCGCCGACCGGCTGCGCGCGGTGACTGCGGTGTCTAGCGGTGCTGGGTCGAGTGGCGCGGCACCTGCCGCAGATCACGGCCACGAAGTACGCGACGCGATTTCCCGGCTTGACCCCGAGCTCGCCGAAGTGGTGCGCCTGTTCCACTGGGACGGTTTCAGCCTGGGTGAAGTGGCGCAGCTCGAGGGCATCCCCGCATCCACCGTACGTAGCCGCTATGCGCGCGCCAAAAGGGAGCTCGCGACCGCGCTCGGCGCGCAAGACCGGGACTCGGTCGCGAGGCGGGCGTAATCCCCTTGGAGTGGGCCCCCGTCACGAGCGTTGCAGCTCCAGCAGGGCTGGCTCCGTGAAGAACTCACTACCACACGGACATCAGCGATGCGGAGCACCCTTGGCGAACCGCGTGTGGGTCGAACCAGTAGTGAGTTCTTCACGCGGACGCAGGATTCGGCCGCCGGGCGGGCGCCGAGCGCGTCACAGCAGGTGCCCCTCGCAGGGAAGACCTCTAGACCCCGAGCAACTTCTCCACATCGGCGCTCAGTGCTGTCATCGCGACCCCGGCGGCGGCGCGCGCACTGCGCACATCTCCACCGGTGACCGGCTCAATGACCTCGAGGTACGCCTTGACCTTGGGCTCCGTGCCCGAGGGCCTGATGATCACCCGCGCGCCCGACTCGGCGGCCAGGTGCAGCCCGTTGGTGGGAGGCAGTCCCGCGAAGCCGTCGTTCATGTCGTCGGTTGCGGTCACGGGCGAGCCGGCCAGGGTCGAGGGCGGCTCGCCCAGCAGCCGCGACATCAGCTCCGGAATCTGAGCGAGGTCGTCGAACCTCGCAGAGACCTGTGACGACAGATACACGCCGTAGTGGCGAGCGAGGTCGTCGATCGCGTCGGCCAGGGTGCGGCCGTCGGCCTTCAGTTCGGACACCATCTCCGCGATCAGCACCGCGGTGGAGACGCCGTCCTTGTCGAGCACCACGTCCGGCGCCACGCAGTAGCCCAGGGCCTCCTCGTACCCGTAGACCAGATGGGGTGCCCGGGAGATCCACTTGAAGCCCGTCAGCGTGCTCGCATGGGCCAGCCCGTGGCGCCTGGCGATCGCCACCAACTGCTGGGACGAGACGATCGAGTTGGCCAGAGTCGCGAGAGGCTCACCCGCGAGTGCGGCCGCCATCCGCTCGCCCAACAACGAGCCGACCACGTCGCCGTGCAGCATCCGCCACTCACCGTCGATCACCGTGGCCACCGCACATCGGTCCGTGTCCGGGTCATTGGCGATCACCACGTCGGCGTCGATGGTGGTCGCCAGCTTGAGGGCCAGGTCGATCGCGCCGGGCTCCTCCGGGTTGGGGAACGCGACGGTCGGGAACTCCGGATCGGGCTCGGCCTGCTCGGGCACCGAGGTGAGGTCGGCAAAGCCCGCGGCGGTCAGCGCCTTGCGGACGGTCGCGTCGCCGACGCCGTGGATGGGCGTGAGCACCACCTTGAGGCCCGCGCGGCGCTGGCTCACGTCTCCGGACGGCGGGGGAACCAGGGCGGCGACCTTGGCCGCGTACTCGTCGACGATGCTGGGGGAGAGAATCTCCCAGCCCGACGTCGCGCGCTGCACGCCGGCCACGGCGTCGACCGCCTCGATCAGCTTCGCGATGGCGGCGTCATGTGGAGGGACGATCTGCGCGCCCGCCGCCTCGGGCGTGATCGACGCGCCCAGGTACACCTTGTAGCCGTTGTCCCACGCGGGATTGTGGGACGCGGTGACCATGACGCCGGCGTCGGCGCCCAGCGCGCGCACCGCATAGGCGAGCACGGGCGTGGGCAGGGGGGACGGCAATAGCAGCGCCCGATGCCCGGCGGCCACGGCGACCGCGACGGTGTCGTGAGCAAAATCAGTCGAGCCGTGGCGGGCGTCGTAGCCGACCACGATCGTGCCCGGGCGGCCGAGTTGGGCGGTCACGTAGGAGGAGAGCCCCGCCGCCGCGCGAATGACCACGGCGCGGTTCATGCGGTGGGGCCCGGCGCCCAGGCGCCCCCGCAGACCGGCGGTACCAAACTGCAGCAGGCCGGACATGCGATCGGCTAGGTCGGCCACGGCATCGTCGTCGCCGGCCGCGATCGACTCGAGCACCGCTTGGAGTTCCGCCCGGGTGACGGGGTCCGGGTCGTCGGCCAGCCATTGGGCGGCCGCGACGGCCGCGTCGTCGATCTCGGAAACGTCCACGGCTACATCTTCCCCACGATGTCGGCGAGCAGTCGCGAGATGCGGGGAGCGGCGGCGGCGCCGGCGTCCAGTACCTCTTGGTGGTTGAGCTCGTCCGTGCCGATGCCGGCGGCCAGGTTGGTGACGAGCGAGAGGCCCAGCACCTCAAGGCCCGCCTCGCGCGCCGCGATGACCTCAAGCGCGGTAGACATTCCGACCAGGTCGGCGCCCATGATGGTGGCCATCGTGACCTCGGCGGGAGTCTCGTATTGCGGACCCGTGAATTGCGCGTAGACGCCCTCGATCAGGTCGCCGTCGACGCTGCGGGCCAGGTCGCGCAGGCGGGGGGAGTAAGCGTCGCCCATCGGCACAAAGGTCGCACCCTCAAGCGGCGTGGCGCCCGTGAGGTTCAGGTGGTCGGAGATCAGGACCACCGACCCGGGGCCGACGTGGGGGCGGGTGGAGCCGCACCCGTTGGTGACGACGAGCTGAGTGCAACCCGCTGCGGCCGCCATGCGCACCGCGTGGGTCACGGTCGCCGCGTCCCGCGACTGGTAGAAGTGCTGGCGGGCGCCCAGCACGAGCACCCTCTTGCCACTCGGAGTCAGGAGAGAACGGAAGGTGGAATGATGCCCGGCGACGGCGTGCCCCGTGAACCCCGGAACGTCGGATGCCTCGACGGAGGCGACCTCATCACCAATCACCTCGGCGGCTCCACCCCAGCCCGAACCCAGGATCAAGGCGATGTCATGGGAGGGCACGCCGGTGCGGTCGGCAAGGAGGGTGGCGGCTTCGGCCGCGAGTGCGTGTGCAGACATGGAAATAGCGTATCTCCCGGCCTCGCACCCACCTAGGACCAGGTCAGCCGCGCGTAGCGACACCGCCCTCACAGTGGGACCATGGTCCCATGGTGAATGTGGTCATTGTCGGGGGAGGGCCCGGCGGTTATGAGGCGGCCCTGGTCGCGAAAGCGGCGGGAGCCGACGTCACGCTCGTGGAGCGGCAGGGCCTCGGAGGCAACGCCGTGCTCACGGACGTGGTGCCGTCCAAGACGGTGATCGCGACCGCGGAGTGGCTCACGATCGCGGATCGCGCAGGGCAACTGGGCATTCGCGATACTCGCGGGCACGCCACGGGAGGCGCGAACCATCACACGGTGGACCTTGGCGCCGTCAACGAGCGCGTCACGCGCCTTGCCGACCGCCAGAGTTCCGACATCCATGCGCGGCTCGAGCGCGAAGGAGTGGTGGTGGTACGGGGAACCGCGCAACTGACGTCTCCGTCGACGGTGGCAGTCGACGGCACGGAGCTTCACGCCGACGCCATTCTGCTGGCGCTCGGGGCCCGGCCCCGGATACTGCCCGGCTGCGAGCCCGATGGGGAACGCATCTTTACGTGGACGCAGCTGTACGCACTGCAGGAGCTCCCCGAGCACCTGATCGTGGTGGGTTCGGGCGTGACAGGTGCCGAGTTTGCGGGCGCCTACCGGACCCTTGGCGCGCGGGTCACACTCATTTCCTCGGGCGACCGCGTGCTCGCCACCCAGGATCCCGAGGCGGCCGCCGCGGTGCAGGACGAGTTTGCCCGCCGCGGCATGACGGTGCTGGGCGGTGCCCGGGCCGCGTCCGTCGAGGCGGTCGCCGGCGGAGTGCGTGTCACGCTGGCCGACGGCCGCGTGATCGAGGGTTCTCACTGCCTGATGGCGGTCGGAGCGGTCCCCAACACGGAGGATGTCGGCTTGGCCCACGCCGGCGTGGACGTCGACGCTCGCGGATACATCGAGGTGGACCGCGTGTCGCGCACGAACGCCAAGGGCATCTACGCCGCGGGCGACTGCACCGGAGTGCTGCAACTCGCGTCGGTGGCGGCCACCCAGGGTCGGATTGCCATGGCCCACGCCTTGGGCGATGCAGTCAAGCCGCTCGATCTGCGTGAGGTGGCATCGAACGTCTTCACGCTTCCGGAAATCGCGTCCGTGGGCGCGACGGAGGCGGACCTCCAGCGACGCGGCATCTTCTATGAGGTCTCCAGGTTGGACCTGGCCCGCAATCCGCGTGCCAAGATGCTGGGCATCGAGCACGGGTTCGTCAAGATCTTCGGCCACACGGTCACCGGCCAGATCCTGGGGGCCGTGGTGGTGGGGCCGCGCGCGGGCGAGAGCATCTTCCCCCTCACGCTCGCCGTCACGCATCACCTCACGGTTGACGACGTGGCGTCGGCGTTCACCGTCTACCCGTCCTTGGCGGGAACCATCGCCGAGGCGGCACGCCGGCTCCACACCATGACCGACGGCGACGGGACGCGCTGACGGACGCTAGGTCACGAGCGATACGCCAACGTCATGACCGGAACACCTAGCCCGCGTCGGTCGCGACAAAGTCGGCACGGATGTCATCGCCATCCATGCCTGGGTCGCACGACGTGACGTACGTGCCGGGTTCCAGTTGGGCGACAAGGTCCCGCGTGAGGCCGGGCCCGACGTTCTCCACTTCGGCCACGATCGTGGTGCCGTCGGCCTCGTACACATAGAACTCGGTTTCCTGGGAGCCGTCATTCGTCACGGAGAAGACGACGTTGCCTGCGGGTGCGGACGCCTGGGCGACCACGCAGCTGTCGTCGGTGGAGGACACCGCCACGGTGAGGTCGCCCCCGGAACTCGAAGCGGTGCATGCGGTGGCGGCAAGGGCAGAGACGGGCAGGAGGCAGGCAAGCGCCCACCTGTGGGTGGTGTTCATGGTGATTCCTTGTCAGTTCAGACGGACGTGGCGACCGCTTGCTGCGGCGCCTTGTGCGGTGTGCGCGCAAACGCCATGCGCACGAACAGCCACATGGTGGGTACGACGTAGGCGACCCACGCCACCGCCTCAAGAACGGTCGTGGAGGGGGAGAAGTTGAAGATGCCCTTGAGGAGCGTTCCCAGCACCGAACCAGGGGTGATGGTGTCGCTCACATCGAATGCGAGGGTGTTCATGCCGGGAAGGACACCCGCCTCCTGCAGGTCGTGGATGCCGTAGGAGAGCACTCCACCGGCCACGATAATCAGGAAGACTCCGGTCCACTGGAAGAAGACGCGCAGATTGATGCGGACGGCCCCGCGGTAGATGAGCGCGCCGAGCGCGACCGCGGTGGCGAGGCCGAGTGCGGCGCCGACGATGGGTGCGGCGGTCGATCCTGCGGCCTCGATCCCGGCCCACAGGAACAGTGCGATCTCGAGGCCCTCGCGGCCGACCGCGATGAGCGCCATGGCCAGGATCGCACCCTTGCCGACGGCGATAGCGCGTTCCATGCCGTCTTCGAGACGTTGCTTCAGGAAGCGGGCGGTCTTGCCCATCCAGAAGATCATCCACGTGATGAGCCCCACCGCCAGGATGCTGAGGCTGCCGCCGATGATCTCCTGTGCCGTGAAGCTCAGGCCGCGCGGTCCCAGCGTCAGGGCCGCGCCCACGGCCATCGACACCCCGATCGCGATGCCCACGCCGTTCCACACCGACGGCAGCAAGTCACGACGCCGCGTGCGCACCAGGTAGGCGACCAGAATGCCGATCACGAGGGCCGCTTCGAGACCCTCTCGCAAGCCGATGAGGTAGTTGGCGAGCACGTGGCCTCCAGGGGGTGAGTAAGGCTGACCTAACTCGACGAGGCTATGGGGCATCAATGGCCCGTGTCAATATTTCGCAACGGATACGTTGCGAAATTCGCTGGGGTGGGCCGAAGAGGCCCAGGCGCCTACTCCGAAGGGGAGTCGACGATGTCGCAGATCAGCGCGCCCGCCGTCACCGAGGAACCCACTGCGGCCGTCAAACGGCTCACCACGCCCGTCCTGTGGGCCCTCAGAGGCTGTTCCATCTTCATCGCCTCGAGCACCACCACGAGGTCGCCCTCGGCCACCGTGGCGCCGTCCTCGACAGCAACCTTGACGATGGTTCCTTGCATGGGCGAGGACAGGGTGACGCCTGACGAGGCCCGCACGGTCCCCGCCTTCTTGGTGGTGCGGCGCGTGGGGGTGCCGGCCCGGGCGCGCGCTCTGCCGGCCTGCGCGAGCGCCGCCGGGAGCACCACCTCAAGCCGCTTGCCGCCCACCTCGACCACCACACGCTCGGTCGCGGGGCCCTCATCGCCGCCGTCGGCCGAGCCGGCGGCGCCCAGCGCCTCCACGGTGTCGGCGAAGCCGGTCTCGATCCACGTGGTGTAGACGCCGAAGCCCTGGTCGCCGACGAACTCGGGTGCGCTGAGCACCGCCGCGTGGAAGGGAAGCACCGTGGGGATGCCCTTCACGACAAACTCGGAGACGGCCCGACGCGCACGCTGAATCGCCTCGGCGCGCGTGGCGCCCGTCACGATGAGCTTGGCGATCATGGAGTCGAAGTTGCCCGAGACAGTGTCGCCTTCGCGCACGCCGGCATCGACGCGGACGCCGGGGCCCGCTGGCAAGCGCAGGGTGTTGATCCGACCGGGCGCGGGAATGAAGCCTGCCGATGGGTCCTCGCCGTTGATGCGGAACTCGATGGAATGCCCGCGCACCTGAGGCGTGAGGTTGGCGATCGGCTCGCCCGCCGCAATGCGGAACTGCTCGCGCACCAGGTCCACGCCCGTGACCTCTTCCGACACGGGGTGTTCGACCTGGAGTCGGGTGTTGACCTCGAGGAAGCTGATGGTGCCGTCCACGCCGATGAGGAACTCGCAGGTGCCGGCGCCGACATAACCGGCCTCGCGCAGAATGGCCTGGCTGGACTGCACGAGCCGGGCATTCTGATCGTCGGTGAGGAACGGGGCGGGCGCCTCTTCCACCAACTTCTGGTGGCGCCGCTGCAGCGAGCAGTCGCGCGTGGAGACCACCACGATGTTGCCGTGCGTGTCCGCCAGGCACTGGGTTTCCACGTGACGCGGCTTGTCAAGGAAACGCTCCACAAAGCACTCGCCGCGCCCGAATGCCGCGACGGCCTCGCGAGTCGCCGAGTCGAAGAGTTCCGGGATCTCCTCGCGGTGGCGTGCCACCTTCAGCCCGCGTCCGCCGCCGCCGAAGGCGGCCTTGATAGCGACCGGCAGGCCAAACTCGTCCGCGAAGGCAACCACCTCATCGGCCGATGCGACGGGGTCGGCGGTGCCGGGAACGAGGGGGGCCCCGGCCGCCTGGGCGATGTGGCGGGCGCTCACCTTGTCGCCGAGCGACACGATGGCGGCGGGCGGCGGCCCGATCCACACGAGACCGGCATCGAGCACCGCCTGCGCGAATTCGGCGTTCTCCGACAGGAAGCCGTACCCGGGGTGGATTGCCTCCGCTGTTGAACGCCTGGCGACGTCGAGGATCTTGTCGATGTCGAGGTAGGACTCCCGCGCGGTCGTGCCGCCAAGGGCGTAGGCATCGTCCGCAAGCGAGACGTGGGGGGCATCGCGGTCGGGATCGGCGTACACCGCGATCGAACGCAACGAGGCGTCTTGACAGGCGCGGATCACGCGCACGGCGATCTCGCCGCGGTTGGCGATGAGAACCGAGGAGAACGCAGGCACGTCGCTCAACCTACCTTGGCCACAGCCGCCTGCACCGACCCGGGACTCTCATGCGGACGGATTTGGTCGGAAGTACAGCACTTAGGGATCATGTTGTGGAAAACCTACAACGAATCGATCGAGAATCGAGGCTACCTCGTCGCTGGTTGTGGGTACGCAACAAACCGCGGTCTAGGACCCGCTAGCGCCACAGGTCCCGGATGAGCACGCCACACTCGCCGAGCAGATGCCGTAGCACCGGCAGGCTGACGCCCACGACGTTGTGATGGTCGCCCTCGATGCGCTCCACGAAGGGGCCGCCGAGCCCGTCGACGGTGAACGCTCCCGCGACGTTCAATGGTTCGCCGGTGGCGACGTACGCGTCGATCTCGCCGTCCGTCAGGTCGGCAAAGTGGACCGTGGTGGACGCCGTCTGCCCCGTGTGCGAGCCGTCGCCGGAGCGCGCGTCGACAAGCCAATGCCCGGTATGGAGCACGCCCGTGCCACCCCTCATGGCGCGCCAGCGGTCGCGGGCGGTCTGAGCGTCGCCTGGCTTGCCCAGCACCTCGCCGCCGAACTCGAGCATCGAGTCGCAGCCGAGCACCAAGGAACGGGTTCCCTTGGCGGCGACGTCCTCCGCCTTGGCTCGCGCCAACAGCAACACCGCTGTGGTGGGGCTCACGCCCTCGGGTGACGCCGCGGTGGCGCCGGCGAGCACGGCGTCTTCGTCGACGTTGCTGACCACCACGGTGGGGGAAATCCCGGCGGCGCGCAGCACGGCCAGGCGGGCGGGGGAGGCGGAGGCAAGGATGAAGGGGACGCTCACCCAAGTGAGCCTAGCGAGTGACCCCGCCATCCTCGGGCGGCGGTGCCGTCGCGCGGCCGGTGCCTAAGCGGATGCGAGCGGACACCCGGCACACGCGGGCGACGACTGGGGTATGCACGTGCCGCATGCCGCCGATGCCGACACCACGAGTCCCAACCGGGCGGCCTGGTCGGCGACGGCCTCTGCCAGATCGAGGGGGATGCCCAAGGTGCGTGCCGCGGCACGCGGGCTCTCGCCTGCGGCCAACCGCTCCATCACGGCCCCGAAGACGCCGCTCACAGCAGCCTCCCCAGCTGAAACACCGCGGTGGCCATCAGGTATGCGCCGGTGAATTGAGCGCCGGCCGCAAGGGCCGTCCAGCGCCAGCCGTACAGCCGGCGCTGCTCGGCCAACGTGGCCATGCACGGCACGTAGGACAGGGTGAAGATCATCAGCGCCAGGGCCGCCGCGCTCGCGTGCCCACCGGAGGTCTGTGTGACCGTGGCGCGCAGGTGCTGACCCAGGGTGGCATCGGCGTCGGCGGCGGCATCGTCCACCGCGTAGGACTGGGCGAGGGCCGCGATCACCACCTCCTTGGCCGCCACGCCGGTCACGAGTGCGGAGGCGATCTTCCAGTCGTTGAGGCCCATCGGAGTCAGGCCGGGTGCGGCCGTGTGGGCTACGGCACCGTACGCGGAGTCCTCGATGGGAACGTCCGCGAGCGGGTGGCCGCCGCGCACCGGAATCGCCTGCAGCACCCACAGGGCGATCACCACCAGCACGATGATGGTGCCCGCCTTGCGCACGAACGAGGACACGCGGGTCCACACGCTCATGCCCAACGAGCGCGCGTGCGGAGACTGGTAGTCGGGCAAGGCGATGATGAGCGGTTCGGGGACCACGTCACGTAGCACCGTGCGGCGCGCGATCAAGCCCCAACCGATGACGAGCACCGCCGACCCGACGTACATGGCGAACACGACCGTGCCCGCCTGGGAGGGGAAGAACGTGTGGGCAAGCATGAGATAGGCGGCCAGTCGCGCCGTGCAGGACGTGAGGGGTACAAGCAATCCCGTGAGCAGTCGCTGCCGGGCGTGAGGCAGCACGGCCGTCGCCGACAGCGCGGGCACGTTGCATCCAAAGCCCACGATGAGCGGCAGCATGGCCCGGCCATCGAGGCCCAGGGCGCGCATCGAGCGATCCGCCACCACGGCCACGCGCGCGAGGTACCCGCTGCCCTCGAGCGCGCCCACTGCGGTGAACATGATCGCCATCAGGGGCACGAACGACAGCACGGTGCCCACGCCGGCGAGCACTCCGTCAACGGCGAAGGACACTATCCAGCCGGGCGCGTTGATCGCACCGAACGCGGACGACACCGCAGTCGCCACGGGACCGCCGACGAGCCGGGCGGCGGCGTCCATGAGCGGGCCCGCGACCGCGGTGGTCAGTTGGAAGACGGCCCACACGACGACGAGGAAGGACGGGAGTCCAAGCCACGGGTTGAGGAGCACCGAGTCGAGGCGGTCGGAAGCAGTCAGGCGCGGCTCGCCGGTGGGCACGGCGGCGTCGGTCACCGACTCCACCCAGTCGAACAGGTGCTGCGCGCACGCCAGGGTGTCGGGCAATGTAGCAGCGTGCAGGTCAGGCTCGATCCCGCGCACCGTGGGGGGCTCCACGAGAGCCGCGGCGACGGCGAGTTCAAGGGCCGTTGAGCCGTGGCCCGTGCGCCCGTTGACTTCCACCACGGGAACGCCGAGGCTGGCGGACAGCGCCGCAGCATCGGGTCGAAGCCCTCGCGCCTGAGCGAGGTCGACCATGGTGAGGGCCGCCACCACCGGCTGACCTGCGGCGGCGACCTGTCCCAGCAGGTACAGCGACCGACTGAGCGCCGTGGCGTCGAGCACCACCACCGCGAGGTCGTGGCTGGAGTCCTCCACGGCGTCGGCGGCCACCTGTTCATCGGGCGAGCGGGAGATGAGGCTATACGTGCCCGGGAGGTCGACGAGCGACACGGCATTGCCACCGACGCTCCAACTGCCCGACGTCAGCGCAACCGTGGTGCCCGGGGCATTGACGACGCGCTGTCGCGACCTCGTGAGGGCGTTGAACAGCGTCGACTTGCCGACGTTGGGATTGCCGACGAGCAGAACGCTCGCGGTGCGCACGGCCTGCTTCATGTCGGGTCCACCTCGATGAGTGAGCACGTGGTGGCGTCGATCGCCAGACGAGCCGCACCGATCGACACGATGCGCGACCCCGACGCCCCGCGTGCGGTGAGGCGCAGCACGGTGCCGGGTCTCAGCCCCATTTCGCGCAGCCGCAACACGGCGGCAGACTCGGCGCTCACCGCACGCACGTGGGCGCGGGCGCCGGTCGGCAGTGCCGTGAGTTCCATGCCACCACGGTATTTCGAAAGGTAAGCCTTACCTAATTACTTTGGTCCCGGCTCGGCGCCCGAGAGGCGTGTCTAGCCCAGGGGAGATCGGCCGCGTGCCACGTCCATCACGGCCTTGCCCACGGCGGCGACCTCGCGGACGTTGCCCCACACCGTGCTCTTGGTCAGGCGAACCGGCGGATAGGACCCCTGCGCTTCCAGTCCGGCCTGGTCGCACAGCCACACGGCTCGTGGAATGTGGAATTCCTGGGTGGCGACCACCACCGACGTCGCGCCGTACACCTCGCGGGCTCGCATGCACGAGGAGTAGGTGTCTACCCCGAGCGGGTCCTCCACGATCGCCTCCGGTGGAACGCCCATCTCTTCCGCAACCCGGCGCATCACGGAAGGCTCCCCAAAACCGGACGAGTCTTCTCCATCCCCACTCATGATCAGGCGATCCACAGCGCCGGCGCGATGCAACTCGACGCCCACCTCGACCCGTTCGCGGAGGAATCGTGATGGCCGTCCGTCCGCGTAGACGCGCGCGCCCAGGACGAGGGCCGCGTCGGCATGCTCCACAGGCGAGCCCGCGGCGTGGATTGACGACACCGTGACGATGCGCACGTAGCCCCACGGTGCAGCCACCAGCGTCGGCAACGCGACCGCCGCGACCACAATCCACCGGTAGCGCGGGTGCAGCCGGGGGTGCCGCCTCATCGAAGCGAGTGCCGCCACGCGACCGAGCCGCGACCAAGGACGCCTACGCGGACTCCGCGCATCGTCCGTGCGCGATCCATCCATGCCGACGTGGGCGAGCCGGGCTCGTCGTCATCGTCCGCGGCGCCCGCCATCGCCACCATGCCCGCCACGAGCGCGGCGAGCTCCTCGTCGTCGGGAGCCCCGCGGACCACGCGCATCGAGGCGGCCGCGTTTGCGACGTCGTGGGAGTGACTCACAGCGGAATGTTCCCGTGCTTCTTGGGCGGCAGCGCGGCGCGCTTGGTGCGCAGTGCCCGCAGGCCGCGCACAATCTGAGCGCGCGTCTGGGAGGGCTCGATTACGGCATCCACGTAGCCCTTGTCGGCGGCGTTGTACGGGTTGACGATGCGCTCCTGATAGTCGTCGATCAGCGCCTGCCGCTCCGCTTCGACGTCGCCGCCCTGCTCTTTGACGGTGGCGAGGGTGCGGCGCGAGAGGATGTTGACGGCGCCGCCGGCACCCATGACGGCAATCTGTGCTGTGGGCCACGCGAGGTTGATGTCCGCGCCTAGCTGCTTGGAGGCCATGACGATGTACGCGCCGCCGTAGGCTTTGCGCGTGATGACGGTGATGAGCGGCACCGTGGCCTCGGCGTAGGCGTAGATCAGCTTGGCGCCGCGGCGGATGATGCCCTGGTGCTCCTGATCCACACCCGGCAGGAAGCCGGGTACGTCCACCAACGTCAGTACCGGGATGTTGAACGCGTCGCAGGTGCGGACAAACCGTGCGGCCTTCTCGGCGGCGTTGATGTCGAGAGTGCCCGCCATGGACAGCGGTTGGTTCGCGACGATGCCCACCGAGTGGCCCTCGACGTGGCCGAAGCCCACCACCACGTTGGAGGCAAACAGCGGTTGCACTTCGAGGAAGTCGCCCTCGTCGACGATGGTCTCGATGAGGGTCTTCATGTCGTACGGCTGGTTGTCGCTGTCGGGCACCAGGCTGTCAAGCGCGAGGTCGGCCTCGGTGACGTCCAGATCCGCTTCCATGTCCCACACCGTGGGGTCGGAGAGATTGTTCTGCGGCAGGAACTGCAGCAGGTGCTGCACGTACTCGATCGCGTCGTCTTCGTTGTCGGCGAGGTAGTGCGCCACCCCCGACTTCACGTTGTGGGTCTGGCCGCCGCCCAACTCCTCGAACGTGACCTCTTCGCCTGTCACGGACTTGATCACGTCGGGGCCGGTAATGAACATTTGCGAGGTGCCGTCCGCCATCACGATGAAGTCCGTCAGGGCGGGGGAGTACACCGCGCCGCCCGCGCTCGGGCCCAAGATAATCGAGATCTGCGGGATGACGCCCGATGCGGCCACGTTGCGGCGAAAGATCTCGGCGAACTGGGTGAGGGCCGCGACGCCCTCCTGAATGCGCGCGCCGCCGCCGTCGGAGATGCCGATGAGGGGCACGCCCGTGCGCAGGGCGAAGTCCTGCACCTTGGTGATCTTGTGGCCGTGAATCTCGCCAAGCGAGCCGCCAAAGACGGTGAAGTCTTGGGAATAGACGGCCACCTGGCGACCGTCAATTGTCCCGTACCCGGTGACGACGCCGTCGCCGAAAGGACGGTTGTTCTCCAGGCCGAATGCGGTGGCGCGGTGTCGCGTGAGGGCGTCAAACTCGACAAACGAGCCCTCGTCAAGCAACAGCTCGACGCGCTCGCGCGCGGTCTTCTTGCCGCGTGCGTGCTGCTTGTCTTGCGCCGTCTCCTCCGGCGCGTCAATCGCGGCGGTCATCTTGTCGCGCAGCGCATGGAGCGCGGACGCGGTGGACTTGGCATTTGGGGTGTCGGCCACAGTGCTCCCTTAGGTCAACTCGGACACAGCCTAGCCGGGGCCGGGCGTCTTGCCACAGTCGTCGGGTGTGTGAGTGTTCCACAGAAAAGTCCGATTAAGTCTGTTTAACACTTGACTTCGCCCGCTTGCGGGTCTAGATTGCCGAATGTCAACTAAAACGGGTCCAAACGGGCACCGAGTATCTCCGCCTCTCGCAAAGACGCGAGGCATGGAAGGGAAGGTACGCATGTCAGCAACTGATATGCAGGCAAACAAGAATCGCCAGGGCTCGGGCGCAGCCGCTCAAGTCCAACGTGCAGGACGATTCCTGTCGGGCATGATCATGCCCAACATCGGAGCTTTCATCGCGTGGGGGCTCATCACTGCAATGTTCATCGAGACCGGTTGGGTGCCGAATGAGGGCCTCGCCGCTCTCGTTGGCCCCATGATCACCTACCTGTTGCCGCTGCTCATCGGATACACCGGTGGTCGCATGGTTCACGGTCAGCGCGGTGCCGTGATTGGTGCCATCGCCACCGCCGGTGTGATCGTCGGCGCTGACGTGCCGATGTTCATGGGCGCGATGCTCGCTGGCCCCGGCGCAGCGTGGGTCCTCAAGCAGTTCGATAAGTCCATCGATGGCAAGGTGAAGCCTGGCTTCGAGATGCTGATCGACAACTTCTCGCTCGGCATCATTGGCACAGGCCTCGCCGTACTCGGCAAGTGGCTCATCGGCCCAGCCGTCAACTGGTTGGTCGAGGTTGCTGGCAACGGCGTGGACTTCCTCATCTCGAACAACCTGCTCCCGCTCGCCTCGATCATCGTCGAGCCCGCCAAGGTGCTCTTCCTCAACAACGCCATCAACCACGGCGTGTTCACACCGCTCGGCTCGCAAGACGTTTTGGAAAGCGGCAAGTCCATCCTGTTCATGATCGAGTCCAACCCCGGGCCGGGCCTGGGCATCCTCACGGCGTTCTGGCTGTTCGGCCCGCGCCTGCTGCGGTTGTCGGTTCCCGGCGCGATCATCATCCACTTCTTCGGTGGAATCCACGAGATCTACTTCCCGTACATCCTCATGAAGCCCAAGATGATCCTCGCGGCCATCGCGGGCGGAATGACCGGCGTGCTCACCGGCGTCGTGATGGACAACGGACTGGTGGCGCCGCCATCGCCCGGAAGCATCTTCGCGTACTTCACCTTCACGCCTCCCGGCGGCTACGTCGGCATGATTCTCCAGGTCACCCTGGCCGCCGTCGTGGCGTTCATCGTGGGCTCCTTCCTGCTGGGCTTCGGCCGCGGTGAGAAGGAGGAACTCACCGAGGAGGACGTCGCCGCTGAGCGTGCCGGCGCCGTCGCCTAACCTGCTAGTAGACCGATAGAAGAGGAGAGTCCGAGATGCCATCAGTCAATGGATCAGATGTGAAGCGTGTGGTCGTGGCATGCGACGCGGGTATGGGGAGTTCGGTGATGGTTGCCAGCACCTTGCGTTCCAAACTGAAGAAGCACGATGTGGAGGTGCTCCACACGTCCGTCGACGAGATTCCTGCCGACGCGTCCGTGGTGTTGTGCCACCAGAGCTTGGCCTCTCGGGCCCAGGCCACCGCGCCCAACGCGGTGGTGGTGCCGTTCGCTGTTTTCATGGGCGACCCGGCATTTGCGAAAGTCGAGAACGCCATCATCAACGGTCAAGACCTTGAGTCCTGACCCTCGGGCGATCCTCGAGCCCAGTGCCGTCCGCCTTGGCCTCGTTGCCAGGGACAAGGCGGACGCGCTGCGGCAGTGTGGGGCGGTGCTCGTCGAAATCGGCGCAGCATCGTCCGCGTACGCCGATGCGCTGTTCGAGCGGGAGAAGTCCGTCTCGACGTACATCGGCGAAGGCGTGGCGATTCCCCACGGCACGAACGAAAGCCGCGTTTCCATCGAGCGCGCGGCAATCGCCTACCTTCAGTTTCCTGATGGGATCGATTGGGACGGCAACCAGGTGCAGGTCTGCATCGCGATTGCGTCCCGCTCCGAGGAGCACGTCGACATTCTGCAGTCCCTGGCCACCGTTCTCATGGATCCCGAGTCGGCCGCCGCATTGCGTGAGGCGTCGTCTGTCGACGACGTGGTGGCGCTCTTGTCTCCCCAGGCATAAAACCCCCGCCAAAGGAAGGAAAGACCAGTCGTGAAAGCCCTGATGTTCTACGCCCCGGAGGATCTACGCGTCGAGGATGTGCCGGAACCCGAAGTCGGCCCCGGCGAGATCAAGCTGCGGGTGCGCAATTGCTCCACGTGCGGCACCGACGTCAAGATCTTCTACAACGGCCACCAGAACCTCTCCCCGCCGCGCATCATCGGCCACGAGATCGCTGGCGAGATTGTCGCGATTGGCGACGGAGTCGACGGCTGGGAAATCGGTGCGCGCGTTCAGGTCATCGCCGCCGTCCCGTGTGGAGAGTGCTATGAGTGCTCCCGCGGCTGGATGGAGGTCTGCCAGAACCAGACCTCGATGGGCTATCAGTACGATGGCGGCTTCGCCGAGTACATGATTGTGCCGCGCGCGGTGCTCAAGGTTGACGGGCTCAACCGCATCCCTGCGGGCGTGGGCTATGACGAGGCCTCGGCCGCCGAGCCCCTCGCATGCGCCATCAACGCGCAGCGCATCCTCGGCATTGAAGGGGGCGACACCGTCGTGGTGTTCGGTGCCGGACCGATCGGCGCCATGCACATCCGGCTGGCGCGCGCCAACGGTGCTGGACGCATCTTTCTGGTCGACGTCAACGACGAGCGCCTCAAGATGACGGCCGATGCCGTTCATCCCGACGAGGTCATCAACGGCGCGGAGATCATTGACGGCGTAGCGGTCGACGTGGTCGAGCGCGTCAAGGAGCTGACCAATGGCCGCGGCGCGGACGCGATCATCACGGCGACAGCAGCGAACATCGCCCAAGAGCAGGCCATCTCCATGGCCGCGCGCAACGGCAAGATTTCGTTCTTCGGCGGGCTGCCCAAGACCAATCCGACGATCACGTGCGACTCGAACCTGGTGCACTACCGTCAGTTGCGCATCTTTGGTGCGAACGGCTCGGCGCCCCACCACAACAAGGCCGCCCTTGAGATGATTGCGTCTGGAAAGGTCCCGGTAAAGGACCTCATCACAGAGCACATTGCGCTGGAGAACGTGCTGGACGCTTTCGATATTGTGAAGCGCGGAGCCGCCATCAAGGTCACGGTCGAGCCGTAGCCTGGCGCTGACGGAACGGACGGGACCACGGGTGTACGCCGCTGAACGACACGAGGCCATCCTGGAGCGCGCACGCGCCCAAGGACGGGTCGAGGTGGGAGCGCTGTCCGAGGAGCTGGAGGTAACAGTTGAGACGGTGCGTCGCGACCTGACCGCCCTCGAGCGCCTTGGGGTGGTGCGACGCGTTCACGGCGGCGCCCTGCCCGTGGAGAGGCTCACGCTCGAACCGACTCTGGCCGTCCGTGAGTCTCAGCAGTCCGAGCAGAAGAAGCGGATCGCGGAACGTGCCGTCGCGGAGATTCCAGAGGGCGGCTCCATTCTGCTCGACTCCGGCACCACGACGGTCGCGATCGCCGCGTTGTTGCCACGCGACAAGCGATTCACCGTCGTGACCAACTCGATAGCTATTGCTGCCCGGCTTTCCGACCGGGCGGGTATCGAATTCATGATGCTGGGCGGTCGGGTCCGCAATCGCACGGGCGCCGCCGTGGGCCAGTGGACCACCGACGCGTTGCACGACATGGCAGTCGACGTGGCGTTCGTCGGCACCAACGGATTCTCGGTGGAGCGCGGCTTCACCACGCCGGATCAGGCCGAGTCCGCCGCCAAACGTGCCATGGTGACCGCAGCCCGCCGCGTCATCGTCGTATCGGACTCCACCAAGGCCGGCCAAGTGCACATGCATCGCTTTGCCGACACCTCGGAGGTGGCCATGTTGGTGACGGACTCGGGCCTGGATGACGAGACCACGGAGGAGTTCGACGCTGCAGGAGTGGAGGTGGTGCGCGCGTGATTGTCACGCTTACGCCCAATCCCAGTCTTGATCGCACCATCACCGTTGACGAGTTGCTGGTCGGAGAGGTGCACCGGGCGAGAGGGCTCCACATCGATGCCGGCGGCAAGGGGGTCAATGTCTCTCGCGCACTTGCTGCGAACGGACTGAGCACCATGGTGGTCATGCCAGCCAGCGGTGCACCTGCGCTCGAGTTCTCCTCACGCCTGGACGATGACGGCGTGCCTCACGACTACATCGCCCTTGAGGGCGCCGTGCGCACCAACATCACGATCGTGGACGCGGAGGGCACCACCACCAAGATCAACGAGCCCGGCAGGGCGTCCACCGCCGCCGACGCTGCAGCCATGCTCGATGCCGTGGACCGCCACATTGCCGATGCCACGTGGGTGGTCGGTTGCGGTAGTTTGCCTCCCGGCATTGAGGGGGATCTTTACGTCGGCCTGATCGACAGGGCGCGCGCTCGCGGAGTCCACGTCGCGATCGACACGTCGGGTACAGCGTTGCGCAAGGCGGTGGCCGCCCGCCCTGACCTGATCAAGCCCAATCACGAAGAGCTGGAGGAGTTGGTGGGGACGCCGTTGCCCACCCTCCACGACGTGCTCGAGGCCGCGCGCCGCCTGGTCGCAGGCGGCATCGGTGCGGTGGTCGTCAGTCTTGGCGAGCACGGCGCGCTGGCCGTCGACGCCACGAACGCGGTTCATGCATCGGCCGTCGTGAGCCATCCGCAGTCAACCGTGGGGGCTGGCGACTGCCTGCTTGCGGGCGTGCTCGCGGCGATCGAGAGAGGTTCGTCCCTGGAGGATGCGCTGTCGACGGGAGTGCGGTGGGGCGCCGCGGCGGTTGCCCTGCCGGGCAGCACGGTCCCTTCACCGGGGGACCTGTCTCTTGCTACGGTGAGTGTGTCGTTACAGATGCCTCTTGACCTCAACCTGGCGACATCTTGACCTCACATCCAGGCCACATGGCTCCGACCAATAAAGGAAGAATGCGATGCCTACCCGTTCCGTGAAAGTTGGCTCCTCCGTCGGCCTGCACGCGCGCCCCGCCGCGCTGTTCGTTCAAGCCGTCAACGACTCCGGCGTCGCGGTGACGATTTGCAAGCCGGGCGGCACGCCCGCCCCCGCCAACTCGATGCTCACCATCATGGCGCTCGGGGCTAAGCATGGCGAAACCGTGGAACTCGGTTGCGACGCCGACAACGCCGACGCGGTGCTTGACGATCTGGTGGCGCTGGTCGAGCGCGACCTCGACGCCGAACAGTAGGGGCGCCATGGACAACGTCGTCCAAGGAATCCCCGTCAGCTCGGGAGCAGCGTTCGCTCCGGTGGTGCAAGTGGGTGCCGCCGTGCGGCCGCCATCCGATGAGGCCGTGCTGTCAGCAGAGGAGGCGGAGAGGCGCATTCGCGCCGCCCTCGCCGAGGTGGCGACCGAGATTGAAAGGCGCGCGGCATCGGCAAGTGACAATGCCGCCGAGATCCTCGGTGCGACGGCGATGCTCGCGCGGGACCCCGGCCTGATCGATGGCGCCATTGCGCAGGCGAAGGCGGGCAAGGGCCCGGCGCATGCGATCGACGCCGCCACCCAGGACTACATCGACCAGTTCGTGGCACTCGGCGGATACTTTGCGGAACGCGCCACGGACCTGCGTGACGTCGGCGACCGCGCGATCGCCGCGGTCCTGGGGGAGCCGGCTCCCGGAGTGCCGCCGCTGACCGGTGAGTGCGTCTTGGTGGCAATGGACTTGGCGCCGGCGGAGACGGCCACTCTGGACCGCTCCAAGGTGGTCGGCATCGTCACCGAGCAGGGCGGCCGCACCAGCCACACGGCAATCCTCGCCGCGCAGATGGCGATTCCTGCGGCCGTGAAGGTGGCGGGCGCGACCGACATTCCGGACGGCACTCCGGTGCTGGTGGACGGAGACAGCGGACAGGTCCACATCAATCCCAGTGGCGAACTCGTCGAGAGGCTCAGGCAGAGGTCCACACGGCGCGAAGCCGCCTTGGCGGAGAGTCACGGCCCGGGCATGACCAAGGACGGCAAGCGAGTGGCGCTGCTGGCCAACATCGGCGGCGTCGAGGATGCCGTCGCCGCGGGCAAGGCCGACGTTGAAGGGGTCGGCCTGTTCCGCACCGAGTTCGTATTCCTGAGCGCGTCCACCGCGCCCACGGTCGAGGAGCAGGCGGAGATCTACCGGAAGGTGTTCGAGGCATTTGGAGACCGGCGAGTGGTGGTCCGCACGCTCGACGCAGGGGCGGACAAGCCACTCGCGTTCGCGGACCTGGGCGCGGAGGAGAACCCCGCCCTCGGGCGACGGGGTCTGAGACTCTCCGCCGAGCGGCCCGACCTTCTTGACGCGCAACTCGAGGCCCTGGCGGTCGCGGCGGGCGAGACGGGCGCGGATGTGCGCGTCATGGCTCCCATGGTGGCGCTCGTGGAGGAGGCCGCCTGGTTCGCCAGGCGCGTGCGAGAGAACGGGCTCAAGTCGGTGGGCGTCATGATCGAGGTGCCCGGTGCCGCGCTCCGGTCCGAGCACGTGCTTGAGGAGGTCGACTTCGGCTCCCTCGGCACGAATGACCTTGCGCAGTACACGATGGCGGCGGACCGCATGCAGGGCGAACTGTCCGACCTGCTTGACCCGTGGCAGCCCGCTTTGCTCGACGTGGTGGCGGCCGCGTGCCATGGCGGTGCGGTGACGGGCAAGCCGATGGGCGTGTGCGGCGAGGCGGGTGGCGACCCGCTGTTGGCGCTCGTGCTCGCCGGGCTGGGCGTGTCGAGCCTGTCGATGGCCCCGTCCAAAGTGCCCATGGTGCGACTGTCGTTGTCGCTGCACACGTTCGCGCAGTGCCAACGGCTCGCGCACGTGGCGCGCACCGCGAGAACGGCGCACGACGCGCGGGAGGCCGTGTTCGCCGCGGCCTCGCCATCGTTGACCGCTGTGCTGTGATGCGCCTGGCCCGCGCGCACTAGCCTGGGCAGCGTGACTGAAGACGGTGTGCGTGGTGCGCCGCTCACGGCGGACAACCTTGCCGCGCTGGTGGGCGGCAGTGGAGCGCTGACGGCCCTGGCCGTGACGGCGGCGTCGCCCTCGACCAATTCGGAACTGCTCGAGGCGCTCGCGGCGGACCCGCAGGCGTGGCCACACATGAGCGCGCTCGTCGCCGATCATCAAACGTCGGGCCGGGGGCGCGCCGGTCGCGGGTGGGACACGCCTCGCGGCGCCGCCCTCACCGTCAGCTTCGTGGTGAGGCCACACCTGGGTGCGGAACGGTGGGGGCTCGTGCCGTTGGCCGTCGGCCTCGCCTGTGTGCGCACGCTGCGGGCGGATGGCCTGCACGCCATGCTCAAGTGGCCCAACGACGTGGTGGTCTCCGTTGACGGCGCCGACGTCCCTGGTTGGGGGCCACTTCGCAAGGTCGCTGGCGTTCTGTGCGAGCGCCAAGACGACGCGGTTGTCGCCGGCATCGGCATCAACGTGTCGCAGACCTCGCAGGAGTTGCCGGTGCCGCACGCGGCCTCCCTTGCGATGGTGGGAGGGCGCCACCTGGATCGTCGCGAACTGCTGGACGGGCTCGCTCATCGCTTGGCGACGCTCATGATCGAGGCGGAGCATGATCCCGACGCCTTGGTGGCCGATGTGGCCGCGGTGACATTCACGCTGGGCCAGCAGGTGGTGGTCGAGAGCCCGGGCCAGTCGCCGCTGTCGGGGACGGCCGTGAGGCTCGGCGCCGATGGTGCGCTCGTGGTGCGGACTGCTGGCGGGGATGACATGGCCGTGCACGCGGGGGACGTTCGCCTGCGGCTGGCGTAGCGCGTGGAAAAGGGTGAGACGCCGTGGAAGTTCGAGACGTCATGACAGTTCACGAGTTGCGATCGTCCACACCGGACGGCACGAGGCGAGCACGGACGGCGTTGCCGCTGGCCATGGCGTGTTTCGCCGTGCCGTACGTGGCGATGCTCTTCACGATTCAGTGGCTCCAGCCGGCGGGGCGCGAGGGATTTGCGGACCTCGCCTACGTTGTTGGCCTGCTGGTCTTGGGTGTGGCGCTCTTGATCTCGGTGCGGTTCCAGTAATTCACGAGCGGGTGGGCTCTACCAGATCCGGCGAGTTGTTGCGCACGTTGCCCACCGCCTTGTCGACCTCATGCCAGGCGAGGTCGGGGGCGTCGGCGAGTGCCGCGTCCAGCAGGTCCTCCTTCGCCGACGCCGGGTCCAGCCAGGTGCGCCAGGCATCGTCCCGCATCATCACGGGTTGGCGGTCGTGGATCGTACGCATCTGTCCACGTGCCGCCGTGGTGACGATCGCGCACGTGATGAGCCATTCGTCGTCACCCGAAGCTCGCCAGGCCTCCACCAGGCCCGCGAATGCCAGCGGCGCGCCATCGGCGGGGTGGATGTAGAACGGCCGCTTGCCCGACGCGTCGGTCTGCCACTCGTAGTATCCGCTCGCGGGAACGATGCAGCGGCGCTTGGCAAAGGCCGTGCGGAACGACGGCTTCTCGGCGACCGTCTCGACCCTGGCGTTGATCATGCGGGAGCCGATGGCCGGGTCTTTGGCCCAGGAGGGCACCAGGCCCCACCTGGCGACGTCGAGCGTCGCCGCGTCCTGTGCGGCGCGAATAATGCGCACCAGTTGTGTGGGTGCGACGTTGAACGACGGGGGCAGCAGGCGTGCGTCACCGGCGTCGAGCGCCAACGAAAACGCGTCGGCCACATCCTGGTCCGCAAGGAAGTCCGCATAGCGCCCACACATGCCTCCATTGTGCCTCTCTGTGACGAAACGCACCGTGTGATTCGCCGCACTCTGAACGGCCTGCTCGTGACCCCTCGGGGTGGGTATTTGGTCACATGACTCCGGCCCGATATGCCCGTTGTGGAATGTAAGTGGCGGTATAAAACGGACAAAACGCCCTGGTTGTGAGCAGGTTCACACGGGCGCCAGGAAGGCAGTAATGGGCGTGGGAGCGTTTGGCGGCCCGCGTGCCGAATGTCATCGTTGAGTCATCGGGCAAGACGTCCCGGCGCCCAAAGGAAGGGAAGGATCATGGCTACGCTCGTCGCGTCAAAGGCGGTGCAGCCCCTCGCCACGCGTGCGCTCGCTTCCGCCGTCAGCTACGTCGTGATCTACGGCGTGACGTTCGCCTTCTTCGCCCCTCCCGCCACTCAGATGGTCGCCAGCGGACACGCGGGCCTCGACGCCGCCAGCGTCTCGTTCGCCCTGCTCCTGATGGCGGCGTTGACGGTCACCTTTGGCGCCACCACCTTCGGATACTTGGTGGGCTGGAGGGTGGAGTCGGATGTGCGACAGCTCCGCATGAGTCAGACGCGCGGCTCGGTCGAGTTCGCTTCCCTGGGCACGCTGCTCGCGTTGGCGACGGCCGGCGTCTTCCTGTTGATCGTCACCGGCGGCACCGGCATCACCCTGTCCCTCACCGGTGCGGCGACGCTCGGCCTGGTGGTGCCCGGAATGGTCGCCGCGTTGTGCACCCGGTCGGTGGTGGAGCACGTCGCCGCAGCCAAGCGGGACATGCTCGCCACGTCCCTCAGCGCACTCGTGGTGATCGTGCTGGTCAACTACCTCATCGTCGGCTCGCTGCCCCCCCTGGCCGAGCTACCTCAGCTCTTCGGATTGTAGAAACTACGCCGTCGGAGGTTCCGCCCAATCATCCGACGGGGTATCTACCGCGGCGGCCACCTTGCCCGAGGTGGCCGCCGCCGTCATCTCGGCGGTCATTTCGCCCCCGCCAAACGAGGTGTGAGCCCGCGGTGCCCCCATCCACAGGGGCTCCCGCAAACGACCGTTTGGCTCCATGGTTCCCGTGATGGGGGCGGAGACGACGATTGCCATCGAGTCGCAGGTGCGGGATCAGATCCGCAAACTCGGCCTGGCATTGATTCCCCCGGCGGTGCGATGCGCTGGCGTCCGGCGTTGGATGTATCGGTGGTACCGGCGGGGGAGTCCATTGCAAACCTCCTGGTAGATCAGTGGTTTCTTAGCTCTTACGGTAGATGGCGGGGGTTGGGGTGGCGGAAAGGTGCACGGGATCAGTCGTCAATACTGCGTACAAGCACAACGGAAGTCGTCCAGTGGCCTTCGTCGACGAGACCTACAGCGTTGACCCCGCGCACGCCCTCTCGCCTCATCGGTCCTACCCGTACCGGACGGCCCAAGCCGGCCACATCCCGGGCGTCCCGACCACCGGGTGCATTGGCGACGGGCCGCCAACGCTGGATGGATCCGGTAGGGGATGTGGCTCCAGTGGAGGACCGCACGTCGCTCGCGAAGTCGGTGCTGGACAACGTGGCCGCGCTGGGGCCGCTGCATCGCGCGAGCATGCTCGGCAACGGAGCCGTACCGCCGGAGAACCCTTGCCCGGTGGGAATCATCACATCTACGCGCTCACCGTCTCGCTGCCAGTGCGACTCGTGGCATGCCACCTTGTTGCGCTCTGGCGTAAACCCAAGGTCTTTGAGCGCCCGGCTGAACACGTACAGGATCTTGGCGCGAGCGCGGACATCCAGACCGGTGTCCGCGTTCATCGTCGGACGGGCTCTCATGACGCCGCGGTCCATGCAGTGTGCGTAGCCCATCTGGCGGCCCACGATGGTCCAGTGATCGGGAACGAGCTGGTGTAGCTCGACGAGAGTGCCCCACGCCCGCGCTTGTGCGTCGGGCATCGGCCCCAACTCCGATCACGCCAAGGGCTCCCCAAAGTCGATTGCGTTGATGATGTCGCTCGCGGCAGCCTGGGCTCGAGGGCTACCCATGTCCGCGAGATCGGCTGCGGCGACCAGGGTGGGGGCGTCGCGAGTCAGGTCCACGTCATCGGCCACGACACGGATCCGTGCGTTGGCGCGAGACTGGGGCACCTCCACCAGTGCGTGGTCAAGCCGCAGGTCTTCCCAGGTTGACCCATGAACGTAGAGGTCGATGTCGTCGACAGACTGGATCGCCGAGCGAGACCAAGCCAGGCCCGAGCGAGCCACACGTGGGTCCGCAGCCAGTCCGACAAGATCGGCTGCGCGCACGTGGTGAAGGTCGCCGCGGTTGACACACAAGGTGGCGACAGCCAGTAAGCGCGACGGGCCAATCTCTGTGGCCGCCAGCCGTCGGAGGACCCGCTTCGCGGCACGGCGACGCTGTGGGTCGCGACCTCGGTCGAGGTTTCCCTCCTCGAGTGCGAGAGCCGCAGACCACACGGTGGCGGCGCTCGGCGGCCTCCCCGCGCTACGGACAGATCGCATCGCGCCGCCGTCGGACACCACCCACTGAGATCCGACTTTGCGCGCGCCGATACGGCCCTGCGACGCCAGCGCGCGCGCACGCTGAGAACTGATCCCGTGGCGTCGGGCATATTCGGCGAGAGTCACATCGGCCATGCGTTAATAGTAGCGTAGTCGCAATAATTACGACATACGCGGGTCTTGGGCGTCGTCGATGCTGCCGCTGTACCCGAGTCGGCCGCCGAGGGCATTCGTGGTGATTATCCACAACTCACCAGGCGAAAAGTGTGGTGAGCCTCTACTCTCCTGTTCATGGGGGCCGAGACCACAATTGCCATCGAGTCGCAGGTACGCGATCAGATCCGCAAGCGCGGGGTGGATCCCGTACGGGATGTGGCTGCGGTGCGGGCGTTAGTGGACGACGCCTTGGCGGCGTGGGACGAACGGGCGCTCGTGGGCGCCGTGGCGCCGGTGGAGGACCGCGCGGCTGTCGCGAAGTCGGTGCTGGACAACGTGGCGGGGCTGGGGCCGCTGCAGCAGTACTTGGACGATCCCGAGGTTGAGGAAATCTGGATCAATGATCCGGCCCAGGTGTACGTGGCGCGTCGGGGGGAGTCGGAGCTGACCTCGACCATTCTGGCCTCACAGCAGGTCCGCGACCTGGTCGAGCAGATGCTCAAGCTGTCGGGGAGGCGGCTGGACCTGTCCAGCCCCTTTGTGGACGCGTCCCTGCCGGGCGGGGAGCGCCTGCACGCCGTCATCCCGGACGTCACGCGCGAACACTGGTCCGTCAACATCCGTAAGTATGTGGCGCGCGCCAACCACGTCCAGGATCTGGTCGCTCTGGGTTCGCTGCCCGCCCAGGCGGCCGCATTCCTCTCGGCTGCCGTGGCATCGGGGCTCAATGTGCTCGTGGCTGGCGCTACCCAAGCCGGAAAGACCACGTTCTTGAACGCTCTAGCTGGGTCCATACCGCCGCGCGAACGGGTGATCACCTGTGAAGAGGTCTTCGAACTCAAGATCCCCCTGCGGGATGTGGTGGGCCTTCAGTGCAGGCAGCCATCCCTTGAGGGCACGGGGGAAATCCCGCTGAGACGTCTTGTCAAAGAGGCGCTCCGCATGCGCCCAAGCCGCATCATCATCGGCGAGGTTCGGGAAGCGGAATCGCTCGACATGCTCGTCGCCCTCAACGCAGGGGTGCCGGGGATGTGTACCATCCACGCGAACTCGGCCAGGGACGCGATCACCAAGATGTGCACATTGCCGCTCCTGGCTGGTGAGAACGTGTCTGACCGATTCGTGGTGCCGACGGTGGCGTCGGCGATCGACATCGTGGTGCATCTCGAACTCGACGGCCGCGGCAAGCGGCGCGTGAGAGAGATCGTCGGCGTGCCGGGCCGCGTCGAGCAGGGAATCATCGAAATCAGCGACCTCTTCCACCGCAGCGGTCACGAGCTCGTGCGCGCAGACGGTTATCCGCCTCACGAGGACCGATTCGCGAGAGCAGGATTTCGGCTCAGTGAACTGCTGGCGGCGCAGGCATGACAGCCGTCATCGGATTGGTGTTAGGCGCTGGACTGTTTCTGGTCTGGTGGTCCTTCTGGCCCCCGCAGCAGGCCGCTCCCCGAAGGCCGGATGGCTGGTACGCCCGCACCCAAGATCGCCTCATTCAGGCCGGAGCGCCCGCCGTGACGCCGTGGGCGCTGGTATCCACCGCCGTGGGTCTTGGGTTGGCGATCGCCGTGCTCGCATCCGCGGGGTCCGGTTCGCCCGTGATTGGGCTGGCATTCGGAGTCATCGCCGCGCGGGGACCCTTTGCCCTCGTGCAAGCGCGGGCCGGCCGCCGACAGGCGTCGATGCGTGAGGTGTGGCCCAATGCGGTGGACAACCTCGCCTCAGGTATTCGGGCGGGCCTGTCGTTGCCGGAAGCGCTCGGTCAACTGGGTGAGCGGGGGCCGGAGTCCCTGAGGGAGCCCTTCACGGCATTCGCCGAGGACTTCCGGGCGTCGGGTCGATTCGGCGATTGCCTCGACGCTCTCAAGGTTCGACTCGCGGACCCCGTCGGCGACCGGATCATCGAGGCGTTGCGGCTCACCCGCGACGTCGGCGGCACCGACGTTGGCCGCCTGTTGCGCACCCTCAGTGAGTTTCTTCGCGACGACGCCCGCACCCGAGGGGAACTTGAGGCCCGCCAGAGTTGGACCGTCAATGCCGCCAGGCTCGCGGTCGCAGCCCCGTGGGTGGTACTGGCGCTCTTATCGACGCGGCCCGAAAACGCGCACGCGTACAACTCGGCCTCCGGATTCTCTGTGCTTCTTGTGGGCGGCGGTAGCACCGTGCTCGCGTATCGGCTGATGGTCAGACTGGGCAGGCTGCCGGAGGAAAGCAGGGTGCTGCGATGACGCTGACTACGGCACTCCTGGGACTCACTGGCGGCCTGGGGCTCGCGCTGCTCGGGGCATGGTGGCGGGCGCGTACGCCTCGGCTCGTTGACCGAATCGCTCCACATGTGCGCACCTCCGTTGCCGAAGAACTTCGCCTGCGCGCGGAGCCCATCACCCCCTTTCCCACCTTGGAACGGCTCGTCGCTCCCGTGTTGCGCGACGGCGTCCGCTGGATCGAGCGATGGGGATCTCCCGGCCATGAACTGAAGGCACGCCTGAAACGCGCCGGAGCGGACCTCACCGTCGAGCAGTTCCGGGCGCACCAGGTGGTCTGGGGCGTCGGCGGTCTTGTACTCGGCACCGCCGCGGCAATCTTCCTGGCCGCCACGAGGGGATCATCGCCGGTTGCCCTGGTGGTGCTCATTGCCTCGACTGGAGTGGGGGGAGCGGTGGCGCGGGACTACGTGTTGACGCGCGCGGTCACCCGACGCGAGGAGCGCATCGTCGCGGAACTGCCCACGGTCGCCGAACTGCTCGCGTTATCGGTCGCTGCTGGCGAAGGTGCGGTGGGCGCGCTCGAACGAGTGTCGCGCAGCACCCAAGGCGTCATGTCGGAGGAACTTCGCACGACGCTCGCTGCCTCGCGCACCGGGACACCTCTGGCTCGGGCGCTGACCGACTTGGCCGACCGCACAGGTGCCGTGCCGTTGCGACGGTTCGCCGACGGCGTGGCGACGGCGGTGGAGCGTGGCACGCCACTTGCGGAGGTGTTGCGCGCGCAGGCCCACGATGTGAGATCCGCAGGACAGCGAGCGCTCTTGGAAGAGGGTGGAAAGCGGGAGATCGCCATGATGGTGCCCGTGATCTTCCTCATCCTCCCCGTCACCGTCGTGTTCGCGGTGTTTCCGGGACTGACCACTATTCGATTGGGCCTGTAAAGCGCAGGTTCTCGGGGGAAAGGAAGAACGATGGCTTACCTGAGGGAGCGGCTCCTGAGCCGCCATGAGTTTGACGACCGGGGCGACGTGCCGGGCTGGGTGCTCATCACACTCATGACCGCTGGACTGGTCGCCGGTATCTGGGCAATCGCGGGGCCCACACTGAATGACCTGTTTACGCGGGCCATCGAAGGTGTCACCGGCGGCTGAGCGCGGGCGGGACGACGGCAGCGTTGTTGTCGAATTCCTCTTGGTGTCGATTCTTGTGATCACGATCGCCATGGGGGTGATCCAACTGACCCTCGCCCTGCACGTGCGCAACATGTTGAGTTCGGCCGCCTCGGAAGGCGCGCGCCTCGCTGCAGCGAACGATCGGGACCTGAACGACGGTGCGATGCGGACCGAGTTCCTGCTGTCCGAGTCGCTCGGCGGCTACGACGTGAACGTCGTCGCTTCCGACACCGTGATCGATGGGGCTCCAGCCACGCGAGTGACGGTGACCGCCCCGGTACCCGTGTTCGGGTTGTGGGGCGTCGGCACCATGTCGGTCTCGGGCCGAGCGTTCGAGGAAGTCGACCGTGGCTAGCAGCCACGGGCCGAAGCGGCTCGACGCCCGCGGCGACCAAGGCGCCGCCATGCTCGAGTTCATCGCGCTGTCGCTCGTGCTGCTGGTGCCGTTGATCTACCTTGTGGTGACGCTGTCTCGCGTTCAGGCGGGAGCTTTCGCGGCGGAATCGGCCGCGAGCGAAGCGGCGCGCACCGTCGTGGTCACGGGGGTGCGCGAGCTTGAGAACGGCGGTCGCCGCTCGGCCGCGATGGACCAGGGCGAGCGGCGGGCACGGGCCGCAGTCCGGCTGGTCGCTTCGGACTTCGGGTTCGGCTCTGACGACGCCTCGCTCGTCCTCGCCTGCGGCGGCACGTGTCTCGCGCCTGGCAGCAATGTCGCCGCTGAGGTGACGGTGCGCGTCACACTGCCGGGGATCCCGGGATTCCTCAGTGGGGGCGTTCCGCTTGCCGTCGAGGTGGTTGGCACTGCTCGCGCGCCGGTGGACAGCCTGACGGAGGACTCATGAATCGGCGACGGAGGTTGCACTCGGACGACGGCACCATCGGGATTCTCACCCTCGGCTTCACGGTGCTGGCCCTCATGCTGATCTTGGTGGTGTCCTCGGCGTCGGCCGTGCACCTGACGCGACTGCGACTCACTCACCTCGCCGACGAGTTGGCCGAGGATGCCGCCGACGCGGTCGACGCCACTCGCTACTTTGACGGGTCGGGCACGTCGCCGGCATCGCTTGACCTGGCGACAGCCGCCATGACGTCTGCGGTGCAACGCCACGCCGCCGAACGGGGAGTCGACCACCTTGAGGGTGTCCAGTTGGTGTCCGTCGAGGCCGTCGATGCCTCCACGGCGCGCATCACCATCGAGGTGACCGTGTATCCGCTCTTTGGGGTCGAGGCGCTGTTGCCGTTCGCGGACGGCATCACCCTCCAAGCGACAGGGCAGGCGCGGTCGTTCTAGCCGCACCCGGTCGCTCTAGGGGGTCGTGGCGGCCAGCCTGGCGGCCTCGGTGGCCACCGTCCACGCATCGGCGCTGCCCACGTTGCCCGCTTCGACCTCGCCCAGCACATCCTGCAGCGTCGCCTCAATGGTGGCGTTGCTGGGGGAGTAGGAACTCTGCGTGGGCAGCTCCGTCACGGCCTTGGCCAGAATGGGCCCCACCGGCGCGTCGTTGAAGAACGGAATGGCGTAACTCTTCACGCTGCTTTCGTCATACAACGCCGGTTGCGACGGCAGCGAACCGGTGGCCTGGAAGATGCGCAGCTGCTGCTCGGGTTGGATGAGCCAATCGAGGAAGTTCCAGGACGCCTGCTGCTGCTCCGTGGTGCCCTGTGCGGGCATGGCGTAGAACGCGCCTCCCCAGGACCCGCCGGGACCCGGGATGTCGGCGATGTCCCACTGAGCGCTACCCCCAGAGGTCTCCACTACATTCTGGATGTAGCCCATTCCCCACACGGGGCACAGGGTGGCCGCGAACGCCCCGTTGTCCAATCCGGCATCCCACTGGTCCGTAAACGGCGCTATTCCGGCCGACAGCCCGGCATCAATGGCGTCGAGAGACACGTCGAAGGCGGGCTTGACGGGACTCAGATTCAGGTCGCCCGCGGCGTTGAAGTAGCTGCCGCCCGACTGGACCCGCACGGGCTTCAGTAGCGTGCCGGCATCGTCCAAGAACGCTCCCGCCTCGGCCCCGGCCTCATACTGCTTGCCCAGCGCGATGAAGCCCTCCCACGTGTCCCCGATGGCGGCGTTGACCGCGTCTCGATCGGCGGGCAGTCCCGCATTCTCGAAGAGGTCCCGGCGGTAGCACAGGGCCAAACCCGACACGTCGGCGCCGATGCCGATCAGGGCCGAGCCGTCCGGCGTTGAGCCCTGAGCCCACTTCCAATCGAGGTAAAGGGCCTGGTATTCGCCCGCACCGAAGGTGAGCAGGTTGGTGAAGGATTCGGGTTGCGCGGCGAACTTGCCGATGTAGTCCTCGCCGATGGCGACGATGTTCGGAGCGCCGGTGCCCGCCACAAGTTGGCGCTGCAATTCATCGTGGACGTCGGTGTAGCTGCCCGAGTTCAAGGTGATGGTGACGCCCGGGTGACCGTCTTGGTACTCGGTGACCAGCGCGTCGAGCCCAAAGTCGCCCCAGAAGGTCATGGAGATGTCGACCGGATCCACGGGCGGAGCCGTGGTTGCGGCAGAGGGGGTGGGGTCATCACCGGTGAGCCCGCACGCGGCCAACACCAGGCTCGAACCGGCGATGATTGCCAGCAGGCGTCCTGCTGCCGTGCGGTTCAACGTCATCGTCGCTCCCTTGGTGCGTGCCACGGATACCGGCTCTCGGGACATGGCTGTCACTGTAGCCGTACCTGCAGCGCGCGGCGAAGCCGGTACCCGGGACCCAGGACCTTGGGGTCGATAGTCCCGACATTGCTCGCTCCCGGCGGCATACCCTCGTGGGCAACGGTGCTACAGCGCCTGATCCCCATGCAGGAAGGTCTTACCGAGATGACAATCGCGGCTGACAGAACCACCCCACCCCAGTCTGACGCCCAGCAGACCGGCACCCAGTTACCCCACGCGTGGCGTTCGTTCCCCGCCGGGCCGTGGACCGACTCCATTGATGTTCGCGGCTTCATCCAGGCCGCCTACACCGAGTACACCGGCGACGACAGTTTCCTTGCCGGACCCACCGAGCGCACCACGCGCGTGTGGCAGACGCTGCTCGGCATGTTCCCCGAAGAGCGCGAAAAGGGCGTCTACGACGTCGATTGGGAAACACCCGCGACGATCACCGCCCACGCTCCTGGCTACATCAGCGAAGACGACAACCTGATCGTCGGCCTGCAGACCGACGCGCCCCTGAAGCGCGCGATCATGCCCTTTGGCGGCTGGCGCATGGTGGTCAAGGAACTCGAAACCTACGGCTACCCGGTTGACCCCAACCTGGAGAAGATCTTCTCGACGTACCGCAAGACCCACAACGACGGCGTGTTTGACTCGTACCCGCCCAACGTGCGCGCCGCCCGCTCCAGCCACATCGTCACCGGCCTGCCCGATGCCTACGGCCGTGGCCGCATCATCGGCGACTACCGCCGCGTGGCGCTGTATGGCGTCGACGCCCTGATCAAGGACAAGAAGAACGAGCGCATCGAGCTCGACATGCAGCGGTCGGTCGAGGACATCATTCGCGATCGCGAAGAGAACTCGGAGCAGATCAAGGCGCTCGGCGAACTCAAGCAGATGGCCGCGTCCTACGGCTTCGACATCTCGAAGCCCGCGACCAACGCCAAGGAAGCCGTGCAGTGGCTGTATTTCGCTTACCTGGCCGCCGTGAAGGAGCAGAACGGCGCCGCCATGTCGTTGGGTCGCACCTCGACCTTCATCGACTGCTACATCGAGCGCGACCTCGCGGAGGGAACCCTCACCGAGGTCGAGGCCCAGGAACTGATCGACGACTTCGTCATCAAGCTCCGCATCGTCCGCTTCCTGCGCACCCCCGAGTACGACGCCCTGTTCTCCGGCGACCCGCTGTGGGTGACCGAGTCCCTTGGCGGTCTCGGCGAGGATGGCCGGTCGCTCGTGTCCAAGTCCACGTTCCGCTACCTGCACACGCTGTACAACTTGGGCCCTGCGCCCGAGCCGAACATGACGGTGCTGTGGAGCGACCGGCTGCCCCAGGGCTTCAAGGAGTTCTGCGCCAAGGTGTCGATCGACACGTCGGCCGTGCAGTACGAGTCGGACGAGTTGCTGCGCTCCCAGTGCGGTGACGACGCCGCGATTGCGTGCTGCGTGTCCGGCATGGAGGTCGGCAAGCAGATGCAGTTCTTCGGGGCCCGCGTCAACCTTGCCAAGGGCCTGCTGTACGCCATCAACGGCGGTCGCGACGAGGTCAGCGGCAAGCAGGTCTCCACCAAGCTCGCCCCCGTCGAGGGAGACGTGCTCGAGTTCGATGACGTGATGTACAAGTTCGACACCTTCATGGACTGGTTGGCCGAGACCTACGTGGACGCGCTCAACGTCATCCACTACATGCACGACAAGTACTCGTACGAGCGCATCGAAATGGCTTTGCACGATAAGGAAGTCCTGCGCACGATGGCTTGCGGCATCGCCGGCCTGTCGGTCGCTGCCGACTCCCTGTCCGCGATCAAGTACGCGAAGGTCAAGGCCGTGCGTGACGAGACGGGCCTGATCACGGACTACGAAGTCGACGGTGAGTTCCCGACCTACGGCAACGACGACGACCGCGCCGACGACATCGCCGTGGACCTGGTTCGCCGCTTCATGAACAAGATCCGCAAGCAGAAGACCTACCGCGACGCGAAGCACACGCAGTCCGTGTTGACCATCACGTCCAACGTGGTCTACGGCAAGGCTACGGGCAACACGCCCGACGGCCGCCGCTTGGGCGAGCCGTTCGCTCCGGGTGCCAACCCGATGAACGGGCGCGACGTGCACGGCATCATGGCGTCGGCGCTGTCCGTGGCCAAGCTGCCCTACGAGGACGCTGAGGACGGCATCTCGCTGACCACGTCGATCGTGCCCTCGGCGCTGGGCCGTGATCGCGAAGAGCAGGTCACGAACATGGTGGGCATCTTGGACGCTTACACGGTCAGTCAGGGCTTCCACATGAACGTCAACGTGCTCAACCGCGAGACGCTCGAGGACGCCATGGTGCACCCGGAGAACTACCCGCAGCTCACGATCCGCGTGTCCGGCTACGCCGTGAACTTTGTGCGACTGACCCGCGAGCAGCAGCTCGACGTGCTGTCGCGCACCTTCCACGCGGGTCTCTAATACTCAAGACGCCACGGCGCTCCGTCCTCGGGGGAGGGGCGCCGTAGTCTTGTCTGACCCCGGGCTGGTCCCAACCCTGGCGTGGAAGGAGCGAGACGATGACCGACCAACCCGTTGCGGTGCCGCTCCTTCAGGCGCCTCCCATGGACGTCGCGGACGCCGAGCTCGCGGCCAGCGAGGCCCTCCACGACAACACAGCCGGCTCAGTGCACTCCTGGGACCTCGTCACCGGAGCCGATGGTCCTGGGACCCGCATGACGCTATTCACCGCGGGTTGTGGACTGCGCTGCCAGTTCTGCCAGAACCCCGACACGTGGCGCATGAAGGACGGAGTGC
>NZ_JADQBE010000009.1:0-10935 GCF_016278765.1 Demequina sp. | reverse complement strand
CGACCCTGTCTTGGTCGGACCGAGACAGGAGAATTGTGGCTAAGCCCCGCGTTCACGAGATCGCGAAGGAGCTCGGTGTTCCGAGCAAGGACCTCATTGCCAAACTGAACGAACTTGGCGAATACGTCAAGGGTCCCTCGTCGACCCTTGAGGCGCCCGTCGTGCGTAAGGCCAAAGAGGCCTTCCCCGCGCCCGCGACGCCGCCCACGTCGGAGCCCGCGAGCAAGCCGGCGGTGTCCAAGCCGGCGCCCCGGCCCGCCGCCCCCAAGCCGGCAGCGTCCGAACCCGAGCCCGCGCGGGAGCCTCAGGGCTCCGAGTCGGTGCCGGCGGCGAGCAAGCCTGCCGAGGCTGCCCCGTCGGCTTCCGCCGACAGGCCGGAGCCAGCAGCGGCGTCGGACAAGACGGCGAAGGCCGCCACTGACGACAAGAAGCCGGTAGCACCGCTTCCGAGCGACATGCCGCGCCCTCGTCCCCGACCGGGCGGCAACAATCCTTTCCAGCCTCGTCCCGGCGCGCCGCGTCAGCGACCGGGCGGCAACAACCCGTTCCAAGCCGCTCGCGGAGGCGCACCGCGCCCGCGTCCGGGTGGCGCACCCGGCGCAACGCCAGGTGCCCGTCCCGGCGCTCCTGCTGCCGGCGGTCGTCCCGCTGCAGGCGGCGCGCGTCCAGGCGGCTTCGCGCCGCGTACCGGCGCGGCCCCTGGTGGCGCTCCGGCCGGACAGCGTCCCGGCTTCGGCGGTCCTCCTGGTAGCCGTCCGGCTGCCGGTGGACGCGGCCGAGGCGGCGGCACGGCTGGTGCCTTCGGTCGCCAAGGCGGCCGCCCCACACGGGGACGGAAGTCCAAGCGCGCCAAGCGGATGGAGTACGAGCAGCAGCAGGCCCCGTCGATCGGCGGCGTGCAGATTCCGCGAGGCGACGGCAGCACGCCGCTTCGCCTGCGCCGCGGCGCAACGCTGAGCGACTTTGCCGACCGCATCGACGTCAACCCCGCCTCGCTGGTGACGGTCCTGTTCCACTTGGGCGAAATGGCCACGGCCACGCAGTCGCTCGACGAGGAGACCTTCCAGGCCCTCGGCGAGGAACTGGGTTACAAGATCACGATCGTCTCGCCCGAGGAGGAGGACCGCGAACTGCTCGAGGACTTCGGCCTCGACCTTGAGGCGGAGCTCGAGGCGGAGACGGACGAGGACCTCGAGGTTCGCCCGCCCGTCGTCACGGTCATGGGTCACGTCGACCACGGTAAGACCCGGCTGCTGGACGCCATCCGCAAGTCCGACGTCATGACGGGCGAAGCTGGCGGCATTACCCAGCACATCGGCGCTTACCAAGTGCGCCGCGACCACGAAGGCGACACGCGCGCCATCACCTTCATCGACACCCCGGGTCACGAGGCGTTCACCGCCATGCGTGCACGTGGTGCCCAGGTGACTGACGTCGCCATCCTGGTGGTGGCGGCCGACGACGGCGTGATGCCGCAGACGATCGAGGCCCTCAACCACGCCCAGGCGGCCCATGTGCCGATCGTCGTGGCGATCAACAAGATCGACAAGGAAGGCGCCAACCCCGACAAGATTCGCCAGCAGCTCACCGAATACAACCTGGTGGCGGAGGAGTACGGCGGCGACACCATGTTCGTCGAAGTCTCCGCGACCCAGGGCAAGAACATCGAGAAGCTTCTCGATGCGGTGCTCCTCACGGCCGATGCCGGCCTGGACCTGCGCGCCAACCCGAACAAGGACGCGCGTGGCGTCGCGGTCGAGGCTCACCTCGACAAGGGCCGTGGCCCCGTGGCGACCGTGCTGGTCCAGTCCGGAACCCTGCGCGTCGGCGACGCGATCGTTGCAGGAACGGCATACGGCCGCGTGCGCGCCATGTTCGACGAGCATGACGAACCCGTCGCCGAGGCATTGCCCGCGCGGCCCGTCATGGTCATCGGCCTCACGTCGGTTCCGCGCGCAGGTGACACGTTCCTGGCCGCCGAAGACGACCGCACGGCACGTCAGATCGCTGAGAAGCGTGAAGCCGCCGAGCGTGCCGCGCAACTGGCCAAGCGTCGCAAGCGCATCAGCCTCGAGGACTTCACCCAAGCCATCGAGGACGGCAAGGTGGACACCCTCAACCTCATCATCAAGGGCGATGTGTCCGGTGCCGTCGAGGCGCTCGAGGATGCTTTGCTCGCGATCGATGTGGGCGACTCGGTGGACCTGCGCGTCATCCACCGTGGTGTGGGTGCCGTCACGCAGAACGACGTCAACCTGGCCACCGTCGACAACGCCATCATCATCGGCTTCAACGTGCGTCCCGCCGAGCGAGTCCAGGAGTTGGCCGAGCGCGAGGGCGTCGACATGCGCTTCTACTCGGTCATCTACCGTGCCATCGAGGACGTCGAGGCGTCCCTCACCGGCATGCTCAAGCCCGAGTTCGAAGAGAAGCAGGTGGGTTCCGCCGAGATCATGGAGATCTTCCGTTCCTCCAAGTTCGGAAATATCGCCGGTTGTTTGGTCCGCAGCGGTGTCATCAGGCGCAACGCGAAGGCGCGCGTCGTCCGCGGCGGCAACGTCCTCGGCGAGCCGACAATCGACACCCTGCGTCGCTTCAAAGACGATGCCACCGAGGTCAAGGACGGCTTCGAGTGCGGTATCGGCTTGGGCAAGTTCAACGACATCCAGGTGGGCGACATGATCGAGACGTTCGAGATGGTGGAGATTCCGAGGTCCTCATGACCGACTCACCCCGTGCACTTCGGCTCGCGGGCACGATCAAGAGGATCGTTGCCCGCGCGCTGGAGAGCGAGATCAAGGACCCGCGCCTGGGTTTCGTGACCGTGACCGATGTGCGCGTCACGGGCGACCTGCAGCAGGCGTCGGTGTTCTACACCGTCTACGGCGGCGACGAGGACCGGGCCAACACGGCCGCGGCGCTCCAGTCCGCCAAGGGGCGGCTACGTTCGATGGTGGGCGGTGAGCTGGGCATCCGGCTCACGCCTTCCCTCGAGTTCTTCTTGGACGCGGTGCCGGAGACGGCGGCCACGCTCGAAAAGGCGCTTCACGAGGCCGCGCTGAAGGATGCCGAGTTGGCGAGGCTGCGGGAAGGTGCCGCTTACGCCGGAGAGGCCGACCCTTACCGGCACCCCTCCGACGAGGACACTGAAGAGGACTGACGACGTGGCGCGTCGCATCGACGAGCCCACGCCGGGCCTGCTGCTTGTCGACAAGCCCGCCGGCTGGACGTCGCACGACGTCGTGGCGCGCTCCCGCCGGATCCTCAACACCCGCAAGGTGGGTCACGCTGGCACGCTCGACCCGATGGCGACCGGCCTGCTGGTCCTCGCCGTGGGGCGCGCGACCCGACTTCTCACCTACGTCACGGGCCACGACAAGTCCTACGACGCGACCATTCGCTTGGGTTCCTCCACCATCACGGACGACGCGGAGGGCGAGGTCACATCCGCCACCGACGCGTCGGCGGTGTCGAACGACGCCTTGGCGGTGGCGATCGCGGCCCTCACCGGCGACATGTCGCAGGTCCCCAGTTCGGTGAGCGCCATCAAGGTCAACGGAGAGCGTTCCTATGCGCGCGTGCGCGCCGGCGAAGAGGTGGCGCTGGCCGCGCGACCGGTCACCGTCTCTCGTTTCGAGGTGACCGAAGTGCGCCGGTCGGAATCGGTCATCGACGTCGACGCGACCATCCACGTGTCCTCGGGAACCTACATCCGCGCCCTGGCACGCGACCTGGGAGCCGCCTTGGGTGTGGGGGGCCACCTGACCGCCTTGCGCCGCACCCGCATCGGCCGATTCGACCTCGCGTCGGCGTCCACCGTTGACTCGCTCGCGGCGCTGGCCGACTCCGGCGCTGACATCCCGCTCATCTCGCTCGATGAGGCGGCCAAGGCGGCGTTGCCCGCGCTGGACCTGACCGAGCAGGAGGCTCGCGACCTCAGCTTCGGCAAGCCCCTGCGCGAGCGGGTGGATGAACTCGCCACGCCCGAGCACGACGATGACTTCACGCACGATGCCGCGGCCGTCGCGCCCGACGGCCGCGTGATCGCGGTGGTGCGTCGGGTGAAGGGCGCCGCAAGGCCGGTGATCGTGTTCGCTCCTGCGGGGTCGGGCGCGTGACCGAGACCGGTAGCCAGGTGCGGCAGAATGAGCGAATGACATCCGTGTGGCGCTCGCTCGCCGACGTGCCCGCCGATCTCGGCCCCACGGTCGTGACCGTTGGCAACTTCGATGGGGTGCACAAGGGTCATCAGGCGGTCCTCACGGAGCTGGTGGCGGCGGCGCGCGCTCGCGGCGCAGCCTCGGTCGCCGTCACGTTCGACCCGCACCCCAAGGCGGTCCACGCTCCGGACCACCAGCCGGAGCTCATCACCGGCATCGAGGACCGCATCGAGCGGATCGCCAGGACCGGCGTCGATGGCATCGTCGTCCAGGAGTACACGCTCGATTTCGCCATGGCGACGCCCGAGGAGTTCGTGAGGGACTACCTCGTCGACGGGCTTGGCGCCGTCGCGATTGCCGTCGGACGTGACACCCGATTTGGCCGCGGGAACGCAGGTGACATCGAGACCCTCCGCGAGTTGGGGAGACAACTGGGAATCGGCATCGACATCGTCGGCGACGCGTCCGACTCTCACGCCGGTGCGCGCCGGTGGTCTTCCACGTGGGTGCGCGAGCTGCTTGATGAGGGCGACTTGCGGGCGGCCGCGAAAATCCTCGGGACGTATCACCGGCTGCGCGGCAGGGTGATCCACGGCCTGAAGCTGGGCCGCCAGATCGGCTTTCCCACCGCGAACCTCGACGTCTATGCGGGTTTCATTCCTCGCCACGGCGTCTACGCGGGATGGCTCGAGGTGGTGGATCCGGGGGGAAACGCCGCTGCCGTGTCGCTCGTCGGAGAAAGACTCCCCGCCGCGGTGAGCCTCGGCATCAATTACACGGTGGGTACCGATGACCTGCGGGTCGAGGCGTACGTGCTGGACCACGAAGACCTCGACCTGTACGGCGCGCGCGTCGCGCTCGACCTGGTCGAGTGGCGTCGGCCGATGTTGGACTTTGGTGGTATCGACGGCCTCGTTTCGGCGTTGCACGAGGACGTCGCGTGGTGCCGTTCGGTATTAAACGCGTAACGATTCGCCCCACGGCGGCGGCGCGCAGGCTAGGGTGCCAAGATGGAAGCGAGCCAAGCGACGTCCCAGCCTTTCGAACCGCTCGTGGTTCTGGAGAACGTGAACAAGCATTTCGGCGACTTGCACGTGCTCCAAGACATCAACCTGACCGTGGGCAAGGGCGAAGTCGTCGTCGTGATCGGGCCGTCCGGCTCCGGCAAGTCGACTCTCTGTCGCGCGATCAACCGGCTTGAGACCATCGACAACGGAACCATTCGGCTCGATGGCGTCGACTTGCCCGCGGAAGGACGCCCGCTCGCGCGGCTGCGGGCCGACGTCGGCATGGTGTTCCAGTCCTTCAATCTGTTCGCGCACATGACGGTGCTCGATAACGTCATGCTCGGCCCCATGAAGGTTCGCAAGATGTCCAAGGCCGAGGCGAAGACGCTCGCCATGGAGCTGCTCACCCGCGTGGGGGTCGAAAGCCAGGGGGACAAGCACCCCGCCCAACTCTCGGGGGGTCAGCAGCAGCGGGTCGCGATTGCGCGAGCCCTTGCGATGAGGCCCAAGGTCATGCTGTTCGACGAGCCCACGTCCGCGCTCGATCCAGAAATGATCAACGAGGTCCTCGACGTGATGACGAACCTCGCGTCCGAGGGAATGACCATGATCGTCGTGACCCACGAGATGGGGTTTGCGCGCAAGGCCGCCAACCGTGTGGTCTTCATGGACGCAGGCGTGATCGTCGAGGAGGCCACCCCGGAGGAGTTCTTCACGAACCCTCAGTCCGATCGGGCAAAAGACTTTCTATCCAAGATTCTGACGCACTAACGACACACTTAGGCCGAGAGATCCTCGGCCGAAGGAGAGGAAACCCCATGAGAAACCTGAAATGGGCGGCGCTTGGCGCCGTCGCAGCGATAGCGCTGACGGCGTGTTCTAGCGGAGGGTCGACGGAGACGACGACCGCCACCGAGCCCGCCACCGATACCGCCGTGGCGGAATTCCCGGCCGGCTCCACGATGGCTGCGCTCGCCGATGCGGGCGCCATCACCATCGGCACCAAGTTCGATCAGCCGCTGTTCGGGCTGATGTCGCCCAGCGGCACCCCCGAGGGCTTCGACGTCGAGATCGGCAAGATCATCGCCGGAGAGCTCGGCATCGACCCCGGCAACATCGAGTGGGTCGAGACCGTCTCTGCCAACCGTGAGCCCTTCATCGAGTCCGGCCAGGTCGACTTGGTGGTGGCCACATACACCATCAACGACAAGCGCAAGGAGATCGTCTCGTTCGCGGGCCCGTACTACAACGCGGGCCAGGCCATGATGACGCTGTCCTCGACGGACGGCATTACGACGCCGGACGACCTTGCGGGCAAGAACGTCTGCTCGGTCGAGGGCTCCACGCCTGCGGCCAACATCGCGGAGAACTACCCCGAGGCCAACCTGGTGCTGTACGGCGCCTACACCGACTGCCTCGAGCCCCTGCGTAACGGCGAGGTCGACGTGGTCACCACCGACAACGTGATTCTCGCGGGCTACGTGGCGGAGTCCGACGGCGAGTTCAAGGTGGTGGGCGAGCCCTTCACCGAAGAGCCCTACGGCATCGGCGTCAAGCTGGACGACACCGAGTTCCGCATGTGGATCAACGACGTTCTCGAGGAGATCTTCGCCGACGGCCGCTGGCTCGCCGCCTGGAAGGACACGGCGGGGGTCGTACTGCCCGATCCTGCCGTCCCGACGGTCGACCGCTACTAGGCCGACCGCTCGTCGCTGACGGAGGGGCTGCCGCGCCACAACGCGGCGGCCCCTCCCCGGCACGACGCCACCGAAACGGAGCCAACTTTCCATGGGAGCCCTGGTAGACAACGCCGACCTGCTGTGGCAGGGCTTCTCTGCGACCCTGCTGATCTCCGTCGTGGCGGGCATTCTGGCGTTCGCATGGGGCGTGATCCTCGCCGCCTTCCGTGTCTCGCCCATCGGCCCGCTTCGCACTTTTGGCACGGTCTATGTCAACGTGGTCCGAAATTCGCCGCTGACCGTGATGTTTCTGTTCTTGGGTGGCACCACGTCCGCCCTCGTCGGCATCGTCATTCCGGTGTCGCGGAATACCTACTTTGGCGTCACCATCAACAACGGAATTATCTTCGCGATCGTCGCGCTCACGCTCTACACGGCGACCTTTGTCTGCGAGGTGGTGCGTTCGGGCATCAACTCCGTGGGGGTCGGTCAGGCGGAGGCGGCCCGTTCGCTCGGTCTCACCTTCGGCCAGACGCTGTCGCAGATCGTCCTGCCGCAGGCTTTCCGCTCGGTGGTGCCGCCGCTCATCAATGTGTTCGTGGCGCACATCAAGAACACGTCGGTCGCGGCCGGATTCGCAGGAACCGAACTCGCCGCAGTCTCGTACCGGTTGTCGAATGCCAACCCCGGTGATGTGTTCGGCATCTTTATTGGGATCGGCCTCGCGTATCTCGCGATCACGGTCCCGTTGTCGATCGCCGCGGAACAACTCGAGAAGAAAGTGGCGGTGCTGCGATGAGCGCCCCCCGCAACCTTCTCTTCGACGTCCCCGGGCCCAAGGCAATCTTGCGCGACAAGGTCTACACGGTCGTCTTCACCGCGGTGATTGCCGGCCTGTTGGGTTGGCTCGGATACACCGCGTACACGCGCGGCATCTTTGATGAACGCTGGCAGGTCCTGTGGGATCCTCAGAAGGGCGGACAGGCGGCCGCCGATGTGTGGCACTCGCTGCTGGTCAGGGGGCTCCTCGAGGGCACGCTCAAGGCCGTCGTGATCAGCGTCCCGATCGTCGTCGTCACCTCGACCGTTCTGGTGATTGCGCGGGCGTCGGCGAACAGCCCGATGCGCGCCATCGCGTACCTGTTCACGCACGTCTTTCGCGGCATTCCCGTGTTGCTGGTCATGTACTTCGGCGTGCTCGCTCTCAGCCTGTCGCCGCTGGTGTCCGTGGTGCTCGGTCTCACGGTATACAACACCGCGGTCGTCGCGGAGATCCTGCGCGCCGGCATCGCGGCCCTGCCCAGCGGCCAGCGTGAGGCGGGGCTGAGTTTGGGCCTTCGACCACTGTCGGTGTTGCTGCGTATCCAACTTCCCCAGGCGGTGCGCATCATGTTGCCCGCGCTCGTTAGCCAAGTCGTGGTGTTGCTGAAGGACACGTCGCTCGGATTCATCATCGCGTACTACGAGTTGCTGACAGTGACCAAGAACAACTACAACTACTTTGGCGAGCAGACCACCGTCGTCTTCGTGCTTGCCGCGGCGGTGATCTACATCGTGGTCAACATGGCCGTCAGCCGCTTCGCACATTGGCTGGAGGACCGGCTGAGCCGCACGCGCACGTCGGTGGGCGTCATCGAGCCCCCGGCCGTGCGAGGGGGAGTGGACGCCGCAGGCATCGGCGCGAACACGCGCACCCCCTACAGCCAGATCTAACCCTCATTCTTGACGGCGCTCGGGGCTTGGCATCATGTGGTTGCCGCCGAGGTTCGTCGCGAAACCCGCCGCACTCCGCTATGCTTGACCGTCGCCGTAGAACGGCCGCGGATTCCATTGCTCCAGAGAACAAGCCTGGGCGCGCCGCGCAACGATGTGTGAAGAGGAGAACCTGTGCCGCTCGATGCAGCCACCAAGAAGTCCATCATGACCGAGTACGCCACGTCCGAGAGGGACACCGGTTCGCCCGAGGTTCAGATCGCGATGCTGACGCAGCGCATCCTCGACCTCACCGAGCACCTCAAGGAGCACAAGCACGACCACCACTCTCGTCGCGGTCTGCTCCTCCTGGTCGGCCAGCGTCGCCGCCTGCTCAGTTACCTTCAGAAGATCGACATTGAGCGCTACCGCGCGTTGATTGAGCGCCTCGGCCTGCGTCGCTAGTCCTTCCAAGGACCGACGCGCCGAGCCGCGCTCAGGCCCGGCCGCTCGCCCCACTCGGGGCTGAGCGGCCGGGCCTTTCACTGTCCTGCCACGCGCCCGCACCCTGCCACGCGCCCGCACCCTGTCGGAGGTTGGGAACCGTTGTGCGGCATGGCGCACCGCCTCGACGTCGGTTGGCACCGGGCCCGCATCGGCGCCACCTGGACACTGCGAACCGCGGCGGCTACCGGCACGCCGTGAACCGCGGCGGCTACCGACACGCCGTGAAACGACGCCGGCCGGGGCCGGCGTCCTCCCCCGGCGTGTCGCGGTCGGAATTGGTTCGCAGCGCAAGGACCCGCAACTTCTCAGCGTTGCCGGGTGGCGTTCGATCGAAATGTGTGTCCTGATAAATTCGCCTGAACGCGGCGATGTCCGTCTCGAGGTCGGCGCGGGTGGTCATCACCACCGACAGCTGGGTCCCACCGCATGAGATTGAACCGCTTGCACAGGATGAGAGGCGCATATCGTGGTTGAGGTGATGAAGATTGCCTTGGTGGGAACGGGCGCTAACGGCGCGTCCCTCGGCGCTGACATGCTGCGCGCCGGTCTGGACGTGACCTTCATCGAGCAGTGGCCCGCGCACGTCGACGCCATGAGGGCGAACGGGCTCTCGGTGCACCTGCCCGAGGTCACCGAGGTCACTCCCGTTCGTGTGCTGCACCTCTGCGAGGTCGCCGAACTCCGCACCACGTTCGACATCGTGTTCATCTCCGTCAAGACCTACGACACCAGGTGGGTCACCGAGCTCATCGTGCCGCTCCTGCACGAGGAGTCGGTCGTGGTCGGCCTGCAAAACGGCATGACGATCGACGCCGTCGCCGACATCGTCGGCGCCAAGCGCACGATCGGCGCAGTTCTTGGCATCGCCGCGAACATGTACGAGCCGGGAGTCGTGGTCCGCCAGATCCCGCCGAGCGGAACCTGGCTCGCGGTAGGCACCCTCGATGGCGCGAGGACGACCGCGGTCGAGGCCGTGGCTGCGGCGCTCGCTCATTGCGGCACGGTGGAGATCTCCTCTGACATCCGGGCGTCGAAGTGGATGAAGCTCATCGCGAGTATTCCGGAGATGCTTCCCTCGGCGATCCTCAACGTGCCGCTCCTTGAGGCCGCGCGCATGGAAGGCGTCCGCGAGGTGATGGACGAGGCGACCCGCGAGGCGTACCGGTTGGCGCGGGACCTCGGCATCCGCATGACCGCCATCTTCGGCCGCGATCCTGCGGACGTGACGGACTCGGAGGAGTTCGCGATCGGCCTGCTCGACAACGTGCTCGAGTCGTACTCCCTTCCGACTACCCGCGTCGCTGTGTTGCAGGATTGGGATAAAGGTCGTCGCGCCGAACTCGACGCGTTCTGCGGCTACATCGTCGAGCAGCAGCGATCACGGGGGTCGACGGCCCCCGTCAACGAGGCGATCCTCAGGCTGGCTCAGCGGATTGAATCGGGCGACCTCGCACCCTCTGCCGACAACGTGCCGCTGTTGCGCGCCGCGCTCGATCAGGCGAGGACGGCGCAGACGTCTCCGTAGCCGGACGCACCCGCGCACCACTCCTGCGTGTCGCTGTCGCTCGCGGTCGGAACTATCCGGGTGGCGCGACCGCAGAGACATGAAGAGACATGAGGAGAGCCACGGGGTGAGCCACGGGCGGGGATCCGGATCTGTCAGGGAACCCCTCTGATAGTCTTGAAGCACTCGCAAGAGCGAGTTCAACCTGCATACCGAGCGGGTTGGCCGGACGCTGGTCCTCGGTGGAGATGCTCAGAACCCCTCATATGACGGTTCTGAGCCTGTCGACTGACGATCAGCCGGGGCTACAGAAAGCCCAGTTCTGCCTGCCCGCTCCCTCATTACAAGGAGCGTGAGACCTTAAATGGAAGGTCCCGAAATCCAAT
>NZ_JADQBE010000030.1:0-11125 GCF_016278765.1 Demequina sp. | reverse complement strand
TCCCAAATGAGGCACGCACCCCATTACGCGAGCACTTTAGATGAGTCTCGTCGGGCACTTGACGAGCGAGCCCACGCGGCGGAAACTGTAAGGGCGATGGGCAATAGCCCTGAGAAGTGGACCCGACAGCCCTCCGGACGGTGGGCGTGTCGGGTTTCGCGCTTTCTACACTCGGATGCGGGCGACCACAAGTGGCTCGATCCCGGCCCGGAACTCACCGCCACGCGTCCAACTCCACGCGGCCAAGTCAGCCGCCCACAGCACCGCATCGTGCGCCGCCAGCAAATGGACGTACTCAAGATCGGCTGTCGTGGTCCCGGTGCCCACCGAACTCAGGGTCCGCCGATCCTCGGCCTGTACTGTTTGGTCGAGCTCGATCACCCAACGGGATACTCCTGCGTCGGATGCCCACCGCGCTAGCGCCGCAAGATGAGACCGGCGAGCCTCGAGCTGAATCTTGCCCCGCGCGGATTCCACGAGAACGATGTGGACATCGCGCTCCATCGAGACAAGCGAAGCCAGCGCCAACCTCCTGCGCACAGAGCTCTCCTTCTGTGCGTGGAACCTGCGGGATCCAGGCATGGCCCAGCTGGAACAGGTGGAGCGGACGCGCGCTACTGATCCCGCGGGCACAACGACCGCCGCGGTGATGTACCCGCGGGCCTTCGATTCGTCGGAGAACATGTGCAGAGTCACGTGAGCGCCTATTCTGAAAGCCAACACCCCGGAACCGTCCCTGTAGTTCTCCTCGGGTAGTGCCCGAAGCAGAGCCGATCACACGGCCGGGGTTTTGCTTTGCCAGTGTGGCATCGGCGCGGCGCGCCCAGCCGTTTTCCACAGGGCCGTCGACGCTCGAGTTTGAGCGGCGACTCACTCAAACTGACGACTCCGTGTCTCCCAATTTGACGACTGATGTGCTCGCATATTGACGACTACGGTGCCGTCCAGGGACGCGGCGCGCGAATACATCGACGCCTTGGCGCGCATCTTTGTCATCGAAGACCAGCCTGCATGGTCCGCCCACCTGCGATCGTCCGCGACGCCGCCCCGTCTGGCGACCGCGGGGCGCGCGCGAAGCGCGTCCTTTGGCGGTACGCGAACCGGGATTTGCGTTAGCTTGCCGTGAGGTATGCCTCGAGGGCGTCGCGCACGACTTCGCTCTTGCTCTGTCCGGTTGCCGAGACGCGCTCGTTCAGCAGTTGCTCGACGGTTGCCGGGATGGCGACGTTGACGCGGGGGGCCCGTCTCCCTACGCCGGGCAGGTGGCCGTCGAGACGCGGGCGTCCTCCCTTGGCGATGCGCTGTTCGAGCGCGGCAATATCCACGCCCGCGGCTTCTAGTGCGGCGCGACCGGAAGCCGCCGCGTCGGCGCCGTGGAGAGTGTGGGTAGGGGTGGTGGCCAGCAGGGCGTCGAGTGCGGCCTTGCCGTCGACGTCGTTGGTCCTAGTGCTGGTCATGATGGGGTGCCTCCTTCTTTGTTGAGTCGGGTCTGTGTGCTGGCGCGCAGACGCATCGCGTGGAAGATCAACACGGACCGGTCTCCGACTTCTGCCAACACCTCGAGGGTGCCGAAGCGGCTCGGGCCGACGTACAGGCGCGGGACGGTCGCGTGCCCCTCGCGGGCCGGGGGCCACTGGCGCTCGACCGTGGCGTGGGTCATGGCGTAGAGCACTTCATCATGGGGGAGCCCGTGAGTGTCAGCGCTCGATGTCCATTGAACCGGCATGTAAGTATTGTCGCACAAAACCATGGTTGTGTCCACACAAACCCCATGGGGTTTGCTGTGCGACCAACCCGCTCCGTTAGCGGAGGGACTCGTTGGACCTCGTCGATGACCAGGAGCCCGCGGGGGTGCTCTCACCCACTTACCGCGCGCCCTGGTTCACCAAGATGCGGGTGTCGGAAAGCGCCTCTTCCACCGCGACCGCGGCATGCCGGGTAACGAGGCCTTCCATGCGGAAATTACAGCCGTTCTCGCCGTTTTTCGTAGGCCTGCTCGCCGCTTTTCGCGCCATCGTTCGCCGTTTCGCCGCGGTAATTTCGCCGTTTCGCCGCAGTGTCTCGTTGCGCGAGGCAACGGACTAGGCCAGAAGACCGCGCCCTCGTCGCCGCTGCCAGCAGGACCTGCCCGGTGGTACCCATCTCGGTAATGTCAGACCCTGGCCCTAGCGTGGACCCAAAGGGAGGGGAAGCCATGGGGACCCACGATCACAACCGAGCAGGGGCGTTGCCGGAGCCACCGAGTCGTTCGGGATCGCCCGCATCCCGCACCACGGCTACGTGTCTGCTGTTCGGTGGGCCGGTGGACGGCTCGAGTTGCCGCGACATTCCGATGCTCGTTCCTGGCTTGGCCCCGGACTATCTCGACATCGGCCTCGGCAACGACGGCGAGGATGAGCCGCGAGCCATGTATCGCCGCATAGGAACCCAGCCGGATCAGTATCGCGGTGTTGGCGCGGTCTGGCGCTACGCCTACGATGCGCATCCTCGGCTCAACTCGGATGAGTGGGCACCACAATGAGGATCCATAGACCTTGCAAATCTAACGTTCCGTGTTAGATATTCAAGGTCGCTAACGGTTGGAACCCCCGAGACCAGGCAAGGCTCGCCGATCCGATGCTGGCGCTCGAAGGCCTTGGCGCCGACATGGCCCGCTCGCTCGGCGTGTCCGAGCTGCTCGCCCACCCCATCGTCGGCGCCAGTTGGGAGGGCCTTGCCGTCGAGCACATCTCCCGGTGGGGCCTGCCCGTCCACTACTGGCGCACGCAGGCGGGCGCCGAGATCGACATCGTGCTCGACACCGGTGCACGTCCGTGGGGCATCGAGATCAAGCGGACCGACTCCCCCCGGGTGACGCCCAGCATGCTTCACGCGCTCGAGGACCTGGGGCTCGACCGCATCCTGGTCGCGCACGGCGGACCGGACCGATTCCCCATGGCCGAGCGCATCGAGGCGGTTACCGCCCGCGAACTGCTCACGTGGCGCACCCTGTCCGACGCGCTGTAACACGAGCAGTCATGCGACCCGAGCACCCGTCGGGCACCGGCGCGAGGTCGGTGGCTCAACCCGCAACCGAACCGTGACGGAGCGTTACCCGAGTGCCCGCCGCAGGTCCGTTGCCAGCACCATGAGGTGCATCGGATGGGTGAGGCTGTGCTCGAATTCAGGCAACGCCTTGAGATAGAACGCTCGCGCCGCATCCGTTTCACAGTGGACCAAGAGCCCCCGGCACCCGATGCGTTCGGAAGCCTCAATTGTCCTGAGCACCACATCGGCCAGCAAAGCATGGCCTAAGCCGTGGCCTTCGTGCCCGATGGACACTGCCAGCCGCGCGAGCAAAGCGAAGGGTTGCGGGTGCCGACCCGCGCCCTTTGCAATCCGCGCAGGGACCTGTCCCGCCGAGAAGCTCGCCATGCACCACGCGTAGTAGGCCACCACCGCATCGGACGCCTGGGTCGTCACCACCAGCACGTGCGCGGTTCTTGTGCCGTGCGCTTGACGCGCATGCTCGCGCAGCCACAGCGACTGTTCGTCGGAACGGGACTCGAAGCTCTCGAGGTGGTGTCGCGGCTCCAGTGCATGAGGTTTCAGATACACGACCGCCTCCACCTCACTGCCTTGGCCCGCGTCCCGCTAGTCGACGAAGGGGCTCGGACGATCAAGTAGCGCGCGCACCCCGGGCAGATCGCGCGCGGGCCGCTCGCACATCTCGTCCCACAGCGCGGCCTCGACGGGCGAGAGGACAAACTCGGTGCGGTCGGCGAGCACCCGCAGCGCGGCGATGCGCAACTGTTCGTTGGCGAAAGTTGAGACGGGGGTGCCTGCGGCTTCGGCCGCACGCGCGAACAACTCGCGATCGGCGGCAGTAGTGCGGAACTCAAAGCGCTGGTCCTTCTTGGTGGCGTGCGACATGTCTGCACCCTTCTGCCAGATGTACGGACAGTGTACGGCGCGTCGCCGGAAGCACACAAGGCCTCTCGCGATCACCCGGTGCCAAGTGGACACCTACTCCGCCGCGTCGGCGTAGTGGTTCTCGAGGAGTCGCCGTCTCCGGGGGCCGGGTAACGGGATTTCGCATTTCAGCTCAGGCTAAAACGCCCGATTCGTATTCCGTCGTCGAGCGCCGCCAACAGCATCGGCCATTGGCTGCCCCATGCGTCGCCAACGCTCTTCCGTCTTGATACCGGTAGTAGTACTATCGCTGTGAACAAGAGCGGAGACCCTCAGTGAGCACGAACCATTACACCTACCAGGTCTCCTGGTCTTCCGAGGATGGCGAGTACGTCGGGACCGTCGCGGAGTTTTCGTCGCTGTCATGGCTCGACGCCGACGAGCAAGCCGCCTTCGCGGGCGTCCGTCGTCTCGTGGACGACGTCGTGGCGCAGATGGTCGCCGAAGGCTCTCCACCGCCCGACTCGCTTGCAGACCGCAACTACTCCGGGAAGTTCGTGCTGCGCCTTACGCCCGCCCGCCACCGGGCCCTCGCGATCAGGGCCGCACAGTCAGGCGTCTCCATGAACCGGCTCGTGAGCGACACCCTCGCCGCGCGATAGGGCACGCCGCGACCACGGCACCCCTGGTCGGCGGGCGCCCAATACTCGCCCAGCTTGGCGGTCGCACCGTAGGCGCGGTCCAGGCGCACGGCGCCAGAGTTCTCCACACGTGCACAGGTCTCCCCAAGCCTCCTGTCAAACGGCCCGCGAAGCGGACCCGACAGCCCTCCGGAGGGTAGGCGAGCGGGGTCTCGCTGGTGAGGCGCGCCCGGTCAGTCCAGTTCGATGTCGTCGCTGTCTGGATGCTCGGGCTCAGCGCTGTCTCTGAGCCGTTCAGGGAAGCGCCGCTGGCGTGCGGCGAGCACGTCTGCCTCAGCAAGAGCCTCGTCCGCGATGGAGGGTCCCGGCGTGGGCGCGGTCGCACGTGGATACGCCACGTCCCCCAACTCCTCCAACTCGCCAGTCCTCAGCAGGCGAAGGTAGATCCCTTCTCGGTCCGCGTGATCCGCCTCGACGAGCGCGTTCGTCGCGCGCAGGTACCTGTCTGCGATCTCGAGATCCGCGAACTCGCCGCGGGCGACCCAGCTTTGCGCGAAGCTCAACACGCGGTGGAGACCCTCAGGGCCGTTTCCTGCGGTGGTCCGCAAGAGCCCCGACATGTAGTCGCTGCGCAGCACGGTCGGGATGATGATGCGGTGCAGGTTGGCGGGAACCAACTCAGCGTTCATCGCCACGCGCGCAGAGCGGCCGTTCCCGTCAGCGAACGGGTGCACCTCACTGACCATGAACATCATGTAGACGGCACGCTGGAACGGATCAGTGAGCGCGGCGGCCTCTTCCCAACCTGCCCTCAGGGTGCCTGGCACGTGGCTCGGGTCAACGAACACGGTTGCGCCGGCTTGGTTGCGCTGGGTCTTCCACTCGCCGGGGCGCTTGGCGGGATGCGCGGCCATCATGATCCGGTGCCGGTCGCGAAGCGAGTCCATGAACTGGACAGCATCGCTCGGCCGCCGCGACATCTCGGCGTGGTCGGCGACGATCTCGTAGGTGGAGGTGATGTCGTGCGCGTCCTCGGGCTTGCCAACGTCGGCCCTATGGAACACCACCTGCTGCGCCTCGTCGATCGTCAGGGTCGACCCCTCGATGTAGTTCGAGAAGTACGCCTCATAAAACGGCACCATCTGCGCCCGACGCTGATCGGTGACGTAGCGCTGCACAGGCGCCAGGCGCTGCAAGTCAGCAACCACCTGCCGGAACAGGGCGACGCGTGCGTGGTCGAACGCCTCGCCACGCTGTGCGGCGTTCATCGCACGAGAACTGGACTTCACAGTGTTGATGCGTCCCCTCGCGGCATCGACAAAGACGCGAACAGTCTCCGCAGCGGCTCTGTTCGCGTCGCGATCCACGGCGGCAAGGAGGTTCTCCACCTGCCGCGGTGTGTAAGTGGTGACGATCTTGACGACCTCATCGTGCAGTTCCTCGCGAGTCAGACGGCGGGGCACTGCGCCAGGACGGCCTCGCATCTCGGCATTGTCGATGAGCGCGCGCGCCGTGCTCGACGCATAGAGATTGCCGTGCCGGTCGATCGGCACGTCGCCATCGCGGTGGTCGTCAGCCTTGCCATCTGGGTAAACGGTGAGCCCCGGGAGCTCGAGCGGGCTCGTGCGGCGGTGGCTCACAAAGAGCACGCCGTCCACGGGACGCATCGCGAGCGCTGACCTATCTGAGATGACAGCGCCAGGCAGCATCTTGCCGACGATCTCGATCCAGTTCTCCTCCACAACGTCGACCGGCGCTGCCTTGACCTCGTCGGTCCACAGACCGCGGGCGAGCGGCACGATGTCACCCTTGCGGACTCGGTACTGTCGAGCACCGACCGACGTGAAGTCATTCGCCGTGAAGATCGTCATCTCGCTCCCCGATCACTTGTCTCGCTAAATTGCGCCTCATGCCATCGTTTCAATTATTTTTCTGTTTAAATAGTACCGCCAATTGGGTAGACCGTGTCGAAATAGTCGCCCGGGCAAGCAGAGATTGCCGGAATACTTCAGCGCTCGAAGGTCGTGGCGACCCACGGACTCCCGCTTCACCCGTCCGTGTACTACGCGAGCTCGCAGGCCACCGTCCCGATACAGGTCGCAGACCTGGTCGCCGGCGCCACCCGCACGTGTCACCCCCCGCCCCTAACCTCTAAGGCATGAGCCTCGACACCAGCGACCTGGACGCCTTGCGCGTCGCCTTCGCGGAGGATCCTCGCGCGCACGGCATCGCGCTCGCCCACGCGCTCAACCGCGTTGGGCTCGAGGCCGCGCTCACCGCCACGGCCGAGGGCTACCAGACGCACGATGCCTACGCGCGGGAGTCCCTCGCCGCCCTCGCAGCGGCCCTCGCCCCGCCGGCGTTGACGGAGGGCGAGGCGGTGGAGTTCGCACACGCAGCATCGTCCGCTGCCACGGGCGCGATCGTCGCTGGCACACCCTGGGAGGCCAAGCCCATGCTCGATGTCGCTGTGGCGCTCGTGCGCGCACAGGGCGAGCGCGTCGGGTCGATGTCCCGCCCAGAGCGCGGTTGGGAGCAGCCGCCTCACTGGGCCATGACCGCCTCGGCAGTTTTCACCGCGCGGGGCCGGGTGCGTGCCGCCTGCTACTACGCCGAAGGAGCCGTCGAGGATCTCACCGAGGCGCTGGCGCTCAACCTCCAAGGCACCGAGGCCGACTTCGCGCGGCTCGTCGCGATGGCAAGCGTGGCGATGAATACGCTGGCTCTAGTCGTGACTGGCGAGGAGCCTGACGGGGGGCCCGCGGCGTGGTGACGGGGTCGTCGCACACGGCCCACCGAGCGGGGGGCGTATCGGGCTTCGCGCTTTCTAGAGTCGAATCCTCACAAGCACGACCTTGCAATCAGCCGACCCCTAACCTTGCGATCAGCCGCTCTCCAACCTTACGATGAGCCGTGACCACACACCACGTACCTCTCGCACGTCACCTCGAGCCACGCGTACGCGAGGCGCTCGCTGACACCCCCGCGGTACTGATTCACGGTGCACGGCAGAGCGGTAAGACCACGCTCGCCAAGCACATCGGCGCATCCATGGGCTATCGGTACGTCTCGTTCGACGATCCAAGCAATGTCGAGTTCGCCCAGTCAGACCCGCTCGGCTTTGTCCGCACCTTGCCACCGCGCACCATTCTCGACGAGGTCCAGCGCGTGCCTGGCCTCTTCACGTCGCTCAAGCTCCTGATCGACCAAGACCGGCAACCGGGGCGATTCCTCATGACCGGATCTGCCAACGTGATGCTGGTGCCCAGGCTTGCGGATTCCCTCGCTGGGCGCATTGAGATCCTTCAACTGCGGCCCCTCTCGCAGGCCGAACTCGCCGGGACTCAGCCCACACTGATCGACGACGCATTCGCCGCGACGCTCTCTCCCACGCGCCTCGCCCAGCAGACCCCAAGCCTGGCCGACCGCATCGTAGCGGGGGGATACCCCGTGCCCCACACCATGAAGTCCGCCGCGCAACGGCGCTGGTACGCCAACCATGCCCGCACCATTGCGGAGCGTGACGTGAAGGACCTCGCGCGCATCCGTGCGCTCGACTCCTTGCCGCGACTGCTCGAGCACGCATCGGCCCACACGTCGGGGCTGGTCAACTTCACCAGCGTCGCCGAGGCGCTCGGCCTGTCACGGCCCACAGCTCAGGACTACGTAACCCTGCTCGAGCACGTCTTCGTGCTCGACACCCTGCGCCCGTGGTCAAGGAACGCCACCAGCCGCATGGTGAAGGCCGCCAAGCTTCACATCGGCGACACGGGGCTCGCCGCAGGCCTGCTGGGCCTCGATGCGGAGTCCCTCGCTGCGGACCGACCGCTGTACGGACGCTTCGCGGAGACGTTCGTTGTCCAGGAGCTCAAGCGCCTGGCATCCGGAGCTGAAGAACCCACGTCGTTCTCGCACTTCCGCGATCGCGACAACTACGAGGTGGACATCGTGCTCGAAAGAGGACCCCGGCGCATCGTCGGCGTGGAGGTCAAGACCGCGGCCTCCGTGACCGGCAAAGACTTCCGCGGCTTGCGCAAGCTTCGCGAGATCGCAGGGGACTCCTTCAAGGCCGGGGTCGTGCTGTACGACGGAACCTTCGGATACAGGCACGACGAGAACCTGTGGGCTCTGCCCATATCGATGCTGTGGGAGGCCCCCGAATGAACCAAGCCCCACCGTCGGCGCTGCGCTTGCACGCGACCGTAGCTCTCGCAGCCAAACTGGGCGGATTCACGCCCGACCCGGGCCCCCGCCGCGACCTTCTTTGATCGACTGCCCGCCTACGTCGCCGCCCAGTTGGACGGCCTGCGAATCCCCCACGACTTCATTCACGCCCACGTGGATCGCATCGCCGGCCGCGGCGCGGTGCTCAAGACCGCGGACCGCTCCATGGTGGGGATCCTCAACCGGCGCGTTGACGGGGGCGCTGGAGCGCTCCGGCGCGACCTCGGCTTCGCCGGCCAACTCTTCCAGTCGCTCGTGGTGCACGATCTGCGAGTGCTCGGGCTCGAGCATTCAAGCCCGCACCCATGAGCGTTAGGCCATTGCCAAACATCATGTGATGTTTAATAATGGTCTAATGAACGCGAACGCGGGAACCGCACCGGCGCTCTTTTCCGCGCCTCCTCTCGACGACCGCGAACGCGAAGTCCTCGGAGAGATCGCCGCCCTCAAACAAGGCCTTCGACTCCAACTCCACGAGCCGCGCCGATGGTCGGGAGCCCTTCGCCGCATGACTTTCGCACGCAACATCCAAGGCTCAAACAGCATCGAGGGTTTTGACGCCGAGCTGGACGATGCGAACGCCGTGGCGCTCGGCGAGGAACCACTCGACGCCAGCACCGAGACGCGCCTCGCGCTCGAGGGCTACCGCAACGCGATGACGTACGTACTCCAGGTAGTCCAGGAGCCTCACCCGGTCGCCTCGGTGGACCTCATCAAGAGCTTGCACTTCATGATGACCCACTACGACCTCAAGAATCGACCGGGGCGCTGGCGTGCAGGGCAAGTATTCGTGCAGCGGGAGAGCACTGGCGAGATCGTTCACGAAGGCGTCGACGTGGATCGCGTGCCTGACCTCATGGCGGCGCTCGTGAACTCCATCAACGCGAACTCAGGCGAGGCGAACTCCATCAACGCGAACTCAGGCGAGGCGAACTCAGGCGAGGCGATCATCCGCGCCGCCATGGCGCACCTCAACCTGGTCATGATCCACCCATTCAAGGACGGCAACGGACGCATGGCGCGCTGCCTCCAAAGCCTAGTTCTTGCCGCCGACGGCACGCTGTCCCCCGTTTTCATGAGCATCGAGGAGCACCTGGGTCGCAACACTCAGGAGTATTACGACGTCCTGGGGAAGGTGGGCGGAGGGAGTTGGCAACCAGATCGCGACGTGCGTCCCTGGATTCGCTTCACCCTCACGGCGCATCTGAGGCAGGCCGAAACGCTCCAGCGGCGCGTCGCAGCCAGCGGTCTGGCTTGGAGAGAACTCGAAGCGCTCGCCACCTCGATGCGGGTTCCGGAACGCACGGTCTCGGCGCTCTTCGAAGCGGTCTTCGGTTACCGCGTCTGGCGCGCCACCTACATGGCCGCACTCGAAGCCGCGGACGAGGCAATCTCGGAGCAGACCGCGACGCGCGACTTCAAGACCCTGGTAGACGCTGGCCTGCTGGAGCCTCACGGAGACAAGCGAGGCCGCTACTACACGGCCGCACCACCGCTTCAACACATCGCACGACGCGCACGCCAGTCCCGACGGCCCAAGGAATTCTCGGATCCCTTCGCGGGAGCAGGCAACCCCTCGACCAACTAGGCGGCTTGGCGTGGCCTGCCGGTAGAAGCTCGGCGCCCCTGCTCATCGCACGCGGCCTCACCGAGAGCCTCGCGGGGCGCTTCGAGGTGCTCCAGGTGCCCCATTGGTCGTATCCGGAGATGCGCGACGCTTTCGGCTTCACCCTGGACAACTACGTCTCCTTTGGCGGGTACCCGGGGGCGGCGGGCCTCGTCAAAGATCACGATCGCTGGCGCCGGTACATTCTGGACTCGCTCATCGAGACCACCATCTCCCGCGACGTGCTCCTGCTGACGCGCGTCGACAAACCCGCTCTGCTGCGGCGGCTCTTCGACCTCGCGTGCGACTACTCGGGCCAGATCCTCAGCTACACCAAGATGCTTGGCCAGCTCCAGGACGCGGGGAACACCACGACGCTCGCGCACTACCTCGACCTCCTCTCGCAGGCCGGCATGGTCACCGGTCTGCAGAAATACTCGGGAAGCGCGGTCCGCAAGCGCAGCTCGAGCCCCAAGTTGCAGGTGCTCAACACGGCACTCATGTCGGCCATCTCCGGCCTCACGCCCGCCGAGGCGGTGGCGGATCCGACGCACTGCGGCAGGCTGGTCGAGGCCGCCGTCGGCGCCCATCTCGCGAATGCCGCGGCATCTGGCGAATGCGAACTGCTGTATTGGCGCGACGGCAACTACGAGGTCGACTTTGTTCTCCGCGTGGGCCGCACGACGGTCGCCATCGAGGTCAAGAGCGGCTCGCGGTCTCCCCACCCCACCCCACCGTCGGCGGTCTCCCCACCCCACCGCCG
>NZ_JADQBE010000024.1:0-11725 GCF_016278765.1 Demequina sp. | reverse complement strand
CCCACCACCCACGATCGACCCGAAGCGGCGCCCCATACCCGGAGGACTCGCAGCAATCGATATCGGCGACCTAGGAGACGAGGGCGGCAGCAGTGACCCCACTGACCCCGGCGAACCCGGCGAACCCGACCCGCCCTACGACACAACGTGGGACGACTCTGCCTGGGACTTCTCTGCCTGGGACGGCGCTCTGCCGCCCGACTATCCCTGGGATGACTCTGCTTCGGATAACTCTGCTCCGCTCGACCCTGCCCCGCTCGACCCTGACCTAGACGAAGCTACCTACGAACCGCACGTCAGCAATCTCATGAGCCCCAACACCTAGCGCTTGCCGCGCTTCTCACGCACACGCACCGAGATGTGAATGGGCGTGCCCCGGAAGTCAAAGGTCTCGCGCAGCCGGCGCTCGATGTACCGGCGGTACTGCGGGTCGAGGAAGCCGGACGTGAAGAGCACAAAGGTGGGCGGACGCGTCGTCGCCTGAGTGGCGAACAGAATCTTGGGCTGCTTGCCGCCGCGCACCGGGTGCGGGTGCGCCGCCACCAACTCGCCAAGGAACGTGTTGAGCTTGCCCGTGGAAATGCGTCGGTCCCAATTGGTGAGCGCCTCGTCCATGGACCGCTTGAGGCGGTTGGTGTGCCACCCGGTCAGCGCGGAGAGGTTCACGCGCGCGGCCCACGTCAGGTGGGTGAGGTCCTTCTCGAAGGAGCGCTCGAACATGAAGCGCTCCTCCTCCCCCACCAGGTCCCACTTGTTGATCACCATCACGATGGCGCGGCCGGCATCCACCACCTCGGACAGAATGCGCAGGTCCTGCTCGGTCAGCGGGACCGACCCGTCCAGCAAGACCAGCGCGAGTTCGGCCCGCTGGATCGCCGCAGACGTACGCAGCGACGCATAGTAGTCAGCGCCCTTACTCAAATGCACGCGCCGACGGATGCCCGCCGTGTCGATGAACGTGAACAGCTCACCGTCCACCTCGATCAGTTCATCCACCGGATCGCGAGTGGTGCCCGCCAGCTCGTTGACCACCGCACGCTCCGAGTCCGCCAGCTTGTTCAGCAGCGAGGACTTGCCCACGTTCGGTCGACCCACCAGCGCAACGCGCCGGGGCGAACCCTCGTCGTCCACCATCCGCGCCTCGGTGGGCAACGCGGCCACCGCCACGTCGAGCAGGTCTCCCACTCCCCTGCCGTGCAACGCGGACACGGGGTACGGCTCGCCGAGCCCCAGATTCCACAGCGCCGCCGCCTCCAGTTCGCCCTGGGGGCCGTCCACCTTGTTGGCCACCAGCACCACCGGCTTCTTGGTCTTGCGGAGCAGCTTCACAACCTTCTCGTCGGTCGCGGTCGGCCCCACCGTCGCGTCCACCACAAACAGCATCGCGTCGGCAAGGTCCATGGCAGCCTCGGCGGACTGGGCGACGGACAGGTCGATGCCGTGCACCCCGGCCTCCCAGCCGCCCGTGTCCATGAGCATGAAGTCGCGGCCAGCCCACTCGGCCTGGTACGTCACCCGATCACGCGTCACGCCGGGAGTGTCCTCCACCACGGCCAGGCGGCGGCCGATGATCCGGTTGATCAGGGTGGACTTGCCGACGTTGGGGCGGCCCACAATCGCGAGGATCGGCAACGCCTCCCGCTGCTCTGCCGGTTCGCCCTCCAGCGTGGCCAGGTCGCGCTCGTCGAGCTCATAGGCCTCGAGGCCCGCGCGCAGCGCCGCCTCGCGCACCTGGTCGAGGCTCTCCGCAGGGTCCGACGGCGCCGGGGGGACATAATTCTTCAGGTACTCGGCGTCGGCCGGGGAATCGTCGTCGTAGTCGTCGCTCATACGCGTGCCTCCTTGGCGAGCGCCAGCACAGCCCCGACCACTTCGTCGAGCGTGAGGTCAGTCGTATCGATCTCCACCACGCCATCGGCCGCCGTGTGGAACTGCACCACGGTGGAATCCTTTTGGTCGCGCCCCAGCACGGACTCGCGCACCGTGGCCGGATCGGCGCCGTCGCCGGTCCGGCGCGCAAGCCGCACTTCCTCGGACGCGGTGAGCAACACGCGCACCTCGGCGTCGGGCGCCACCACGGACGTAATGTCGCGCCCCTCGGCCACCACGCCCGCACGGTGGCGCGACGCGTCGATGAGCCGGCGCTGCACGTCGCGGAGCACGGCCCGCGCATCAAGGTTGGTGGCCACCGACGACACCACCAGCGAGATGGTGTCGGTGTGCAGCAAGCTCGTGACGTCCTCGCCGTCAAGGATGACGTGCGGATTGTTGGGGTCGAGGCGCATTTCCACATTCATGGTGGCCACCATGGCCGTCACGTCGTCCCCATTCTTGAGGTCGACTCCCTCGCGCAGGCAATACAGCGCGCCCACGCGGTAGGTCGCCCCGGTGTCCAGGTACTCCAGTCCCAGCCGCCGCGCCACCTCTCGCGCCACCGTTGACTTTCCGGTGCCCGCGGGACCGTCGATTGCGATCACTATGCTCATGACCCTGCCACCGTCCATCCGCCGTCTTCGAGTGCAGTCACCAAGTCAGACGCATGCTGGGGAAGCACCCACAAGGTGGTCAGACCCACCGGCTGGCGGGGCGAATGCTCGATGGACAGGTCCTCGACGTTGACCCCCACGGCGGCCACGTCCGACAAGAGGTGCACCAGGCGTCCCGGCTCGTCCGGCACGATCACCGTGACGGCCTCCCACTCGCGCTTGGCCCCGCCGTGCTTGCCGGGGATGCGGGCCACCTCCTGCCGCCCCTTGTCGATCAATCGCGTCATGGCCTCGCCGATGTCGTCGGAAGTCCGCACCGCGTCCAGCTCCTCGACGATGTGGTCGATCGTCTCGACCAGCGCCTGCCGATTGAGGCGCGCGATGTCCGCCCACATCTCGGGGCGCGAGGCCGCAATGCGCGTGACGTCGCGCAACCCCTGCCCAGACAGCGCCACGTCGTCCGCACCGAGCGGCGCCAGCGCGGCCGCCACCGCCGACGCCGCGGCCTGGGGAGCGTGCGAAACCCGGGCCACCGCGCGGTCATGTGCGCGCGCGTCCATCTCGATGATGTCGCACTGCAAGGCGTCGGCCACTTGGGTCACCAGAGCCACCGCGGCCGCGCTCGCCAGACCCGCGCACAGCACCCAGGGCCGGGCCCGGAACAGGTCCCCCTGGGCGGCCATCCCGCCGGAGATCTCGCGGCCCGCCATCGGGTGCGACCCCACGTAGCGGTGCGCCTGGCCCGTCCGTTCGGCAACATCAGCGATGGGCGCCTTCACGCTCGCGACATCCACCACCACCGCGTGTGGCCACGCGTTGAGCGCATCCACCACCACGTGCGCCGTCACGCCCGGAGGTGTCGCCACAATCACCAGGTCGGGGTGCTCCCGTCCGGGGGCGCCGCCCGCGCCGATGCTCCTCGCCAACAGCTGAGCCTCGGCATCCGCATCGGAAATGGTGACGCTCCACCCTTCCGAGGTGAGGCCGATGCCGATCGACGCGCCGATGAGACCTGCGCCGATGATGTGGGTGGTGGGCGTGGTCGCCATTACTGGGCGAGATCCCGGCGCAGTGACACGGCCTCGTGCAGGTACACGTGGGACACCATGTCTCGCGGTCGGTCCATCTCGACGTGCATCATGACGCGCACCACCATGGGCAGGGCGCCAGGCACGGCCATCTCTTGGGCGCACATCAGCGGCACCGCGCCAAATCCCAGCGTGCGGGCGGCCGCCGCGGGAAAATCGCTGACGATGTCCGGCGTGCAGGTGAAGAACACGGAGATCACGGCCTGGGTCGTGATGCCGTTCTCGTGGAGCATCCCCTCGACAAGTTCGCGGGTGCGCTCGTGCAGGTGTTTACGCTCATCGCGTGCGAGCGTTGTTGCGCCCCTGATCGCCCGTACCGCCATGCGGCAATGCTACCGGGCCGTAGGGCCGACGCGTGGCACGGCCGGGCGCTACAGGCCCGCCTCTTGCTGGAGCAAACCCACTTCGGTGTTGCTGAGTCGACGCTGCTCGCCGGCCTGAAGAGTGCCAAGCCCCACGGGCCCGAATTTGGTGCGCACCAGATCGATGACCGGATGCCCGACGGCATCAAACATGCGCCGCACGATGCGGTTGCGGCCCTCGTGCATGACCACCTCGACCAGCGAGTGGTCGTCCGTCGCGTCGATGATGCGGCACTCGGCGGCGCGCACGGGCCCGTCGTCCAGCTCCAGCCCCTGACGCAGCGTGGTGCCGATGCCCTTGTTGACACGCCCCCGCACCTTCGCGACGTACACCTTGGACACGCCGTGCGTGGGGTGTGCAAGCTTGTTAGCCAGATCCCCGTCGTTCGTGAGCAGCAGGACGCCCGTGGTGTCCGCGTCCAGCCGGCCCACATGGAACAGCCGCTCCTCGTACTCCGTGACGTATTGCTGAAGTGAGGGGCGCCCCTCGGGATCGCTCATGGTGCTCACCACGCCCTTGGGCTTGTTCAGCACCACCGTAATCAGGTGAGTGTCCACAGACACCCGCTTGCCGTCCACCTTGATGACGCATTCGTCGGGATTGATGCGGACGCCCAGCTGGTCCACCACCTCGCCGTTCACCGTCACCTTGCCCGCCTCAATGAGGTCCTCGCACTTGCGGCGGGAGCCCACGCCGGCCTGAGCGAGCACCTTCTGAAGGCGCACGCCTTCGGGGCGGTAGATCTCCAGGTCGCCCATCAATTCGCCTCATCCACGTCGTCGAGGTCCGGCAGGTACGGGGCCAACGCCGGCAGGTCATCCAACGAACCCAGGCCGATGCGCTCAAGGAACTCGGTGGTGGTGCCGTACTGGACGGCGCCCCCCACTTCCCCCACCTCGGTCACAAGGCCGCGGTTGAGCAGCGTCTTCATCACCGAATCCACATTAACGCCGCGAATCTGCGACACCTGACCACGAGTGGCCGGCTGGCGGTATGCCACCACCGCGAGCGTCTCGAGCGCCGCCTGCGAGAGCCTGGCCGATTGGCCCTCGACCACAAAGGCTCCCACCGCGTCGGCGAACAGCGGGGACGAGTAGACGCGCCACCCGCCGCCCACCTCACGCAACTCGAAGCCGCGGGGGTTGTCCGGGTTGGCGTATTCGTCACGCAGGGCGTGCAACGCATCGAGCACCTGAGGCTCCGGCACGTCGAGGGCTGTCGCGAGGTCCACAGGCGTGGCGGGCTCGTCAATCACCATGAGAATCGCCTCGAGGGCGGGACGCACCTGAACGGTCATGGGGTGGCTTCCTCCTCGACGCCGTCAAACTCTCCGCTCACCTGAATGTCCTCGTGGGAACCGGTCCAGCGAATGGTGAGCTCGCCGAGCGAGCGTACCTGCTCAAATGCGACCGCCGACTCACGGAAGAGTTCCAGCAGCGCGAGAAACCGTGCGACGACCATGGCGGGGTGGTCGGCGTCGGCGACGAGCGAGCGGAACGTCATCGCCCCGGCACGCTGAAGCCGACTGGAAATGATGGCGGCCTGTTCGCGCACGCTCACCTTCGGGTTGTGCAGATGCGTGAGGGACACCCCCAGGTCCTGCGGCTTGGGCTGGAGCGCGTGAGCCGCGAGGCGGGCCACATCCTCCGGCGTCGCGCGCCACACCAGTTCGGGCAGCAGCATCGCGAAGTGCGGCTCCAGCGCCACGTCACGAGGCATGCGGCGCGGCGCATCCATCAGCTTCTCGACGGCGCCCGCGACCTCCTTGAACGCCCGATACTGGAGTAGGCGCGCAAAGAGCAGGTCACGGGCCTCCAGGAGCGCCAGATCCTCCGCATCGTCCACCTCGCCTTGAGGCAGCAGGCGAGCGGCCTTGAGGTCAAGCAGCGTGGCGGCGACCACCAGAAACTCGGAGGCTTGCGACAGGTCCCAATCCCCCTCGCGGGCGCGCACTGCCATGAGGAACTCGTCGGTCACGATCGCCAGCGCCACGTCCGTGATCTCCATCTCGTGCTTCGAGATCAGGCTCAACAGCAGGTCAAAGGGACCTTCGAAATTGGGGAGGTGCACCTGGAAGGCGCTGGGTGCCCCCTCAACGGCTGCAGTCACGTCAGGCTGCCACCCCGCGTGTCACCAATTCCCGGGCGAGCTGGCGGTAGGCCTCAGCGCCGGCGTGCTTGGGCGCAAAGGTGAGAATGGATTCGGACGCGACCGACGAGTCGGGGAACTTCACCGTCCGGCCGATCATCGTCTCGGTCACGCGGTCCCCAAAGGCGTCACGCACCCGCGCCACCACTTCCTGGGCGTGCAAGGTGCGGGGGTCGTACATCGTCGGCACGATCGCATCCATCGTCAGCTTGGGGTTCAGCCGGTCCTGCACTTTGCTCACCGTGTCGACCAGCAGCGCGACGCCACGCAACGCGAAGTACTCGCAGGCGAGCGGAATCACCACGCCGTGGGCGGCCACCAACGCATTGACGGTCAACAGGCCGAGCGAGGGCTGGCAGTCGATCAGGATCAGATCGTAGTCGTCCTCGATGGACCGCAGGGCCCGGGCCAACGCACTCTCGCGTGCCACTTCGCCCACCAGCTGCACCTCTGCGGCGGACAGGTCGATGTTCGCGGGCAACACATCGAGGCGGTCGATGCCGGTGGGCAGGATCACGCTCGCCGTGTCCACCTTGGGCCCCATCAGCAGGTCGTACACCGTGGTGTCGAGTTCGTGCGGCTTCAGGCCGAGGCCAGCAGACGCGGCGCCTTGCGGGTCGAAGTCGACCAGCAGCACCTTGCGACCGTATTCGGCAAAGGCGGCGGCAAGGTTGACCGACGTAGTGGTCTTGCCTACTCCACCCTTTTGGTTGCACAGGGCCACAACTCTGGCCGGACCTGTGCCACGGAGCGCAGGGGGTACGGGGAACTCAGTCACGTCGCTCACCTTACTCCGGGCGAGGTGCCCCCACACCGCGGGCACGCGGGTGAGCGGTCTGGTAAACCTCGCGCATCGCGTCGCGCGTCACCAGCGTGTAGACCTGCGTGGTCGTCACCGATGCGTGGCCCAGCAACTCCTGCACTACGCGGATGTCGGCGCCTCCACGCAGAAGGTGGGTGGCAAACGAGTGGCGCAGCGTGTGCGGCGAGACGTGTTCGATTCCGGCGCGCTGCGCGGCGGCCTTGATGATGGTCCAACCGCTCTGCCTGCTCAGGCGCCCGCCGCGAGTGTTGAGGAACAGCGCGGGAGTTCCCTTTCCGGCGGCGGCAAGCGCGGGTCGAGCCCTCACCACGTAGGCGTTGACCGCATCGGCCGCATAGTGCCCCATCGGCACCATCCGCTCCTTGCGCCCCTTGCCCCTCAGCAGCACGGCCTCCGCCCCCGGCTCCAGCGAGATGTCGTCGACGTCGAGCCCGATCGCCTCGGACACGCGTGCGCCCGACGCGTAAAGAACCTCCAGCAGCGCCTTGTCTCGAAGCGGACCCGCGCCCTGCCCCACCCCAGCCGCTTCGAGCAGGGATTCCACCTGGTCGGTGCCGAGGGCCTTGGGAAGCCGTGCAGGTGTGGTGCGTGGCTTGACGTCGATCGCGGCATCGTCAAGCGTCCAACCCTCGGCGACCGCGAAACGGTGCCAACCGCGGACGGCAACGACGGTGCGGGCGGCCGATGCGGGGGCGAGTGCCGTGTGCCCGTCGTCCCCCGACGACACGGCCTGGGCGAATGCCGACACATGGTGGGGGCTCGCGTCGGCCAAGCGGGTCACGCTGTGGGCGTCCAGGTACTCGACATAGCGGCCCAGGTCCCGGCGATACGCGGCGACGGTGTTGCGCGACAGCCCTCGCTCGACCGTCACGTGAGCGAGATAGGTGGCGAGCTCCCGCTCGAGTCCTAGCCCTGCCACACCGCGAGCGACTCTGGCCAAAACGGGTCGACCAAGATGGCGCCGAAGACGACGGAGAGATACATGATCGAGTCACGGAACAGGCGCATGGAACGCAACTTGGAACCGTCCATGGTGCGCTTGTACAACGCGACGCAACCGCCCACGAACCACACGCCAAAGCCGAGCGCTAACACGGCGTAGATCCACGACATGGAGGCCAGCGGAACCAGAGCGAGCGACACCACCACCATCGCGGTGGCGTACGCGATCATCTCCTTGGCGACCTTGACCGGCGTGGCGACCACGGGAAGCATCGGCACCTCGGCGTGCTCGTAGTCCTTGCGGAACTTGAGGGCGAGAGGCCAGTAATGAGGCGGCGTCCACAGGAAGATGATGAGAAACAGCACCACGGGGGTCCATGACAAGGACTCGCGCACGGCAGCCCAGCCGATCAGAACCGGCATGCAACCCGCCGCGCCTCCCCACACGATGTTCTGCGAGGTCCGACGCTTCAGCAGCATCGTGTATCCCACCGTGTACAGGAGGATCGCGACCACCGACAGCACCGTGGCAAGCGGCGACCCGACCAGCCACCAGAACCACGCGGTCGAGATCGCGGCAAGAATCCAGGCAAACGTGATCCCCGCGCGCGCGGATACGGCCCCCGTCACAAGCGGTCTTCCCTGCGTGCGCTTCATCACCGCATCGATGTCGCGGTCAAGATAGCTGTTGAACGCATTCGCCGAACCGGCCGACAGCGTGCCGCCGATCAGCGTTGCCGTCATCAACCACGCGCCGGGCCAGCCTTCCGCCGCGAGCACCATAGTGGGTAGCGTCGTGATGAGCAGAAGTTCAATGATGCGGGGCTTGGTGAGCGAGACGTACGCCTTGATCACCCTGGTCGCGGCGATGACTCGGCCCACGGAGGGTGCGGGGACGTCAGTGGGCGTCGTCGTAGGGGACGGCATAACTCGATTGTACGTGGGCCCTGCACGAACAAGCGCCCTCGTAGGGCTCCGAACGGGCCCGCGCCGCCGCTAGGCTAGGAATGCCCCACCGAAGCTATTAGGGAGAGCCGTGAAAACTGGATGGACTGACCTCGACAACCGTGCGATCGACACCCTTCGTGTCCTTGCCGCCGACGCCGTGGAAAAGGTGGGCAACGGCCACCCTGGCACGGCAATCTCGTTGGCCCCAGCCGCGTACCTGCTCTATCAGAACGTGATGACGCATGACCCCTCGGACCCCAGTTGGTTGGGCCGTGACCGGTTCGTGCTCTCGTGCGGCCACTCGTCGCTCACGCTCTACCTGCAACTCTTTGCGTCGGGCTACCCCATGAGCTTGGATGACCTCAAGCAACTACGCACCGAGGGCTCACAAACCCCTGGCCACCCCGAATACGGCCACACGCCGGGAGTGGAAATCACGACGGGGCCGCTCGGTTCCGGACTTGCCTCCGCAGTGGGCATGGCGATGGCCTCCCGACGTGAGCGCGGCCTGCTCGATCCCGACGCTGCCCCCGGCGAGTCAGTCTTCGACCACTACATCTACGTGGTCGCCTCCGACGGCGACCTTGAAGAGGGGGTGTCCTCCGAGGCCTCCTCCCTCGCCGGCGTGCAAGAGCTGGGCAACCTCATCGTGATCTGGGACGACAACAAGATCTCCATCGAGCACGAGACCGACATCGCGTTCGGCGAGGACGTCCTGAAGCGCTACGAGGCCTACGGCTGGCACACTCAGCGCGTCGACTGGGTCACGCCCGACGGTTACACGGAAGACACCGACGCGTTGCTGGACGCCCTCGACAATGCCAAGGCAGAGACGGGCAAGCCGTCGATCATCGCGCTCAGCACCATCATCGGCTGGCCCTCGCCCTCGAAGCAGAACACCGGCGGCGTGCACGGGTCCGCGCTTGGCGCCGACGAGGTCGCCGGCCTGAAGACGGTCCTGGGCTTCGATCCCGAGCAAGACTTCGCCGTGGAGCCCAAGGTGCTGTCGCACATGCACCAGGTGCGCGAACGGGGCCAGGCGGCCCACTCCGAGTGGAATGCGCGTTTCTCCAAGTGGCAGGCCGAGGAGCCCGAGCGCGCGGCACTCCTTGACCGACTGGTGGCCAAGGAGTTTCCCGCCAACTGGACCGACGCGCTACCCACCTTCGAGGTGGGCACGTCGATCGCGACGCGCGCCGCCTCCGGCGACGTGCTGACGGCACTCGCCCCCGTGCTGCCCGAGCTGTGGGGAGGCTCGGCCGACCTCGCGGGCTCGAACAACACGACCATGAAGGGCGAACTGTCGTTCCTGCCCCCGCACCGCTCGGTGAAGTCGTGGGAGGGCACCTGGTACGGACGCACGCTGCACTTCGGCATCCGCGAGTTCGGCATGGGCACCATCCTCAACGGCATCACGCTGCATGGGCTCACACGCGCCTACGGTGGCACGTTCCTGGTGTTCTCCGACTACATGCGCGGCTCGGTGCGCCTCGCCGCGCTGATGGGGATCCCCACCACGTTCGTCTGGACCCACGACTCCGTGGGCCTGGGCGAGGACGGCCCCACCCACCAGCCGATCGAACACGTCGCCACGCTGCGCGCGATTCCCGGCATCGACATCGTTCGCCCCGCCGACGCCAATGAGACGGCGTGGGCTTGGCGGCACGCCCTCGAGACCAAGGATCGCCCGTGCGGCCTGATCCTGACGCGTCAGGGTGTGCCCGTTCTCGAAGGAACGTCGGCGGACGGCTTCGCCAAGGGCGCCTACGTCCTCGCAGGAGCCGACGAGGACGCCGACGTGCTCCTTGTCGCCACCGGTTCCGAGGTGCAGGTGGCCGTCGCCGCACGCGAGGCGCTCGCCAAGGACGGGGTCACGGCGCGCGTCGTCTCGATGCCGTGCCGCGAACTATTCGAACGTCAGGATGCGGCCTATCGAGACTCGGTGCTGCCCCCGTCGGTCAAGGCGCGCGTGTCGATCGAGGCGGGTTCGCCCCTGGGCTGGCGCGAGATCGTCGGCGACGCCGGACGCATCGTCGGCATCGACCACTTCGGGGAGTCCGCGGACGGTGGTCTGCTGCTCAAGAAGTACGGCATCACCACCGAGAACGTGGTGACCAAGGCCAAGGAGTCCCTCGAGGCCTCTGCGTGAGCACGTTCCTCGCCACGTGGGTGGGCCTCGGCGACGAGGCCCACCTCGCGGTGACGGTGGCCGGAGACGCGGCGGAGGCCGCGTCGCGGCTTACAGAGAGCCTTGTGGCCGACAGGGTCGCGTCGCGTATCGCGAACGGCGACCACACGGTATGGGGCCCTGGCGCCGAGCGCGACGCCAGCGTCCGCCTGGGTTGGGTGACTCTGCCCAAGTCCTCGCGAAAGCTCATCGAGGACCTTGAGAATCTCTACGCGGACACCCGGGCCGAGGGAATCACTCGAGTGGTGCTCGCAGGCATGGGCGGTTCGTCCCTTGGCCCCGAGGTCATCTGTGCCACCTATGGCGTCCCCTTGGTGACCCTGGACTCGACCGATCCGGACCAGGTGCGCGCTGCGCTCACGGGCAACCTCGAGTCCACGTTGCTGGTGGTGTCGTCGAAGTCGGGCGGCACCGTGGAGACGGACTCTCAACGGCGGGTCTTCGAGGCGGCCTTCGAGGAGTCCGGCGTGGACCCGCGCAAGCACATCGTGGTGGTCACGGACCCCGACTCGCCCCTTCATCGGGCCGCGAAACTCGCTGGCTACCGCGCGGTGTTCCTGGCGGAGCCTCACGTCGGCGGTCGGTTCTCGGTCCTGGGCGGATTCGGACTCGTCCCGTCGGCGCTGGCCGGCGTTCCGGTGGCGGAACTCCTCGACGAGGCCGACGCCGTGGCCGGTTCCCTCGCCGAGGATCACCCAGCCAACCCCGCGATTGTGCTGGGCGCCGCCATGGCGGGCTC
>NZ_JADQBE010000017.1:0-88205 GCF_016278765.1 Demequina sp. | reverse complement strand
CCCCGGCGGCCCCCGCGCCAGCGATCCTGGCGACGTCCGCCCCCGCCTCGCGCAGCGCGGCAGCCCAGCTCTCCATCGCGTATTCGAGCTCCTCGATCAAGGCAGGGCCGACGCCCTTGTGTGGACCGAACATGCACGCCGCACCCGACGGCCCGAGCAGCGGCGAGGAGACGTCGGCCAGGCCGATGACCGCGCAGGGCAGCGCCTTCGGAAGCGCAACCCTCCCGGGGCGAGCGAGCAGGGGATTGACTTCAGGCACCGCACCTTCGGCGAACAACTCTGCCCCCGACCTGTCCCACACGCGCGCTCCGAGCGCGAGTAGCGCACCCGTGCCGCCGTCCGTACAGCCGATCCCCCCGAGCCCCACCAGCAGTTGCAAGGGCCCCCTCGCCCGCAGCGACCTGCGCCATCTGCATCCCAGGCCGTAGGAGTGCGCTCGGCGTGCCAGCGTGGGGGACGGCGTGCCCAGCCGCCCCGGGCCCACGGTGGTGGCGGACTCGATGACGGCAGCGTCGTCCAGCATCAGGTGACCGTCGGCCACGGGAGCGGCGGTGATCGCGGCGTCGGGGGCGGCACGGAGCGCCCCCTCCCGCACCGCAGCGCACGCCTGCGCGCTGGTCACCGACCCCTTGAAGGAGTCCAGGGCGGCAACGCGATGCGTTGCGTCATGGTGGTTCTCAGTCCTGCACAAGCCAGACGACGCCGTCGGCGGGCAGCGTGAGCCCGCCCTGGTGCCGGGCGTCGGTGAGCAGGTCGGTGCCGGACACACCTGCCACCGCAGCGGCGGCGCCGGAGACGTTGATCACGGCGACCACGCTGCCAATGCCTTCGCCGCGGTGCACGGCGAAAACGGCGGGCCCAAGATCGAGCACGCGCTGCGGGGAGAACGGGTTGAATGCCGCGTGCTCGGCGCGCACGCGCAGCATCCGGGTCAGCCCTGTGAAGATGCCCCGACGCCGGGGCGAGGTCTCGAGCTCGGCCAACAGTGCGTCGGCGTCGAGCTGTTTGCGGTTGATGCGTCGGTTGATTCCTGAGGACTCCATCCCGACAATGTCGTGGCTGGATCCGAACAGCGAGTGGTAGTAGATCGCGGGCACACCGATCACGGACAGCAGGATGGCATGGGCGGCAAGCACGCGCGACACTACCTGCTCGGCGTCGTCGAGCCGAGCAGGGTCCACGAGTGCGTCCAGGTAGGACACGTTGAGCTCGTACACGGAGCGGGAGCCATCGGGCTCATGCGCGTAGGAGGCGCGGCCTCCGTGGGCGACCACACGGTCAACGAGGGCCTGCTGTTCTGCGGAGGTGAGCAGTCCGTTTGAGGGCCGCATGCCGATGCCGTCGTGGCTGGCCAGGAAGTTGAACCAGGTGGCGGTGCCGCCTAGGTCTTCGAGTCCGGCCGCCCACTGCGTCAGCCGACCGGAGTCCCCACTCACAAACGAGTGAAGTACCAGGGGCGGTAGCGCGAACTGGTACACCATGTGCGCCTCGTTCGAGCCGTCGCCAAAATAGGTGACGTTGTCCGCATGGGGCACGTTCGTCTCGGTGAGCAGTCGCGCTCCGGGGGCCAGGTCGTCGAGAATCGCCCTCCAGATCCTGATGACCGCGTGGGTACCTGGCCGATGCAGGCACGTGGTACCTGACTCCTTCCACAGGTAGCCGATCGCGTCCAGCCGCACCGTGTCTGCGCCGGCGGCGAGGTAGCCCAGGAGCACATCGGTGAGTTCCAGCAGCGCAGCCGGGGTGGCGGCGTTGACGTCCACCTGGTCCGCGCCGAACGTGGTCCATGCAGTGGCGGTGGTGCCGTCTGGCCGCGCGTACTCATGCACCAGGGGGGTGGTGCGCGGCCGCACCACGTGGGTGGCGTCGAAGTCGGGGTCGGGGCTGAAGAAGTAGCCCGCATAGCGCTCGTCGCCCGCGAGCCAGCCGCAAAACCACGGTGATGCCGCCGACACGTGGTTGGCGACGAAGTCGAACATCAGGCCGTGCCTCTCGCCCAGCCGCGCGATGTCCTCCCATCCGCCCAGCGCGGGGTTGATGGCGCGATGATCGACCACCGCGAAGCCGTCGTCCGAGGTCCACGGGAACATCGGGAGCAGGTGAACGTCGCTGATGGCGTCGCCGATGACGTTGTCGACGATGGTGCGTAGCGTCGCCAGCGGTGCCTCGCCCGGTCGAGTGAACGAGTCGCCGTATGTGATGAGGTAGCTCGAGCGTTGCGTGAGCGAGGTCGCCTTCAGCGCGGCCAGGGACGAGCGGTGCTGCTCGGCAAGCCCAAGCAGGTCGCGGACCAGCCGCTCCCGCACCGCGGGATCGGAGTGAAGCACCGCCACCTGCTCCGTGATCCGCGTCGCGAGGTTGTTGTGCGGCCCTGGCATCGTCGTCTCCTCTTCGCCCCGAGCTTTCGGTGTCTCAAGGTCACTACTTTGTAACACACCTTGCTCAACTTCTGTAGTGATGTTATACATAAGTTTACGGGCGCCCCCCGTCACTCAACGAAGAGAGAAGGAAGCCATGTCGACGACGACACGACGCAGAACCCTCACAGGCACAGCCCTCGTGGCCACAGCCGTGCTGGCCCTCACCGCATGTGGATCCGGCACTCAGGTCAATGACGCCTCCGACGGCCTGCTCATGTGGACCCTTGAGGTACAACCGGACCGTCTTGAAACGCAACAGGCCGTGCTCGATGACTTCACCGCCGCTACCGGCATCGAGGTCGAACTCGTCCCCGTCGAGGAGGACCAGGTGGCGCAGCTCATGGCCGCCGCCGCGCTGTCCAACGAACTCCCCGACGTGATCTCTGCCGCCACCCTCGGGCTGGTGCGCTCCTTTGACGGCGAGGACTACGTCAGCACCGACATCGCGGCTGACGTGGTCTCCGACCTTGGCACTGAAACCTGGACCGACGCCTCCCTGGCCCTCACCTCCGACGGCGATCGCCAGCTCGCGGTGCCGTCCGATGCGTGGGCACAGATTCTGGTCTACCGCACCGACCTGTTCGATGAGGCGGACCTCGAGGCGCCCACCACGTACGAGAGCCTGCTGACCGCCGCCGAGACGTTGACGGGGAACGGCCAGTTTGGCATCACGCTCGCCACCGACCCCACGGGCAACTTCACCCAGCAGACCTTCGAGTCCATCGCGCTGGGCAATAACTGCCAGGTGGTCGACGACACGGGCGACATCACGCTGGACTCCGCCGAGTGTGCCGCCGCCGTCGAACTGTACACAGCGCTCGCGAACGACTACTCGCCAGCCGGAACTCAGACGGTTGAGTCCACCCGGGCGTCGTACTTCTCGGGCCAGTCGGCCATGATCATGTGGTCCACGTTCCTGCTCGACGAGCTCGCCGGGCTGCGCAACGATGCCGCACCGAGTTGCGATGAGTGCACCACCTCCACCTACCTCGCGGAGAACTCGGCGATCGTGCCGCTCGTCACCGGTCCCGACGCTGGCGACGCGGCGGGCTCGTACGGCGAGATCACATCGTTCGTGGCCACCTCGGCCGCCTCGCCCGACGAGACCACGCAGCTCATCGAGTACATGATGTCCGACGGCTACGTGCAGTGGCTGTCCATGGCGCCAGAGGGCAAGTTCCCCGCGCGGCTCGGCAGCGCCGACAACGGCACCGAGTACGCCGACGCCTGGGCGTCGCTCGAGACCGGTGTGGACACCCGCGCGCCGCTGGGCGACATCTACGACACCGACACCATCACCACGCTGTCCGGCATCGCCTCGAACATCTCGCGGTGGGCGCTGACGCAGGGCCAGGGCTCGCTCGTGGGGCCGATGACGGCGGAGTTGCCGCTGGCCAAGATTATTGCCGACGCCGCGACGGGCTCCATCGACGCGCCGACAGCGCAGCAGGAGATGGTCGACGCGGTCACCGAGATTGCCAACCGCTGACGTGTCCATCTCGACCGAGAGCCGTCAGGCGGGGGCCAAGCGCCCCCGCCTGACTCCGTCGCAGCGCCGCAATAACCGCGACGGGTGGTCGATGAGCGCGCCGATCGTCGTGATCGTCGTGGCCGTCGTCATCGTGCCCATCCTGTGGACACTGGTGCTGTCCTTCCAGGACGCGCGCTATTCGGACGTGGCCCGCAACGGCTTGTTCAATCCGCTCACGCTCGAGAACTACACGGACGTCTTCACGTCTCCCGGCTTCTGGGAGTCGCTGTGGGTCACCGTCGTCTACACCGCCAGCACCACCGTCGGCTCCATCGCGTTGGGCTTTGCCGTGGCGCTCGCGCTACGGGACGTGTTCCGGGGTCGCGGCATCGTGCGTGCGGTGTTCCTGCTGCCGTATGTGGCACCCGTGGTGGCGGTGGCGTATGTGTGGAAGGTCATGCTGAACCCGCAGTTTGGCGTCCTCAACGCCTTTGGCACCTCGTACCTGGGCTGGGACCAGCCCATCGACTTCCTGGGCCGCGCACCGTACGCGCTCGGCACCGTCATCGTGTTCGAGATCTGGCGGTACTTTCCCTTCGCGCTGATGTTCTTCTCCGCCGCGCTCACGGGCCTCTCCCGCGAGGTCGAGGAGGCCGCCCTCGTGGACGGCGCGACGCCGTGGCAGAAGTTCAGGTTCATCATCGCGCCGCAGATGATGCCCGTCATCGTGCTGCTGACCCTGCTGCGCCTGGTGATGACCTTCAACAAGTTCGACGACATCTTCCTGCTGACCGGCGGCGCCGCCGACACCCAGGTGGCGGCGGTGCGGGTCTACGACCAGCTGGTGGGCTCCTCGAACATCGGCGCCGCCTCCGCCAACTCGGTGGTGCTCGCAGTCATCCTCGGCGTGGGGCTGACCTTCTACATGCGCCTGACCAGGGGGAAGGACTCCCGATGAGCTCCGTGCAATTCCAGACCGTCCTGTTCAGGGTGCTCAAGTGGATCCTCATTGGCGGCCTGCTGCTCAGCGTCCTGTTCCCGTTCTACTACATGGTGGTCATGAGTTTTGTGCCCATCCAAGACCTGCTGCGCGACCCCCTGCAGATCGTCCCCGGCCTTGAGCAGCTGACGCTTGAGACGTATCGCCAGGTGGTGGCCTCGGAGGGCGACGGGGGCTTCGGCTTCGCACGCTTCATGCGCAACTCGGCGCTGGTGGCCGCAGGAGCCACGGCGCTGACGATGCTCCTGGCGGTGCCGGCGTCGTACGCCATCACGCGCTTCACGTTCATGGGACGACGCCAACTGTCCGCGATGTTCATCGCCGTGTACATGTTCCCGCAGATCATCATCGCGGTGCCCGTGTTCGTGGGCTTCCAGGTGCTGGGCCTCGGCTCTTCGCTCATCGGCCTGACCATTGCGTACATCGCGCTGACAGTACCGGTCTCCGTGCATATGCTGCGCTCCTACATGGAGGGCATCCCCGAGTCGATCGACGAGGCAGCGATGATCGACGGCGCGACGCGCTGGCAGATCATGCGCCGCATCACCGTGCCGCTCGCCGCCCCCACCATCATGTCCACCGCGCTGTACTCGTTCATGATCGCGTGGAACGAGTTCCTGTTCGCGCTGCTGTTCCTGTCCGCCAAGCCCGATCTGTGGACCGTGTCGCTGGGCCTGACGCGGCTGGCAGATGGGCAGGAGGTGTCCCGTACTATCTTGATGGCGGGCAGCGTGCTGCTGACCGTGCCGATCGTGTTTTTGTATGGCATCGCCGAGCGATGGCTCACCGAGGGCCTTACCGCTGGTGCCGACAAGGGTTAGGACAACGGTGTGAGCCAAGGCCCCGGCGAGACGCTGGCGTTGATCCGCAGCGGAGAGGCGACCACGCGCGGTGAGTTGCTGGAGGCCACGGGCCTGTCGCGCGTGACCGTCGCGCGCCGTCTCGAGAAGTTGCTGGCCGCCCGCATAGTCCGCGAGCGGGGCACCGGCTCCGCGACCGGTGGGCGCAGGGCAGCGGTGTTCGTATTCGAGCCGGACGTGGTGGTGCTGGCCGCCGCCCTGGATGTCGTGGGCGGCGACGTCGCGGTGATGGGTCCTCACGGCGAGGTGCTCGCGCGCTTGGCGCTCGACGCCGCAGTGGACGAGGGCCCCGAGCGCACGCTGGAGCGGGTGGGCGACGCGTGGATGCAGGCGCTGGAATCCGCGGGGATTGCCCAAGCGCGGGTGATCGCTGCGGCGATCTCGCTACCGGGGCCAACGGATCCGCTGGCACATCGGCTGTACGACCCGCCGATCATGCCGGGCTGGTCCGGCTGGCCCATCGTCGATACCCTGCGCGAGACGTTCGACGTGCCGGTCTTTGTGGAGAACGACGCCGACGCGATGGCGTTCGGCGAGGCCAAAGGCGTGGACCCCCACCACACCCTGGTGCTGGTCAAGGCCTCGGCGTACATCGGTGCTGGCCTGGTGATCGAGGGCAGGATCTTTCGTGGCGCCGACGGCGGGGCCGGCGACATCGGCCACGTCAAAGTGGGCGGCGACGCGCTGTGTCGGTGCGGACGTCACGGGTGTCTTGCGGCGGAGGCCTCGGGCGCGGCCGTGATGGCGCGGCTCGCGGAGCAGGGAGTGGCCCTTGCCGACGTGAGCCAGATTCATGACTTCGTGGAGAGGGGCGACCTGCGGGCCACGACCGAACAGCGTCGCGCGGCGGAGCTGATCGGCAAGGTGCTCGCCACCGTGGTGGGCGTGGTGAACCCTTCGCACCTGGTCATCAGCGGTTCGATGGTGTCGCCAGCCCTGATCGCGACTATCCGCTCCGTGGTGTACGCAGCGTCGCTTCCGCGCGCCACGCGCCACCTCGAGATCCGCGCGGGCGGCCTCGGAGGAGACGCCGCCCTGGTCGGCTTGACCCGGGTGGCGATCGATGAGATGTACTCGGCGGACGCGGTGAACGAGAGGCTGGGAACCGACGCCTGAACAAAGAGATCCGCCGTCGCACCGACGCCGTCGGGATCTTCCCCAACCGTGACAGCATCATCCGCCTCGTCGGCGCCGTCCTCGCCGAGCAAACCGACGAATGGACCGAGTCCAAACGCTACCTCGGACTCGAGATCCTGGCCCGCTGCCGCCTCACCACCGTCCCTGACACCAACCCCGAGGAGGTGGACGCCGGGCCCCTCGCCCTCGCCGCCTAACGAAGGATCGAGCTACACCACTTCCCGGGGCTTGACCTCGTGGAGCTACCCGGTGGCCGACGGGCGCGACCGTGACCCTGACGGGCAGCGCCGAAACGGGGCACGGCGAGGCGAGGATACTCCCGTCGCGCAGGAAGGGAAAAACCTGCTCGCTGTCAGCGCCGGTGGCGGCCACAGCGTCCCCAGCATTGTCAACCAAACCGCGGGCATCTGGCCAGACCCAATCCGCCACTTGCGGCTGATCTTCGCCAAACTCGCGTGCATCACGGCGGGCCTCCAGACGCATGCCGAACAGCGGCTGCGCAAGGTGCTGCAGTTACAGCGACACGCCAAGATGTTTGGCGAGCACCATCGCAGCGGCACCGAGCAAGCCCGAATCTTGGTCGAGTTCCGAGTAGAGCACCTCGATGCCGTCGGCTAAGGCGGGCATCGATCTGGCGATGACTCGCCGCTGGAGCTCAGCGCGGAATGGTTCGCCAGCTTGCACGACGTTCCCATGCAGGATGAACACGCGAAGTGACAAGAGTTGGACCAGGTTCGCCATCCCCAACGCGAGGTTGTCTGCGTACACGTCCAGCAGTTCCTGGGCCGCTGAGTCTCCAGCCGCGGCCCGCTTCGCCAGCCGACCAGGAGTCGTTTCGTGCCCCCCGGGAATCCCACGTCGGACGCTTTCTGCGCGAAGCCATCGAGTCGACGCCACCGTCTCCCAGCATCCGCGGAGCCCACACGTGCACCAGTCACCGTCTCGGTCCACGCAGGTGTGCCCTAATTGCGTTGTGTAGCCGCGAACACCTGCCAGCAGTTGGCCAGGCAGCATGACACCCGCACCGACTCCGATGTCGATCTGCAGTGCCGCGAAGTCACTGCGTCCTCGGCCCTGTCCAAACCATTTCTCCCCAATGGCGAAAGCGCGCACGTCTTGTTCCAGTCGGACCGGTGCGCCGAAGCGACGCGAGAGCGCGGCAGGCAGAGCCGAACCTACGAGTCCGGGCACCGCCGTGCACACGAGGACTTGACCCGCTTCGGGGTCGCAGAGCGCCGGTACCGTCAGTCCCACTCCAGTGAGGCGCCCTCGATAGTCACCCAGCACGTCGTCTGCAGCTCGAAGCACCCGCTGCTCGAGTTCAATGGTGGAACATCCCGCAGGTAGCGGTTCCTGCTTGCGAGCGAGCGGCACGCCTCGTGCGTCGACGACGGCAGTCTCGACCCGGCCCCTGGTAACGGCCACGGCCCCGCAGAGAAGTGCTTCTGGAGCAAACGACAGTGGTCGACCGGGCTTGCCGATCCCGTCGGCCGGGGGTTGAGCCTCTCCCTCCACCAGCACGCCAGCTTGCATGAGCCCAGAGACGATGGTGCTCACAGTTGCGCGCTGGACGTTGATCTCCCGAGCGAGATCGGCTCGGGATGTAGGTCCACCCTCGAATAGGGCCTGAAGCACCCGGGCCCTGTTTGCCGTGCCAACGTCCGACGACGACAGGAGACCGGCCCGCAATGGACGCGATTCCCCCGACCTTTCCGGGGGAGTCGCGCTACCGGGCCTGGTCGGGGTCATGCGAGCAGTCTCTCACAACACATCAGTTTCCTTCCCTTACGCTACATCGTTGTCGGCTTGCTCGACCACTATGTAGTGAACCCTACCTTTTTTGAACGTATTCAAGTGTGAAAGCATAACTTTCTCGTATCGACGCTTGACACCGAGTGCTGAAGGCTGGTTTGTTTGGGTCTATCACAAACACAACGCCCACTCCGACGGTGGGGTCGACGAAAGGTATTCAGATGACAATGGCGTCTCGCAAGGCCAAGTTCGTGGCCGCTGGAACGATAGGTATCGCACTGCTGATTGCGGGCTGTACCCCCGGAACGGCCAAACCCACCCCATCTGACCAGTCTTCTGCGACTGGGGGGGAGGTGTCGACGGCGGTTCCCAGCGACCCGGTCACGCTCACGCTGGCGTTCACTGACAATCCCGAGATGACCGACGCGCTCGCGGCTGCCTTCCACGAGAAGTACCCCCAAGTGACGATCGAGACCCAGTTCACTCAGTTCGCCGACTACGTCAAGTCCCTCAGGCTCTCGATGAGCTCGGACTCCGCACCGGACATTGCGCAGTACAACGCGGCGCTCAAGGATCTGTCAGCGGCCGGACTCGTCGTTGACCTGACAGATTACGAGAATGCGTACGGCTGGGACACGAAATTCCCCAAGTCCGCGCTTGACATGCTGCGGGTCGACGAGACCGGCAAGATCCTGGGAACCGGCAGCCTGATCGCGGTTCCAGGTGGACTCTCTTTGGTGGGTCTTTACTACAACAAGGACTTGATGGAGCAGGCTGGCATCAGCGCGCCGCCAACGTCGGTCGACGAACTCACTGTCGATCTCGAGAAGGCTAAAGCCGCTGGTATCACCGGTTTGTCGCTGGGCGGACTCGACTATGGCTCGCTCCACGCCTGGGCGGGTCTCATGAACTCCATGACGAACACTTCCGACTGGCGTGACTGGATCAACGGCAAAGGGGGGGCTGACATCGTGACTGCCGACGCTATCGCCGCGACCACCCTGTTTGCCGACTGGGCGAAGAAGGGGTACTTCCCCGAGTCGGCGAACGGCACGACCGAGGCCGACTCTGCTGTGGCGTTCGCGAAGGGCGATGGACTGTTCCTCGTCGACGGCAACTGGGACGCTGCTGCTATCGGAGAGACGATGGGCGACAATGTCGGATTCACGGTCTTCCCTCCGAACTCCAACAGCAACAAGGCAGTCGGTACCGGGTTCAGCGTCTCGTACATGATCTCCTCGAAGAGCGAGAATCAGGCCGCTGCAGCCGCGTTCCTCGACTTCCTGAGCAGCCCCGAGGCCGCCGTCATCGAAAGCAACGGGGGGTTCCTTCCTCCGAACGCGAAGGCCGCTCCTCCGGCCACCGGCATTCAGGCCGACCTCAAGGCAGCGAACGAGACGATCGTCTCCGATGACGGGCTGACTCCCTTCCCTGACTTCGCCGCGCCCGCAATGCTCGACAGTCTGACCTCAGGCTTGCAGCAGGTTGTCGCCGGTCGCATGGAGCCGAAGGAGTTCTTGGAATCGCTGCAGAAGGTGTGGACTGCCTATCATGGCGGCTGACGCCGACGGCGTCGTCCAAGGGCGGCGTGACGAGACCCCCACACGGGTCTCGTCACGCCGCCCAGGCGCTGCGCGGCGGGTGCGTCGACCTCGCTGGATCGGATTCGCGTACCTCGCGCCCGCAGGGACGCTGTACCTGCTGTTCGTGCTCGTTCCCGGTATGCACACACTGTGGCTGTCGCTATTTCGCTGGGACGGAGTGACGGTGGGGACGTGGGCTGGAGTGGACAACTACCGGGCCGTCGCGGAAAATCCTCTGCTCCGGGGCGCCGTGGTGCACGCATTTGTCCTGGTGGTCTTCTTTTCGGGGTTCTCGATCGCCGTCGGACTACTCATGGCCGCCATTCTTGGGCGACATCGTCGACGTGGCATGACGTTCTACAGGGTTGTCTTCTTCCTTCCTCAGGTCGTGCCGATGGTGGCGGTTGGCATCACGTGGCGATGGATGTACACCGAGAATGGGGCGGTCAACCAGATCCTGAGGGCCGTGGGACTCGACTCGATCACACAGGCGTGGTTGGGCAACTTCACGCTCGCATTGCCTGCGGTGGGGTTGATCGGCACATGGGCGCTGTCAGGTCTCTGCTTTGTGCTCTTCCTCAGCGGAGCACAGAAGATCGACAATTCGCTCTACGAGGCGGCTCGGATGGATGGCGCAGGAGCTGTACGCGAGTTCTTCGCTGTCACGCTACCCGCACTGCGTGGCGAGATCGCGGTTGCTTTGACGATCACGGTGGTTGCCGCGCTCGCCAGCTTCGACATTGTCTACGTGACAACGAATGGATCGCCTGGCAACACCACCACCGTCCCGGGCCTGCTGGTATACCGTCTGGCCTTCACTGATGGCCAAGTGGGAGTCGCCTCCGCACTTGCTGTCACCCTCACCGCACTGATCGTCACCATCGTTCTGTTCATACAACGTCTGACCCGGGAGACGAAGTGAAGCCGAGTCACTCCAGCAGTGTTGTTGCCTACGCCGTCATGACGGCTATGGCCGTGATCACGCTCCTGCCCTTCGTGAGCATCTTTCTGGCGGCGCTTCAACCGCCCGGTACCTTGGTATCCGGAATCTCAATACCTCAGGAGCCGAGTTTCGAGAGTTTCGGTGCGGCGTGGACGACCGCTTCATTCGGAAACCTCCTGTGGTCGAGCATCAAGATCTGTGCCGCAGTCGTCCCGATCTCGGTGATATCCGCGACGCTTGCCGCATACGCCCTCGCGACGCTGAAGGTGCCCGGTCGTTCAGCCATCTTCGTGGTGTTTCTGCTCGGCCTCACGCTTCCCGTCGAGTTGATCGTCATCCCGCTCTATTTCGACCTGCGTGGGATCGGACTGACCAATACCCCGTGGGCCGTGATCCTGGCGGAGTGCGGGCTCTTCATGCCATTCGGCATTTTCTGGATGCGAACCCACTTCCTGTCAACCCCGCGTGAAATCATCGAGGCCGCTGAACTCGACGGCGCCACGCCCATGGTGACGCTACGCCGTGTACTGCTGCCGATCTCTGTGCCCGCATTGTCGACCATGGCGGTCTTGTTCTTCATGTGGTCGTGGAACCAGTTCCTCCTGGTGCTCGTACTGATCCAAGATCCGAACCAACGCACAGCCCCCGCTGGGCTCGGTTTCTTCGTTGGTCAGCACTCAAGCGACATCCCCGTCCTGGCAGCGGGCACGCTGATCGTCATCCTTCCGATCCTCTTGACGTACCTGGTGTTCCAACGGAAGTTCATCAGCGGCATGCTTGAAGGGGCGGTGAAAGGATGACTTCGACTCAACCGTTGACCGTCGGCGTGGTCGGGGCAGGGGGAATTGCGCACCCCCATCTGGCTGCGTGGCGATATCTCGGCGTTCCCGTCGTTGTGCACTCAGACGAGGGTGCCGCGGCGGCGGCACGTCAATATGGCGCGCGCAGTGTGGCGCACCTTGACGAACTTCTTGGGCAGTGCGACGTCGTCGATGTCTGTACGCCCACGTTTACCCACCACGATATTGTGCTTTCCGCCGCTGCGGCCGGCCGGCACGTCATCTGCGAGAAGCCACTCTCACACACTCGCCATGAGGCGGTTGAGATGATTGAGGCCTGTGCCGCAGCCGGCGTTCAATTGCACCCCGGTCACGTAGTGCGTTACTTCCCGGAGTACGTAGCGGCGAAGACGGCCGTTGACGCCGGCAGGATAGGCGCGCCCGCGGTCCTGCGACTCACTCGTCGTGGAGCCCGGCCCGAGCGGTCGTGGTTCGCCGAGTCCGCGAAGTCGGGAGGCATTTTGATTGACCAGATGATTCACGACTTTGATTTTGCCCGATGGATTGCTGGCGACGTGACTCAGGTCTATGCGTCGGTGGTCGGCTCAGCCCCCGGTCCGACGATCGGCATCGCCGTCCTGACGCACAGCAGCGGTGCGCTGACTCATCTCGTGGGCGGATGGGGACATCCAGAAGAGAAATTCCGGACATCCTTTTCCATCGCCGGCGCCCACGGGCTACTGCGACACTCGAGTACCGAAGCCGAGTCGCTCTCGTGGTCCATACCGGGAGCCAGCCCGGCGCGCGGTGAACTGATCCCATTGGGGCCACGTGGACGCTCACCTTTTGTCGCTGAACTCGGGGAGTTCTTGGCGTCATGTTCGGGCGGACCGACGCCGCGCATTACAGCTGCAGATAGTTTGGCCGCTCTTGCCATTGCGTCCGCCGCATCCAGGTCAGCTGAGACCGGCCTGCCCGTGCGACTTGAGGAAGGTGTCCTGTGAAGAAGCTTCGAGTAGGGATCGCGTCCTTCGCCCACGTGCACGCTTCCAGCTACGCGGCGATCCTGCGTGACCGAGCTGACGTTGAGCTTGTGGCGACCGATCCCGACGCACTGACAGCACCCCCCGATGAAGTGCGCGGAGCGTCGCTGGCGACCGAACTCGGGGTGAGACTCGTGCCTTCTTATGACGCGATGTTTTCCGAGGGCCTGGACGCCGTCGTCGTCTGCACGGAAAATTCGCGTCACCGAGACGTGGTGGAGCAGGCGGCGGAGGCCGGGGTCCACGTGTTGTGTGAGAAGCCCTTAGCAACGCGGCTCGACGACGCAGAGGCGATGCTGCGCGCGTGCGCGCAAGCCAACGTCATTCTCATGGTTGCATACCCAGTGCGGTTCCATCCCGGCTTCTGTGCCATGCGGGAAGCCATTCAGCGCGGTGATCTTGGTCGGATACTGGCCATCACCGGTACCAACAACGGCCAGGCTCCCCTCGCCTCGCGGCGCTGGTTCCTCGATCCCGAACTTGCGGGTGGCGGCGCCTTGATGGACCATACCGTTCACGTCGCCGACCTTCTCGACAATCTGCTGAATGTCAGTCCAGAACAGGTCTATGCCCAGGTAAACCGGGTCATTCACGCCGATGAGGTGTCGGTCGAGACCGGCGGGCTTTTGGCGATGACGTACGCCAACGGCACCGTAGCCACCATTGACTGCAGTTGGAGTGCCCCCTCGAGTTACCCCAGCTGGGGCGGTTTGACGTTGGCCGTTGAAGGAGACCTAGGCAGCGCACGGCTTGATGCCTTCGCGGAGAACGTCGAGGTCTTCGATGACCGCAGCGGGGGCCTTCGTTGGGATGCGGTCGGCGTGAACTTGGACGCACTTATGCTCGATGAGTTCCTGTCGTGCGTGCGGTCCGGACGCTCCGCACAGCCCGACGGGGACGTCGGCTACCGCACTCTGCAACTGGTGCTGGCGGCTTACGAGTCTGCGTCATCGGGTCACCCGGTCATGATGACAGGGCCCTGACCGCAAGCGGAACAGACTTCTTTCAGCAAGAACGCTCAACTCATGAGCGGTGCGTTGCCCGAGGGCTACTTACGGACGTCGCAGCACCGTCAAACGACGGACCCCTGGCACATTGATCCAGGGCTCGAAAATACGAGCCCACGTACCCACGTGACACGAACCTCACCACCGTGGGCCCGGCATCGAACGCCAGCATCGCGCCACCTACTTGTTGTCACCGCCGGTGGCGGCGACAGCGTCCACAGCATTGTCAACCAAACCGCGGGCGTCTGGCCAGACCCAATCCGCCACTTGCGGCTGATCTTCGCCGAATTCGCGGGCATCACGGCGGGCCCCCAGGCGCATGTCGAACAGCTTCTGACGCAGTGACGCCGCGCGAGTTCCCAGCCCGGGAACCCGGTCGATGACGTCGATTACCAGGTGATACCTGTCAATATCATTCATCATCGCGATGTCGAACGGGGTGGTGGTGCCCTCTTCCTTGTAGCCGCGCGCGTGCAGGTTGGCGTGGCCGGTCCTGCGGTGGGTGAGCCGGTGGATGAGCCACGGGTAGCCGTGGTCATTGAAGATGATGGGCTTGTCCGTGGTGAACAGCTGATCGAAGTCCCGGTCGGATAGGCCGCGGGGGTGCTCCTTCTCGGGTTGCAACCGCATGAGGTCAACCACGTTGATCATGCGCACCTTGAGGCGCGGAAGTTCCTTGCGGATGATGTCGATAGCCGCCAGGACTTCGAGTGTGGGCACATCGCCCGCGGCGCCCATCACGGCGTCGGGTTTCTCGCCCAGCGGCACGGTGGACGCGAAGCCCCAGATGCCGATGCCGCGCGTGCAGTGGTCGATCGCCTCGTTCATGGTGAGCCATGAGGCCTGCGGCTGCTTGCCGGCGACCACCACGTTCACGTAGTCGCGCGAACGCAGGCCGGCGGTGGTTCCCCAGTGGCCCACCAGGCGCGGCTTCACGTGATCGCGGCGAAGCGGCTCGCGTAGCACGGGGTTGTCGAGCAGGTAGATCTGGCCGACGCTCAGGTAGGTGGTGGCGCGCCACCACCGGTCGATGGCCGCGACGTCTTCGCTGCTTGCGATGTCGGCAGGGTGGTAGCTCCAAGGGTGCGGCGGCACACCGACCTCCTCCTTGTGGGGTACTTGCCCGCATGCCACGTGGCGAACGAATCCGTGAGGTGGTGTGGCCCGTCACGAGGGCCATCTCAACACTCACCGCGATCGGGACGGAGGTGAGTTCGCAGTGGTCTGGGCGCAGGTGGGGGTCGCGTTCAGGCGGCAGCTAGCCGAGGGCCTCGCTCAGTTCGAGCCACCGCTCCTCGAGCTCGGTCGCCTTGGCGTCGAGCACAGGAAGTCGCGCCGCGAGGGCGGCGAGTCCCGGGTAGTCCGTCGGGTCGTGAGCCGACATCCTGGTGTCGAGCTCTGCCTTCTGCTGAAGAACCTTCTTGAGCCGCCGCTCGACTGCCGCCAGTTCCTTCTGCGCCGCTCTCAGGCCCGCGCCCGATAGCGCCGCACCGTTGACGCTACGAACCGGCGTCGCAGTCGACGCGCCCTCTCTACCGGCCTCACTGGCGCTTGCGCCCGCGCGTCCAGTATCCGAAAGGTTCGCAGCGTCGGCGGGGGAGGGCGACGCGCCGCCGCCGTCGGCAGCATCGGGCCCGAACGTGCCCACGCCGCCGCCGACGCGGGACATGCCTTGCGCGAGCGAAATGTACTCGTCGATGCCGCCGGGCAGGTGCCGCAGGCCGCCGTCCATCACCGCGTACTGCTGGTCCGTGACGCGCTCCATCAGGTACCGGTCGTGGCTTACCACAATGAGCGTTCCCGGCCACGAGTCGAGCAGGTCCTCGAGCGCCGCGAGCATGTCCGTGTCGAGGTCGTTGGTGGGCTCGTCGAGCACAAGCACGTTCGGCTCGCTGAGCAGCACCACCAGTAGCTGCAGCCGACGACGCTGACCCCCGGACAACGCGCTCACCTGGGTCTTGAGTTGGGAGGGATTGAAGCCCACCCGCTCCAGCAATTGGCCGGGCGTGAGCTCGGTGCCGTCGGCGAGCTTGATGGACGAATACTGCCTGAGCACGGTGGCGACCCTGTGACCCGCCCATTCGTCGAGCTCCACGAGGTGCTGCGACAGCGCGGCGACCTTGACGGTCAAGCCGCGCTTGACGTAGCCCTGCGTCGCCTGGACCTCACCCGTGATCAGTTTCAACAGCGTCGACTTTCCGGCGCCGTTGGGGCCCAGAATCCCGGTGCGCTCGCCCGGCCCGATGAGCCAGGTCACGTCCTTCAGCACCTCCATGGGCGGCGGGCCAGGGTAGGTGACGTGAGTGTTGATGAGGCTCACGACCTCCTTGCCGAGTCGGGCGGCGGTCATGCGCTGAAGCTTGATGGGGTCGCGCACTTCGGGCACGTCCGCGATGAGCGCATTCGCCGCGTCGATGCGGAACTTGGGCTTGGTGCTGCGTGCCTTCGCGCCGCGGTGCAGCCAGGCGAGTTCCTTGCGCAGCAGGTTCTGCCGACGCTGCTCCGTCACGGCGGAGATGCGGTTGCGTTCCAGGCGTTGGAGAATGTACTCGGCGTAGCCGCCCTCGTATTGCTCGACCCCGGCGTCGACCACTTCCCAGGTGCGCGAGGTGACCTCGTCGAGGAACCAGCGGTCGTGGGTCACCACCAGGAGCGCGCCCCGGTTGGTGGCCCACCGGCGCCGCAGGTGCGATGCCAGCCACGCGACGCCGTCGATATCCAGGTGATTCGTGGGCTCGTCGAGCACCAGCACGTCGTCGTCGTCCACGAGCGTGCGCGCCAACGCGACGCGGCGACGTTGTCCGCCCGACAGCGAACCCACGAGGGCATCGGCGTCCAGATCCGGGACCAGGCCAGCCATGATGTCCCGAACCCGTGGGTCGCCGGCCCACTCGTGCCTCGCCGCGTCGCCAACGATCGCGTCGAGCACGGTGGCACCCGGCGTAAAGGCGTCCCCTTGGTCGACCACGCCGACGCGCACGCCCGTGGCGCGCGTCACGCGACCGGCGTGCGCGGGCCTGAGGCCAGCCAAGACGGAGATGAGGGTGGACTTGCCGGCGCCGTTGGCGCCGACGACGCCGATGCGATCGCCGTCTTCCAGGCCGAGCGTGACACCGTCGAGAACGGGGCCGGTGCCGAAATCGACGCCGAGACCCTCTGCGCCGATCAGATGTGCCACCCGCCAAGGGTAGACGTTCTGGCGCCCCCGATTCGACTGCGGTGGGGCCACAGGGGCACGTCCGTCAACGTCGCCGCGGATACCCTTGCCGCATCGGACCTGCACACCCTCGGCATCTGCTTGGGGCGCAGCTCAGGGCGATGGCGCTTGGCGGTGTCGAGCGCGGCCAGCGCGAGCGTCCGCTCGCTACGCGCGTGGCTCGACGCTAGCGGCTTCTCTTCAGGGGAAGTTCGGCAGCATGTGCGGTGAGTGCGCTGTGCCTCTGCCGCCACAGGGGGAAGGTGCGAATCACCAATGCCGGCCACAGCGGAGTGCTCGACAGGACACGGGCGGCGGCGTCGGCTTTGATGCCCGCGACTTCGTCAAAGACGTCCTCGAGCAGCCCGGCGAGATGGCGGTGCACCGTGTGGTCGTCGTCGTCGCCGTCGAGGTCGATCGTGTAGGCCGCGTAGCCCGCCGCACGCAGCAGGTCCTCCCGCTCCATCACCTGGTGTGCCGCCTCCGGACCCTGCAGTTCCGCGTGAATGATCGCTAGCGCCACTCCGTCCCGCAGGGGGTTGACGAGCGAGGCGCGATGCGCGTCAAAGAAGTCGGCGTCGTCGAATTCCGTCTCGGTCGCGAGGGCCACGGCCAACGTGCCCTCTTCACCCCTGACCATGGTGATCGCGCGGCCGACCGCCGATTCGGGGTTCGCGTGGACGATGCGCACAGGTTGGGGCCCATACGTGTCATCCCGGACAATCGCGCTCATGGGCGTCAGGCCGTGATCCTCGCCGGGAGAGTCGCACGGGGCCGCGGAGACGAAGGTGGGCTGGTGGCGGCGTTTGTGTGCGGCGCGGTCGACGTGGACAAGCACCAGTGAGTGCAACGCGTCGCGGCGCCAATGGCACGGCACCTCAGCCGCGCGTGGTGTGCGAGTGTTGCGCCACCACTCGTCCATCGCGTTCACCACTACCTCCGCAGGCTCGCGGCCCGCGTGCGTGACCCAACTGGAGATGGGAGTTTTCATGTCAAGTCACCTACCTCGTGCGTGCGGCTCAGCAGACAGTGCGCGGTGGACCTCACCTGAACCCCTCACCGGGGCTTGCACGCATCTCGACGAGCGGCCACAGCGGCGGACGGCTGAGTAGCCTCGCCTCCGCGTCCGACTTGATCTGAACGATCTCGTCAAGGACATCTTCCATCAAAAGCGCCAGGCGCGTGTGATCCTCCAGCGTGAAGTCATCCCAATCGCATTCGAAGGTATAGCTGGTGAAACCCATTGCACGGACGATGTCCTCACGGTCCTGCGTTTCCTGCTCCGAGTCTCCGACGGGAACGATCATGAACGGGATCACGACGCCTCCGTGGCGCGGATTGAGAAGCTGCGCGTTGTGCAGGTGGAACAGATCGGCGTCCATGAACTCGGACTCGGTGAAGACGGGAACGAAGGCCGACATGTCGGCCCCGGCCGCGCTCGCGATGGCTTCGGCCAACGTGGACGTGCCCCCAGTGTGCTCGACCAGCAACTCTTCGGGGCCGAATTCGTCGTGGTCGATCACGTCGCACATGGGGCGTAGGCCGTGAGCCGCGAGGGACTGCAATCCGCATGGGTGAGAGGACAGGAACGTTGGGCGCTGACGGCGCTTGTGGAGCGCCCTGTCGGTATGGGCAACGATTCCGGCGAAGACCGCATCAGCCAAGAACGGGCAGGATCCGGGTGTGGCGGCAGCGAGTCTCACCGAGTCATCGATCCACTCGTGAAGAGCACGAATCATCCCGGCGTTGGGCTCGCGAGATGCGTGCGCCACCCAACTCGACGTTGTCGCCATGTTGTCCTCTCGCCTCACTCCAGCCGCGCGGTCACAGGTGCCCACGCGGCTCGCTTGCGTGTCAGTGTGCTTATCGGCCAACAACGGCGTGTGATGAGCAACTTTGCCAAGACGGGCCCCACGTGATGCACCGCGCCGTCGAAACCCTCGGCGTCGCGGGCGGTCAGCGGAGGTCGCCTCCCGCTTGGGGTGTCCTACGAGACGGCCGCGATCGACTGGAGTGCGATCTCGCGTTCCTCGTTCGTTGGGACTACCCAGACCTCGACAGCGGACTCGTCCGCGCTGACCAACGCGGCCTGCTTCTTTCGGCCAGCATTGCGTTCGGGGTCGATGATGATGCCCAATTCACTCAAGCCCACGAGTGACTGCAGACGCACCACGTCGGAGTTTTCGCCCACGCCCGCGGTGAACACGATCGCGTCGAGGTGACCCAATTGCGCGTAGTACTGACCCACGTAGCCGCGGATGCGGCGGCAGTAGATCTCGAGGCCCAGTTGGGCGTCGTGGTCGCCGTCGGCTGCGGCCTTTTCGACATCCCGCATGTCCGAGTAGCCGGTGAGGCCCAGCATCCCCGACTGGCGGTTGAAGAGGTGGTCGATCTCGTCGAGCGTCATTCCGGCGCTGCGGCCCAGGTGGAATGCGATGGCGGGGTCAATGTCGCCGGTCCTGGTGCCCATCACGAGGCCCGCGAGTGGGGTGAGGCCCATCGACGTGTCGATCGCTCGCCCGGCGCGCATGGCGCACGCGGAGGCTCCGTTGCCCAGGTGCAGGGCGATGATGTTGACCTCGTCGGGGCGCTTTCCCATGACCCGCGGTGCCTCGTGAGCCAGGTATGCGTAGCTGGTGCCGTGGAATCCGTACTTCCGAATCGCGTTCTCGGCCGCGACGTTCCTGTCGATCGCGTACGTATACGCGGCTTCGGACATGGTCTGGAAGAACGCGGTGTCGAAGTTGGCCACGTGAGGCGTGTGGGGGAACGCCTGACGGGCGGCGGTGATGCCCGCCAGGTTTGCCGGGATGTGGAGCGGACCGAGCGGCGCCAGCAGTGCGATCTTGCGCTCCACCTCGTCGTCGATGATGGTGGGGGCGGAGAACTCCTCGCCGCCGTGCAGAACGCGGTGACCCACGGCGCTGATCTGACTGAGGTCGATGCCGGACTCTGGAGCGCCGAGGCGTTCAATCACCTCGCGGATCGCGAGGCCGTGGTCCGTTACGCGCTCGATCAGCCCGGACGCGAGGGGCGCGTCAAGGGTGGTGTCGACCACCTGATACTTGACGGAACTCGAGCCACAGTTGAGGACGAGTGCCAATCCGATGTAGTTCACTGCCACTGGGGTTATCCCTCCGCCGCGTTGTCCGCGCTCATCTGCTGTGCCTGAATGGCCGTGATGGCCACGGTATTGACGATGTCCTGGATCAGTGCACCGCGGCTGAGGTCGTTGACGGGCTTCCTGAGACCCTGCAGGACCGGGCCAACGGCAACCGCGCCTGCGCTACGTTGCACGGCCTTGTAGGTGTTGTTTCCCGTGTTGAGGTCGGGGAAGATCAGCACGGTTGCGCGTCCGGCCACCGGGGAGTTGGGTGCCTTCGACCTGGCGACCGACGGTTCCACTGCGGCGTCATATTGAATCGGCCCGTCGATCAGCAGATCCGGGCGCCGCTCGCGCACCAACCGGGTGGCCTCGCGGACCTTGTCGACATCGGATCCCGTTCCGGACTCGCCGGTCGAATACGACAGCATGGCGATGCGGGGCTCAATGTTGAACTGCTGCGCCGTCTCGGCGGACGAGATGGCGATGTCGGCGAGCTGTTCGGCCGTGGGGTCGGGGTTCACCGCGCAGTCGCCGTAGACGAGGACGCGGTCGGCGAGACACATGAGGAATACCGACGACACGACCGAGACACCCGGCTTCGTCTTGATGATCTGGAACGACGGCACGATGGTGTGGGCCGTGGTGTGCGCCGCCCCTGACACCATGCCGTCCGCGAGCCCGAGCTCCACCATCATGGTGCCGAAGTAACTGACGTCCTGGACCCGGTCGCGCGCCGCCTCAGGGGTCATGCCCTTGTGCTTGCGCATCTCGTAGTACTCGGCGGCGAAGCGGTCGACGTGCTCGGGGTCCGACGGTGACAGCAGTTGCGCCGCGGACAGGTCGATGCCCAGTTCTCCGGCCCTCGTCGTGATCGCGGCCGGATCGCCCAAGATGGTGAGATCCACCACGTTGCGGGTCAGCAGGGTGCCCGCAGCGCGAAGAATGCGATCGTCTTCGCCTTCGGGAAGGACGATGCGCTGGCGTTTGGTGCGTGCCCTGTCGAGTAAGGCGTACTCGAACATCAGCGGCGTCACCACGTCGGTTTCCGCCAGGTTCAGTCGATCCGTGAGCTGTGAACCATCGACGTAGTTCTCAAACATGCTGAGCGCCATGTCGACCTTGAGGACGGACTCGCGAGACAAGCGGCCGCGGGTGTTCCAACACCGCTGCGCCGTCTCAAACGTGCCCAGCTTGGTCGCGATGATCGGCAGGGTGGGACCCAAGCCGTCGAGGAGGCGCTGGACCGACGGGGGCGGCAGGAAGCCGCCGTTGACCACGATGCCGGCCAGCGCGGGGAATCCCGTGGCGGAGTGTGCCGTCAGCGCGGCGAGCAGGGTGTCGGACCTGTCGCCGGGGGCGATGATGAGGGCGCCCTCTTCGAGACGGTCCAGCAGGTGCTCCACCGTCATGGCGCCGATCGAGATGGCGCGCACCTCGCGCGACAGGAGAGCCTCATCTCCCGCGATCATCTCGCCGTCGATGGCGTCGCGCAGTGCCCCGAGCGTCGGCGCGTACAGCAGTGGCTCTTCGGGGAGCGCCGCAACGCCAATGTCTGCGGGAAGGGCTTTCCGGATGGCTTCGACGTCGTTGGGCTCACATCGGTTCGCGAAGACGGCGACCACCTTCGCGTGATGGTCCTCCATGGTGCTGCGTGCCTGCACGAGCACGTCCGCAATGTCGGATGGCGAGCGGTCGGCGCCGCGGATCACGAGCGCGACGGGCGCGCCCAGGTTCGCGGCGACCTTGGCGTTCAGCTCAAACTCCGCCGGACCCGCGACGTCCGTGTAGTCGGTGCCGACGATCACGACGGCATCGCACTTGCGCGCGACCTCGTGGTAGCGCGTCACGATGCGCGAGAGGGCCGCTTCGGGGTCCGCGTGGATCTCCTCGTAGGTGACGCCCACGCACTCGTCGTAGTCCAGGTCGACGCCGTCGTAGCCCAGGAGGAGCCGCAGGACGTAGTCGGATCCGGTCGAGACGCGCGCGACGGGCCTGAAGATACCCACCTTCGTGACGGTGCGCGCGAGGAGCGCGGTGATGCCGAGGGCGATCGTTGACTTGCCCGTATCTCCCTCGACGGATGCGATGTAGATGCTACGTGTCACCCCCTAAGCATTCCACGTCTTGGCCGGGACCTTGAGACCAGGCGCGTTCGGGGCGCGCGTCACCATAGGCAGACGATGCGCCCTACGATGCCAAGGTGGAGGGGCGCAACGTGGTGCGCTCGCGCCCTTTCGAGACCGCTGCCGCGTAGCGCCCGCGAAGGAGTCTTTCCGTGACAACCGCCGAAGGCGGCCCTCAGGGCACGCGCCGTCGCTCGCGTGACGTGCGGTGGGCCGCGGTTGCCACGGCAGGTCTGCTCGGAGCGGCCGCCCTCATCATCGGCGGGCTGCTGGGCACGTGGCAATGGGATCGCGCGCACCAGCAGGCGTCCGCCACCGAGCCGGACCCGCCCGCGCCGTTGGCCGACGTGATGCGCCCGGCGCAGCCAGGACGCGGCGAGGGACGGTTGGTGGAGGTCACGGGAACGTGGGCTGACGCCGCGGTCGCACTGGTGCCCGGCAAGGAAGTCGACGGCACCGACGCGGTGCTGCTTGTCATGCCGCTGTTCGTTCCCGCTGCGCTGACGGGAACCGGTCAGGCAGCGACGCTGCCGGTACTGATGGGATGGCAGCCTGCCGTCGAGGTCGCCGACGTGGCCGCCGTGCCGCGCGCCGGTGGCGAGGCGAGGGTGTCCGGCTATGTGCGGGGTGGGGAAGGCTACCTTGCGCCCCCAGACCTCGAGCCGGTCGGCTCGGCCATCTGGGTGGGTTCCATGGCGACCGCGGCACTGGCGCAGGAGTGGCCCGCCCCCGTGTACTCGTACCTGGTGGTGGCAGACACGCCAGCGGCGGGCTGGAATCCGATGCCGGCGCCCGCGGATCGTAGTCGCCTCGACATTCGCTCCCTCACGTACGCGGCCGAGTGGTGGCTCTTTGGCGGGTTTGGCGCGGCCCTGGCCGTCCGATGGATACGCGACAATGGTCGCGTAACAGACGCCGAAAAGGAGACCGAGTGACCATCGAATCCCCCCTGAACGGCACGCTCACCCGTTACCGGGTCATGGCGTACATCACCGGCTCGTTCCTGCTGCTGTTGACCGCGGTGACGCTCGTCAAGTACATCGGTCTCGCGGTCGGTTGGGACAGCGAGGGCTTCTGGAGCTTCGCGACGCTCGTCGGCATCATCCATGGCTGGATCTTCATCGTCTACGTCGCGGCGTGCGCCTTTCTGTGGATGCGCATGAAGTGGGCGTTTGGTCGCCTCGTCACGATGGTCCTCGGCGGGGTGGTCCCGGGCATGTCCTTCGTGATGGAGCGCCGGATTTCCCGCGAAGTGGCCGCTAGCCTTAACCCGTGACTACCGCGCATCGCCCCGTCCTCGTCGTTGACTGCGGCGCCCAATATGCTCAGCTGATCGCGCGCCGTGTGCGCGAGGCGAACCTGTACTCCGAGATCGTGCCTCACTCGATGAGTGCCGCCGACATGCTCTCGAAGAATCCCGCCGCGATTATCCTGTCCGGCGGCCCGTCCTCCGTCTACGAGGAGGGCGCACCCACCGTCGACCCCGCGATCTACGGCGCCGGCGTGCCCGTGATGGGCATTTGCTACGGCTTCCAGTTGATGGCGCAAGCACTCGGAGGGACGGTCGCGAAGACGGGTCTGCGCGAGTACGGCCGCACGGCCGCAGCGGTGTCCGACGTCGGCGTCACCCTGTCGGGCAGCCCCGACGTGCAAACCGTGTGGATGAGTCACGGCGACTCCGTGCTGCGAGCACCCTCGGGTTTCGCGGTGCTCGCGTCCACGGAAGGCGCTCCGGTTGCCGCATTCGAGGACGCGGAGCGCCGCCTCGCCGGGGTGCAGTGGCACCCCGAGGTCAAGCACACGCCGTTGGGGCAGGCGGCGCTGGAGAACTTTCTGTACCGCGTGGCGGGGCTGGCCCCCGACTGGACAAGCTCGAGTGTGATCGACGAACAGGTCGAGCGAATCCGCGCGCAGGTGGGCTCCGGCCATGTGATCTGCGGACTGTCCGGCGGCGTCGACTCCGCCGTCGCTGCGGCCATCGTCCAGAAGGCCGTGGGTGACCAGCTGACGTGCGTCTTCGTGGACCACGGCCTGCTGCGCCAGGGTGAAGCCGAGCAAGTCGAGCGCGACTTTGTCGCGGCGACGGGGGTACGGCTGGTGGTGGCGGATGAACGCGACCGGTTCCTCGACGCACTCGCTGGCGTCACGGATCCCGAAACCAAGCGCAAGATCATCGGCCGCGAGTTCATTCGATCGTTCGAGGCCGAGGCACGCAAACTCGTGCACGATGCGGGGCTGGGCGAGGAGGTTCGCTTCCTGGTGCAGGGCACGCTGTACCCCGATGTCGTGGAGTCGGGTGGCGGCGAAGGCGCCGCCAACATCAAGAGCCATCACAACGTCGGCGGGTTGCCGGACGACCTCAAGTTTGACCTGGTCGAACCGCTGCGCGCGCTGTTCAAGGACGAGGTCCGCGCCGTGGGGCTCGAGCTCGGCCTTCCGGAAGAGATCGTGTGGCGCCAGCCTTTCCCCGGCCCCGGACTGGGCATCAGGATCATCGGCGCGGTGTCGGCCGCCCGGCTAGAGATCCTGAGGGCGGCCGACGCCATCGCGCGTGAGGAACTGTCCACGGCAGGGCTCGATCGCGACATCTGGCAGTGCCCCGTGGTGCTGCTTGCCGATGTCCGCTCCGTGGGAGTGCAGGGCGACGGCCGCACCTATGGCCACCCGGTGGTGCTGCGCCCCGTCTCTTCAGAGGACGCGATGACCGCCGACTGGACCCGTGTTCCCTACGACGTGTTGGCCCACATTTCCAACCGCATCACCAACGAGGTGGCGGAGGTCAATCGCGTGGTGCTGGACGTCACGAGCAAGCCTCCCGGCACGATCGAGTGGGAGTAGCCGAAGGCTACGGACACTCGGGTGTGGCAGGGTGGCACTCGGCCGCGTGAGCGGACGAGTGGGAGTAGCCGAAGGCTACGGACACTCGGGTGTGGCAGGGTGGCACTCGGCCGCGTGAGCGGACGAGTGGGAGTGAGCGGGCAGCAGCGCTGCTAGTTCCCTGAGGCCGCCTCGGAGAGGTCGCGCGGTTCGCCGTGGTCAGTGCCGAGACTGGGCGTCCGGGTGGTGTTGTCGCCGCGCATGCCAGCGATGACGGCGGTCAGCAACAGCCAGCCGCCGACCGCCGCCAGGCCGATGATCCAGACGAGTTCCACGTCGATGCTCTTGCCGGACAACACGGCGATGGTGATCGCTCCTAGGGCCGCGATGGTGGCTCCCACGAGCATGGACGTCAGGCGTTGCACAGGGCGTCGGCGGATCATGATGAGACCTCCGTAATGACGATGGTGTTGGAGTAGGCGTCGTCGTGGACCGCCAAGGTGACGGCGGGGCCGACGTTGTTCTTGAGCGACAGGTGCTGGTCGCGGGCGTTCCAGAAGTCGCACGTGATGCCCCGGTCTGGCCATACGACGTGCGCCTGGGCATCGCCGCGTCCCACGACGTTGAGGTCGGTGCCCTCGCTGATGGTCACGTACGTCACTTGCGACACCACATCGACGGACGTATCCGCCTCCAGTGACGCGAATGACAGGCGAGTGGTGCTGGCGGGATTGGTCGGCACCGTTGCGTCGTTGCGGCAATCGCCGTTGATGAGCACCTCGGTGTAGACATCGACAAAATCAGTGGTGGCATCGATAGAGTCCGCGTTCGCGTCAAGGGAGTCGAGCTGCCGTGCGACGTCGCCAATGTTGATGTTCACCAGGTCGCCGTCGTTCGCGTAGGTGTCGCGCAACTCGTCGGCCCCGGCGGTGATCAACGGCAGCGGAAGGGCCAAGACAATCGCCATGAAACCCATGAATCCCAGCTTGCGGCCTGCAAGGCTGACGATCATCAGGAGTACTCCCAGGCCGGTCACCATGACGACAAACCAGGCGACCACAGGGTGAACCGCGAGCTGATCCTCACGATCCAACAGGCCCACTGCGGCCCCTGACAGGATGATCCACGCGAGCCCGGCCAAGGAGAAGCCGCGACCCGGTCCGGGCACGCGCGGCTTCGCAGGCGGGGCCGAGTGGTAGGACGTGGGCTGGGCTGGCGAAGCGTGCGGGGCGGGGGTGGGCGCCGACGCCGCCGCGGCGCTGGGCGGCATCGCCGCGTATACGGGCGTCGCAGGCGTCTCATGGCTTGCCTGCGCAGCAGGAGTCGGCGCCGTCACATCGTCCCGCCCGACGGGAGAAGTGGGCGCCTCGGAGGGGGTCGGTGCGTCAGCCGCGGGGGCGGGCCGCGGCCCGCCGGCAGCAGCCGGCTGACCGGGCGACGGGTTCTGAGAGCGCCGTGCCATCGCGATGATGAACCACACCAGTCCGCCGACGAACGCGAGGGAAACCAGCACGCTCGCGATGACGGGCACGATCGTCCACGGAGTCGCGTCGGAGAAGGAGAGGTTCCCCACGCGGAAGACTCCGCTGGTGAACGGGCCCGATCCGTCAAGGCCTCCTATGCCGAACAGAGTGAGTACGGCGATGCCGACCAACGCGCCTACGTTGGGCACGCCGCGGCCAAAGTTCTGAATGATGATGTTGCCCCGCCGGTCCGGCAGCAGTCCCCACGCGGCGGCGTACGCCAGCAGCATGAGGCCGTTGAGGACGATTGCGGCGATGACCACGATGAGGCGGGCCGGGCCGGTGGCCATGCCGACTCGTTGCGCGAGGCCGTCGACGACGCCGCCGAGAAAGCCGTTGTCTCCGCGTGTGAGGCCCCACTCGCGAATGGCGCGGAAGAACCCGGCCTCGCGGGGCTGCTGCTCAGATGGGCTGGTCATGGAATCCTCCTGTGATGTTGCCTCCATGCTCCCGGTCGAGATGTGTGTCGCGCCATGAGGGAAGCACCTGATTTCTCCCCTGATTTCCGGCGGCGGCCGCCCGGGGAGGGGATCGGCCGTGTGGGGGAGGCAGGACAGTGGGGCGGTGTGTGACGATAGCGACGTGAGCGACAGCACGAGGATCGCGCGCCCGTTGCGTCGAGCGGCGCAGCCAGCGCAGTGGTGGCGCGCCCTGCTGGGCATGCTCATGGTGGCTTCCGCGCTCGCGCTGTTGGCCAGGCGGCACGGGATGGACGAGCTGGCGCCCTGGGCGTTGCCGACGATCGTCTTCATCGCGGCACTCGTGTTGGTGTGGAGCCCCCTCGACGATGCCGTCCAGTCGGATCCGCGCCGACCCGATGTTGTGAGCCTGTTTTCCCGCGACGCATGGGCGCGCGTGGTAGTGGGGGTCGTGCTGTCGATCGTGGCGCTTGCATGGTTGGCCCAGTGGGACTTCGGCAACCGCCCCTTGCTGCGCGCCATGGTGGTCCCGGCGGCCACTGTGGGCGCCGCCGCCCTGGTTCTGGCGCCGTGGTGGATGCGGCTGATTCGACAGGTGGCCGTTGAACGGGAGCAGCGCGTGCGGGAGTTCGAGCGCGCAGAGATCGCCGCCCACCTGCACGATTCCGTGCTGCAGACACTGACCCTGATCCGTGCCAAGTCTCAGGAGCCCGAGACCGTCGCCCGCCTGGCCCGAGCCCAGGAACGCGACTTGCGCGCCTACCTGTATCAGGACCGCCATTCCGAGGCCGACTCGGTGGCGACAGCGCTCACGACGGCGATGTCGGAGGTGGAGGACACCCACGGGGTCGCGATTGAGGTGGTGCACGTGGGGGACGCCCCCACGTCCGACTCACTGCGAGCCGTGGTGCACGCCACCCGCGAAGCGGCAACAAATGCGGCCAGGCATGGCAGCGAACCGATCAGCGTCTACGCGGAGCTGACGGACTCCGCGTACGACGTCTTCGTGCGCGACTCCGGCCCCGGCTTCGACCCTTCCACGGTGGATCCCGATCGGGCCGGCATCCGCCACTCGATCGTCGGCCGCGTGGAACGCCACGGGGGAACGGCGTCCGTGGCGTCGGCGCCGGGAGCCCGCACCGAAGTCTCCATCACCATGCCCAGGAGGGAACAGCGATGAGTGTTCGAGTCGTGATTGTCGATGACCATGACGTGATTCGAGTAGGCGTGCGGGAGTCTCTCGACGCCGACATCGAGGTGGTGGGTGAGGGGCGCGACGTCGAGTCGGCGGTCGAGTCGGTGCGTCAGCATCACCCGGACGTGGTGATCCTCGACGTCCACCTTCCCGGCGGCACCGGCGGTGGGGCGCTTGATGTGCTCGCCGAGATCCTCGGCACCGCTGATGCCCCCAAGGTCCTGGCCCTGTCAGTGTCAGACGCCGCCGACGACGTGGTGGCCGTGGTGCGGGCGGGGGCCCGCGGTTACGTCACCAAGTCCATTTCCGGTCCTGACCTCTCTGACGCCGTCAGGCGCGTGAATTCAGGAGACGCGGTGTTCTCGCCGCGTCTTGCCGGTTTTGTGCTCGACGCCTTCAATGCGGCGGGAGGCGAGGTTGCTGAGGCGGACGAGGACCTCGATAAGCTGACGGTGCGCGAGCAGGAGGTCATGCGGCTCATCGCGCGCGGCTACACGTATCGCGAGGTTGGCGAGAAGCTGTTTATCTCCATCAAGACCGTCGAGACTCACGTGGGCAAGGTGCTTCACAAATTGCAGCTGTCCAACCGTCACGAATTGGCGCGGTGGGCCGCGCAAAGACGCATTGTCTAGGCCACCACTCGCCGCGGTGTGAAGAATTGCACAGGGCCTCGTGGTGTGATGTGCCGCACAGTCTGAGCGCAGGCTGGGGGCGTGGGTGGACGGGGCGCCGAATGCCCCCAAAGAGGGGGGCAGCCATGTCTCGTATCGGACGCGAGCGTGCCGATTAACCTCATGAAACGCGCCCCGGCGTGGTTGCGCCGGGACGAGCCAGGAGGCAAGGGTATGAAGCGTTGGAGAAAGAGGAGCCAGGTCGGCGACTCGGAGCCCGCTGTGCTGACTCCTGCCCACGTTCAGGTCTTGCGCGACCGCCAGGACGCCAGGGGCGTCCACCTTGTCAAGATGTTCCTACTGGTCTGCCTTGTCGGAGCGGGTGCGGATGCGGCGCTCTTCGGATCGATCGACGCGCAAGAGTACAAGCTGATCCTGGGGATCACGATCCTCGGCGCGGTGCTGTTCGCCTTCGCCTACTACTTGGTCCGCGATGGTCGCGAGTTGCATGGCGTGGTTCTGGCCCTCGTCGTGTCCAGCGTGCACATCCTTTTCCTGTGCTCCCAGATCTCTGCGGCCGTGAGCGTCGAGTCGATCCTGTTTCCGATCGCGCTTGCGCCGTTCGTGATAATCCGCCGAGATCTGCCAGCGCTGCGGCTCGCGCTGGCGTCGTTCGCCATTGTTGTGTACGTGGTGTGTGAGCTTGTCTTTCCCGAGGGCTCGGCGCCACGTCCTCTCGTCGGGAACGTCGCTGAGGCCTTCGCGAGGGGAAACCGCGTCACCGCGGCCATCAGTCTCCTGGTGTTGCTGGTGATCCTTCAGCGGAACATGTCGACCACGCGGCGGATTCTCGAGGGTGCGGCCCGATACGGCGAAGTGCGCGCCACCACGGACGAGTTGACGGGTGTCTTCAACCGCCGCCCGATCATTGCACAACTGAGCGAATGGGCGGAGCGGGGTCGCGGCAACTACGCGATCGCGCTGATCGACCTCGACCACTTCAAGACGATTAACGACGAGTATGGCCACAACTGCGGCGACACGGTGCTCCAGACGGTGGCTCTGACCCTCCGCAGTCACTTCCGCAATTCCGACATGGTGAGCCGTTGGGGTGGCGACGAGTTCCTGGTGCTGATGCCCGGCGTTCGGCACTTCGATCTTGTGCCGATGCTTCAGCGTTTGCGCCGCACGATCACTCTGATCGAGGAACGCTGCGGGGACCACGTACACCATGTCACGGTGTCGATCGGCGCGTCGATGGGCGCCATCGGTCAGACGTCGGACGAGTGCATCGCTGCCGCCGACCACGCGCTCTACCGCGCCAAGGCGGAGGGCCGTGACAAGGTGATAGCGGTGGGGGTGAGTCGAGCCACACAGGCGCAGGGTCGGCCGCCTGCGGACGACACCTTTGCTCCGCCCTCGGGACCCGTGCACCGCCAGTAGCGCCTCGACGCTGCGGGACCCGCGCGTCGGCCGTGGGACCTAGACTGGTGCAGCCATGGATGCACTCTTCGACATCGCGTCCGCCGGGTCGTCCCCCTTGATCGAGGGCCTCAACCCTGAGCAGGCTCAGGCCGTGGTGTATGACGGACCCGCACTCCTGATCTTCGCGGGGGCCGGGTCCGGCAAGACGCGCGTACTCACTCACCGCATTGCCCACCTTCTTGAGTCCGGAAGGGCCCGTCCGCACGAGGTGCTGGCCATCACGTTCACCAACAAGGCCGCCGCTGAGATGCGCGCACGTGTCCAGGCGCTCGTGGGCCCCGAGGCGCGTCAGATGTGGGTGTCGACGTTCCACTCTGCGTGCGTGCGCATGCTGCGGCGCGACCACGAGCTGGCGGGCCTCAAATCCACCTTTTCAATCTACGACACCGCCGACTCGGTGGCGGTCATGAAGCTGGTGATGAGGGAACTTGACATCGATCCCAAGAAGTTCACGCCCAAGGCGCTCTTGGGCCGCGTCGGAAGCTTCAAGGATGAGCTGATCGACCCCGAGATGGCGGCCGCGGCGGGCGAGGCCGCTTCGCGCTACTCAATCGACCACGCGGCTGGCATGGCGTATGGCGCCTACCAGCGCCGCCTCGAGGCCGCCAACGCCGTCGACTTTGACGACATCATCGTGAAGACCGTGCGCCTGGTCCAGAACCATCCCGCCGTGGCGGCCCGATATCGCGCCCAGTTCCGCCACGTGCTCGTCGACGAGTACCAGGACACCAACCATGCCCAATACGTGCTGGTGCGCGAACTGGTGGGGGACAGCGGCAACCTGACGGTTGTCGGTGACGCAGACCAGTCGATCTACGCGTTCCGCGGCGCCACGATCCGCAACATCCTCGAGTTCGAGAAGGACTACCCGCACGCCGAGGTGATCCGGCTTGAGCGCAACTACCGGTCCACGCAGAACATCCTGACCGCCGCCAACGCCGTGATCTCCCACAACGCAGGTCGACCCTCGAAGAATCTCTGGACCGATGCCGGGGCGGGCGAGCGCATCATCGGCTATGCGGGCGACACCGAGCAGGATGAGGCCGTATTCATCGCCGATGAGATCAAGAGGCTCACGACGGCCGAGGACGTGGCACCCGCCGACATCGCGATCATGTACCGGGCGAATGCGCAGTCGCGTGCCATCGAGGAGCGTTTCATTCGCGCGGAGATCCCCTACAAGGTGGTGGGCGGGACACGCTTCTACGAGCGGCGCGAGATCAAAGACATGCTGGCATACCTGGCGGCCGTCGTGAACGAGGACGACGACGTGGCCACCCGGCGCGTGATCAACACGCCCAAGCGCGGCATCGGCGACACCACCGTCGAAGCCATAGAAGGGCTGAGACGCGACCTCACGCTCGAGGCGCGGCGAATGGGCCAACCAGGGGTGAGCTTTGGCGCGGCGCTGCGCCAGGCGGAGAACCTCAGCCTCGCGACCCGCTCCGCGCGACCGGTGGCCGAATTCGTGTCGCTCATGGACGACTTGCGCTCGCTCGCGGCCGACAACGGACCCGCGGGAGTGCTCGACGCTATCGCCGACCGCTCGGGGATGCTGCGCCAGATGCGCTCAAGCGAGGACACTCAAGACGAGGGCCGCATCGAGAACATCATGGAGTTGGTCGCGGTAGGCAGAGAGTTCACCGAGGAGAACCCTGACGGGACGTTGGCCGACTTTCTGGAGAAGGTCGCGCTCGTCGCCGACGCCGATCAACTTCCCGACGACGACGGTTCGGGCGGCGTCGTCACCCTCATGACGCTGCACACGGCCAAGGGGCTGGAGTTCCCTGTGGTGTTTGTGGTGGGCCTTGAGGACGGCACCTTCCCGCACATGCGGTCCATTGAGTCCGGCGACGTGAAGGACCTGGAGGAGGAGCGCAGGCTCGCCTACGTGGGTTTCACGCGGGCCCGCGAGCGCCTGTACCTGACCCGCGCCGAGGTGCGTTCAGCGTGGGGCGCGCCGCAGTATCTGCCCGTGTCTCGCTTCGCGGAGGAGATTCCGGCCGACCTTGTTGAGTGGAAGCGCTCGGAGACATCGATGTCGTCGCTGCGCGCACGAACCCAGCGGCGCGGAGATGGCGGCTGGTCGAGTACGTACGGCGGCGGGGCCTACGGAGGAAGTCAAGATCGCGAGGATGGCAACACGTACGCGAAGGCTGGCGCCGTGAGGTCCCGGCGCGTCCCCCCCAGCCCGCCCGGTACTCCGGCCGGCGACGCGGGCTTTGAGGTGGGAGACCGCGTCACCCACGACAGCTTCGGAATGGGCAAGGTGGTCGGCACCGAAGGTGCCGGCCGTCACGCGGTGGTCAAGGTCGACTTCGGGGCTGCCGGTGTCAAGCGGCTGGCCCTGCGGTTCAACGCGATCACCAAGTTGTAGTCAGTGCGCACCGCCCCCAACCGGCCTGGTGGCCGACCCGCGTGGGGTGTGCCCCGCCAGTAGTCTGGGACCTTGTCTCCACGAAAGGATCTGCGGTGGAAAGCAGGACGTCCAAGGTATCGATCGTAGGTGCGGGTGCGGTGGGCTCCACGCTCGCGTACGCGGGCCTCATGCGCGGTTTCGCACGCACGGTCGCGTTGTACGACGTCGACAAGGCGAAGGTCGAGGCGGAGGCGCTCGACCTGTCCCAGGGCATCCAGTTCATGCCGGAAGCCCACGTCATCGGCTCGAACGACGTGGCCGTGTGTGCCGACTCTGACGTCGTGGTCATCACGGCAGGTGCGAAGCAGCAGCCCGGACAGTCGAGACTCGAGTTGGCCGAGGCGACCATCGGCCTCATGGACAAGATCATTCTCCCGCTGATCGAGGTGTCCCCGCACGCCATCTACATCCTGGTGACCAACCCGGTCGACGTGGTGACGTACGCCGCCCTCAAGGCCTCCGGCATGAGCCCGGCGCAGATGTTCGGCTCCGGCACGGTGCTCGATTCTTCGCGCTTGCGTCACCAGATCGCGCGCGAGTGCGGCGTGGCGGTGGGTAACGTCCACGCCTATATCGCTGGGGAGCACGGCGACTCGGAGGTGGCGCTGTGGTCGTCAGCGAGCATCGGCGGGGTGCCGCTCACCGAGTGGCACGATGCCGATGGTCGGGTCATCATGACGCCCGAGGTGTGCGACCGGATTCATCACGACGTGACTCGTTCGGCCTACCAGATCATCGAGGGCAAGGGCGCGACCAACTACGCGATCGGCATCGCGGGCGTACGCATCGTCGAGGCGGTTCTTGGCGACCAGCACCGGGTGCTGCCCATCTCGACTTTGGTCGACTACCCCGGCGTCGGCGAGGTCTGCATGTCCCTGCCCGCCGTGGTGGGCCGCAGCGGCGTCAAGCACCGGGTGGACGTGCGGATGAACGAGGCAGAGCGCTCGGGCCTCGAGGCCTCCGCGCGATCGATTCGGGAGGTCGCGGAGCGTTTCGGCGCCGCGAGGTAGCCGCGAGCGCGCACGTGGGGGGCGCGCGAACCTACGAGGCCGAGCGTTCGATGGTGGGCATGAGGCGCCCGAGCGGGCACGATGGGGAGTATGACCGCGCTTCGCAGCTACTTCGCCCCGGTATGGGATGCGCACACGTGGACCGCAATCACGTACCTCGTGCTCGGCCTTCCCATGTCGATCCTGTGGTTCACCTACGCGGTGGTGATGTACTCGGTTGGCCTGTCGCTCGCGATCGTGTGGGTGGGGGTACCCATCCTGATCTTCGCGCAATGGACCTTGCGTCCCATCGGCGCGGTCGAGCGAAGGTCGATCAATACGCTCTTGGATGCAGGTGTGCCGCCCGTGGTCGGGCGGGTGCCGGCTGCAGCCGATCACAGTGTCGCCGTGACCGAGCGATGGCGCGTGTGGATCCTGAACCTTTGGCGCGACGGGGCGCGGTGGCGCGCCCTGATCTGGATCATGGCGCGAATCGTGCTGGGCCCGGTAAGTTTCGTGCTCGCGGTGGTGGCCGTGGTGGTTCCGTTCGCTGTGGTGGGCGCTGTCGCTGTTGCCGTGGCGCGCGTCGCCGGCATCGTCGCTGTGAACGGGGACAACCAGGCCCTCGTCGAGGTCATCGACACCGTCGCGTACTGGGTCGCTGTGGGTTCGCCAGCGATCGTATTCGCGGTGCCAACGCTGGCGTGGATGGTGCGAGGTCTCGCCATCACGCATCGCGTGTTGGGGCGCTGGGCACTTGGCCCAGGGGCGGACCAGATGGTGCAGGCCGCCACCGAGCGGGCTGAGCTCGCGGAACAGCAGATCCGCATCGACCAGGAGCTGCACGACTCGATCGGCCACATGATCACCATGAACATCATTCAGGCCGGAGCGGGCGCCCACGTGTTCGACACCGACCCCGAGTTCGCGCGCCAAGCCCTCAAGACCATTGAGGAGAGGGGGCGGGCCGCCATGGGCGAACTCGACCGCATCATTGCCGCCATTCGAGGTGACCAGCACGAGAGTCGCGCACCGCTCCCTGGCATCAACGACATCGGACGGCTCATCGAGGAGTCGCGTGCAGCGGGTATGGACGTGTCCTACGCTGCGGAGTTCCCCCAGGCGCCTGCCGCCGTGGGGCGGGCGGCCTTCACGGTGGTCCGGGAGGCGCTCACCAACGTGGCCCGCCACGCTCCAGGCGCCACCGTGACGGTAAGGATCGCGCAAGACGCCGACGCCTTGGGAATCGAGGTTCTCAATGGAAAGCCCTCCGCTGGCGCGGGGCGTCCCCACGGCGGGGGCGGGCGCGGCCTGTCAGGGATCCGCGACCGCGTCACTTTGCTGGGGGGCAGGTCATCCGCAGGTGCGGAGAACGGAGGCTTTGCCGTGCGCGCGCTGCTGCCGCTGCAGGCCACCTTGTCAGAAAACTCTGCCGACCCTTCCTCGCCATGGGCGTCGCTGCGTGAGAGGGTGACCGCGTGAGAATCGTCATCGTGGACGACGACCCCTTGGTCCGCATGGGACTCAGGGCCATCGTCGGTTCGGAGGCGGGCTGGGACGTCGTGGCCGAGGCGGGGGACGGCCGGGAGGCGCTCGCCCTGGTGGATGAGCATCGTCCGGACGTCGTGCTCATGGACATCCGCATGCCGCACATGGACGGCCTCGAGGCAACCCGGGAAATCACCGCGGGGGCGTCGGGCGCCAAGGTGATCGTGCTCACCACCTTCGAGGTGGACGAGTACGTGTTCGAGGCGATGCGCGCCGGGGCGTCAGGTTTCGTGCTCAAGCGCGTGCCACCCGCCGAGTTGATCGAGGCCGTGCGGGTGGTCGCAGCGGGCGAGTCGATGCTGTTCCCGTCGTCAACCCGCCGGGTGATCGAGCGCTTTGCCACACCCACCAGCGTTGCCAGCATGCCCGACCTGACCGAACGGGAGGGCGACGTGCTGCGGCTCTTGGCGCGGGGCCTGTCCAACGGCGAGATCGCGGTCGAACTGTTTGTCTCGGTAGAGACCGTGAAGTCCCATGTCGCGTCGATCCTCACCAAACTGGGGGTGCGCGACCGCACCCAGGCGGTGATCGCCGCCTACGAGAGCGGCTTCGTGTCCCCGGGCACCGGCGACGATGCGGAGTCGCGCTGAGCGGAAACGAGGCCCGGACAGGCGCCGCCCCAGTCGAGGCTAGGCTGGGGGCATCGTCCCCCTGGTCGCGCTGACCGCGCGCCCCAAAGCGTCAAGGAATCCGATGGACCTCTTCGAATACCAAGCGCGCGACATGTTTGACAAGCACGGCGTGCCCGTGCTCCCGGGCATCGTCGCCACCACCCCCGCCCAGGCGAGGGCCGCGGCCGAGAGCCTCGGAGGCGGCACCGTCGTCGTCAAGGCCCAGGTCAAGACTGGAGGCCGCGGCAAGGCCGGCGGCGTCAAGGTGGTGCACAACCCCGCCGACGCCGAGGCGGCCGCCCAGGCGATCCTGGGCATGGACATCAAGGGTCACACGGTCCACAAGGTGATGATCGCCGCCGGCGCCAAGATCGCGCAGGAGTTCTACTTCTCCGTGCTGCTGGATCGCTCCGAGCGGCGCTATCTCGCGATGTGTTCCGTCGAGGGCGGCATGGAGATCGAAGAGCTCGCGGTCGAGCGTCCCGAGGCGCTCGCCAAGGTTGCGATCGATCCGCTCGTGGGCATCGACGCGGCCAAGGCCGCCGAGATCGTCGCGACCGCAGGGTTCTCGGCGGAGCTCGCGGGCCCCGTCGCCCACGCGATCGAGAAGCTGTGGACGGTGTATCGGGAGGAGGACGCCACCCTGGTGGAGGTGAACCCGCTGGTGCTGACCGAGTCCGGCGAGGTGATCGCGCTCGACGGCAAGGTCACGATCGACGAGAACGCTGGCTTCCGCCAGGCTGATCACGCGGCGCTCGAGGACAAGGACGCCGCCGACCCGCTCGAGGCGCAGGCCAGGGCCCTGAACCTCAACTACGTGAAGCTCGACGGCGCCGTGGGCATCATCGGCAACGGTGCGGGGCTCGTGATGTCCACGCTCGATGTGGTGGCGTACGCCGGCGAGCAGTACGGCGGGATCAAGCCCGCCAACTTCCTCGACATCGGTGGCGGCGCGTCCGCGACCGTGATGGCGAACGGGCTGCACGTCATCCTCCACGATCCTCAGGTCAAGAGCGTGTTCGTCAACGTCTTCGGCGGCATTACCTCGTGCATCGAGGTGGCCAACGGCATCGTCGGCGCGCTTGAGGCGATCGGCGACGAGGCCACGAAGCCGCTCGTCGTGCGACTCGACGGCAACTCCGTGGAGGAGGGCCGCGCCATCCTGGCGGCCGCCAATCACCCGCTCGTGACCATCGAAGCCACCATGGACGGCGCCGCGGCCAAGGCCGCCGAACTTGCCGCCGCGGCCGCCTAAGGAGCAACTCATGGCAATCTTCCTCACCGCAGCATCCAAGGTCATCGTCCAGGGCATGACCGGCACGGAGGGCATGAAGCACACCACGCGCATGCTCGCCTCGGGAACCAAGATCGTCGGCGGCGTCAACCCGCGCAAGGCCGGCACCACGGTCGACTTCGACATCGACGGCGCAACCGTGTCCATTCCGGTGTTCGGCTCCGTCGCCGAGGCGATGGCCACGACGGGCGCCGATGTCTCGGTGCTGTTCGTGCCGCCGCCGTTCACCAAGACCGCCGTCATGGAGGCGGTGGACGCGGGAATGCCCCTCGCCGTGATCATCACCGAAGGCGTCCCCGTCAAGGACACCGCCGAGTTCTTCACGTATGCGCAGTCCAAGGGCACCCGCCTGATCGGCCCCAACTGCCCCGGACTCATCACCCCGGGCCAGTCCAACGTGGGCATCACCCCTGCCACCATCACGGGCCCGGGCAAGATCGGGCTCGTGTCCAAGTCCGGCACCCTGACCTATCAGATGCTGTTCGAGCTGCGCGACATCGGCTTCTCCACCGCGGTGGGCATCGGCGGCGACCCCATCGTCGGCACCACCCACATCGATTGCCTCGAGGCGTTCCAGAACGACCCCGATACGGTGGCGATCGTGATGATCGGCGAGATCGGCGGAGACGCCGAGGAACGCGCGGCCGCCTACATCAAGGACCACGTCACGAAGCCCGTGGTGGGCTACGTCGCCGGCTTCGAGGCGCCCGAGGGCAAGACGATGGGCCACGCCGGCGCGATCGTGTCCGGCTCGGCCGGAACCGCTCAGGCCAAGAAGGAGGCCCTCGAGGCCGCAGGTGTGAAGGTGGGCAAGACGCCGTCCGAGACCGCGCAGTTGATGAGGGACGTCCTAGACCGGTAGTTCGTCAAAACTAGAGGGACTCGTCGTCCCTCCTGCGCGGCGGCCAGTCCGACGAACCGAGCTCACGGGAGATCGTCCTCGCGGCCTCACGCAGGTGGTCGAGGACGGCGTCCGATGGGGGAAATTCCGTGGTGGGCATCACGACGCCAATGGCGGCGATTACTGCTCCTGAACGATCCGCGATAGGTGCCGCCATGCACGATTCGCCGAGCACCGCCTCGTCCCGTTCCGAGGCGCTGGCATTCTTGGCGATGACGGCAAGCTCGGCGGTGAGCTCTGCGGAATCGACGATGGTGTCTCCCGTGAGGCTCCGCAACCCTCCCGCCAACAACTCCGTGGCCCAAGGCGGGTCGTACGCGAGCAGCACCTTGCCGAGTGCAGATGCGTGGGCGGGGATGGTGAGTCCCGTTTCGTACATGTGCTGTCCACCGTCCGGCCGACGGTTGTGGTGAATGATCAGTACCTCATCGAACAGCGTGACACCGAGCCTCGTCGAAAAGCCTGTGCGGCGGGCGAGTTCGCGGGTCCACCGCATAGCGCGGGCCCGCACCTCGTGGGTGTCCAGGTAGACGTTCGAAAGTTTCAGGAGGGCGGGACCGAGCCGATATCGATTTGAGCCCGGCTCCTTGGCAACGAGTCCGTGCTCCGCGAGCGATTTGACGATGCCGTGAACGGTCGATGGGGCAAGGTTGAGCTCGGCTGCCAGCTCGGTGATACCGAGGTGGCGGGCACCCTGAAGCGCTTGCAGCACGCGCGCCGCGCGGTCAATCGCTTGGATCATGCTCAGCCCTCCGAGGTGAGATCCATTATTGCCTGGATCGCGACACGCCCCAGACCTTGACACCGGGGATATTGGAAGTATATTCGATAATGTCGAATGATGTTCCAAAGGTGGAACGTCGCGGCCATCGGTCGCATCGGCGAATCCTGCTGTTCAAAGGAGTGCAGATGGATGACAACAGCCGGTGGCAGAAACTCGCCGCCGAATTCTTGGGCACAGCCTTCCTCGTCTTTGTTGGAGTCGGCTCGGTGCCCGCAACGCTCATGGTCAATGGTGACGCGCCATTCACGATGGCGGACCTTGGCATGATCTCCCTTGCGTTTGGCACGATCGTGATGGTGACGGTCTACGTGTTTGGTTACATCTCGGGCAACCACATCAACCCGGCCGTGACGTTTGGCCTGGCAGCGACGGGTAAGTTCCCCTGGAAGCAGGTCCCCGAGTATGTGGCCGCGCAGGTGCTCGGCGGCACTGCTGGAGCCTTCGCGATCGTGGGTGTGCTCGGCATGACGGCATCGGATGTGGGCCTCGGCATCGCCGCCTACGGCGGTATCCCGTGGTACCAGGCATTCTTTGCCGAGTTCGTGGGCACCTTCATTCTGGTGTTCGGCGTGTTCGGCGTGATCTACCGCAAGGCGGCCGCAGGCTGGGCAGGCATGGCAATCGGTCTGGTCGTTTTCGCGGCCATCATCCCGGTTGCCCCGGCAACGGGAGCATCCATCAACCCTGCGCGTACCTCGGGCCCCATGCTCGTCCAGCAACTGCTCGGCGGCGAGGTCCTCTGGGAGCAGTGGCCCATCTATGTGGGGGCCGAACTCCTCGCTGGCGTCCTCGCAGCACTCGCCTTCGGGCTCATCGCACACACCAAGGCCGACAAGGCTGTGGCTGAGGCTTAGGAGAATTCAATGAAGAAGCTCATCAACGCACCGGAGACGGTGCTCGCAGACGCCCTCAAGGGTATTGAGGCGGGCGACCCCAACGTTCGGGTCGACCACGTCAACCGTGTGATCTACCGCGCGACCCCCAAGGCCGACGGCAAGGTTGCCCTGGTGTCAGGTGGTGGCTCAGGCCACGAACCACTTCACGGGGGATTCGTCGGTGTGGGAATGCTCGACGCCGCGTGCGCGGGCGAGGTCTTCACCTCACCTACGCCCGACCAGATGCAGGAGGCCACGAAGGTGGTCGACCGAGGCGCCGGAGTGCTCCACATCGTCAAGAACTACACCGGCGACGTCATGAACTTCGAGATGGCAGCGGAACTCGCGGCTGCCGAAGCCGGAGTCGAGGTCGCTGCGGTCGTCACCAACGACGACGTGGCTGTCAAGGACTCGCTGTACACGGCGGGTCGCCGCGGCGTGGGAATCACCGTGCTGCTCGAGAAGATTGTGGGTGCGGCCGCCGAAGAGGGGCGCGACCTCGCAGCGGTCAAGGAACTCGCCGAACGGGTCAATGCGCATGGTCGATCCATGGGAATGGCGCTGACGAGTTGCACAGTGCCTGCCGCCGGAAAGCCCACGTTCGACCTGCCCGACGACCAGATGGAGATTGGTGTCGGCATTCACGGTGAGCCCGGAAGGCACCGTGTCGATCTGGCCCCTGCCAAGGAGATTGCCGCGCAACTCGTCGAGCCGATTCTCGACGACCTTGACATGACAGGAGCGCCAGCGATCGTCATGCTCAATGGGATGGGAGGCACTCCTCAGATTGAGCTCTACCTCATGTACGGCGAGGTGGCGGCCCTTCTGGAGAAGGCAGGCGTCAAGGTTGCTCGCACTCTTGTGGGCAACTACATCACGTCCCTCGACATGGCAGGTTGTTCGGTCACGGTACTCAAGGCCGACGACGAGATGCTGGGTCTGTGGGACGCCCCCGTTCACACCGCAGGCCTTCGCTGGGGCCGCTAGAAAGGGAATGACCGTGACTGAAGGAACCATGACCATCGACAGTGCTCTGGCCTGGCTGGACAATTTTGCCCACCAGGTCACCGAGCAGAAGGCATACCTCACCGAGTTGGACTCTGCGATCGGCGATGCCGACCACGGGATCAATATGGCTCGAGGGATGACCGCGGTGATGGCCAAACTCGAGACCACAACTCCTCCGACCCTCGACGAACTCTTCAAGAGCGTCGGCATGACGCTCGTGACGAGCGTGGGCGGCGCGAGCGGTCCTCTCTATGGAACCTTCTTTCTTCGGATTGGCACGTCGATCGGCGCCGTCTCCTCGTGTGACGGCGCCGGTTTGGCGGCCAGCCTGCGAGCGGGCCTTGGCGGGCTCGTCGCCAGAGGCAAGGCCGAGTTGCAGGACAAGACCATGTTTGATGCGATGGCGCCCGCGCTCGACGCCTTCGACGCCGCGCTCGCCTCAGGTCGGTCGCTTCAGGAGTGCACCGCGGCCGCACGCGACGCCGCGGCGGTGGGCAGGGACGCCACGGTGGACCTCGTCGCACGCAAAGGTCGCGCCAGCTATCTCGGAGAACGCTCCAAGGGGCACATGGATCCGGGCGCGACGTCTACGGCAATGCTTTTCGACGCGCTCGCGGACACTATCGCATGAGTCCTCGGGTTGGCCTCGTCGTCGTCTCTCACTCGGCGCCACTGGCGAGAGCCGCTCTTGACCTCGCGTTGGAGATGGTGGCGGGCGACCCTCCCCCTATTGAATTGGCCGCTGGAACCGCTGACGGAGGCACGGGCACCGATGCTGCGCGTGTTGCCGAGGCGATTCAGTCGGCAGATGAAGGTGCGGGCGTGGTGGTGCTCATGGATCTTGGCTCCGCCATCTTGAGCGCGGAACTTGCTCTCGAGTTCTGCCCCCCTGACACGCGTGCAGTGCTGGTGGGGGCGCCTTTCGTCGAGGGGCTCGTCGCCGCAGTGGTGCGGGCTGCCGCAGGTGCGACGCTTGAGGACGTTGCAGACGAGGCTCGTGCGGCGTTGTCGCCCAAGACGAGTCACCTCGGGGACGATTCGGCGCCCCCCATGCAGAGCGACGTGAAGGTGACGGAGCCCCCGGATGCCACGGCGACCGCGACCATCGTGAACGTCGACGGGCTGCACGCCCGTCCAGCCGCCGCACTCGCGGCCGTGGCCGCAGCGTTCGGCGCGCGTTCGCTCGTCTCCGCATCGAATTCGCGCGCCGACGCACGGAGCCCCCTTGCTCTCGCAGCGCTCGATGCAAGGCTTGGGGCCGTGGTGACACTTGAGGCGTGGGGGGAAGATGCCGAGGAGGCGGTGGCCGCGCTCGGCTCGGCGATTGCCGCTGGATTCGGCGAGGAAGTCGTCGATGTGCTGCAGCAAGCTGCCCCGCGCGCCCCACGGTCTGGAGCCACGAGGCTGGGAGTGTCGACGGGTCGTGCCGTTGGCCCCGTCCACGTAATGCGGCGAGCGACACAGGAACCTCCTGCGGCGACCTACACGGCTCCCGAGCGAGTCGACGAAGAGATTGCGGCGGTGAAGGCTGCCGGACACCAGGTCGCCGCCGCCTACCGCGACCGTGCGTCGATGGTGACCGGGCAGGCTGCGCAGGTCATGGAAGCCACCGCAATGATGGCGACCGACCCGACGATCGTCGACGGCGCCGCACGGAGGATTCGCGAGGGGATGGGGTCGGCACGGGCGGTGTGGGATGTGATGCGCGGACTCGTGGTCAGGTACGAGGCCGCAGGGGGATTGCTCGCTGGGAGGGTCGCGGACCTGCTTGATGTGAGGGATCGCCTGATCGCCGCCCTGACGGGACAGTCCGTGGGTGGACTTCCCCAGTCCGGTGACCCCTTCGTCCTTGTCGCCTCGGACCTCGCCCCTGCCGACACTGCTTTGCTCGATCCCACTGTGTGTCGGGCGATCTTGACTGAGAAGGGCTCGGCGACTTCTCACACCGCGATTCTGGCGAGGGAGTTGGGGATTCCCGCTGTGGTGGGTTTCGAGGGGGCCCTCGAGCTCGCTGATGGAGTCACGGTGCTCGTCGATGGGTCGACGGGTGAGGTCATCGTGGACCCAGCCGCTGAAGTGATTGCGGCGGTGAAGGCTGCAGACAGTCCTGAGCCCTTCGAGGGGCCTTGTGTGCTCGACGACGGTCGCCGCATTCTGTTGGGAGCGAATGTCGGGGCCTCGCACGACGCCGCCGGTGCGGCCCAACGGGGGGCCGAGGGCGTCGGCCTGTTTCGGACCGAGTTCTGCTTCCTGGATCGTGCTGGCGAACCGTCTGTCGAGGAGCAAGTGGACCACTACGCGACGGTGCTGAACGCCTTCGCGAACCAGCGCGTGGTGATTCGCACCCTTGACGCTGGGAGCGACAAACCACTGCCCTTCCTCACACCCGAGCGGGAACCCAACCCGTCGCTCGGTGTGCGTGGTTATCGGACGACCCGCATCCATCCAGGCGCTCTGAATCGCCAACTTGAGGCAATTGTGACTGCCGCGCGACGTAGCGGCAGTTCGCCGTGGGTCATGGCTCCCATGATTTCGACGGTGGAAGAAGCCACGAGCTTCGTTGACCTCGCGCGATCGGCAGGGCTCGACCAGGTGGGAGTCATGATTGAGACGCCTTCAGCGGCGACGATGGCCAGGGAACTCTGCGATGTGGTCGACTTCGTGAGCGTCGGGACCAATGATCTTGCCCAGTACGTGATGGCTGCCGATCGCATGTCACCCGATCTCGCAGACCTGACCGATCCCTGGCAGCCAGCGGTGTTGCGTACCCTTGCCGCCATCGCGGCAGTGGGTCTCGAGACGGGAACTCCGGTGGGAGTGTGCGGCGAGTCAGCGAGCTGGCCCGACTACGCGGCCGTCTTGGTGGGTTTGGGTGTCACGAGCCTCTCGATGAGCCCTCGACTCATTCCTGGTGTTGCGAGGGTTCTCCGTGGAGTCACCGCCGAAGCGTGCGCGAGCGCGGCAGCCGCCGCGATCGCAGCGCCGACGGCGGCCGCAGCCAAGAACGCAGCAGGCACCAGGCTGCGAATCGCAGAACCGGCCTGAGGTGTGCCGTGTGACGCGCGGGCTCACGTGAAGGTCCGTGGCGCGCCGGTCCTCGCCGCGGGGCTCGCGCCGGGTGACCATAGCGGCATGACCACTCAGGCCACGCCGGTCAGTCGCGCCACGACCGCCACCGCCCATGCGGTGACGGAGTCGGTCGCGCGCGTCCGTGCCGCCGCGCCCGGCTGGGTCGGCGGCGCGCTCGCGGGCCTCCAGGCCGCGCTGTTCTCTCTCGCGCTCGTGCTCATTCCGGTGTGGGTCGCATCGGCGGCGGTGGCCGACGCGAACGTCTCGTGGGGCCAGTCAAGTGGTACGGCGACGCGGATCTGGCTGCTTGCGTTCGGCGTGCCTTGGGCCGTCGACGGCGTGACGATCACACTCGCGCCCTTGGGACTCTCCGCGTTGACCGCCATCATGTTGGCGCAGTTGGCACGGAGATTCGCGGCGGCCACCTGGGTAGCGGGCTTCGCGGCGGTCGCCGCGTTCGCCGCCACCGTGGGCTTCGCCACGACGCTGGCGTGGGCGGGCGTCGATGACACCCGCTCCCGCATGGCGGGGGCCGTCGTGTGGGCGGTCCTGCTCGCGATTCCTGCCGTGGCGTGGGGCCTTCTCAGGCAACACGGCGCGACGATGGCGTGGCTGGCGCGCGTCCCCGGCACGGTGCGCGGCGGCGTGAGAATCGGCACGGCCATGACCGCGGGGGTGGTGGCGCTGGGGGCGATCGTCCTCATGGTGTCCACCGTTGCCTCGCGGCACCAGTTTGCGGACGCCGCCACCGGCTTGGGAGTGGATTCTGCCGGGGGAGCGGCGCTGGCCTTTGTCGAGACGCTGTACGCGCTCACGCTGGTCGTGTGGGCGGTGTCGTGGCTCACCGGGGCGGGCTTCTCGCTGGCGGGAGTCGACGTATCCTCGGCGCAACCGCTTCCGGACACCATGCCCGCGGTGCCTTTGCTGTGGTCGCTACCTCATGCATCGGGGGGATGGCTCGCGTGGAGTCCCGTGGCCGTCATGGTGCTCGGAGCGATCGTGGTGATTGCCATACGGTCTCGGCTCGGATCCGGATGGCGGCCGCTGGGAACCATCGGCATCGGCGTGGTCTTGGCGGGCTCGGCGATCGGCGTGGCGTCGGGCTTCGCGCACGGCGCGATGGGCCCTGGCGTGCTCGCCTCGGTGGGTCCGCAGGCGGTCGTCGCCGCGGTCTTGGCGGCGTCAGAACTTGCGCTGGGAGCCGTTGTCGCATGGGCGCTCTTGCGAGCATTCGCACATGTCGCGCGGCCGACCGCTAGGGCAGGCTTATCCCGTAGCGGCTCTCCAGAGCGTCCCGATACTCCTGTTCGCACTGAAGTTCGCCCCGATGGGTGAGGGCTGAACGCAGGCATTGGTCGTGTGCCGCTGACTCCTGGGCAAACACCACCCACGCCACGCCGGCGATCGACAGCATGATGGAAAACACGCCACCCATGGCCAGCAGCACCCTCAGCACCGCCACGCGGCCCACGCCAATGGTGGCCACCAGCGCGAGCGTCACAAAGATCCCGGACGCGAAAGCCGCAGGCAACACGGCGAAGCGGTAGGGGAATGGCATTGACGATGCGATCCACGCGACCAGCAGGGAAAGCACCAGCAGGAGCGAGTAGCGGCGCAGGGTCGCGGGCATGGGAGCGGCGCCCTTTGCGGGCTCGGTCATGCGCTGATCCGTTTCATCACGTTCCCAGCATGCCGATAGGGTCTGTCTGTGACAAACCGGCCGGCGCGCCTCGTGGTGCTCATCTCGGGGGCGGGCTCCATCATGTCCGCCCTGGTGGACGCCGCACGCGACGTAGGATTCGGCGCCACAGTTGCCGCAGTGGTGACGGAAAACCCCAACGCGGGCGGGCTGAGCGTCGCCGCCGCCGCCGGCATCCCGACCGCCGTCGTCGCGCTCGCGGACTTCCCCGATCGCCTCACGTGGGACCGCGCGCTTGCCCGCACGATCGACGCGTTTGAGCCCGACCTCGTCGTCTGTGCGGGATTCATGAAGCTGCTGGGGGAGCCCACGCTCGCCGCCCACGCCGGTCGCATCGTGAACACCCACCCTGCTCTCTTGCCGGCGTTTCCGGGCGCCAAGGCGGTTGCCGATGCGCTCGCGGCAGGCGTGAAGGTCACGGGATGCACTGTCATGCTGGTCGACGAGGGCGTCGACACCGGCCCGATCCTCGCGCAAGCGGCGGTCGAGGTCAGAGACGATGACACGAGGGCCACACTGCACGACCGCATCAAGAACGTAGAGCGCGACCTCGTCGTCTCAACTGTGGGCACCATGGTGCGAGCGGGCTGGGCGGTCGACGGTCGCATCACAAGGCTTGGGCAGCACACGGGAAGGGACAAAGAATGAGCGAGCGGCAGCCGGTACGGCGCGCCCTGGTATCCGTCTACGACAAGACGGGCATCGAGACCCTGGCGAAGGGCTTGGCGGCCGCTGGAGTTCAGATCGTGTCGACGGGGTCCACCGCCACGCGCCTCGCCGAGGCAGGGGTCCCCGTCACCGCCGTGGAGGAAGTGACGGACTTCCCCGAGTGCCTCGACGGGCGCGTGAAGACGCTTCACCCGCGCATCCACGCCGGCATCTTGGCCGACCGCAGGCTTGAGTCTCACCGTGCGCAACTCGACGAACTGGGCATCGAGCCCTTCGACCTCGTGGTGGTCAACCTCTACCCGTTCGCGGCGACGGTCGCCTCGGGGGCGTCCGAGGGCGAAATTGTGGAGCAGATCGACATCGGCGGGCCGTCGATGGTGCGCGCCGCCGCCAAGAACCACCCCTCGGTGGCTGTTGTCGTGGACCCCGCCCACTATGACGCCGCTCTGGATGCCGTCCGTGAGGGCGGCTTCACGCTCGAGCAGCGTCGCGAACTCGCGGCGAAGGCCTTCCGTCACACCGCCGACTATGACATCCATGTCGCCTCGTGGATGGGCAACGTCTTGGCTCCGGACGACGACGGCTCCGGCTTTCCCGGTTGGATGGCGGCGTCCTACGAGCGCATCGGCACCTTGCGGTACGGCGAGAATCCTCACCAGCGCGCTGCCGTGTACGGCGACCCTTTGGTGCCCGGCGGCCTGGCGCACGCTCGCCAACTGCACGGCAAGGAAATGAGTTACAACAACTACGTGGACGCCGACGCTGCGGTCAGGGCGGCGTACGACCATGCAGGCACGGCGGTGGCGGTCGTCAAGCATGCAAACCCGTGTGGAATCGCAGTGGCGGACAGCGTGGCGGAGGCCCACCGCAAGGCGCACGCGACGGACCCGGTCTCGGCATTCGGAGGCGTGGTCGCCACCAACGCGACGGTGACGGCCGAGGCCGCGCGGCAGATCGCGGAGATCTTCACCGAGGTCGTGGCGGCCCCTGCGTTTGAGCCGGAGGCCATCGAGATTCTCCAGGCCAAGAAGAGCCTACGCATTCTTGAGGTGGTTCACACGCCCCTGGCGGGCGAGGCGCGGCGCATCTCCGGGGGTCTCTTGGTCCAGGCGGCCGATGCCATCGACGCGCCGGGCGACCCCGCCGAGACGTGGACGCAGGTTGCGGGAAGCCCTGTTTCGGCTGAGGTCCTCGCGGACCTCGAGTTCGCGTGGAGGTCGTGCCGCTCGGTGAAATCGAACGCGATTCTGCTGGCCAAGGACGGCGCGGCCGTCGGGATCGGCATGGGGCAGGTCAACAGGGTGGACTCGTGCCGGCTCGCGGTGGAACGAGCGGGGGCCGACCGTGCCGCAGGCTCCGTGGGGGCATCGGACGCGTTCTTCCCCTTCGCCGACGGACTCCAAGTACTGATCGACGCGGGAGTCACCGCCGTGGTGTCTCCGGGGGGATCGATCCGCGACGCCGAGGTCATCGCGGCCGCCGATGCTGCAGGCATCGCCCTGTTCCACACCGGTACCAGGCACTTCTTCCACTGATGCCCATGAGCCACAATCACCTGACTTCCCGGGGCGTCGCTGTCGCCGCACTCGCCGCCGTCTGGGTGCTGGTGCTGTTGTCGCTCGTTGTTTCTCCGGCAGTCGCCGTTCTTGGGATGGCCGTCTTCGCGCTGGCGGGGGCCGCCGCCCGCACCGCGGCACCGCTGCGTCGCGCGTTCGTGGTGCGCGAGCGCGCGGTCGACATCGTCGTGTTGTCGGCGTTGGGACTCGCGCTTGGCTACCTTGGGCTGACGGCCGCCTTGGGGTAGGGCTCGCGAGTTGCCCTTTGCATCGAAGAATGTCAATATAGACGCATGTCGATGCAACCGAGCAATCTGGTCGTCACCGCGCCCGACACTGGCCGCCGACTGTCCACCCTCGATCGTTGGCTCCCGCTGTGGATCGGGATCGCCATGGTCGGTGGAGTGGGTCTCGGGCGCTTCATCCCGAGCATCTCGGACGTGCTGGCATCGACGGAGGTCGGCGGGATCTCCATGCCGATCGCCCTCGGCCTCCTGGTGATGATGTACCCGGTCCTGGCCAAAGTTCGATACGACAAGGTCGCCGCGGTCACCGGCGATACGAGACTCCTCGTCTCATCCCTGGTGTTGAACTGGCTCGTGGGCCCGGCGCTGATGTTCACCCTCGCCTGGACGTTCCTTCCAGACCTGCCCGAGTACCGCACGGGACTGATCATCGTCGGTCTCGCCCGGTGCATCGCCATGGTCGTCATTTGGAACGACCTCGCCTGCGGGGACCGCGAGGCCGCTGCGGTGCTGGTCGCAATCAATTCCGTGTTCCAGGTTGTCGCGTTCTCTCTGCTGGGGTACTTCTACCTCACCGTCCTTCCGGGGTGGCTCGGCCTGGACACGCAAGGGCTTGAGGTGTCGATAACGCAGATCGCTGTCAACGTGTTGGTCTTCCTGGGAATCCCCCTGGTCGCGGGGTTCGCGTCACGGTGGGTCGGAGAGCGGGCCAAGGGCCGCGCCTGGTATGAGTCGAGGTTCCTCCCCCGGGTCGGCCCCTGGGCCCTGTACGGACTGCTCTTCACGATCGTCCTGCTGTTCGCGCTCCAGGGAGAAGCGGTGACCTCCCACCCGCTCGACGTGGCGCGCATCGCGCTCCCGCTCCTGGTCTACTTCTCGGTCATGTGGGTGGTGGGGATGGTCGCGGGCAAGGCGCTGGGACTCGGCTATCCGCGGTCGACCACGCTGGCCTTCACCGCAGCGGGGAACAACTTTGAGTTGGCGATTGCGGTCGCGATCGGGACGTTCGGGGCGACGTCGGGTCAGGCGCTGGCCGGTGTCGTGGGGCCCCTCATCGAGGTTCCCGTGCTGGTCGGGCTCGTGTACGTATCCCTGTGGCTCGCGCGCCGATGGTTCGCGGTCGATCCAAACACCGCCGCCGCCCCCAAGGCTCTGGATGAGGCGAGGCGATGAGCGCCATCGACGCACCGCGGGCCGACGTCGACCTGACGTGCACTCCGCAGGTCGAGTCGCACGCTATCGACACCGGGGTCGCGGAAGGTGTCGCGACGACGCTCAAGGCCCTCGCCGAGCCACTGCGTCTGCGCATGCTGTCGTTCATCGCGACCGCTCCGGCCGGCGAGGCATGCGTGTGTGATCTTGCCGCACTGGCGAACGTGTCTCAACCCACGGTCTCGCATCACCTCAAGGTCCTTCGCGACGTCGGAGTGCTGACGTCGCAGCGCCGAGGGACATGGGTCTGGTACCGCATCGCCCCTGGCTTCACGGGTGCGGTGTCCACGCTGCTCGAGTCGTTCGCTCCCGCGGCACTGGCGTCGGTGCGCGAACCCCATCACATGACCGGCCTCGAGGACGCCGATGCCTCCCTTGACCGCCTGACCGAGAGCCTCGCCCCACGATTCCCTGACGTGCGCGCGGACGCCGTGCGGGGGATCGTGCGGGAGTCGTACACCGCGCTCGCCCGGTCGGCGAAGGTGTCCGCGCACCTCCTGACCCTGACGGAACGGTTTGCTCGGCAGCGCCTCGCCGACGCGACGCGTCCCGTCGACGCCCGGCCGCAGGTGCTGTTCGTGTGCGTCGCGAACGCCGGGAGGTCCCAGCTCGCCGCCGCCCTGGTGCGCCGCTACGCGGGCGAGCGGGTCGTCGTCCGCTCCGCGGGCTCGACGCCAGCCGCCGACGTCCACGCCGGCGTGCGCCCCATCCTTGCCGAGCTCGGAGTCGGCGAAGAGGCGTTCCCCAAGCCGTTGACGGACGATGCCATCCGCGCCGCCGACGTCGTGGTCACGATGGGCTGCGGCGACGTGTGTCCGGTCCTTCCTGGCATCCGGTACGAGGATTGGCTCGTGGGAGACCCGGCACTGGCGTCCCCTGAGGGGATCGCCGCGATCCGCGACGAGCTCGATGTCCGCGTGCGCGCGCTCCTTGCCAGCCTCCTACCCGGCCTCGACCTGCCCGCCTGACCCACCCCGCCAACATCTCCTGGAGAGACCATGAGTGAGAAAACCGCCGTCACCCCATCAGCCCTCTTCGTGTGCGTCCACAATGCCGGCCGTTCCCAGATGGCCGCGGGCTTCCTGCGCGTTCTGTCGGGCGGCGCGGTGGAGGTGCGCTCGGCTGGCTCGATGCCCGCCGACCACATCAACCCGACCGCCGTCGAGGCGATGCTCGAGGTCGGGATCGACATCCGCGCCGAGCAGCCCAAGGTGCTCACGACGGAGGCGGTCCAGGCGTCGGACGTTGTGATCACGATGGGCTGCGGCGACGTCTGCCCGGTCTTCCCGGGCAAGCGGTACGAGGACTGGGCGCTGGACGACCCTGCGGGGCAGGGAATCGGCGCGGTCCGTCCGATCCGCGACGAGATCCGCGACCGCGTCCTTGCGCTGCTCGACGAACTGGGCATCACGCCGGTGGGTGCACAAGACGGCTGACGAGCCGCGCGCTCACGCCTCGGCGGACTCCTCTGCGACCTCAGGTTCCTCGACGGACCCGTAGATCCTGTACAGCAGTCCCACGATCGCCGCGCCCACCACCGGCGCGAGCCACCACGCCCACAGCTGCTGAAGAGCCCACGTGTCGGAGAACAGGGCGGTGGCCGTCGCGCGCGCCGGGTTGAGCGCTCCGTTGGTGAACGGAATGGCCCACATCATGAGGACGGCAAAGGTGAGGCCGATGGCGAACGGGGCTACCGTGCGGGTGGTCCGCTTGGCAGCGGCGCCCAACACCACGAGCGTCAGCAGCCCGGCGGCGAGGGCCTCCACAGTCAACGCGACGGCGACACTAAAGTTCAGTCCGGAGGAAGCGAGAGGTGCGTGCTCACCGTACCCGGCGGAGACGGCACCCATGAGACTCATGGCCGAGTCACTCGTGACCGCCTCAAGAGAGCCGACGCCGATCCGCACGATCCCCGCCGCGAGGATGCCCCCGACCACCTGCGCGAGGATGTATGGCACCACGTCCATGCCGGGGAAGCGCCCGGACAGCCACGCGCCGACGGTCACAGCCGGATTGAAGTGCGCCCCCGAGACGCTCCGCCACGCGACGATCCCTATCATCAACGCGATGCCGTAGGCGAGGCCCACGTCGAGGGGGCCTCTTCCGGTGACGGCCGCCATCGCGGCGGTCCCCGCGCCGATGAGCACCAGAATGAATGTGCCCGTCGCCTCCGCAGCCAGGCGGGCGACAAGACCCGGTCCCGCGAGGTCGGCGGGCCAGGTTTCCGTGGTCAGGTCTTCGGTGAAGTCGTCGGACTCGACCGGTGTTGTCTCGTCTGGCATGTCTCTCCTCGTGTGTCCGGGAACGAACGTCCTCCAACGCATCCTGGCATGCGCAACCACAAAGGTGGTGAGGGACGTTCGAGTGTCGTGGGTGGACTAGCCTGGTTTCATCATCCACGCCGCGTTGTTGAGGAGAGCCGCCGCATGGCAAAGATCAAGGTTGTTGGCAAGGTCGTCGAACTCGATGGTGATGAGATGACCCGGATTATCTGGCACTTCATCAAGGAGCGCCTGATTCATCCGTACCTCGACATCGACCTTGAGTACTACGACCTCAGCATCGAGAACCGCGACGCCACGGACGACCAGGTCACGCACGATGCCGCACACGCCATCAAGAAGCACGGCGTGGGCGTCAAGTGCGCGACGATCACGCCAGACGAGGCGCGCGTCAAGGAGTTTGGCCTCAAGAAGATGTGGGTCAGCCCCAACGGCACGATCCGCAACATCCTGGGCGGCGTCGTGTTCCGTGAGCCCATCCTCATCTCCAACATTCCTCGGCTGGTGCCGGGCTGGACCAAGCCGATCGTCATCGGCCGCCACGCTCACGGCGACCAGTACACGGCCACCAACGTCAAGGTTCCCGGCGCGGGCACGGTGACGCTCTCGTTTGCCCCCGCGGACGGCTCCGACCCCGTGCAGTACGAGGTGGTGAAGATGCCGGAAGACGGCGGCGTCATCATGGGCATGTACAACTTCAACAAGTCCATCGAGGACTTTGCGCGTGCGTCATTCGCGTACGGCCTGCAGCGCGGTTACCCGGTCTACATGTCGACCAAGAACACGATCCTCAAGCAGTACGACGGCGCATTCAAGGACATCTTCCAGGACGTGTTCGACCGCGACTTCAAGGCCCAGTTTGACGCGGCGGGCCTGACGTACGAGCACCGCCTGATCGACGACATGGTCGCCTCCGCGATGAAGTGGGAGGGCGGCTATGTGTGGGCGTGCAAGAACTACGACGGCGATGTGCAGTCCGACACCGTGGCGCAGGGCTTCGGCTCGCTGGGTCTCATGACGTCGGTGCTGATGACGCCGGACGGCCAGACGGTGGAGGCGGAGGCGGCGCACGGCACCGTCACGCGCCACTACCGACAGCACCAGCAGGGCGAGCCCACCTCGACCAACCCGATCGCGTCGATCTTCGCGTGGACGGGTGGTCTCAGGCACCGCGGCAAGTTGGACGGCACGCCCGAGGTGACCGGCTTCGCCGAGACTCTTGAAGACGTTGTCGTCAAGACCGTGGAGTCCGGCAAGATGACCAAGGACCTCGCTGCGCTGGTCGGCCCCGACCAGGAGTGGCTCACCACCGAAGGCTTTCTCGAGGCGCTCGACGAGAACCTCGCCGCACGCCTCGGCTAGCCATCATCCACCAGCCCCGGGCATCGTCGCCCAAGGAAGGTTCACCACCATGACTGTCCCTGTCAATGTCACTGTCACCGGAGCCGCCGGCCAGATCGGTTATGCGCTCCTCTTCCGGGTCGCGTCCGGCCAACTGCTGGGGCCAGACGTCCCGGTGAGGCTGCGCCTGCTGGAAATTCCGCAGGCGGTGCGTGCCGCCGAGGGCACGGCCATGGAGCTCGAGGACTGCGCCTTTCCCCTGCTCGCCGGCATCGACATCTTTGATGACGCCAAGGCGGCGTTTGACGGCGTCAACGTGGGGCTCCTGGTGGGAGCACGCCCGCGTGGAGCGGGCATGGAGCGCGGCGACCTGCTCGCGGCGAACGGCGGGATCTTTGGCCCTCAGGGTGAGGCGATCAACGCCGGAGCCGCGGATGACGTGCGCATCCTCGTGGTCGGCAACCCCGCCAACACCAACGCGCTCATCGCGTCCGCACACGCGCCCGACGTGCCAGCCGACCGCTTCAACGCGATGATGCGCCTCGATCACAACCGGGCCCTTGCCCAGCTGGCCGTCAAGACGGGCGTCCCGGTCCGGGACATCGACAACGTCATCATCTGGGGAAACCACTCCGCCAAGCAGTACCCCGACATCGCCCACGCGGTCTTGGATGGCAAGCCTGCCGCCAGCGTCCTGAACGACGACGCCTGGGTCCGCGACACCTTTGTGCCCACCGTTGCCAAGCGTGGCGCCGCGATCATCGAAGCCCGCGGTGCGTCGTCGGCGGCCTCTGCCGCGAACGCGGCGATGGAGCACGTCAACAACTGGGTCAACGGCACGCCCGAGGGCGTGTGGACGTCGGTGGCGATGCCGTCCGACGGCTCGTACGGCGTGCCCGAGGGCCTCGTGTGCGGATTCCCGGCGGTGTCGAAGAACGGCGCGTGGGAGATCGTTCAGGGCCTCGAGATCGACGCGCACGCCCGCGAGATGATCGATGTCTCGGTCGCCGAGCTCATCGAGGAGCGCGACGCGGTCAAGGAGCTGGGTCTGCTCTAGCGCGACCCGCCGCACCATCAATGGAGGGCCGTCGCCGGTGCGATGGCCCTCCCGTGACGGTTGAGTGGCAACGAGCGGCCGGAATTTCGCTTTGGTGGCTTGCCAAGAGTCATGTTTGTAAGGTTGACTAACAAATATGAACCCGGTGCAGAGCGCCCCCACGGAGCCGGCATCCCACGCCGGAAGCGTCCCGGCGCGGAGGCGGGCGCTGGCCGCCACTGTGCACGGCGGGGCCCGCCTCACGCCCGAGCATGCTCGGCGCCACCATCGTGCGCTCGTCCTGCGGGCGCTGTATCGCGGCGAGGGTCTCAGCCGCGCCGACCTCGCCAGGGAGGTGGGCCTCGCGCGGGTCACGATCTCCGACCTCGTTGCCGACCTCGTCGCCGAGGGCCTCATCGTGGAACTGGGAACTCGCGCCGATTCACGGCCCGGCAAGCCGGCCACCGTGGTTGACCTCAATCGCGCCGGATTCAACGTCATCGCATTGGACCTGTCGAAGGATGCGACATTCGGTGGCGCCGTCACCGACCTCGACGGCACGGTGCTCCACCGTCACGAGGTAGACGTCACGGGCCTCACGGGCCAGGCCGCGATCGATGCCGTCGTCGCCGTCCTCGACGCGCTTGTCGCCGCGGCGACGGTGCCCGTGCTGGGGGTAGGGGTGGGCTCGCCCGGCATCGTCGATGCCCGGGGCGTGGTGCTTCGCGCCCCCGACCTCGGCTGGGCCGACGTGCCTCTCCAGGACGTGCTTGAGCGCCACAGCGGCCTCGCGGTGGTGGTGGCCAACGACGCCAACGCGGCAGCGCTCGCAGAGCGCACGTTCGGCACGGGTGACGACGACATGATGCTCATTCGTATCGGGCGCGGCGTGGGCGCCGGGATCGTCGTGGGAGGAGCCCTGGTTCAGGGTGCCAACTCGGCAGCCGGCGAGATCGGCCACGTGGTGGTCGGTACCGACGGCGGCGACACCTGCGTGTGCGGCAGGGACGGCTGCCTCGAGACGTGGCTGGCCATCCCGCGGCTCACTGAACGGCTCGCCCACGCGGCGGACGCCGACGAACGCGACGGCCTCCTCGTGGCAGCGGGCGAGCGCCTTGGCATCGTGATCGCGCCCGTGGTGGGTGCGCTCAATCTTCGCGAGGTGGTCCTTGCCGGACCCCGCGACATGCTTGCAGGGGCGCTGCTCGATAGCGCCGTCGCCACGCTGCGCGGACGTACCCTGCCGGAAATTCACGGCGGCTCGGACGTGCGTCTCACGGGGCTGGGCGGAGACATCGTCGTGCTCGGTGCGGCCGTGATGGTCCTCATGGGCCAACTGGGGGTCTCGTGAACCCCCTTGCCGTCCTGATGCCCGGGTTTGAGGGCAGCACGCTGCCGGAGTGGGTCGACACGCTGTTGCGTGAGGGGCTCGCGGGAGTCTGCCTGTTCGCCACCAACATCGAGTCTCCCGAGCAGTTGAGGGAACTCACCTCCGCCATCTACGCCGGGAACCCCCACGCGGTGGTGACGATTGACGAGGAAGGCGGGGACGTCACGCGGCTCTACCAATCTTCCGGTTCGCCGTTCCCCGGCAACGCCATCTTGGGCAGGCTCGATGACGAGTCGCTCACCGCCGCGGTGGGTGAGCAGGTGGGACGGGAACTCGGCGCCGTGGGCGTCGGGATGACGCTCGCGCCCGACGCCGACGTGAACAGCACCGCCCTCAACCCCATCATCGGCACGCGAAGTTTTGGCGCAGACGTGGGCGTGGTGGCCCGTCATACCGCCGCGTGGGTGCGCGGCGTCGAGTCGACGGGCGTGGCGTCGTGTGCCAAACACTTTCCCGGGCACGGCAGCACGGTGCTGGACTCTCACCTCGCCGCGCCTCGGATCGACGTCGACGCCCAGACGCTTGAGGCGCGAGAACTGCCGCCCTTCGTCGCGGCGATCGCGGCGGGCACGCAGGCCATCATGACTGCGCACATCGTGGTCCCCGCGCTCGATCCGGAGTTCCCCGCGACGTTCTCGCGGCCCATTCTGCGCGACCTCCTGCGAGGTCGCATGGGCTTCACAGGGGTGGTGGTGTCGGACGCCCTGGACATGGCGGGCGCCAGCGCGAGTCGCGGAATCCCGGCCGCAGCCGTGGCCGCGCTACACGGTGGTTGCGACCTGCTGTGCATCGGCACGGCCAACACAGGCGAGCAGCTGAGAGCGATCGCCGCCGCCGTGGAGGACGCCGTGAACGCGGGTGAGGTCGACGAGGCTGAGGCGAGCGCCGCGGCAGGCCGGGTCGCCACCCTGGGAGAGCGCATGGCTCACGCGAGGAGCGCCGCACCGGAGTCGGGTCCGTTGAAGCGGGGCGTCGTGCCAGGGGTGACGGCGGCGGTGGTGGCGAGCGCTTTCGAGGTGTCGCCGCACGCAAAGGTCTTCTTGGGCCAGAACACCCCGATCAGCCTGATCCGCTTGGAGACTGCCCCCTCCGCCGCAGTGGGTGCCTCTCCGTGGGGGCCCTTCGCCGTGCCCGGCGTGGAAGTCATCGTGACCGCGACCCCGAAGACCGATCCCCAGGACATCGCCGACGCCGTTCCGGTGCGTTCGCTGGCCGTCGTGGTCGGTCGAGACAACCATCGTCACGCGGTGGCCCGCCCGGTGGTGGACGCGCTGAAGGCCCGTCACGACGTCGTTGTGGTCGACATGGGCTGGCCCGACACTGAGGCCGGGCTGGCCGACATTGCCACCTTTGGGGCGTCTCGCCTGGCAGGCGAGGCCCTGCTCGGCCTGGTGGGGTGGTGACCGTGCGGCTCGGAGTGGACATCGGCGGAACGAAGGTCGACGCGGTGATCGTCGACGATGCTGGCGATGTGCTGTATCGGCATGTGCGACCGTCGGGCCGCGGTGAGGAGGCGGTCCTCGCAAACGTCACAGGGGCGGTCGACGTCGTGTGCGCCGAGGCGGGGATTGAGCCGGGTGACGCGGCTTCAATCGGGGTGGGCGTGCCCGGCTCGGTGCTTGATGGCGTGGTCACCTATGCTCTCAACCTTGGCATTTCGCGGCTTGACCTTGGCCATGTCCTGACTCAAACGTGGGGTACGCGCCCCACGGTCGACAACGACGTCAACGCCGCGGCCGTGGGCGCATGGGTGACATCAGGCGCGCGGCGCGACGCAACCGCATTCCTCAACCTGGGTACGGGACTCGCGGCAGGAATCATTCTCGACGGGAAACTGTGGCAGGGTGCGCGCGGCACCGTGGGGGAGATCGGCATGATCTCGTTCGATCCGGCCGGGCCGGAAGGGCCCGACGGTATTCCCGGCGGGATTGAGACGTGCGCGTCCGGCAGCGGGATCGCATGGCAGGCGGGCGGGGAGGCAGCCTCGTCGGTCTTGGCCAGGGCCGATGTCGATGCGGACGCGGCCCTGATTCGCGAGCGCATGTTTCAGGCGGTGGCCACGGCGGTCAGGATCCTGATCCTCACGCTCGACGTGGAGGAAGTACTGCTCGGTGGCGGGCTCACCCGCATGGGCCCCGACCTGATCGAGGGGGCGCGGCGAGTGATGCGCGACTGGGAGCGTCGCAGCGAGTTCATGGCGTCCGTCGACCTGACCTCGCGGACGCGAATGCTCGATCCGGATGTGCCGCTCGCGGCCATCGGGGCCGCAATGAGAGGAGCAGGACGTGGCTGAAGTGCTGATCGTCGAAGGCGGCGAGGCCGCGGGCAGGCTGGTTTCCGACCACATCGTTGGGCTGGTCCAGATTAGGCCGGACATGGTGTTGGGAGTGGCCACCGGGTCCACCCCGCTTCCCGTGTATCGCGAGCTTGCTCGGCGCCACTCGCGGGGCGTCGACTTCAGCCGCGCGTGGGCCTTCGCGCTCGACGAGTATGTTGGGCTGCCCGAGGGTCACCCCCAGAGCTATCGCGCCGTCATCGACCGGGAGGTCACCGTGCCGCTTGGCTTTGATCGCTCACATGTCAACGTGCCCGATGGCGGGGACGGCGACATTGAGACCACGGGAGAGCGCTATGAGGCGGCTCTTCACGCGCATGGCGGTGTCGACCTTCAGTTGCTTGGCATCGGCACCACGGGGCATATCGGCTTCAACGAGCCTGGATCGAGTTTCGCTTCCCTGACCCGTGTCAAGACCCTGACCGAACAGACCCGCGCCGACAACGCGCGGTTCTTCGACTCCTTGGAGGACGTGCCGATTCACTGTGTCACGCAGGGTCTCGGGACGATCCTGCGGGCTCGCCACCTGGTGCTCTTGGCGTTCGGCGAGGCAAAGGCGACGGCCGTCGCGGCCGCGGTGGAGGGCCCCGTGACCGCGTCTGTGCCTGGTTCGGCGATCCAACTACACCCGCACGTCACCGTGGTGGTGGACGGGGCCGCCGCATCGCGGCTCGAACACGCCGACTACTACCGGTGGGCTCGGGACCACAAGCCCGCCTGGCAGGGCCTCTGACGTGTACACCGATATTCACTGCCACGGTGGCGGCGGCCACTCCTTTGGCGACACGGTCGAGGGCACGCTCGCAGCGTTCGCGGCTCATCGCGCGCACGGGACCGGGCGCGTGGTCGCGTCGTTGGTGTCCGAGCCTCTCGAGCGCACCGCAGCCGCCATGGACGTCATCCGGCAGGCGATGGCCTTGGATGCGGGGCTCCTGGGCGTCCACCTCGAGGGCCCCTTCTTGGCGCCTGGCCGAAAGGGGGCGCACGACGCGTCGGCCCTTGCGATCCCCACGCCCGATGTCGTCGACGCCTTGCTCGACGCGGCCGACGGCATCGTCCGCCAGATCACACTTGCCCCGGAACTGCCGCACGCGCTCGACGCGATTGAGCGGTTTGTCGAGGCGGGCGTGGTGGTCGCCGTGGGCCACACGGAGGCCGATGCCGAAACGGCGAGTGCCGCTTTTGATCGCGGCGCGACCCTGCTCACGCACGCCTTCAACGCCATGCCTGGCATCACGGGACGCACCCCCGGCCCCGTGGGCACGGCCATCGCGGACCGGCGCGTGAGTCTCGAAGTCATCGCGGACGGCATCCATGTGGACCCCCGCCTGATCGCGATGCTGTTCAACGCCGCTCCCGGGCGCATCGTCCTGATGACCGACGCCATGGCCGCTGCGGCCGCGGCGCCGGGTCGTTACATGCTTGGCAGCCTCGCGGTGGATGTGGTGGACGGCCGGGCCGTCATCGCGGGCACGGACACGCTTGCCGGCTCCGCGTTGACCATGGACAGGGCGGTGGAGGTGTGCGTCGACGCCGGAGTGCCTCGAGAAGCAGCGATGGCTGCGGCTACCGAGACGCCCGCGCGAGTGTTGGGTCGCTAACTCGCGCTTCACTACCTGAAGACGATCGTCCTGTGACCGTCGAGGAGCACCCGGTGCTCGGCGTGCCACCGGACTGCACGCGCCAAAGCGCGCCGCTCCACGTCGGCGCCGATCGCGGTGAGCGATTCGGGCGTGAAGGTGTGATCCACGCGCTCCACGTCCTGCTCGATGATCGGCCCGTCGTCCAGGTCCGCCGTGACGTAGTGCGCGGTCGCCCCGATGAGTTTTACGCCACGGTCGTGTGCCTGGAAGTACGGACGGGCGCCCTTGAAGCTGGGAAGGAACGAATGGTGGATGTTGATGGCCCGCCCGTACAGAGCACGCGATAGGTCGGGCGACAGGATTTGCATGTACCGCGCCAGCACCACGAGTTCTGTGTCCAACTCGCCAACCAGGTCCAGCAGTGCGGTCTCTGAAGCGGGCTTGGTGTCGGCGGCGACGGGGATATGCACAAAGCGCTTGCCGTAGAACTGGGCAAGATCACGGAGGTGTTCGTGATTTCCCACCACGGCGACGATGTCGACGGGTAGGGTGCCAGCCCGTTCGCGGACCAACAGATCGTTCACGCAGTGGTCGGCCTTGGACACCAACACCACGGTGCGCATCCGTCTGCCCGCCACATCGAGGCTCCAGGTCATGTCGAAACTTTCGGCGAGTGCGCCGAACGCCGACTCCAACTCGACCCGCGGTGTGGGAGCGGTGACCTCGACGCGCATGAAGAACAGGCCTGTGTCGGGGTCCCCAAACTGCTGCGATTCGGTGATGTTGCCGCCGTGTTCTGCGAGCAATCCGGAGACGGCGTGGACGATGCCCGGGCGGTCGGGGCACGACAAAGACAGCACCCAGGCAGTCTGTTCGGTGGACACGGCCACAAGGCTAGTCGTGTTTGGGTCAAAATCCTGACACCATGGACCCATGAGCGACGACCTTGACGTGCGCATTGACCGCATCGACCACGATCACGCGGGCGAGTTGCTCACCGTGCGCCGGGCAGCCTTCGTGGCCGAGGCGCAGTTGTACAACGATCCTCACATTCCCGCGCTCACCCAGACGCTCGAAGAGCTCGAGGAGGATCTGGCAAGCGACGACGTCGTGACGCTGGGCGCGTGGCACGGGCCCCGGCTCGTCGGCTCCATCCGGGTGGGGATCGAGGGGCAGAAGGCCACGATCGGTCGCCTGGCGGTGGTCCCCGACATGCAGTCCCGGGGTATCGGGACGCAATTGCTGTTCGCGGTGCTGGCCTACCTGCCCGACAACACCACCGAGGTGTGGGTCTTCACGGGGCAGAACTCGAAGCACAACATTGAGCTGTACAACAAGGCGGGCTACGAGCACCAGTTCGATGACGTGTCCGGTGACCTCACGTACGCCTACCTGCGGAAGATTCTTGAGGCTGGCAACATCGTCGACGATGCCTGACACCTGCGGGGCCTCGCTATGCCGGGGACCCGCGTGGTGGCCGGTTGCCGCATCCGATAGACTGACGCGGTCGCGACTGGCGCACGCGGTTCACCGCGAGGAAGCGACATGGCAGGTTGGCCGCCACGTGGTCTGCCCGCCGACCACGGTCGTTCCGCCTGGGCCACGGTCGCCGAACACTCACCTCGGCGCCGCGCGCGCCGACTGACGCGAAGGATCCGCGATGACTGACCCAGCGACCCCCTCTGCCACGCAGGCCATCATGAACTCGACGTTGGCCGAACTGGACCCCGATATCGCGGGCGTCCTCGAACGCGAGCTGGGGCGCCAGCGCGACTACCTGGAAATGATCGCCTCCGAAAACTTCGTTCCGCGCGCGGTGCTTCAGGCGCAGGGTTCGGTGCTCACCAACAAGTACGCGGAGGGCTACCCCGGGCGCCGCTACTACGGCGGGTGCGAGGAGGTGGACGTCGCCGAGACGATCGCCATCGATCGAGCCAAGAGTCTGTTCGGCGCCGAGTATGCGAATGTCCAGCCCCACTCGGGCGCCACCGCGAACGCCGCGGTGCTTCACGCGCTGATCAATCCCGGGCAGAAGATCATGGGCCTTTCCCTCGCGCATGGCGGGCACCTCACCCACGGGATGAAACTCAACTTCTCCGGCAAGCTGTATGAGGTGGCCGCGTACGGCCTCGACGAGCAGTCCCACCGCATCGAGATGGAGCAGGTGCGCGAGCAGGCGCTCGCTGAGCGGCCGGACGTCATCATCGCGGGCTGGTCCGCGTACCCCCGTCACCTCGACTTCGCCGCGTTCCGTGAGGTTGCCGACGAGGTGGGTGCGAAGCTCTGGACGGACATGGCGCACTTCGCCGGGCTGGTGGCCGCTGGCCTTCACCCGAGCCCCGTCCCTCACTCCGACGTGGTCTCCACGACCGTGCACAAGACATTGGGCGGCCCGCGCGCCGGACTGATCGTGTCGCGTGACATGAAACTGGCCAAGAAGCTCAACTCTGCGGTGTTCCCCGGTCAGCAGGGCGGCCCGCTGATGCACGTCATCGCGGCCAAGGCCACGGCGCTCAAGATTGCGGCTGGCGCGGAGTTCAAGGAGCGCCAGGAGCGCGTCCTTGAGGGTGCGCGGATTCTCGCGGAGCGCCTCACGGCTCCCGATGCGATCGAGGCGGGCATCAACGTCGTGACCGGCGGCACCGACGTGCACCTGGTCCTTGTTGACCTCCGCAACTCACCGATCGACGGCCAGCAGGCACAAGACCTGCTGCACGAGGTCGGGATCACGGTCAACCGCAACGCCGTCCCGTTCGACCCCAGGCCGCCGATGGTGACCTCGGGTGTGCGCATCGGCACCCCGGCCCTCGCCACGCGCGGCCTCGGTGCGGCCGAATTCGCCGAGGTCGCAGACATCATCGCCACCGCGCTGAAGGGCGACGCCGACATCACGGCGTTGCGCGCCAGGGTCGCCAAACTCGCGGGTGACTTCCCGCTCTACCCAGGCCTCGCTCAGTAAATGACGGGCGTTCTCGACGGCAAGGCGACCGCCGCGACCATCAAGGCCGAACTGGCCGAACGAGTCGCGGCGCTCGCCGAGCGTGGCATCGTTCCCGGCCTGGGCACTTTGTTGGTGGGCAGCGACCCGGGCTCCACCTGGTACGTCAACGGAAAGCACGCCGACTGTGCCGAGGTGGGCATCACGTCGATCAGGGAAGACCTGCCGGAGACGGCGACACAGGCCGACATCGAGGCCGCGGTCCAGCGCCTCAACGACAACCCGGCATGCACCGGATTCATCGTGCAACTGCCGCTGCCTGCAGGGGTCGACACCAACCGGATTCTCGAGCTCGTCGATCCGGACAAGGATGCCGATGGGCTGCACCCGATGAACCTGGGGCGGCTGGTCTTGCGCGTCAGCGGAGACGTCACGAGCCCGCTGCCGTGTACCCCCAAAGGGATCATCGAACTGATCGAGCGGCATGGTGTGTCGCTGGGCGGCAAGCACATTGTGGTGGTCGGGCGAGGCACCACCGTGGGTCGCAGCATCGGGCTGTTGCTGACTCGCAAGTCGGTGAATGCCACGGTGACGCTGTGCCACACCGGCACCGAGGACCTCGCATCGCACACCCGAGCAGCCGACGTCATCGTCGCCGCCGCGGGCGTGCCGGGGATCATTGCCGGCGACATGGTCAAGGACGGAGCCGTGCTCATTGACGTGGGCGTGTCCCGAGTGACCGATCCCGACACCGGCACATCCAAGGTCGTCGGCGACATCGCGGCCGATGCCCGGGACAAGGCGTCGTGGTACTCCCCGAACCCCGGCGGCGTGGGGCCCATGACGCGGGCGATGCTCCTGGCGAACGTGGTCGAGGCGAGCGAGAGGCATGCGGCGGTGGTGGGTTCGTGAGGATCGTCACCGTCAACGTCAACGGGGTGCGCGCCGCCCTGCGCAAGGGCATGCAGGAGTGGCTCGACGCGGCGGACGCCGATGTGGTGTGCCTCCAAGAGGTGCGCGCCCCGGAGGAGATTGTCCAGGACGCCTTCGCGGCGGGCTGGAACGTCGCCCAGCAGGCGTGCGAGATCAAGGGCCGTGCCGGCGTAGCGATTCTGTCGCGAGAGCCGCTCACGGACGTGCGTGTAGGGGCCGAGGCACTGGGCGAGGCGGCGACCGATCCTGCCCATACCGGCCGCTGGGTCGAGGCCACGGTGCCGTCCGCCGACGGTCCGGTGCGCGTCGTCTCGGTGTACGTCCACTCCGGCGAGGTGGGCACGCCCAAGATGGAGGCAAAATTCGAGTTCTTGGACCTCATGACCGCCCGCATGGCGGCGCTCGCGGCCGAGCATGAGCGCGTGGTGGTGATGGGCGACATCAACACCGCACACACTCAGCGCGACATCAGGAACTGGAAGGGAAACCTCAAGTCGGCGGGCTTCCTGCCGGAGGAGCGCGCCTACCTGGACCGATGGATCGAGGCCGGTTGGGTCGACACCCACCGCACGCTCGTGGGGGAGCAAGACGGCCCCTACACCTGGTGGTCGATGCGGGGGAAGGCTTTCGATACGGACACCGGCTGGCGCATCGACTATCAGTACGCGACGCCCCAGATGGCGGCCTCCGCATCCGCGGCGCGGGTGGACCGCGCGGCCTCGTGGGGCGCCCGATGGTCGGACCACGCGCCCCTGGTGGTCGACTACGCGCTGGGCGCGCGGTAGCGCCCCATGTCTAGATGAGTGCGAAGCTGGGGCGAGGGAAGCCCTCCTCGCGGAAGACCTCGTCGATCAACTGCGCCGTGCTGGCCGCCTGTGTGTGTCGAATCAAAGCCACGACGGATCCGCCGCGGCCCGAACCCGCGAGCCGGGCGCCCAGTGCACCCGCGTTGAACGCGACGTCCACGGCGAGATTAAGGGCGTCGTTGCTGACGTCGAAGTCGACCTCGAGGGACGCGTGCGAACGGTACATCGCCCTGCATGGCGCCAATACTCGCTACGTCCAGTGCCGCGACAGCTTGGTGCGTCTCGGCCATCCGTTGCCGAATGACAGCCGCCTCATCCGGGTGTGGGACGTGGGTGTCGACAACGAGCAGACCCAACCCATATTCGTGGAAGGTCAGTGGACACGCGGTCGCGGCAGGAGGGCTCGCCGCGAAATCGAGGTGAAGCGCCTGTCCAGGAGAGCTGCGCAAGATAGCGTGCGGGCCCAGTCCCGCGGTGAAGCCGCCAGCCACGTCGTTCGACGCGTCCATGCACACCTGCGCGAGTTCGACTGCGGCGATGTTGGTCTTGAGGGCAAGACCCCCACAACCCATTTGCGGCGAGCGCGGTTGCGGCCGTAAGTGCGGCGGATGAACTGAGACCGGCGGAGCGGGGCACGCAGGACGCGAAAGCAATGTCCGTGCCCGCGCCGGAATACCCGTGTTCAAGCAGTGCCCACAGCACCCCGGCCGGGTAGGCAACCCAGTCATTCTGGCTGGCCAACGCTCGCAGCGAGTCGAGGCTCCCACCCATGTGGTCAGGGTGTTCCCCCGTGTCATCGGGGGGGGGGGTCAGTGCTGATCCGCACCACGTTGTCGGTGCGTGGCGCCGCGGCCGCGAAGGTGCGGTGCGGGAGGGGCGTTGGCAACGCCACGCCATCGCTGATGTCCGTGTACTCGCCGATGATGTTCAGCAGCCCGGGCGCCGACCACACATGCTGGGCATCAACCCCCAACGCCTGCCGCAACTGGGCGCGGGTCCGACGTTCACCCTCGTTTTGAGACCACGCCTCCATCCAGCGCGGTGCCGAGGGATCCGGCGACACAGACATGCGCCCATCATGCCAAACCCTCAACGCCTCGCGTGGCCCAGAACATGCCATGATGAGAGAGGAATCGCCGCCCACTCAAGGAGCTAAGACATGGCCGCCCGCAAGACGAAACCCTCCTCCAGCCCCGAATCACAGCCGACCCCCGAACCACAACCCACCCCCGAGTCGGCCGTACAGCCCCCACCGTCCGTGTTGGGGCGCCTGCGTGGCAATCGCATGGGTGCCGTGCTGGGCGGGTTGGTGGTGGCGCTGGTGCTGGGTGCGTTGCTGTCCGTGCTGGTACCCGACTCCCAACTCTTGCTTGCCCTTGCGCTGCTCGGGCTTGCCGAGGCCGCCGCGGTGGGCTTCACGGTGCGCTACCTGAGCGAGCGCCGGGGTCTCGCGCCCCAACTCACCGCATTCGGGCTGACCGCCATCGGCGTACACGTGCTCGCCGGCACCGGATTGGTCAACCAGCAGATCGGAAATCTGGGAGACCTTGCGGGGCCCCTCGGCGGCGGACTCACGTCCGGACTTGGGTGGGATGACGCCCTTGTGGGAGCGATGGCCACTCCGGCCATTTCGACCGGCGCCGTGGTGTGCGGGCTGATTGCCGCGATCATCGCGGGGTGGGGCCCGCGTGGCGACAGACACGGCACGTCGGGCGACCCGGCCGCGTAACGTGGCTTAGCGGGCGACCGGGGTCACGCCGAGCGACCGCCCGGCAAGACCGCGCTGACGCGCGCCCAGAGTCGTCGCCATCCGACGCATGGCGACGGCGGCGGGCGACTCGGGGTTCGAGATGACCACGGGCGTGCCCTCGTCGCCGCCCACGCGCGCGCTCATGTCGAGCGGGATCTGGCCAAGGAGCGGCACTGTGGTGCCCAGGGTCTCGCTGAGACGATCCGCCACCCGCTGCCCGCCTCCCTCGCCGAACAGGTGCAGGCGACTGCCGTCGGGCTGATCGAGCCATGCCATGTTCTCGATGACACCCACCACGGACTGGGACGTCTGGGTCGCGATCGAACCGGCGCGTTCTGCCACCTCGGCCGCGGCAACCTGCGGCGTGGTCACCACCACGAGTTCCGCGTGAGGAAGCAATTGCGCCACCGAGATGGCGATGTCTCCGGTGCCGGGAGGCAGGTCCAGCAGCAGCACGTCGAGGTCGCCCCAGAAGACGTCGGCCAGGAACTGTTCCAGAGCCCGGTGGAGCATCGGGCCGCGCCACACCACCGGCTGGCCCGGGGGGACGAACATGCCGATGCTGACGGCCTTGACCTCGTGCGCGATCGGCGGGAGCAGCATGTCGTCGAGACGCGTCGGCTGGTCGGTGATCCCGAGCATGCCGGGAATGGAGAACCCGAAGATGTCCGCATCGAGCACTCCCACCTTGAGGCCGTCGGCGGACATGGCTGCGGCAAGGTTCGCGGTCACGGTGGACTTGCCGACGCCGCCTTTGCCGGAGGCGATCGCGTATATGCGGGTCATGTTCCCCGGCTGGGTGAACGGGATCACCGGCTCGGGCTTGCCGCCGCGCAGCGCCGTCTTCAACCCTTCGCGTTGCTCGTCCGTCATGACACCCAGCTCGACTCGCACGTCGGTCACGCTCTCGACCGCACTTGCCGCCGCCTCGACGTCGCGCGTGATGCGCTCGCGCATGGGGCAACCGGAAATGGTCAGGTCGATCCCGATGACAGCGACCCCGTCTGAGTCGACGTCGATGCTACGCACCATGCCGATCTCGGTGATCGGCCTTCGGATCTCGGGGTCGATGACTTTGGAGAGCGCGGCTTGGAGGGCTTCGATAACAGGCATAGAACCCATCGTAGGCACGCTTGCGGGCCGGTTCGTCCGCCGGCCACCGCTGGAGCACGCGAAGTCACCCACATACCCGTGAAACGGAGGACGTTCAGGCTCGAGGGGGAAGAACGGGGCCCACCCGCACCATGTCCTAGCCTGGCGCGCCGGACGGTCGTTACTCGGCGTTCGCTTCCTCGCCGCGATCACGGTCGTCCGCTCGCAACTCATCAAGGAGCGCACGCAGTTCCGAACGCACAAAGTCGCGGGTGGCCGTCTCGTTGATCGCCTGGCGCAGCGCGGCGACCTCGCGGGCCAGATACTCGGTGTCCGCGAGCGAGCGCTCCGCGCGCTGTCGGTCCTGTTCGGCGGCCACACGGTCGCGGTCGTCCTGGCGGTTCTGCGCCAACAGGATCAATGGGGCGGCGTAGGAGGCTTGGAGCGACAGCATCAGTGTCAGTGCGGTGTAGCCGTTTGACGCGGAGTCGAATCGCAGTCCGGTGGGTGCCCAGGTGTTCCAGATCAACCAGATGATGACAAAGACCGTCAGATAGACGAGGAATCGAGGCGTGCCAAGAAAACGGGCGATGCCCTCGGAGATGCGGCCAAAGCGGTCGGTGCCCTGGCGCCGAGGGATGCCAAAGCCCCGCCGCTCGCCCTTGGGACGATCGAGCCTGCGCTCAGCCATGAGTGCCGTCCGCATTTTGGTCGTCGTCGAAGTGTTCGCGCCAGTCGCTGGGCAGGAGGTGGTCGAGCACGTCGTCGATCGAGATCGCGCCCACCAGGTGGTGGTCGGGGTCGACAACGGGCAGGGCGAGGATGTCGTACGCGGCCATGCGGCGCGCGATCTCCGACAGGTGATCCGTCGGTTCGACGGGCGCGATTGCGGGGTCCACGTAGTTGCCGACTGCGTCGCGGGGTGCTTCGCGCAGCAACCTCTGAATATGCACGAGGCCGATGAATCGGCCGGTGGGTGCCTCAAGAGGGGGCCGGACCACGAACACCATGGAAGCGAGAGCGGGGGGAAGCTCCTGCCTGCGTAGCATCGCCAGGCAGGTCGCGATGGTGGTCTCGGGCCCGACGATGACGGGCTCGGTCGTCATCAGGCCGCCGCCGGAGTCATCCGCATACGTGAGCAGTTGACGCACCGCCTTGGCGTCCTCGGGCTTCATGAGCTCCAGCAGCGCCGCTCGTTCGGACTCGGGCAGGTCTCCCAGAAGGTCCGCAGCATCGTCGGGATCCATGGCTTCGAGCACGTCCGCGGCGCGGTCGGACCGCAAGGTGCCAAGGAGCGCGATCTGGTCCTCTTCGGGAAGTTCCTCCAGCACGTCGGCAAGCCGTTCGTCGTCGAGGGCGGCCGCAATCTCGGCGGACCGCGACGGCGACATCTCCATGAGCGCCGCGGCGAGGTCGGCTGGCTTGTGGTCGACGAACGACTGGATGACAAGTGCGGCGCCCTGGTTCTTGTCGCGTTGTGCGAGCCCCGTGACCTGGTCGACATCGACGACCACGGCCTCACCGCGGCGACTGAAGCCCAGCACGCCCTTGCGGCGCCCGGTCTTGCGCACATACAGCTTGGACACATTCCACGATTTGGTCCGGTCCCGCTCGATGGCGATGTCCTCGATGTACGCCGTTGAGTTGTCCTCTTTGAGCGTGACCGAGCGCTCGAACAACTCGGCGACCGCAAGGGTCTCGGAGGCGCGCGCCTGGAACCGACGGAGGTTGACAACGCCCGTGCAGATCACCTGGCCGGGCGCAATCGACGTCACCCTGGTCAAAGGCAGAAAGACGCGCCGACGCCCCGGAACCTCGACCACGAGGCCGACGGCGTTCGGGGCCCCCGTCCGGCGCATCAGGATCACAACGTCGCGCACGCGTCCCACCGCATCGCCAAGGGGATCGAAGACGTTGGTACCGGCGAGGCGCGCCACATAGACGCGCTCGGTTCCCGTGCTCATGGGCTCAGCCTAATGTCGTTGCGGGCCGATGCCGTGGACCCTCACAGATGCGGGGCGATCGCGCCTGCGCGAACCTCCTCCCAGCACGCGATGATGGCGCGGACCGAGGCGCGCACGTCGTCGGCCGTGGTGGCGGCATCGGACACGGAAATGCGCAAGATCTTCCGGCCCCTCCACACGCTTCCCCCGGCCCACAGCGTTCCCTCGCGCTGGACGGCCTGCGTGACGGCGACGGTCAGCGCATCGTCCCCGGCCCTCCCCGGCTCGTGACCGAAGGCGACGGGCACCTGGTTGAGTGACGGCGAAACCACTACGTCCACGCCCGCATCGCGCAGCAGTTCGGCAAACAGGGTGGTCATGGCACACGAATGTTCCACGAGTTCTGCGATCCCCGTGCGACCGCGGGCGGCGAGCAGCGCCCACGTCTCGACCCCGCGGGCGCGCTGCGACATGTGGGGGCTCAGGTGCATCAACGGCCGCGCATCGGCGGTCGCGAGGTAGGGAGCGTGCATTGCCATCGCGCGGTACAGGTCGTTGCCGTCGCGCACGGTCACGACGCCAGAGTCGTACGGGGCATTGAGCCACTTGTGGGCGTCCGTGGCCCAGGAGTCGGCCAACTCGACGCCCGCCACCTGATCGCGCAGCGCCGGGGATGCGGCCGCCCACAGCCCGAACGCGCCGTCGACGTGCACCCAGCCGCCGCGTTCGCGTACTCCCGGAATGATCCGGGCGAACGGGTCGGACGCTCCGGTCGTGACGTTGCCCGCCTGCAGCAACACCAAGGTGAGGGCGTCGGTGTCGGTGGGGAAGGAGTCTGCGTCGATCGCGCCACGCTGGTCTACGGGCACGCGCTCCACGAGCCCCGGCGCGAGTCCGGCGAGCCGCAGCGACTTGAGCGCCGAGATGTGAACCTCCTCGCCCACGATCACCCGGATCGGCGGCGCACCAAGAAGGCCGTTCTCGTTGACGTCCCAGCCGGCCCGGGCGAGCAGGGCGTCCCGCGCGGTGACGATGCCGGTGAAGTTCGCCATCGTGGCGCCCGCGGCGAAGGTGGCGATGGCCTCCGCCGGCAGGCCCAGGAGGTTCACGATCCATTCGGCCGCGACCTCGTCCAGCACGGCCGCGGCGGGCGCCATCGACGGCAATCCCACGTTTTGGTCCCACGCTCCGGCGAGGATCGCCGCGGCTGCTGCGGCCGGTTCGACGCCGCCATTGACGTACCCGAAGTAGCGGCCCATCGCCTGAACGGTGGTGGCGGGCGAGCCGATCTCGTCAAGCTCGCGCAGCACCTCGTGGGCTTGGCGGGGCGAGTCCTGGAGGGGGCGTCGGAATGCGTCGAGGCGTGCAATGGCGCCGTCCGTGGGGGCGATGGGCCGGTGTGGCGCGGAGGCCAGGTAGCCGCCGGCCCTGCGCGCGGCTTCGGTGGTGACGGCGATCCGCTCGCGCAACCGTGCGAGCGCGACCGGGTGGGTGAGTGCCTGAGTCAGATCGGTAGCCATGCCCCTATGGTTTCTGGACTGGCCCCATTGATCCAGTGCCGCCCCCGATGCCAGTGGCACTATGCGTGGGGGGCCAGTTTGCGGCATGCTGGCCCACATGCGCACCACGGCCGAACAACTCTCCGACGTGCTGGATCACTGGCAGACCGGCACGGGTCCCCTGTACGTCCAACTCGCCAACGCGATCGTGTCTCTGGCCGAATCGGGTTCGCTTGAGCACGGCACGCGCATGCCTTCCGAGCGCGCGCTCGCGGACCACCTGCACCTGTCGCGCAACACGGTGACGGCGGCGTACCAGCGGCTGCGGGACGCGGGGTGGCTTGAGGTGCGTCCCGGAGCGGCGCCCACGCTGGGCGTCAGCTCGCGCGGGGTGCTCGGCCTCAGCCCCCAGGAGCGGTTCGTGCAGATTCTGACGGGCGAGAGCCAGCCGGTGGTGGCCTTCAACACCGCGTCGCCTCCTCCCGCGCCCGCGGTGACCGAGGCGCTGCGCGACCTGCCCGGCTTTCTCGGCGGCTCGCCCGCGGTGGGAAACGGCTACGCGGCGCTGGGGGATCGCGATCTGGTGCTCGCCGTGACCCAGCACCTCAGGCGCCAAGGTATCCCGGCGCGGCCCGAGGAGGTTGTGATCACGGCCGGAGCGCAGCAGGCGATCTGGCTCGCGGTGACGATGCTGGCCACGTCGCGGCGACCCGTCGCGCTCGAGTCGGTCACGTACCCCGGGGTGTTCGACGCGGTGCAGGCCTCGGGCTCGCGACCCCTCGCTTTGCCGATGGGAACCGACGGCCTGGACGTGGCGGGCTCGATCAAGTTGCTACGCGCCGCACGTCCCGATCTCGCCTACACGACCACGTTTCACAATCCCACCGGCACCGCGATCGGCGACGACGACGCGCGCGTGCTGCTGGAGGCATCGGCCGCGCTGGGCACCACGCTGATCGACGACCGCACGATCGGCGACCTCGCGCTGGATGGCAGCGCCCTGACGCCGTTCGCGGCGATGGGCACCGATGCCTCGGTGATCACGGTGGGAGGCATGTCCAAGGTGTTCTGGGGAGGCCTCCGCATCGGCTGGTTGCATACGAATGCCACGCTGGCCGCTCAGTTGCGGCACCGGCGCGCGGCCATGGACCTGGGCTCGCCCGCATTGTTCCAGAGGGTGGCCGCGCGGCTGCTGGCGGAGCACTACGAGGAGACGCTGACGTGGCGCGTCGCCTCGATGTTGGAGTCGCTCGACGCGGTGGATGAGGCGGTCGAGGAGCACGGGCTGGACTGGGAGTATCGGCGCCCTGTCGGCGGGCCAGCCCTGTGGGTGAGGCTTCCCGATGGCGGGGCTGCGCGGTTTGCCGCGCGCGCCGCGGAGGCGGGTGCGCCGGTGGCGTCGGGAACGGCCTTCGAGGTACTACCCGGCACCGGGGCTGATCGCTTCCGGCTGCCGTTCTACCTCCCACCCGAAGAGATGAAGCTGGGCATCAAGGTGCTCGCGGAGCGCGCGGCGTAGACGTCAGGCGGCCGTCGCGGCCGTGAGTCGCAGGGACTGCTCGCGGTCATCCGCGTCCAGCGCGCCGTGCACGGTGATGAGCTCGTCGGCACGCGCCTCGAGAGCGAAGGCCTCGAGGTATTCGCGCACCTCCTCGGGCGTGCCCACGGCCGTGTACGTGGCCATCTGCGCGATCTGCTGGCCGGCGGGGCTCAGCAGGAATGCGTCGATCTCGTCATCCGAATAGTCGCGGGCCCCCGGCCCGCGCTGGATCATGCCTCGCACCCTGCGCCTGCGGGAGGTGGCGAACTGGGCGGCCGCAGCGTCGGCGTCGCCGTCTGCGTAGACGCTCACGCCCGCGATCACGTAGGGCTCGCTGAGAGCATCGGACGGCTGGAAGGTGTCGCGATAGACGCGCACGGCCTCGTGCAGGGCGGCCGGAGCGAAGTGCGAGGCGAAGGCGTAGGGCAGGCCCAGCGCGGCCGCGAGCTGGGCGCCGAACAGGGAGGAGCCGAGGATGTACAGCGGCACAGCATCGGCGGACGATGCCGCGGGCACGGACTGCACTCCGGGCACGCGGGAGGCTCCGGCGAGATAGTCGCGCAGCTCGACCACATCGGCGGGGAAGCGATCGGAATCCGTGGGGGAGCGGCGTAGCGCCGCAAGAACGGCGCGGTCGCCGCCGGGAGCGCGGCCCAGCCCCAGGTCGATGCGGCCGGGGTGCAGGGCGCCGAGCGTGCCGAACTGCTCCGCAATGGTCAGCGGCGAGTGGTTGGGAAGCATGATGCCGCCCGCACCCACGCGGATGCGCTCGGTGTGCGCCGCCACGTGTGCAATGAGCACGCTCGTGGCGGACGACGCGATGGTGGGCATGTTGTGGTGCTCGGCGTACCAGACGCGCGCATAGCCCGCCTCGTCGGCGGCGCGGGCCATCCGCACGGTGTGGGCGAGGGCGTCGGCAGGAGATTCGCCCGGCGCGATCGGGGCAAGGTCAAGGACAGAGAGTTTCACGGGCACAGGAGTTGAACCCGCGGGAGGCGCGGATCCTTCCCCGCTCGCGATACGGAGCCTGGCCGCCCTGTTGCACGTGTACATCTTTGCGATGGAGTCGCTGTGGTGGACCACCCCGAGAGTGCGCGTCACGTTCGGGGCGAGCGAACTCGATGCCCAGGTCACGCGTGCAATGGCCTTCAACCAGGGCTTCTACAACCTGTTCCTCGCGATCGTCACCGGCGCCGGCGTCGTCGCGCATGCACGGGGCGAGTCCGCCGTGGGCGCCGCCTTGGTGATCGCCGGAGCCGGTTCGATGCTCGCCGCCGCCCTCGTTCTCCTCGTGTCCGCCGCGCTCTAGACCACCCGCCACGAGACTCAAGGAGTCCCCGTGACCACCGCAGTACCCACCCACATCGAGCTCGCCTCGCGTCCCGAAGCCTGGCCGACTCACGACAACGTCCGCACCACCCAGGTCACCTACGGAGATCTCGAGCCCGGCCAGGTGCGCGTGCTCAACGAGTTCATGTCGGTCGATCCGTACATGCGCGGCCGCATGAACGACGTGAAGAGTGACACGCGGCCCTGTGCCCTGAACGAGACGACGACCGGTGGCGCCGTGGGCCGCATCGTCGAATCCGCCGCGGCGGGCCAGATCGCCAGGCTGCTGGGCGCGAAGCGCGGCGACAACATCGGCAAGATGGTCGTGAAGATCTAGCGAGTCGGCCCCTACGACCGCTCCCTCCCGACGCTACGAACCAGAAGAGTGGGCGACGCGCCGCTTGTGGCGTGGCATTTGCAGCGCGCCAGGCGTGTCGTCGGTGACAACGGTTCGTGGCGTCGGATGAGGCGCGGGCGCCGAGGGGGCGCAAGCGGGTCACAGGCGGGCCGCGCTAGTACGTCTGGTATCTCACCGGCGCGACCATTCCCAGGAGCGGGACGTACGTCGTATGGCACTGGCTCACGCCACTGACCGACGCTGCCACGTCGGCACACTCCGTCACTGAGGTCACCGGGCACAAGAGCACGCCGGTGATGAGAGCCGTCCAGCCCCGGCGCCACCATGCTCGCCGAGCGTCCGACCATGCTGCTCGATTCATGCCCCGACGTTAGCGCTACCCCCGCAGCCGCGCCATCCACGCCTCGACGGCATCGGGGTCGCGGGGGAGCGCGGCGGAGAGATTCTCGCAGCCGTCCTCCGTGACCAGTACGTCGTCCTCGATGCGCACCCCAATACCGCGCAGCTCCTCGGGGGCGATGAGGTCGTCCGCCTTGAAGTACAGGCCCGGCTCGATCGTGATCACCATGCCCGGCTCCAGCACGCCCTCCATGTACAGTTCGCGCCTGGCGGCCGCGCAGTCGTGGACGTCGAGTCCCAGGTGGTGCGACGTCGAGTGGACCATCCAGCGGCGATACAGCTTGGACTCGGGGTCCTGGGACGGCGGAGCGATGCCCCATTCGGTCAGGCGCTTCTCGATGACCTCCATGGCGGCCATGTGGATGTCGAGGAACCTGGCGCCCGGGCGAGCGATCGCGAACCCTGCGTCCGCGGCCTCGAGCACTACCTCGTACACCTTGCGCTGCACCGGGCTGAACTGGCCATCCACGGGCAGGGTGCGGGTGACGTCGGCGGTGTAGAGGCTCTCGACCTCCACGCCAGCATCGAGCAGCAGCAGGTCGCCGTGGCGCACCTGGCCGTCGTTGCTGATCCAGTGCAGGGTGGTCGCGTGCGCGCCCGACGCGGCGATCGTCTCGTAGCCGACCGCGTTGCCCTCCTCGCGAGCATGGCCGTCGAAGGCGGCCTCGACGACGCGCTCGCCGCGCTTGTGCTCGATGGCGCGCGGCAACTGACTCACGGCGCGCGCAAAGCCCTCGATCGTGGCATCCACGGCGTCGCGCAGCTGTTGGATCTCGTAGTCGTCCTTCACGAACCGCATCTCGCTGAGCGCCTTGTGCACGGCCTTGGTGGGCTGTGCGGCCAAGCGGATGCCGCCCGGCAAGTCCTTGAGGGGAGCGGTCGGGATATCCGTCATGGCAGCGAACTCGGCCAGCCCCGGGCGTCGACCGATCCAGAACTCGCCCGAGCGTGGGTCGGAGTAGAAGCCCTCGTCGTCGTGGCCCGCGGGGGGGATCAGGTAGAGCGTCGCATCGTGGCCGGGCTGTGGGGCGTCCGCAGTTCCGCGCGGCTCCATCACCAGAACGGCGTCGGGCTCGTGGTCAGCTCCTAGCCCCGTCAGGTACGCGAAGTCGCTGTGGGGGCGGAAGCGGTAGTCGGTATCATTGGCGCGGACCTTGAGCTCGCCCGCGGGGATCACGAGGCGCTTGCCGGTGAACTGGGCGCTGAGTCGGGCCCGACGCTGCGCCGCGTAGGGCGCGGCGGCCGAGCGGGTGGTGTGCACGTCGTCCGGCTCGGCCCAACCTGTCGAGAGGAACTTCTTGAACTCCTCCGAGGTGGGTCGAGTGCTGCGGGCTTGGTTATTGGCCTGGGTGGCCTTGTCGGTGTCTTCCACCCCGCTATCGTGGCACGGCGCGAAAGCGCATGGCGCAACGCACCGTAGGCTTGCCGCGTGCGCATCGACCTCCACACCCATTCGTACGTCTCGGACGGCACCCAGTCCCCTTCAGACGTGATTCGCGCTGCGGACGTCGCGGGTCTCGACGTGGTGGCCCTCACGGACCATGACTCGATGGCGGGACTCGAAGATGCTGCCGAGACCGCCGCCGCGATCGGCATCAACTTTGTGCCGGGCATCGAGGTTTCGTGCACACATCACGGCATCTCGGTTCATCTGCTCGCGTATTGGCCCGACCCTTCGCACCCCGACATCGTCTCGATGCTCGAGCGCACGCGCGCCGCGCGCATCGACCGGGCGCGCGAGATGGTCGCGCTCGTCGGCGCCGACTACCCGCTCACCTGGGACGCGGTGGCGGAGCATTCTGGCGACGCCGACACGATCGGGCGCCCGCACATCGCCGATGCTTTGGTCGCGGCCGGAGTCTTCGCCACCAGGGACGATGCCTTCAATGAGGTGCTCGCGGGAAACTCGGCCTATTACGTGCCCCACTATGCGCCGCCCGTCTTGGACGCGATCCGCACGTTCCGGAATTCCGGAGCAGTTCCCGTCTTCGCCCATCCGGGCGCCGACGGTCGAGGTCGTGTGGTATCGACGGAGGTGATCACGTCGATGGCTCGCGCCGGTTTGGTGGGCATCGAGGTGGAACATCGGGATCACTCCGAGGTGCAGCGGGGCCGCTTGGCGCGCATCGCCGAAAGGCTCGACCTCGTGCACACGGGCGCGTCCGACTATCACGGCGCTGGCAAACTCAATCAGTTGGGTGAAAACGTCACGTCGCCCGCGGCCCTCGAGGCGCTCCAGGCACTCAGGGGTTAAGCGAGGTCATGTGTTGTGGGTGCGGCTGCTCGATCGTAGGGCATCGAGGCTGACACCCCCCAACTCGAGTGCCTCACGGTGGAACTCCCGAAGCGAGAAGCCGTTGCCTTCCGCGCCGCGCCGAGCGTCCAGTACCTCATTCCACACGCGTAGCCCCACGGAGTATGCCGATGCCTGCCCAGGCCAGCCCAGGTAGCGGTCCACCTCGAACCGCACGAACTGATCGGACATGGAGGTGTGCGACCGAAGGAACCGTGTGGCCGACGCTGCGTCCCAGCCCCCACCGTCGGGGTGTGGCAACTGCAAGTGCACGCCGATGTCGATGACCACCCGGGCGGCGCGCAGACGTTGCGCGTCGAGCATTCCGAGCCGGTCGGCGGGGTCCTCGAGAAAGCCCAGCTTCTCCATCAGCCGTTCGGCATACAGGGCCCATCCCTCACTATGACCTGCGCTGCCAGCGAGCTGTCTGCGCCAGGTGTTGAGTCGTCCGCGTGCGATCACCGCCATCCCCATCTGGAGGTGGTGTCCGGGAATCCCCTCATGAAACATCGTGGTGCGCTCGCGCCACGTGGCGAACGGTCCGGCCACCTTCCGCGATGGCCACCAGATGCGGCCGGGGCGGCCTAGGTCGTCCGAGGGTGCGGTGTAGTGGGCACCGCCCTGCATGGACGGCGATGTCATGGCCTGGAGGGAGCGCAATTCCAGGGGGATCTCCACGGAGGTATCGTCGAGCGCTGCCATGGCGAGGTCACTCTCGCGTTGAAGCCACCGCCGAACCTCGGCGTCATCGGTGAGCGTGCGTCGGGGATCCGCGGTCAGTTCTGCCACGGCTTCGAGGACGCTGGTGCTGCCGAGTTCTCGTGCAGCGGCCTCCTGTTCGGCCACGGTCTGGGCGAGGACGTCGAGACCCCATCGGTAGATCTCTTCCGGATCGATCACGGTTCCCAGATGGTGCCGAGAGGCGAGGCTGTAGAGGTCGCGTCCCACGGCGTCGGTGGGGGTGGCCGCCGGGGCCAGATCGTGCGTCAGGAAGTGCTCAAGACTGGTGAACGCCACCCGCGCGGCGTCCACCCCAGCGTCGACCTCGCGCCGCAGGGCCCGCGATCCCGTTCCGGCGACGACGCTCGCGAAGAAGCCGTCGGGCGCAGCGAAGGCGGAGGCCTGCTTCGCGACCGCGGCCGCTTGATGTCGCGCGGGCGTGACGCCCTGCACGATGCCCTCCCGCAGGGTGGCAATGTATCCGGCGATGGCCGCCGGCACCATGGACAATCGGGCGGCGAGGCGTTCTTCATCGGCTGCGGTTGCCCGGGGCAGAAGGTCGATCGCCTGGCGGATGTCCTGCGGGACGGAGGACAGCACATTGAGGTCGCGCAGGTGCCAGCCGGCCGCATACGCGTCCGTCATCCAGGAGAGTGACGCGGAGAGGTCGGCCTTGGTCACCGCATCTACCTGATCCTGCGGATCCAAGGAGTCGAGGGCCGCGAGCGTGCTCGCCGCGCGGGCCGCGCGTTCGGCGTGACCGTCGGGGGAGAGGTCCCCGTACCCGTCGGCAACCTCGCGGCCGATGCGCAGGCCGATCACCGGTGACAGCTCGATCAGGTCCTCGACCCACCTCTCCGCGAGAGCGTCGATCGGTGTAGGGGTGCGGGCGGCGGAGGTTCCCGAGCGTGTGTCGGCAGATGGCACGAAGAGGGTCACCGGTCCGTAGCGGCGGCAGCGCGCGGGCGCTCAGGCGGAATGGCGCTGAGGAGTGCGCGCGTGTACTCGGCCTGAGGCGACGCGAACAGGTCCGCCGCCTCCCGGTATTCCACGGACTCGCCATTGCGCAGCACCAGCACGTCATGGCTCATTTCGTTGACGATTGCAAGGTCGTGCGCAATGAACACGTAGGTCAACCCGAGTTCTTGCTGGAGTTGCTTGAGTAGCGCGAGCACGTGTGCCTGGATTGACACGTCGAGTGACGCCGTGGCCTCGTCCAGAATGATCACGTTCGGCTTCAACGCCAGGGCGCGGGCGATCGAGACTCGCTGGCGCTGACCTCCGGAGAGTTCGTGCGGATAGCGCTGCCCGAAACTCTCGGGAAGGCCCACCAGGTCGAGCAGTTCATTGAGGCGCTCGGTTCGGGCGCGCTGGCCGTCGAGCAGCCGGTGGACCTTGATCGGTTCGAGGATGGAGTCGCCGATCGAGCCGCGCGGGTCGAGCGAGGAGAAGGGGTCCTGGAACACCATCGCGATACGGCGACGCACGGCGGCCGCGCTACGTCCACTGACCTTCACCACCTCGGCTCCCTGCACACCGTCCGAGTTGTACAGCGTGGCGTTGCCGGCCTGCGCGCGCACCAATCCCGTCAGCGTGTTGGCGATGGTCGACTTGCCCGAACCCGATTCGCCCACGATTCCCAGGGTGTGGCCGTGACGCACAGAGAAGGAGACGTCTTTGACCGCGTGCACGGTGCTGCGTCCGGTGGGCGTAGTGACGGGGAAAGACACGTCCAGGCCCCTGACATCCAATACCACCGGGGCGTCAGGGCGGGTCTCTGGTGGTGTCGAGCGGCCTAGCAGCGGGCGAGCGTCCAACAGGCGCCTGGTGTACTTGTTCTGGGCATCGTCGAAGATGTCGAGCACGCCGCGATGCTCGACGACGTTTCCGGACTGCAACACGGCCACGTCGTCGGCGACCTGGCCAATGACCCCCAAGTCGTGGCTGATCCACACCACGGCGCTGCCGCGTTCGTGCTGCAGGGTGCGCACCAGATCGATGATCTGAGCCTCGGTGGTGACGTCGAGCGCGGTGGTGGGTTCGTCGGCTACGAGCAACCCGGGATCACAGGCGATCGCGATCGCGATCATGATGCGCTGGCGTTGGCCACCAGAGAGTTGGTGAGGGTACGAGTCCAGCCGATTCTCGGGTTGCGGGATCCCGACGGCCTCGAGGAGCTCGAGCGCACGTGCGCGGGCCCGGCGTCTTGTCATGTTTCGGTGCGCCTCGAGAGGCTCGGTGATCTGGCGCTCGAGCGTGAGCAGCGGGTTCAGAGAGGTCGACGGATCCTGAAACACGAATCCCACTTTGCTACCATGGACGCCGCGCAGCGTCTTGTCGCTCGCCCCCACGAGTTCGATGCCGTCGAGCTTGCTGGAGCCCGTGGCACGCGATGCGGGGGCGTCGAGCAGGCCCGTCGCGGCAAGCACGGTCATGGATTTGCCGGAACCGGACTCGCCCACAATGCCGAGCGTGCCACCCTGCTCCACGGAGAACGAGACGTCGCGCACGATCGACCGGTGGCCAATCGTGACAGCGAGGTCGCTGACGCTGAGGACCGCCGTCACTTCTTGGCCCTCGCTTCCATGATGGACCGCTGTTTGGGATCAAGTACATCGCGTAGCCCGTCCCCGACGAGGTTGAACGCGAGCACGGTGACGAAGATGGCGGCGCCGGGAAACACGCTCAACCACCACGCCTGACCCAAGAATGCCTGGGCGTCGAACAGCATGCGACCCCAGGACGGGTCGGGAGGCTGCACCCCCAGGCCCAGGAAGGAAAGGGAGGCCTCGGAGAGGATCGCGAAGGCCAGTGACAGCGAGGTTTGCACGATGACCGGCGCGGTGATGTTGGGCAGCACGTGCTTGCGCAGGATGTAGGGCGCTGGCACGCCCATCGTGCGGGACACCTGCACGAACGGCTCGACCGAGATCGACAGGGCGCTGGCACGCGCCACGCGCGCAAAGATTGGGGTATACACGATGCCGATCGCCACCATCGTGGTCCCGACACCGGGTCCAAGGATCGCGATGATTGCCAAGGCGAGCAGGATCACCGGAAACGAGAACATGACGTCGACGACGCGCATGATGATCGTGTCGAACCATCCGCGCATGAATCCCGCGATGACACCTGCAGTGACGCCCGCGACAAAGGCGATGGCGACGGACACGACCGCTACCTTCAGGGACACCGTGGTCGCCACGAGGACACGCGAGAACACGTCGCGTCCAAGGTCGTCCGTTCCAAACCAGTGGGCTGACGAGGGGGCCTGGAGTGCCCCCGGTACGTCGATGCTGTTGATGCCGTAGGGCGCGATGGTCTCGGCGAAGACCGCGACGATGAGGACGAGCGTCAGCACGACAGTACTGACCACCGTGACGGGGTTGCTGAGCAGCAGGCGCCACGAGGCGATGCGGGTGCTGTCGATGTGTTCGACGTCGAGCGTGGTGGTCATGACAGTCGGATCCTCGGGTCGACGACGGCGTAGAGCATGTCAACAAGCAGGTTGACGGCCAGGAACATGACCGCGATCAGCAGGACGGTGCCTTGAATCAGCGGATAGTCGCGGGTGGCGACCGCGTTGTACACCAGGTTGCCCAGACCCGGCCAGGCGAACACCACCTCGACAACGATGACGCCGCCAAGAATGGTCGCGAACTGGATTCCGGCAATGGTCAGCACGGGGATGAGAGCGTTGCGGACGATGTGCCTGAAGGTCACCACGCGGCGCGAGAGTCCCTTGGACTTCGCGGTGCGCACGTAGGACATGGACACGACCTCCAGCACCGCGGAGCGCACGTAACGGGTCAGGATGGCGCCAGCAACGAGGCCCACGGCGCTCGCCGGCAAGATGATATGTCGCAACCACTGCCAGGGGTCATCGGTGAGCGCGACGTAGCCCGACGACGGCAGCAGATGGAACGTGGCGGAGAAGACGGTGATCAGCAGCAGCCCCATCCAGAAGTCGGGAATGGAGACCCCGAACTGGCTTGCGATGCGGACGACGGCATCGGACACCGTCCCTTCGTGGAGCGCGGCCCAGATGCCCACCACGAGCGCGATGACAAGGCCGATGATGATGCCGACCAGCGCCAAAGAGAGGGTCGCCGGCAGTCGGTTCATGAGCAACTCCGTCACCGGCTGACCTGAGCGAAAGCTCACGCCCAGGTCGCCGGTGACGGAGTTGCCGAGGTAGGAGAAGAACTGCACCAGGAGGGGACGGTCCAGGCCGGAGGCGGACTTCAGCGCCTCGTAGCTCGCCTCTGTGTAGCGAGTACCCAAGGCGATCCTTATCGGATCGCCTGGTACCAGCTGCAGTAGCGAAAACACCACCACCAGGACGCCCAGCAACACGACTGCAGAGTGCAGCAGTCGGCGTGACAGGAACGCCACGGTGGGGTGTTTCAGAACCGCCCCCATGGTGACTAGCCCTGTACCGCGTCGCGGAAGCGGATCGCGCCGTCTGCCCGAGCGCTCACGCCGGTCAGGTTGGGCGACCAGGCCTGGATCACGGCGGGGTTGTAGAGGTACAGATAGCTCACGTCGTCCGCGATCATCGTCGCGGCCTGTGCGTAGAGCTCCTTGCGTGCAGCGACGTCGGTCTCCGTGCGTCCAGCGTCGAGCAGGGCGTCGACCTCGGGGTTGGAGTAACCCTGGAAGTTGAAGCCGCCTCCGGTGCGGTGCTGGGCGTAGTAGAAGTCATCCGGGTCGAGATTTCCCAGCCAGGACAGCATGAACATGTCGAAGTTGCCCGAGCCTTCCTCATCGAGCCAGGTGGCGAAGTCGAGCGTCCGAATCTGAACGTCGATGCCGTACGGCTTGAGTTCGTCGGCGAGGATTTGTCCGGTCGTTACCGTCTCCGGGTAGTCCGAGGTGGCCAGGAAATCTAGCGTTGCGCCCGTGAATCCGGCGTCGTCGAAGAGCTGCTGGGCCTTGGCCGGGTCATACGAGTACTTGTGGTACTCGGTGTACCAGCCGGACTGCTCCGGGATGGCGAGTTGGTTGAGCACGCCAGTGCCGTACGTGGTGGCCTGCAGGATCGCATCACGGTCGATCGCGTAGGCGACCGCCTGACGGACACGCACGTCATTCCACGGCGCACGGTTCTCGTTCATTGCGAGGTACCAGTAGTCGGTGCTGGGGGCGACTGTCAGGTTTATCGAGTCATCGCCTGTGAGCGACTCGACCTGCTGCACTGGGATCGAGTCTGTCCAGTCGATTTCGCCGTTCTTGAGCGCCGTCATCGCCGTATTTCCGTCGGAGATGAACCGGAATTCCACAGTGTCGACCGAAGGAGCGCCACCCCAGTAGTCCGGGTTGGCGGTCAGAGTGATGTGGTCGCCGCTGACGTACTCGGCCACGGAGTAGGGGCCGGTGCCAATGGGGTTGGTGGTGATATCTCCGGACTCGACGTTTGACTGCTCCACGATTGCCATTCCCTTGTACCCGCCGATCAGGGCGAGCAGGTTTGGAGTGGGCTGCGAAACCTTGATTTCCACTGTGGAGTTGTCGACAGCAGTGACCGACTCGACTGCCGCGAAGCGCCATGACGTCGTCAACGCGTCATTGATGATGCGGTTGTACGAGTAGGCGACGTCGTCGGCCGTCAGAGGCGAACCGTCGTGGAAGGTCACTCCCTGGCGGAGAGTAAACGTCCACGTGAGTTGGTCGTCGCTGATGTCCCACGACTCGGCGAGTGCGGGCTGCATTTCGAGGCTGTCGTCTGGCTCGACGAGGGTGTCGTACACGTTCTCAAGTACCTCGAACGAGAAGTATGCCGACGTGATGTGCGGGTCGAGCTGGTCGGGCTCGCCGCCAATAGCCGCGACGAGCGTGTCGGAAGAGGCGGGCGCGCTCGTCGCATCGGACGTGCCGTCGCCAAGGTCGACGCTTTCTCCGGAAGAGCATCCGGCTAGCGTCAGCACCGCAGCGGTGGTGACCGCGATGATCTTGGTGGTTGTCTTCATCGTTCCTCCCAGAATGCAATCACTTTGGTGATGGTTGCATCAGTATGTGGCACCATGGGACTGTAAACAAGGCCTCAAGGGTGTACGAAACATAGATTTCACATGAGGTCGTTCTTGGGTCGCGCGCGGCCTCGTGCGGCCCAAGACAACCCGAATCTGCTTCATCAGGCGCTCCAGGAGGTGCGATGACCTACACGATCCTTGTAGCGGATCCGACCCACCGGATCGTGGGAGTGGCTGCGGCGACAGGGGGGCATGCGGTCGGTGCGGTGGTACCCGCGTTGGACCCCTCGGCAGGCGCCGTGGCGAGCCAGGCGTGGGTTAACCCCGCGCTTCGGCACGCCATGCTCGACGCTCTGCGTGACGGCAAGGATGCCGAGTCGGCCATCGTTCGCGCGCTTGAGACCGATGGCGCGCCGGAACGTCGCCAGGTTGGGGCCATCAGGTTCGATGGGCGCTACGCCGCGCATACCGGCGCCGAGTGCACCGCATGGGCAGGAGAGCGTCGCGGGCGTCAGTTCATCGTGTTGGGAAACTATCTTGCCGGGCCTGAGGTGCTTGACGCGGTGGCGGCCGCCATGGAAGCCGCGTCGCGCACACCGGGGGACGATGCCTCGGGCGAGCGGTGGCTCGATGCGTCGGGGGAGTTGGTTCGCCACGTCACCCCCGGCCCGGTGGTGTCGCTGGCATCCACTCTGATGATGGCACTCGAGGCGGGACAGGCCGCGGGCGGCGATGCGCGTGGCTCGATGAGCGCCTCGCTGGCCATGTGCCGACAGGCCCCGGTCGGAATGTTCCCTCCGGATCTCGACATTGACCTCAGGGTCGATTCCGATCCTGACCCGGTGGGTCGCCTGCGAGTGATCCTTGACGAGCACCTCTACGAGAGGCGCGCCAACTGAGCGGTCTCGCTGCACGCTTCAGTCCTCGAAGGGGCTGACCGCGCCGAGCACCACCGTGGTACCGTCCAATCCGTTCGCCCACCAGTGGGTGGTGGAGCAGCGGTACTCCATGGTGTCGCCCTCGTGAAGTTCGACCGTGCGGTCCCCGTGCTGCACGATGAGCACCCCGCATTCCACGACCACGGCTTCAGTGCCGACGTGGCGAAACGGCGTCCGCTCGTTTGAGAATCCCGGCGGAAGTTCACTCCGAATAAGCTGCACAGTGGACTGCGCACGCGGTGTGAGCAGGGTACGCCGCACGAGCCGAGTGGGATCTTCATCGGCATCGGGATAAGAGGGCATGATGTGTCGTTCAGACGCGCGCACCACCATCGCATCGCCATCAGGCTCGGCGAGCAGCTTGTGGACAGGAACCCCGAGCGCCTCAGCGAGACGGTGAAGCGACAGCACGGACGGGTTCCCTAAGCCGCGCTCCAACTCACTGATCAGCCCAAAACTCACGCCAGCTCGTTGACTTAGCGCTTGGACGCTCAGGTGCTGGCGGCGGCGTTCTCGATGGAGGTTCTCGCCGATCGCGGCTACCACCGGACCCACCTCTTGGGCCCCAGATCCGCGGTCGCTGTCCGATGCCAGTGAGTTCATGCGCCTAGCGTAATGGGGGAGGTAGGGCACCCTCAAAGGTGGTGCCCGGATATCGGCGATACGACGCCCTTGCGACTACTCCGCGGCGGGAGCCGAAGCGGCTCCCTGGTTGCCGCCGGAGCGGCGGCGGTTGCGGCTGCGCTTGCGCTTGGCCGCGCCCTCGCGGGGCTGGCCATCCGCCGATGCGCCCTCGCGCGGTCCCCGACCCTCGGCCGCGGGAGGGTCGCGACGAGGGCGGCCCTCGCCGGAGGTGCGGCCGCCGTCGCCACCGCGGCGTCCCTGGCCGCGTCCGCCGCCAGAGCTGCGCCCACCACGGTCTGAGCCGCGGTCTGAGCCACGTCCGCTGCGGTCCGATCCGCGGTCGGAGCGGCCGCCGCCGGGGCCTCCGCGCTTGCCGGTCTCGCCCAGGTCCTCGACCTTCTCGGCATCGAGGCCCTCACGCACCCGTGAAGAACGGGGGAGCGTGCCCTTGATACCCGCGGGGATGTTGAGCTCTTCGAACAGATGAGGCGAGTTGGAGTACGTCTCTTCCGGCTCCGGGTAGCCCAGGTCGAGCGAGCGGTCGATCATGCCCCAACGCGGCATGTCGTCCCAGTCGACGAACGTGACGGCCACACCCGTCTTGCCCGCGCGGCCGGTGCGGCCGATGCGGTGGACGTAGGTCTTCTCGTCCTCGGGGCACTGGTAGTTGATCACGTGCGTGACGTCTTCGACGTCGATGCCGCGCGCTGCCACGTCGGTCGCGACCAGCACGTCGATCTTTCCCCCACGGAAGGCGCGGAGTGCCTGCTCGCGCGCCCCCTGGCCCAGGTCGCCATGGATGGCGCCGGCCGCGAAGCCGCGGTCGCGCAGATCATCGCTCACCTTCGCGCAGGTGCGCTTGGTACGGGCGAACACGATCGTGAGCCCGCGGCCCTGCGCCTGCAGGATGCGCGCGAGCACCTCGATCTTGTCGAGCGCGTGGGCGCGGTACACAAACTGGGCGGTCGCCTTGACCGTCGCGCCGTCATCATCGGGCTCCGAGGCGCGGATGTGGGTCGGCTGCGTCATGTAGCGGCGGGCCAGTGCAACCACGGGGCCGGGCATCGTCGCGGAGAACAGCATGGTGTGGCGGCCCGCGGGGGTCGAGGCCAGCAGCTTCTCCACGTCGCCGAGGAACCCGAGGTCGAGCATCTCGTCGGCCTCGTCGAGCACCACGGTGCGCACGAAGCGCAGGTCCAGGTGGCCCTGGTTCATGAGGTCGATGAGGCGCCCGGGGGTGCCGACCACCACCTCGACGCCCTTGCGGAGCGCCTCGATCTGGGGTTCGTATGCGCGGCCGCCGTAGATCTTCAGGATGCGGGTCGAGCGCTTTTTGGACGCCATCTCCAGGTCGTTGGCGACCTGTACCGCCAGCTCGCGAGTGGGTGCGACCACGAGCGCCTGGGGCCTGCCTGCGGCGTCGCCCATCTCGTCAAAACCGGGCTCGTCGGGCGACACGGCCCGCTGCAGGAGCGGCACGCCAAAGCCGAGCGTCTTGCCCGTGCCGGTCTTGGCCTGGCCGATGATGTCGTGGCCGGAAAGCGCCACGGGTAGCGTCATCGACTGAATGGGGAAGGGGGAAATGATGCTGTGGTCGGCGAGTGCCTCCACGATCAGTGGGTTCACGCCAAAATCTGCAAAGGTCTCGGTAGTCATGTGGTCCTCAAATGCGGGGCGACGTTGAGTCGCGGGCTAGTAGCCGATCGCGCATTATCCGTAAGAATGCGGCGTCACGCCGCGCATCACATGCGACCGGTCAACCATGTGGTCCCAGTCAGTCTAGCGGGTGCGGCGTTGAGCACCTTCTGACGACGCCCGCCGTGGCGTCTACGCATGGCGTCATGCGCGTGATCGTCATGGGTGTCACCGCCCGCGAACGTGGCCGCGATGGCCCAGGGGATTCCCCTCACCGACGAAGGTCGGTGGCCGTGGTCTGGAGGCAGTCGGCGCGTGGGTGCGGCCCCGTAGGGACGTGCTGGTGGCGTGCTCCGCGTTGCGCCGGGCGTGTCGCGACCGGCTCCGCGCGACCGCCGGTCCTACCCTGTTTGTCCACCTCATGGCGCCGCGCGCGATCCTCGAGGAGCGCGTCAGGAAACGATCCGAGCACGAGGAACACCATGAGGAACACTTCGCGGGCGTGGAACGGGTGTCCACTCACTACGGGGTGCTTGATCCCTTGGGGTTCGATGAGGCGGGGGGACGATCGATGTGTCGCACCTGAGCATCCGCCAGATCACATGGGAAGCCGCGGACACCGTGGCTCTTCAGGACGACTAGGACGTCGGCTGCGACTCAAGCACCGAAGCCAACACGTCGCTTCGTCTCTTCGCCGATGTCGATGTAGCCCAGCGAGGCAACGGGCACGATGACGCGTCGGCCCTTGGTGTCTGTGACGTCGAGGGTGCCGCCCGCCAGTGCGTCGGTCACCATTGTTGCCACGTCGTCAGACGACTTGTCGGTCTCCATGATCAACTCGCGGCTGACGTTCTGAATGCCGATGCGGATCTCCAACGTGACCTCCGTGAACGGTGTATGCCCCTGCAAGAACTATCGTAGGGGGGTGTTTCAGCGGCCCAAGACGATGTTCGCGGGCAGGGGAATCTCCCTGCCCGGTCTCGCGGCGACCGCCGGAGTCGTGGTGGTTGCCTTTGGCTTGGGCCTGGTGGCGGGGTGGATCACGGATGGATTGCCTGGCCGACTGCACGCGGAGCCGTCGCCGAGCGCGTCGCCGACCCCGACTACGGGATTGAACCCCACCGTCGAGCCCTCATTGCCGCCTCTCGGTCCGGTGACTCGCGACCTCACCGTCGACGACCGTGCCGCCGGCATTGTGGCGACCGACTACGTGGTCCGCGCGGACGGCACGTTCACTGTGGTGGCTGGCAAGGACGAGCCGGACGCCGGCAAGGGCGATGTGCGCTGGGTGTCGTTCGCAGTCGAAGACGGAGTCTCGGTCGATGCGGTCGCCTTCCGCGGCTATGTGATGAGCATGCTGAACGACAACCGCGCCTGGGGAACGGAAGGCCAACTCCAATTTGTGGCGACCGACGGAGTCGCGGACTACCGGGTCGTGCTCGCCAGCCCCTACACCACCGCTGCGGTCTGTCCTGACCAGCACGTGGCGGTGACGGTGGGGCCCGTGACCCAGGCGAGCCCCACCCCTTCTGCGGACGCTACGCCACCTCTCGCGCCGCAAGCATCGGGCGCCGCCGTCAACGGCGCCACGGAGGATCAGTCCGAATCGGCCTACGACCGCCTGTGCGCTGACGACGGCGTCATCGTGCTGTCGGCCTACGACTGGATCGCAGGGTTGCCCGGGTTCGCCGACGATCATGCTGGCGCCCGCAAGTACGTGGTGTTGCACCGCATGGGTCACCTCATGGGCCGCGAGGACTCGGCGTGTGCCACGGGCCGGGCCGCAGTGATGGATCTCCAGCATGAGGTCTTGCCCGAAGGTTGCGAGCCCAACCCCTGGCCGTATCCTGATGCCCCGGCAACGTTGCCGACGCCGTCACCCACCCCGACGCCGGCCAGTCCGTAGCGTCGGTGTGCGCCCACGGCCCCTGTGTGCGTGGGCCTGACCCGCGATGTCTGTGGGCCGTGGTGGGATAGGCCCATGACCGCATTGAGCCTTGTGCCTCCGCGCTCGCGGGCGCCCGAGCCCGAGTCCTCGAACGGTCAAGCCGCGGCGCTGGACGAGCTGGCCCGCGGCGCGGGCCACGTGGTGGTCACCGGAGGCGCGGGCGCTGGGAAAA
>NZ_JADQBE010000036.1:0-13118 GCF_016278765.1 Demequina sp. | reverse complement strand
GTGGGGGTGGGCGAGGGGCTGGGCGACGGCGTGTTCGCGGTGCCCACACTCGCGCGCGGCGGGAAGTCCACCACCGGGAGGTCCTGCAGGATCGGACCCATCATCCACGTCCAGATGCGCACCGGCATCGAACCGCCGGTGATCTGGCTGAACCCCCCAAAGGGCGTGATCTGCTCGGCTTCGCCGTTGGGACCCACCTGATACATGCCGACGACGCCGACCTGCTGCGGCGTGAATCCCACAAACCAGGCCGAGCGGTTTTCGTTGGAGGTTCCCGTCTTGCCCGCGATCGGCCGCCCCAGTTCCGATGCGAAGTGACCGGAACCCCCGCGGTAGTTCACCACCTGTTGCATGGCGTAGGTGGCGTCGGCCATCACGTCGGCTTCGAAGCGGCGTTCCTGTACGGTCTGGTGCTCGTAGTAGACCTCGCCGTCGGCCAAGGTGACCTGCGCCACCATGAACGGTTCGGTGCGCAGGCCGCCCGTCGCATACGTGGAATACGCCGACGCCAGATCAATGGCGCGTGGGGAGGCGCTGCCGAGCACATTGGAAGGGTTGGCCTCGAGCCCCACGGTGTTCTCCGGCATGCCCGCACGCAGCGCGACGTCGCGGGTCTTGTCCGGGCCGACCTCGACATTGAGTTGGGTGTACACGGTGTTGACCGAGTAGGCGGTGGCCTGTACCAAGTTGATGTCGCCAAAGCTCTGGCCGAGGAAGTTGCGTACCGGGCTGTCAAATCCGGGCACGACCTTGTTGTTGTTCCCGTTGTAGACGGAGTTGAGCGAGATCCCGTCTTCGAGGGCAGCCACCAGCGCGAAAGGCTTGAAGGTGGAGCCGGCCTGCGCGATGTCTTGGGTCGCGGCGTTGCGCTGAATCTCCAAGTAGTTGGCGCCACCGTACATGCCAGTCACGGCACCCGTGACGGGATCCATCGTGATCGCGGCGACCCGCAGGTTGGGTGCGGCATCCTCCGGCATCTGCGCCACGGAGGCCTCGATCGCCTGCTGTGTGGCAGGGACGAAGGTGGTGACGATGCTGAGTCCGCGGGTTTCGACCTCGTCCTGGGTGATGCCCGTGCGGGCCTCGACCTCGTCCAGCGCGGAGCGCAACAGGTACCCCTGCGTGCCTCCAAAGACGTCGGCGTTCGTGTAGTCGATGGTGTCCGGGAAGGTGAAGAGACCGCGCTGCGCCGTAGTCACGTAACCCAGCTCCACCATGCCGTCGAGCACGTAGTTCCAGCGGAACCTCGCCTGTTCGGGGTCGAGGCGGGGGTCCCAGCGCGAGGGCGCGGGCAGAAGGCCCGCAAGCAACGCGGACTCAGAGGCCGTCAGGTCGGCGGCGTGCTTGCCGTAGTACTTGCGGGCCGCCGCCTCGATCCCGTAGGCGCCGCGGCCGAAGTACACGGTGTTGATGTAGTTGCCCAGGATCTCGCGCTTGTCTTGCTGGGTATCAATCTTGAGCGCCAGCAGCGCCTCATCGATCTTCCCCTTGATGTCGGTGGTGGTCGCCCCCACGTAGTAGCGCTCCACGTACTGCTGGGTGATCGTCGACCCGCCCTGCTTGTTCCCGAGCACGATGGTCTTGAACAGCGCTCGCGCCGTGCCGCCGGCGTCGACGCCGGGGTTGGTGTAAAACGACCGGTCCTCGGCGGCCACGAACGCGTTGGGCACGTAGTCGGGGAGGGTGTCGATGCTCACGATGGTGCGGTCGGCCTCACCAAGGCGCCCCATGACCGTGGTGCCGTCGGCGTAGTAGATAGTGGAGGACTGGATAAGTGCCACGTCACTCGCGTCGAGCACCTCGAGGCTCTGGTAGCGCGCGAACAGCACCACAAAGCCGATCAACGCGGTGGCCAGGCCGGCGGCGAGCGCGCCCACGCCGATGCGGCGCAGCCAGTACTTCCACGGGGGAAGCGGCTTACCGTTCCTGCTGGTCCGACCGCCCTTGCCGCCGCCGTTGCCGCCGCCGTTGCCGCCGCCGTTGCCGCCGCCGTTGCCCCCTCGGCTCGCGCCGGTGCGGGTGGTCGCACCCGAGTTCTTGAGCGAGGTCCTGGTCACTCCCGAGCGGGGCTGAACGCTGGACGGCTTGGTCGACCGCCGCGTCGGTTGCGTGCCGGCTGCACCCGAGGCCGGTCGGGTGGTTCGTCTTTGCGGCTCTCGCCCATTGTCATTCACCATGTCAGTGTACGAACGGGGCGCCCTCCTGCCTCGTTCCCACGAGCACAGCTTGGCGGCGATGCTGTTGCGTTCGCATCACGGCTGCGACCGGGTGACCACCCTGCCGCGCTTGCGGCGGCGCCGGTCGAGCGGCCTCTGACGGGGGTGTTGAGGCGTCGTGCTCCGCCTTAGACTTGCGTTCGATGTATCGGCGCGATATAACTCTTAGTGACGCCGCACCGATACATCGGCGCGGCGTTGCCTCAACGGCAGGGTGCGACGTGGCCGAGGCGGGAGCCCGCCTCGCATCGCGGCACCGGACAGATTTCTCGAGAGGATGGCCATGGGACGCACTGACGTGCTTACCCTCGCCATTCTTGGCACCCTCGCCGAGAAGCCGCTTCACGGCTACGAGATCCGCAAGCGCCTGGGCGCCTCGCTAGGCCCGTTCCGCGCCCTTAGCTACGGAAGCCTGTACCCCGCCCTCAAGCGCATGGTCACCGAAGGGCTCATCGAGGTCGACGACGAGGGTGTAGAGCCGACGATCAACCGTCGCTCGCGGATCGCGTACCGCCTCACGGACGCGGGCACCGCGCAGCTGACCGAAGAGCTCGCGTCGTCCGGCGCATCGTCGTGGGACGACGATGCGTTCGATGTGCGCTTCGCCATGTTTGAGAGGACGGATTCGGCCACCCGGTTGCGCATCCTCGAGGGACGCCGTAGCCGCATGTCCGAGCGGCTCGAAGAGATTTCGCAGGGCCTCAAGGCCATGCGCGAACGCCACGACCTCTACACCGCCGAGCTGCAAAGGCACGGACTGGAACGAGTCGAGCGTGAGGTCGAATGGCTCGACCGGCTCATTGACAACGAACGATCCGCGACGAGCGGCAAAGACGACCCCGCAGACGCGGGCTAGACAAGGAGATACAACATGGCCAAGTTGCGCGCTGCCATTGTGGGCGTCGGTAACTGCGCGACTTCCCTGATCCAGGGAGTCGAGTTCTACAAGGACGCGAAGGCCGGGGACACCGTTCCCGGCCTGATGCACGTCCAACTCGGGGATTACCACATTTCCGACATCGAGTTTGTGGCGGCGTTCGACGTCGACTCGCTCAAGGTGGGCAAGGAGCTGGTGGAGGCGACCCAGTCCTCGGAGAACAACACCATCAAGATCTGCGACGTCCCCAAGACAGATGTTCAGGTGCAGCGCGGGCACACCCTCGACGGCCTGGGCAAGTACTACCGCGAAATGATCGTCGAGTCCGATGACGCCCCGGTCGACATCGTGAAGGTCCTGAAGGACACGCAAGCCGACGTCCTCATCTGCTACTTGCCCGTGGGCTCCGAAGATGCGGCCAAGTTCTACGCCCAGTGCGCGATCGACGCCAACGTGGCGTTCGTCAACGCGCTGCCCGTGTTCATCGCATCGGACCCCGTGTGGGCCAAGAAGTTCACCGACGCCGGCGTGCCGATTGTGGGCGACGACATCAAGTCCCAGGTGGGCGCCACCATCACCCACCGCGTGCTGGCCAAGCTGTTCGAAGAGCGGGGCGTCCGGCTCGACCGCACGTACCAGCTCAACGTGGGCGGCAACATGGACTTCAAAAACATGCTGGAGCGCGACCGCCTCGAGTCCAAGAAGCTCTCGAAGACTCAGGCCGTCACCTCGAACATCCAGTCCGGCCCGCTCGCCGGCCTCAAGAACTCGCGCAACGTGCACATCGGCCCTTCCGACTACGTCGCATGGCTCGACGACCGCAAGTGGGCCTACGTTCGCCTCGAGGGTTCGGCCTTCGGCGAGGTTCCCTTGAGCCTCGAGTACAAGCTCGAGGTGTGGGACTCGCCCAACTCGGCCGGCATCATCATCGACGCGATCCGTTGCGCCAAGATCGCCAAGGACCGCGGCGTCGGCGGACCGATCCTGTCCGCCGCGACGTACTTCATGAAGTCCCCGCCCGTGCAGACAGAGGACACCCTTGGCCGCACCCACCTCGAGGAGTTCATCGCCGGTACGCGCGAGCGCTAGGCAGGTAGCGCTCGGCGCCGGCAGGGCTGCCAACGGGCGCTCCAGGGCCGGGCCGCCTTCGGGTGGCCCGGCCCTGTGCGTTGTTGGCTCTGCGCCCACTGAGGTGAGCTGTTCCACGGTGGTGTCATCGCGCACTGCATGGGGATTCGCGGTCAGGCGGTTCCGCCCCCCCAGGAGCACGGAACCGCCATACGCACGAAGGCTGGCATGCCCGGAGACGGCCTCCAGGTCCCACCCACATTCTCGCAATTCAGCCCCTGCCGCACGAGTCACCAATCTTGGGGACAGGTACGGCGCAGGTATGAGGCCAACGCGCCTGTCGATGTAGACGAGGTTGCGGGACTCATTGCGGAGCGCCGTGACTGCCTCGCGAGACAGGCAAGCCAGCGTCGGCGCGCCGCGTCTCGCCCTATTCCTGAAACCAAGGCGACTCACCGCCTACCCCTTCGTCCGATAGCCTGTGGCCAACGTCCGGAGTGAGGAAGAAATTGGCTGGGGCAGACATCGCACCTTCACGGCGGGAGACGACGAAGGTCGCGGCCATAGATGATCACCCGATCATCATTCGAGGCCTGCAGGCCTTCCTGTCCGGTTCGGGTGACGGCATCGTCCTGGAGTCGATCAGTCCCACCGTCGATGTCGACCTAGCGGGGGACCTTGCGGACATTGAAGTAGTGCTCCTCGACGTCCACCTGGGCGACGGCAGTTCGGTGATGACAACGTCACCCGGCTCCGCGCTTCGGGTGCTCAAGTTCTTCTCTACACCAGCGAGCACCGCCCGGCCGTCGTGCAGCGGGCCTTCAACGCGGGGGCACTCGGCCTGGTTCTCAAGGAAGACCCCGAGGAGCGCCTGATCGACGGAATTCGCGCGGTAGCCAACCACCGCATGTATGACTCCAGTCGCCTGGCGCACCAGATACTCCACGACCCCCGCGGCGCGGTCCACTTCACGCCCACGGAGTTGACGGTGCTCAGGCACCTCAGCGCTGGCTTGCCGTGGGCCACCATCGCGAGACGGATGGGTAGGTCAATCAACACGGTCTACGAACATCGAGATCGCGCCATCCGCAAGTGGCAGGACGCAACACTTCGCCCTGTCGCGGGACCCAAGGACCTGCTGGCTCAGGCGACCTCGATGGGCCACGTACATCCCACTCCGATATATGAGCCCCCTCACCACACGGCATGAGTGACGCGGCGGTGGTACGTGGTCCGCATCGGCGAGCGTTGGATCGGTCGCTTGAGCGTCCGCTGATCGTCTTTGTTTCCTTGTTGGCAACCGCCGTCACCGCGCTCGTCGTGGGCCGCGTTGACGCCGGCAACCCCCTTGTCTGGTGGGGACTCCCACCGTTGTGGATCGCTACGGCTGTCTTGTGGAGGGCCACCCGGGGGCGCGGCGTCGGGAATCTAGAGGTGAGCGTGATCACCCTTGCTACGGTCTCCCTGTCGTACGCCTACATTTCCCAATCGGTCGTTCAACTGCCTCCCGGCGTGCGCGATGCGCCGCTCGCTGCGGTCGTCTTCCTCGTCACGGCGTTCGCGACCCCTCGACTCCGGATACTTCTTCTCGTGACCGCCATCGGGGCGGTCCTGCCGTTCGAGATTGACCACAACGGAGTCCTGGCGGCCATCGAGTTCATCGGTCCGGTGGTCGCAAGCATCTTTGCTGTCTACGGTGCTGTTCGGTACCTGCGGGATTTCGCCGACCGAGCAGACGCCGCCGCGGAACTCTTGCGAGAGCGGTCGACGCGCGCTGCGGTGGCAGCGGAACGCCGTCGCTCCCAGCGCGACATCAACGGAATCATTCATGACCATGTGATCTCGGCGCTACGCGCGGTCCGTCTCACCACACCCCAGTGGCGGGAGGTGCGCGACGCTGCCGCCGAAGCCTTGAGCAACTTGGCTCGCGGTTCTCAGGTTGTGGTGGCCGACCCCGAGGAGCGGGTTCTGCTCGGGCCGATGCTTGGTGAGGTCGCTGATCGAAACAAGGCCCACTTCATGGAGGACGGCGGCAATACCCGTGTGAGCAGCGACGTGGCCACCGCTGTCGTTGCAGCCACCGGCGAATTGGTGAGGAACGCGTGGCGCCATGCACGACCGAGTCGAGTCGTGATCGAACTCAAGGAGAGTGCGGAAGGTGGGGAGGTGGTGGTCACCGACGACGGTGTGGGCTTCGACGCCGCAGATACCGGGAGATATGGCCACGGATTGCGGCACTCCGTGACCGGAGCTCTTGAGTCGGTCGGGGCGGCGGCGAGCGTCGAGAGCAAGGTGGGCGCGGGGACGGTGGCAACCCTCAGTTGGCAAGACGACGCCGACGCCGCTTCCATTCGCAATCCAGCACATCGGAGGGAAGAATTCACGGCGAACATCGGCGACCTTCGTCGGGCTCTCTCGTGGATGGTGTATCCATACCTCGCGTGCAACACGATCTACGCGATACACAATCAAGCCCTAGGGCAACCAGCGTGGCTCTTGGCATGGTGGGGTCTGGGTCTTGTCATCGCGTATGTGTCCATTTCCCGGGTCAACCACGGAATACCCGCGTGGCTCTCGCTCGCGAGCATCGTGACTATGTTCGCGGGATCCCTTGCCTTCGGATCGACCGTGTGGGACGCCTCCATGACCAACTTCTCCACGTGGCCGCTTGGAGGATTGAGTGGTCTGCTCATCATCTTGTACTTCGGTCGTCCCCGATCATGGGAGTCCGCTACCGCCCTTCTGGGACTGCAGGTCTTGGTGTGGGTACCCGCGTATCTGGGCTACTGGGACGGGACGAGCGGGATTGCGGGTGTGTTGAACGCCATGCCGGCCTCACTTTCGACTGCCGTACCTTTCATCATCGTGGTAGTCCTTGCTCGCGAAATCAATCGCCTCCGACGACTCGCCTTGAAGGCCACCGACGAAGCCGAGACCATCGCTCATCGCACGGCGCGAGCCCTGGCCAGAGAAGCGGCCTTCTCCCGGCGCTTGGATCTCGTCCGTGAAGAGGTGGAGCCCTTCCTCAGGCTCATCGCGACGTCGACTCGCCTGAAACCGGGCTGGCAACAGACCGCGACACGCCTGGAACAACTCGCCCGCGACGAGCTACACCTCCCTGGTGTCCTCGACAGTGAGGCGCGCGATGCGCTTCTTGCTGCGAGAGATGCGGGCTGTGTAGTGAGTTTCCATGTTCCCGATGAAGCAATCCAGAATTCCCGCGCCGCCCGCGAGCTGATCACCACGGCGTTGACCTCCAGTACGCCCCCACAGGAGTTCACTCTTGCCGTTTCCTTGAGCGGGCCTACCGGTGACGAGCTGTTCAGCGCCGTGACAATTCCGGGGGACCCGAGCCGGGCAGCCAGTTTCGCAACCCGCTTTTCCGACACGATCGTGAACTTTGAAGACGCTCCTGAGGCGACGTGGGTCGAAGTGGTGCCAGGGTTGTCCGCTGATGAGGACAGGCCGGCCGCATAGTCGGCGCGGCTTTCCGCCTTCCACGAGAATTCCGTTGACCTATCAACTGCCGAGTGCTTTGACCTGCTCACCCACGTAGGTGCGCTGCCTCACCATCGCGAGGCTCTCGAGCGCGTCGGTCACAAAGGGGCGGACCGGTGCGAGCCTGGCGGCGCTCAGCAGCCGGGCCAGCGCAGGAACCAGGCGCTTGACCACGGTTCGGGTGACACGCTGCCGCGCGGAGAGGTCCTGCACCCAACCCAGCACAATGAGCATCTGCGCGATCCACAGCAGCTCGGGTAGTGCCTCGCGCAGGCGCGGATCGGTCTTGAGGTCGGAACCGTCCACGAGTTCCTCGAAGGTGCGCAGGAACTGGTTGCGCGCGGGGCGACTTTGGGCGCTGAAGGGGCTGAGGGGACTGGTGGGGACGATGGCGAAGCTCAGGAGGGAGTCGGAGATCGCCCGGTACTCATCCGACGCATCCAGGAAGGCCTCGAAGCAGGCGTCCAGCCGCTTGCCAAAGGACGTCACGCCGTCGATGCGCTGCTCCAGGAGTTCGTGCTGTCGACGCGCGATCGCCAGATAGAAGCCCTGAACGAGTTCCTCCTTGCCGCCAAAGTAGTAGTAGGCGCTTCCGAGCGAGACCTCGGCGCGCTCGGCGATGGCGCGCATCGTCGTCTTCTCGTAGCCGCGCTCCATGATGAGTTCGGTCGCCGCCGCGACGATGCGGTCGCGCGTGGCGCTGTCGAGTGTGGGCATTCGCCGCTCCCTTGAACGCGTTCAGATGCGTCAACGGTAGCACGCGATTTGAACGTGTTCAGACGGGTTCTGCGACCCCGGTGAGAGCGGCTTGCACGCACCACACTGGGTCGAGGCCCGGATTCCAGGCGCCGGGTTTGGACGGCGCGCGGCACACCAGCGAGCGCGGGGCCCCTAATCGGAGACCGCCTCGGCAACGGGGGTCGATCCGCTCACCAGCTCCCACTGCCGGCCCACGGTGTCCTCGTTCACAAGGCACGCCGCGATCACGGCCGCAACGTCGGCTCGAGGGACCGTGCCGCGCTCCACCTCGGGCGCGAGCGTGACCAACCCGTTCGGAGCATCGTCGGTGAGGCCGCCGGGCCGGATGATGGTCCACGCGAGCTGGGTGGCCCGCAGCGCCTCGTCGGCGCCGCGCTTGGCCTCGACGTAGGCGACCCACGCCGCGCCAGCCGACGAGTCGACCGGCCGGTCCACGCCGATCGCCGACACCTGCACGAACCGATCGATCCCCAGCGCCTTCGCGGCCTCCATGGACTTGAGTGAACCCTCGAGGTCCACCGTCCGCTTACGCTCCACGTTGCCGTCGGCGCCGCCGCCAGCGGCGAACACGATGCCGTCGCAGCCGTCGAAGGCCGCCAAGAAATCGTCGGCCGAGGCCTTCTCGATGTCAAGGCGGCGGGGCTTCGCGCCCCTCCGCTCCAGTTCGGCCAACTGCTCGTCGCGCCGGGCCAGCGGAACCACCTCGATCCCTGCTTCGAGGAGGAGCGGGATCAACTGGCGTGAGACCTTGCCGGCGCCGCCGACAATCGCCACGCGCGTGGGCTTGCCTGTGAGAGTCATACCACGTGTGACGATGCGGGGGGCGCGCCTATTCCGTGGCGTGCGGGTGCGGATGCTCGTCGGCCGCTATCCGCGATCCGGCGACGATCGCATCAGCGAGGCGCAGCATCGTCTGGGGGATCACCGCCAACGGACTCGTCACCGTGACCAACATGAGCCGCTTGGTGGCGGGCACCGTGCGCCAGTACTCGGCGGTGAAGGTGGACACCGCCTGGTCCGCGAGCTCCGGCGCCACCTGCGCAGTGGTCACCCGCCATCGCCTTGCGGCCCAGCCGTCGGCGCATGCGAGCCTGCTCCACTCCCGTGCACCGGCGATGTCCTCCATCGCGTCGAGGAATCCGGCGATGACGGCCTCGGGGCTCGTTCCGACGACCGGACTCATGCGCACATCCGCCGGGGCGAAGACCGATACCGCGATGGGGGCGGCGACGCCAGGCGCGACTTCGTGGCACAGAAATGTCGACTGGTGTGCGGCCGGGCCGTCGGCGCGCGAGAGCATGTCGCCGAGACCCTTGCGCAGGTCTGCGCGCGCCGTCGCGAGCTGGTCTGCGCGACCGATCGACGTCTCCACAAAGGCGCGGATGCGTGCCCGCGAGATCTCGGGGCGGGCCGGATCGAGGTGCAGCCATGCGCCAGGCAACCTGAGGGTGAGTCGAGGTGGCTTCGACGTCGCCGTCATCACCGCGTCCTCCTATTCGCCGAATTCGTACTGGACGTGTTCCACGCGCGGCACGGCCGCGGTGGCGGGGTCATCGATCGCGTAGAAGTCGCTGAACATGACGCTTGTCGAGTCATCCACCACGGTGTGTGCCCGCAGGGTCTCCACGTATGCGGCATTGCTATGCGCTGCGATGGGGTTGGCGTGCAACCGGGCCGCGCCGCCCGACCGAGGCCCGTCCCAGAGACTCACGTGGCGCGCCGTGTCGGGGAGGCCATCGATGAGGTCCGCGCGGTGGACCACGTCCATCGTGTGCTTGACCTGCAACACCCGCACCTCGCGGGGAATCGCCATGTGGTCGACGGGGGATCCCGCGCACACCAGGCCCTCGTATCGGTATCCGCCCTGCCGGGACTCGATGAGGCGACCGCCGCCGATGCCGCCGAGGCTCCAGCCGGACAGGAGCACCGGGTCGCCTTGCCCAATCCCGGCTTGGGCCATCGCTGCGAGCACGGCCCGCTCGTATTGCGTTCGAATCTGGGGAAACAGCTCCAACACGAGGTCCGCGTCCAGGTCGTTGGGGGCGGGCTTGTCGCCCCCCACCACCCAGTCCTGCGTGGACGGCAGCGTCACGATCCACGCCACGGAACCGTTCTCGCGGGTCACCTTGGCGACGTCCACGACCGCCCGCTGATCCCCGCCCACCCGGTCCACAAGCCCGGCCCACTCCAGGACGTCGCCCGCGTTGGACGGGATCGCGGCGTCGAGTTCCGTGAGCGCCGCCGCATCCTGCGAGTCCCGCGCCCGCAACGGGCCCACGGCGGGTGTGGGTTTGCCCGCCTCGTCGGCGACGCGCGTCACGATCGCCACGGCGAGAAGCGGGCACACCGCGCATGCCGCGCCCAGCACGAGTCGCAGCTGTGCGAGTCCCTCAATACCGAGCCTTTCCGTCAGGTCATACATGGCCGCCCCCGCAAGCACCACCGCCAGGAGCGACAACATGGCGCCGACGACGAGGGCTAACACCACCACCAAGGCGGCCAACGCCAGCGCGAAGACCGCGACCAGCGCCACCGCCAAGGCGATCAGGACGATCCCGAACGCTAGGGCTACGAGGTACGCCTCCACGGCGGCCATCACCACGTCAAGGACCGCGGCAAGAAATCCCGTTGCCCATCGAGTCAGGTCCGTCAGCACCTGCCCAGCCGCCGCGAACGCGTTCTCCACGTGGTCCATGAAGCCGTCGTTGGTGCCGTCGAAGGACGCGACGATGCGCGCGATGGCCACCTGTGCGGCATCGTCCAGCGCGGCTTCCGCGCTCCGGTAGTCGGAGCGTGGAGCATCGACGGCGTCCTGGGCCGCGTCGCGCGACGCGACGGCCGCCCACAAGTCGCGGTGCGCGCTGTCAAGGTCTTCGGCGCGCGCCGGATCGACGGTCGCGCGGCGCAAGCGGTCGCCCGCGTCGGCCTTTTCCTGCTCGGCCCAATCGAGTTGCCTCAGGGCCTGTTGCTCGCTGTCGATCGCGGCGTGCGCGGCACGATGAAAGGTGGCGAGTGCCACGACATAGTCCCGCAGGGCCAGCGTGGCGCCTTGATAGCGCCCGTGGGCGGCAGTCAGGGCGTCTTCGGCCTCGCCAATGGTCTCTCCGAGCGCCGCCATGGCGAGGCCCTGGCCGTCGCACATCGCGGCGAGCAAGTCATCTGCGGCACGCTCGATGGCCGCCTGGGTGTGGGCGTAACGATCCACCGCCTGGTCGAGGGCCGCCGGGTCTCCGGAGGGGACGGGCAGCGGGCTCACATGCTCACCAGCGGCCACCGACCCCAAGGCCGGGATTCGCCGTGTGATGCACGCAACTGGGCGGCGGCCTCGCCGTCGAGATCAGCGAAGGTCTCGTTGACGGCCTCGAGAGCATCCGCCAACCGACTGAGGCGCTGCGAGGTGCGTTCCCGATGAATGTCCCACTGGTCGGCAAAGGCCATCACCCGCTGAGCGAGCCCGGCGTGTCCCACGTGCTGCGCGGCGTCATGGGCCTGGCCGTCTGCGCATCGAAAGTCGTCCACGACGGCGTGCACCGTGCGCGCGGCCTGGCGCAAGGCGTCGCCGTCGACCGTGAGATCGCTCATCGGGGGGAATCCCGGGGGCGGCGTGGCTCCCACAGGCGTGAGTCGATGCGGGCCGCGAACTCGGCGAGTTGGCCGTCGACCTCCGGATCCGGCGGCACACCCCGGGCGAGGCCATCGCCCACCAGGGCCATCGCCTCACGAGCCCGCTCCCGCGCCTCATACCCCTCGTTGTCCGCCATGGTCCCTCCCGTCAACGCCTCGCGACGGACCGAAGGTAGGACGCGCCGGGACGGCGCCACGAGCCCCCGAGACTCAGGCGGTGGAACCGGAGAAGATCATCAGCCTGTGGACGGCGCCGGGGCGCCCGTCGCTACCGGCCCCAGCGGACGGTCACGCGGCACGCCGCGACGCCATCAGCACCACGCCCAACGAGCCGATCAGGACCCCGCCCACGCCGCGCATGCGCTCGAGCCTGCGCGGCGAGCGTGCGAACCAGTCCCTCGCGCCCGACGCCGCGAGCGCGTACGCGCCGTCGCTCACCATCGCGATGACGGCGAACAGCAGGCCAAGCAGCAGGATCTGCGCCCACGCGGGCCCGGCGTCCGGATCCACAAACTGCGGCAACACCGCCGCCACGAACACGAGCGTCTTGGGGTTGGTCACACCCACGGTGAACGACTCGGTCAGCACCCGCCGGACCGGACGGCGCGCGGGCGCAACCGCCGCGTCGGCCGCCACCACGGCCGCCACGTCAACCCCGTCCCGCCGATGCCGCACCGCCTGCACCCCGAGATACACCAGGTACGCCCCGCCCACGAACTTGAGCACCACAAAGGCGACCGACGACGCTGCGATGGCCGCCCCAATGCCAGCCGCCACGAGCGCGGCGTGCACCAACTCGCCGCCGGTGTTGCCCACCACGGACATCAAGGCGTCGCGACGGCCGTGCTGGAGCGCGCGGCCCACAATGAACAGGACGCTGGGCCCGGGAATGACGATGACCACGAACGCGAGCGCGCTGAACGCCGCCAGCGTGCCCCACGAGATCACGCGCTACCTGCCGGGAGCGGCGAAAGGGTCGTCAGGATTCGCGGGAGGCGGCGACGGCGGCTGGGCGATCGGACCCGGCGGCGGGAAGTCGGGCGCCGGAGGGGGCGAGTACGGCGGGGGTGGAGCGG
>NZ_JADQBE010000008.1:0-97410 GCF_016278765.1 Demequina sp. | reverse complement strand
CTGCGCTGCCAGTTCTGCCAGAACCCCGACACGTGGCGCATGAAGGACGGAGTGCGTCACACCGTAGACGAGGTGATGGCGCGTGTGACCCGCTACGCCACGATCATGAAGGTCACGGGCGGCGGGCTCACCATCTCGGGTGGAGAGCCCCTGCTGCAGGCCAAGTTCGTGACGCAAATCTTCCGTCGCGCACACGACCTCAACATCCACACCGCGCTCGACACCGCCGGGTTGCTGGGATCGCGCCTCACGGACGACGACCTCAACTACATCGATCTCACGCTGCTCGACATCAAGTCGGGGATACCCGAGACGTACAAGCGCGTGACGGGCAGGCCGCTGCAGCCGACCCTCGACTTCGCAGAGCGCCTGTCGCGGCTGGGCAAGACCACCTGGATTCGGTTTGTGCTGGTACCCGGTCTGACGGACGCCGAAGAAAACGTGGACGCCATCGGCACGTTCGTGGCCACGCTCGACGGGGTTCAACGCATGGAGATCTTGCCGTTCCACCAGATGGGCAAAGCGAAGTGGGCGGCGACGGGGGAGCCGTACCTGTTGGCGGACACTCCGACACCCACGCCGGAACTCATCGCGCGCGTGAAGGCGCAACTCGAGTTGTACGGGCTGCCGGTCAAGGTGGCCTGAGCCGGGCTCGCGCGCCCCCTACCGCCACTTGTGGATATCCGACAAGATGGCCTCATGCCCGAACCCGCAAAGACTGTAGCCACGCCCAGCAAGCCCAAGCCGGGTAGTGACCTCCCCTTCGAGGCGCAGCTGTGGAAGGCCGCGGACACCCTGCGCAACAACATGGACTCTGCCGAGTACAAGCACGTGGTCCTGGGGCTGATCTTCCTGAAGTACATTTCCGATGCCTTCGACGAGCACCATGCCTTCCTCTCCTCCCCCGCACAACAGGCAGAGGGCGCCGACCCCGAGGACGAGGACGAGTACAAGGCCAAGAACATCTTCTGGGTCCCGCCCAGCGCCCGCTGGCAGCACCTCAAAGACCAGGCCCGTCAGCCCACCATCGGCCAAACAGTAGACAGCGCGATGGAGGCCATCGAGCGCGAGAACCCGTCCCTCAAGGACGTGCTCCCCAAGAACTACGGCCGCGAGGCCCTGGACAAGGTCCGCCTGGGCGCGCTCATCGACCTCATCGCCAACATCCAGATCGGCAACGCGGCCGCCCGCAGCACCGACACCCTGGGTCGCGTCTACGAGTACTTCCTCAGCATGTTCGCATCCTCCGAGGGCAAGCGTGGCGGCGAGTTCTACACCCCGCGCAGCGTGGTCAAGCTGCTGGTCGAGATGATCGAGCCCTACAACGGCCGCGTCTACGACCCGTGCTGTGGCTCGGCGGGCATGTTCGTGCAGTCGCATGAGTTCCTGCGCGAGCACGACGCTGGCAACGGCAGCAAGAACGACATCTCCATCTACGGCCAGGAGTCCAACCACACCACGTGGCGGCTGGCCAAGATGAACCTGGCGATCCGCGGCATCGGCGCCGACAACATCGCCCACGGCGACACCTTCCACCACGACCGCCACCCGGACCTCAAGGCCGACTTCATCCTCGCCAACCCGCCGTTCAACATCTCGGACTGGGGCGGCGATCGCCTGCGCGAGGACAAGCGCTGGGATTACGGCGTGCCGCCCGTGGGCAACGCGAACTTCGCGTGGGTGCAGCACATGGCGTCCAAACTGTCGCCGACGGGCGTGGCTGGCTTTGTGCTGGCCAACGGGTCGATGTCCTCCAACCAGTCGGGCGAGGGCGAGATCCGCAAGAACCTGGTGGAGCAGGGCCTGGTGGACTGCATGGTCGCGCTTCCGGGACAGTTGTTCTATTCGACGCAGATCCCGGTGTGTCTGTGGTTCCTTGCGCGCGACCGCCGCAACCACAAATTCCGCGACCGCCGCGGCGAGGTGCTCTTCATCGACGCCCGCAAGATGGGCTCGATGATCGGCCGCACTCTGCGCGAGATGACCGACGCTGACATCAAGTTGATCTCCGACACGTACCACGCGTGGCGCGGCGAGGAAGGCTTCGGTACGTACGACGACGTGGCCGGGTTCTGCAAGAGCGCGCCGTTGGACGAGGTGCGGGCTCACGGGCACGTGCTGACACCGGGGCGGTATGTGGGCGCCGAGGAAGCCGAAGCCGATGCCGAGTCCTTCGACGAGAAGATGACCCGACTGTCTGCGCAGTTGGGCGAGCAGCAAGCCGATGCGGCGCAACTCGATGCAGCTATCGCCAAGAACCTCGAGGAACTCGGCTATGGCAACTGATTGGGTCGATTGCACAATCGCCGATGCTTGCAGTTCGATCGATTACGGGCTGACTGCTTCTGCAAACAAAGTCGACTCTGGCGCGAAGTTCCTCCGGATCACCGACATCGTGTCAGGCGCGATCGACTGGAATGCCGTGCCAACGGTCGATGCAGACGCGAAGACGCTCAGGAAGTACGCACTTGAGCATGGTGACGTCGTACTTGCGCGCACTGGCGCGTCGACCGGTGCGAGCGCATACGTGAACCATCCACCTGAAAGCGTGTTCGCGTCCTACTTGGTCCGCCTCAAGGCCAAGCCGGAATTCGACTCCCGGTACCTCGCCTACTACCTTCAGTCGGAACCGTTCTTGCAGTACATCCGTGGAGTTCTCGGCGACAAATCTGCGCAGCCCAACGCGAGCGCGTCGACCATGACACGAGCACCGTTCCGAGCTCCACGGAGCCTCGATGAGCAGCGCCGGATCGCCCACATCCTCGGGACCCTCGACGACAAGATCGAACTCAACCGCCGCATGAGCCAGACCCTCGAAGAAATGGCACGCGCGCTCTTCAAGTCGTGGTTCGTGGACTTCGACCCCGTCCGCGCCAAGGCCGAGGGCCGCGACCCCGGCCTCCCCAAGCACCTTGCCGACCTCTTCCCAGACCGCCTCATCGACTCCGATCTCGGCGAGATCCCCGAGGGCTGGGAACCCGGCACGATCGCGGCCATTGCGGCGTTGAACCCAGAGTCTTGGAAAGCGAGCACACTGCCCGAGCATGTTGAGTACGTGGATCTCGCCAGCACGAAGTGGGGCGATATCGACGAAACGGCCACGTACACCCGCGAGGATGCTCCCAGCCGTGCACGCCGGGTTCTTCGCCCCGGCGACACGATTGTCGGCACGGTGCGCCCTGGTAACGGGGCATTCGCCTACATCACGACCGACGGGCTCACCGGCAGCACGGGCTTTGCTGTCTTGCGATCGTCACGCTCGGACGATCGTGCCCTCTGTTACCTTGCGGCGACTAACAAAGAGGCAATCGATGCGTTGGCGCACTTGGCGGATGGTGGCGCGTATCCGGCAGTGCGTCCGGAAGTAGTTCTGAACCTCCCGCTCGCGATCTCCCCGCTCGACGTACGCAGCGTGTTCGATCGACTCTGCTCGCCATGGATGGACGCTGCCGCGCGAAACCGCAACGAGGGAAGGGTCCTCGCCACGGTGCGAAGCCAACTCCTGCCAATGCTCCTGTCGGAGGAAGCGTCACATCAGGAGTTGTCCGAGGGGAACCCAAAATGAGAATTCGTCTCCGCCTGTGGACGCTCGTGCTCGCGTTCTTGCTGCTGGTTGGCATTGGTAGATCCGTCTCAGGAGGCTTTGGCTTCCTCATCGACGAGTTTTGGTTCACCGCGGGAGGCCTCCTTTTCCTCCTGCTCTCCCTCGTCGACCAACCGTTCTTCTCAAAGGACGCAAACATTTTCGTGAACGCCGCCACAGGATGGGTGTCGCTGCTCCTCGTGCCAGAAACGATGCGCTCGGCCATCTGGTGGGGATTTGGATTCTGGTGCATATACCTACTGATCAGCAGCTATGCGCTGATGTGGTTACGAAGCAAACCGCTTCACTCCGAGTCAGCGCTTGTCCAGACGGTGTCCAGGGTCAACCGCCAGCTCGGCCGTCCCGAGGCTCTCTTCTCAGCCTTCTTCCTTTGGGGTGTCTTCCTGCAATACGCGTCCAGGCCAGGTGCCGCGAGCGCACTGTTTCTGTTCTGGGCGGTGTTCATGATCATCAATCTCCCCGCGCTAGCTGGAGCGATCGATTCCGCCTTCGACAAACGAACTGAGAGCCGAGCCCTGGGCATTGGTCGGCTAGAGCGCACCACGAGCCCCCGAATCGCCGAAGTGCGCATGCTCTTCGATGCTCCTCAGTATCTCGTCGGACGACGAGTTGCGCTTCAGAAAGCGGGCGGTTCCCAGGCGGCAATTGGCGTGGTTTTCGATGATCGTATTGTCGCCGGGGCTCGATTTGCCCGTGTAGGCATCACGTCAGTTGAAGGAGCGTGGGGAGAAGTCGGCGACCTATCTCACGGCCCTACGGACGTGCACCTAGTGAGCGATGACGAGGCTGAGCGGGTGCCCCTGGGTGTCGTCGATTCTGGATCAGAGATCGGAACACTCGTTTTCCACATGCACCCAGATCTTGGACTCAAGGCCGGAGATGTGGTCGTGGCCAGCACCCTGTCGGCGGCTGACACCTACTTCCAGGTAGTCGCCGCAGTCGTCGATCAGCAGCCCCTTCCCGACGGCAATGCGAAGCACTCGATACGCATTTCAGCGGGGCAACTCGGCTCATGGGACCCTGAAGCCTCCAAATTTGAACCCGTGCCAGAAGTCGCACGTCCGGGAAGCCTGATCTACCTTGCTGCCGCAATGGCCGAAGGTGCCAACGTGCTTCCAGACGGCAGCGAACTCCTCGGCCATGTGCCAAACTCGGGCTTCCCAGTCCATGTCGGACTTGATGATGTAGTCACGCACAACGTGGCGTTGCTTGGAGTCACCGGAAGCGGCAAGTCGTTCCTCGCCTTTCGCCTTATTGAAGCGATGGCGAGCCGGAACATCAAGGTCTTGATCCTCGATCCGAGCAGGCAGCACGATCTGTACCTCGGCGGAGCGGGTCCGACGGCACTGCGAACCAGCGACGATGTGCGCCCATGGATCGAGGGCGCCTCGCCGATTGGCATCCATCAGTTCGGCGTCGACCAAAACGGATACCCTCGAATCACTCGTGATTTTGTCAAGGCTGTGTTCGACGAGGTTTCAAAGACGAAGTTGGTACGTGGCAAGGACATGCCTGCTCAGTTGTGCGTGGTGCTCGAGGAGGCACACTCTCTGATCCCGGAGTGGACGCAGGTAGCGCAGAAGGAAGACTCACAGCACGTGAACGCAACCGGTCGATACATCTTGCAGGGCCGCAAGTTCGGTATGGGTGTGATGGTAATTAGCCAGCGAACCGCAAACGTCACCAAGACAATCCTGAACCAGTGCAACACAATCTTTGCGCTTCAGTCGTTCGACCAGACGGGCCTTGACTTCCTGCGCAACTACATGGGGGACGGCTACTCGCAGGCAATCTCGACCTTGCCGCGCCAGCATGCCGTGCTCGTGGGGAAGGCGTCGTCGTCAGGAAGGCCAATCCTCTTCCAAATCGAAGACATGGCGGATCGCTGGTCGACCGACTCGCCCGCGCCTGCGCCTGCGACAGATAACTCGGCTCCGGACGGCAACATATGAACGGTGTCAATGAGGCTCGTGTGGAGCGCGCGGCTCTTGAGTGGCTCAAGGACGCGGGCTGGACCACGGTCTCCGGCGAGTCGATCGCCCCAGGTGAGCCCGCCGCCGAGCGCGCAGAGTTCACCCAGACCACACTCGACGCTCGCCTTCGTGGCGCTCTCGCGCGCCTCAACCCCGACCTCCCAGCATCGGCCATCGATGATGCCCACAAGCGCCTGCTCCGCACCGAAGGCCCAGACCTCGTTACCCGCAACCGCGCCACACATCGGCAACTGGTCAACGGCGTCACCGTCGAGTACCGCGCGCCCGGCGGTCAGATTCGCGGCGCCCAGGTGCGCGTCATCGACTTCGACCACCCCGGGAACAACGACCACCTGGCCGTCAACCAGTTCACCGTGGTCGAGGGCAAGGTCAACCGCAGGCCCGACGTGGTGCTGTTCGTCAACGGACTGCCACCTGCGATGGCCTCAACTGCGGCGCCTCGGCTCGCTAGATGCGATGTCGGTGCCACCCGGTAGCGTCGAAACATGGAGACTCGGGACCAGGGAGACTCGGGACCAGCAGGTGAAGCACGTGGCGCAGGGGCTCGCCCTAGGTGTTCTTGCCCACGAACCGGCGCAGATGACCGCGAGCAAGATGACCGTCGAGTTCGCGTTCAACCACGCGTGGCGCAGGTGGGGCCGGGCGTCCGAGTTTCCGAGCATCACAGGGCACGACCCTGGCAACATGATCTGGCTCGGTATGGGAAAGTCGGAGCGACGCGCGGGCGCGATTGCCGCGTGGAGCCGGAACCGCGTGTGCTCGAACCGTATGTGCTCTACGAAGGCTGGAGTATTACCGAGCGCCTCGATCTCGTCGCCGATGAGCGCGCCAACGCGCACGACTGGATGGAACTCGGCGGTCTGTTTGTCGAGGGCATGTCGCGGTAGTGCTTGCCATGCTCGCGCTATTGAGTAAAAATACTCAGTGTGATGAGTAAACCTGTGCGCGTCTACTCGCGTCCTCTGGCGCTTGAGTTGCACGCTCGCCTGGCCGAACCTCGCCGCTTCATCCATGCCGTGACGGGGCCCCGCCAGGTGGGCAAGACCACGATGGTTCAGCAGGTCACGAGCGGGCTCAAGGTGCCGGTGCGATTCGCGAGCGCGGATGAGCCCACCCTGCAAGGTTCGGCCTGGATTGCTCAACAGTGGGAGGCGGCTCGCGCGGGCGTCGGCGAGGAAGGCGCAATCCTCATCCTCGACGAGGTGCAGAAAGTGCCCAACTGGTCGGAGGCCGTCAAGCGCCTTTGGGACGAGGACACCCGCACTGGGGTTCCGCTCAAAGTGGTCCTCCTTGGCTCCGCGCCACTCCTGATCGCGCGCGGGCTCACCGAGAGCCTCGCAGGGCGATTCGAGGTGCTACATGCACCCCACTGGTCGTACTCCGAAATGCGGGACGCGTTCGGCTTCACGCTTGACGACTACATCTACTTTGGCGGTTACCCCGGAGCGGCCCGGCTCATGGGCAAGCCAGCGCGGTGGCGCCGGTACATCCTCGACTCCCTGATCGAGACCACGATTTCTCGAGACGTGCTGCTGCTGACGCGTGTCGACAAGCCCGCGCTGCTGCGGCGGCTGTTCGAGCTCGCCTGTGAGTACTCCGGTCAGATACTCAGCTACACCAAGATGACCGGGCAACTTCAGGACGCTGGCAACACCACCACGCTCGCGCACTACCTGGAACTCCTTTCCGGGGCAGGGATGGTGACTGGGCTCCAGAAGTATTCCGGGAGCGCAGTCCGCAAGCGCGGGTCAAGCCCCAAACTTCAGGTCCTGAACACCGCTCTCATGAGCGCTATTGCCGGGCTGACACCCTCTTCGGCGCGCGCCGACAAGACCTACTACGGCAGACTGGTCGAGTCGGCCATCGGCGCGCACCTCACAAACTCTGCCGCGGCGGGGGAGTGCGAGGTGCTCTACTGGCGAGACGGCAACGACGAGGTTGATTTTGTCATCAAGGCCGGAGGGCGGGTGGTCGCGATCGAGGTCAAGAGCGGCGCGCGTGCGGGCAGGTTGTCGGGCATGGACGCCTTCGTCGCCGAATACTCGCCGAGCAAGGTTCTGCTCGTCGGCGCCGACGGCATCCCCATCGAGGATTTTCTCGCCATGCCCGTGGCGTTCTGGATCAAATGATGATTCTTTCAGACTTCACGGTGGACTTCCTGGGCGAGGCGGTCGCGGGAGATCTTGAGGGATTTCGGTATCGGACGGGCCCGGCGCTTGTGAAGTCGAGCCGGCTGGGAAGCCAGCGCGGCTGACTGCTCGTTGAGTAGGCTGGCTCAATGCGCTGAGCAGTTGCGGTGGTTGGATATCGATCTTCCGTCTCACCGGGCAATCGTCCGCCCTTGCACCGGGCAATCGTCTGTTCGTCTAACGGTCAATCGTCCTGCCGTGCTACCGGGCAAATGTCCTACACCTCGGGTAGGGTGAGGTCATGGCCGCCACCAGCTACCCGCGCTTCCTTGAGGCGCGCCTGCTCGAGTCCGTGGCAGATACCCCTGCCACTCTCATTCATGGCCCGCGTCAATGTGGCAAGACAACCTTTGTGAAAGCGTTCGCCGCTGCGCACAACTACCGGTACGTCACCTTTGACGACAACGACCAAGTGCAAGCGGCGCTCGACGACCCCATCGGCTACGTAGACAGGCTTGGCACGCTCGTCGTCCTTGACGAAGTTCAGCGAGTGCCACACCTCTTCACCACGCTCAAAGCAGCCATAGACAATGACAGAACACCCGGCCGTTACGTCATGACAGGCTCCGCGAACGTCCTCATGGTGCCCACCCTCGCCGACTCCCTCGCCGGACGCCTGGGAACCCTACGCATGTACCCCCTCGCCCAATCGGAAATTCGCGGCACCACGCCACAGTTCCTGCACCAACTCTTCACCGGCGCCTTCACACCTCAACCCGCCGAGCGCCTCGGCCTCGACCTTGTCGCAAGAGTCGCTCGCGGCGGCTACCCCGAAGCGCTCGCGCGTTCACCACACCGGGCCGCAGAGTTTTTACGCGACCACATCGACACCCAGATCCAACGAGACGTTCGCTCCCTCGCCCAAGTTCGCTCGCTCAAGACCACGCCGGCGATACTTCGGCAGGTGGCCGCCTACACCGCCGAGTTCGCCAATGTGTCGCGACTCGCCAGCGACGTCGGGGTCAAGCGGGAAACGGTTGACGAGCACCTCGCGTTGCTCGAACACATCTTCGTGATCGACCGCCTGCCCGCATGGAGCCGCAGCGAAGCCAAGCGGGCAGCCAAGACACCCAAACTTCACATCGCAGACACCGGTATGGGGGCCGCGCTACTGGAACGAGATGTCGAAGACCTCAGCAGCGACCGCACCTACTTTGGCCACCTGCTCGAGAGTTTTGTCCTCGCCGAACTCCGAGCTCAAGCAAGCTGGCACGATCGTCGCACATCGTTCCATCACTTTCGTGACGCCAATCAAAATGAAGTAGACATCGTGCTCGAACGCGGGCCCAACAGAATCGCGGGCATCGAAGTAAAGGCCGCTTCGGTGGTAGGTCCCAAAGACTTCCGCGGACTGCGTAAGCTTCGCGACATCACCGGCGACTCATTCAAAGGTGGCGCCGTGCTCTACGACGGCACCGTCGGGTACCGTCACGACGACAATCTGTGGGCGCTACCCATCTCGATGCTATGGGGGGCGAGCGAATGAGAAAGTTCACCGAATCGGCAGTCGAACAGGCCGCGCTCGAGTGGCTTGAGGCCGCCGGGTGGGCCACGGTCTACGGCGAGTCCATCGCGCCCGGCGAGCCCGCTGCGGAGCGCACCGAGTTCACACAAACCACACTCGACGCGCGCCTCTTTTCAACCCTCACGCGCCTCAACCCCGACCTCCCCGCATCGGCCATCGAGGACGCCCTGAAGCGTTTGCTCCGCGCGGAGGGCCCGGACCTTGTGACCCGGAACCGCGCCACGCACCGGCACCTAGTCAACGGCGTCACCGTCGAGTACCGCGCGCCAGACGGCCAGATTCGCGGCGCGCAGGTGCGCGTCATCGACTTCGACCACCCCGAGAACAACGACTTCCTGGCCGTCAACCAGTTCACCGTGGTCGAGGGCAAGGTCAACCGCAGGCCCGACGTGGTGCTGTTCGTCAACGGACTGCCCCTCGTGGTGTTCGAGCTCAAGAACGCCGTCAGCGGCACCGCCGACGTCTGGGAGGCCTATGCCCAACTCCAGACCTACAAGGAGCAGATCCCCACGCTTTTCCACGCCAACGCCCTGCTGGTCATCTCGGACGGAGTCAGCGCGCGCGTCGGAAGCCTCACCGCGGGCAAGGAGTGGTTCAAGGCATGGCACGCCGACGCCGCCGACCGGCTCGAGGTGGGTGGCGCCTCCGAGTTGCAGACGGTGATCGAGGACCTGTGCGCGCCGCCGCGCCTGCTGGACCTGATCCGCGACTTCATCGTGTTCGAGGACGACGGCGCGGGCGCGCCCATCAAGAAGATCGCCGGCTACCACCAATACCACGCCGTGCAGCGCGCGGTCGGGCAGACGCTGCGCGCCGCCACTGCTCCGCACCATTCCGAGGGCAACGAGACCGACGCTGGCGACCAGCGCGTCGGCGTCGTGTGGCACACGCAGGGCTCGGGCAAGTCGCTCACCATGGCGTTCTACGCCGGGCGCATCATCCGCGAGCCGCTCATGGGCAATCCCACCTTGGTGGTGCTCACTGACCGCAATGACCTGGACCAGCAACTCTTCGCCACCTTTTCCCGCTGCCACGAGCTACTACGCCAGCAGCCCGTCCAGGCCGACTCCCGCGCGCAAATGCGCGAGCTACTCACCCGCGAATCCGGCGGCGTCATCTTCACCACCCTCCAGAAGTTCTTCCCCGAGGAGAAGGGCGGCAGGCTCGAGGCGCTGAGCGGGAGGCGCAACATGGTCGTCATCGCCGACGAGGCCCACCGCAGCCAGTACGACCTCATCGACGGCTACGCCCGCCACCTGCGCGACGCCCTGCCCAACGCATCGTTCATCGGCTTCACCGGCACGCCGATCGAGCAGGCCGATGCGAACACGCGCGCCATCTTTGGCGACTACATCGACGTCTATGACATCCAGAAGGCCGTCGAGGATGGCGCAACGGTCCCCATTTACTACGAGCAGCGCCTCGCCAAGCTCCACCTGGACGACGACCAACGCCTATCCATCGACCCCGAGTTCGACGCGGCCACCGAGACCGAGGAGGCCGAAGGGCGCGAGAAACTCAAGTCCAAGTGGGCGCAGTTGGCCGCCGTGGTGGGTGCGCCCGAGCGGGTCAAGGCCGTGGCCGCGGACATCGTGGAGCACTTCGAGTCTCGCCTCACCAACGCCATGGACGGCAAGGGCATGATCGTGACCATGTCTCGGCCCATCGCCGTGGCGCTGTACGACGAGATCGTGGCGCTGCGCCCCGCGTGGCAGGGCGAGGGAGAAGACGACGGGTTCGTCAACGTCATCATGACCGGCTCCGCGAGCGACGGGCCCGAGTGGCAGCGACACATCCGCTCCAAGTCACGGCGCGGGGAGATGGCCACCAAGTTCCGCGACCCGGACGACCCCTTCAAGTTGGTCATCGTGCGCGACATGTGGCTTACCGGCTTCGACGCGCCATCGCTGCACACGATGTACGTCGACAAGCCGATGCGCGGTCACGGGCTCATGCAGGCCATCGCGCGCGTGAACCGCGTGTTCCGCGACAAGCCTGGCGGGCTGGTGGTGGACTACATCGGCATTGCTGCGGAACTTAAGGAGGCGTTGCACACCTACCGGGCCGAGGGCGGGAAGGGAGCGCCCAGTCTTGATATTGCGGAGGCGATCGCGGAAATGCTGCGGCGCTACGAGACCGTCGGCGACTTCTTCCTCAACCAGACCACATCGCGCGGTGTTGAGCCCGGGTTCGACTACGGGCCGTTCCTGACCGGCAAGCCGAGCGAGCGGCTTGCGTGCATCGGCAATGGGCTGAACTACATCCTGGGCCTGCCCGACGGTAAGCAGCGGTACATGGATGAGTTCCGCGAGTTCAAGAAGGCATACGCGCTGGCGGCGGCGACGCCCGAGGCCGAGAAGATCCGCGAGGAGATCGCGTTCTTCGAGGCTGTCAATGTGCAGTTGGGGAAGCGTTCGCTTGTGGAGCATCGGCGCGACGACGCGGAGATGGCGATCCGGCAGATCGTGTCGCGGTCGGTGCTCTCGGAGGGCGTGGTGGACATCTTCCAAGCGGCGGGGCTTTCACGGCCGGCGATCTCGCTGCTGTCCGAGGAGTTCCTGGCCGAGATGCAGCACATGCCGCAGCGGAACCTGGCGGTGGAGATGCTAGAGCGCCTACTGCTTGACGAAATCAAGGTGCGCGGGCGTCGCAATGTGGTGTTGGAGCGGCGCTTCTCGCAACTGCTCGAGGCGACCGTGATCAAGTACCGCAACCGGGCGATCGACTCCGCGATGGTCATCCAGGAGTTGGTGGACCTGGCGCGCGAACTGCGCGAGGCGGGCGAGCGCGGCGAGAAGCTGGGGCTCAACGAGGACGAGTTCGCGTTCTACGAGGCGCTCGATGCAAACGGCGACGTTGCTGGAGTGATGGGCGACGCTCAATTGGCCGTGATTGCGCGGGAACTGGTCGACAAGGTGCGCGCGAACGCGGCGATCGACTGGACACTGCGGGAGAGTGTGCGGGCGCAGATGCGCGTGATGGTGAAGCGAATCCTCAAGAAGTACGGGTATCCGCCGGACCTTGCGGAAGGCGCCGTGGCTACTGTGTTGGAGCAGGCTGAGGCTTTGAGCGGGAGCTGGGGCACATAGGCGCCCGGACGCACTCGCGGCCCACTTGATTCAGAACATATTCAGAACTATGATGGCGAGTCATGAGCACCCTGATGCATCCGCAGTCTTTCCAGTCGTCGGAACTGTCACGCAACCCGAAGGCCGTTTTCGACGCTGTCGAGCATGGTGCGGTGTCGATCACCCGTCGCGACGGCTCGCCCCTGTTGCTGATGCGCCAGGACGACGCTGATGGTCGCGACCGGCTGCTGGCATTGGCCGGCCAACTCATCGCCGCCTCGCTGGCTGGCCCCGACCACTTCGCTAGTCATCTTGCCGACAGGTTCCCGTGGATGCTCGCGCTGTCAGAGACTGAGCGCGAACAGTGCGCACAGGAGGTGCTTACTGCGGCGCGTGCGTCATTTGACACTCAGCAGCCGCATCTGGCGATCGCGGAGCTCACCGCATGGCAGGGCACGGCGGAGGCGATTGCCGCCGGACTTGGCGGCGAAACCGTCGAGTGGCTTGACGAGGACGTCCCAGTGGAGCGCCCCTGACCCATGGCTACGTCTCAACCGGTGCCGCGGCCGCGCAAGAGGGCCGAGCATCAGATCGTGTTCGCATCCCGTGGTGCGGAGAGGGGTTGGCGGGACCTGTGCGCCACTCAGCGCAATGCGATGGCCGACGCCTGGGACTTCCTCACGCGGACACCCACGGCAGTCACCGCGACCAACTACAGGCTCAAGGGCTCTCTCGCGATCGTGACCCGGGCCAACGCTGACCATGACCGCTGGCAGCACAGACCCACCCTGAAGGGCAGCGCGCGGATCTGGTTCTACGTCGAGGACGGCACGGTGTATCTCGAGCGAGTGGACACCAGCCACCCGAACGGGACCAAGTAGACCGGCCTGCCGAAAGCATCGGTGACAACGTGCTCGCGGTGACGTGGGCCCGCCCACCAGCGCGCACAGACCCGTCCTCACGCTGTGGCGCGTGCTCGGTGGGAATCAGGTAGCAGTGCCGGAGGACGTCCGCGGCTGTGCCGCGCAAAGCCTTCTCACCAGCGGCCATTGCCTGCTCACTTTCACAATACATACCCATGGGGGTATGGTTTCGGCATGATTGCTCGCCTTTTTCGTTCCGTCGTCCTCGCCGCAGTGGCGGCCGTCGCTCTCGCAGCTTGCTCGTCGGGCTCGGCCGAACCCCCCGCCTTCGACGGCTCGCACGTGAGCGCGAGCGCGTTCGCGCTGGCCGTCGATCAGCCCGGCGTCACCGTTGTCGACGTCCGCACTCCCGCCGAATTTACCGAGGGCCACTTGCCGGGGGCCGTCAACATCAACGTGGAGGACCCGGCGTTTCCGGACGCCATTGCCGCGCTCGATCCCGCCGCCGACTACGCCGTCTACTGCCGATCGGGCAACCGGTCGCGCGTGGCGGTGGACTACATGACCCAGGCGGGCGTGACACGCACGGTGGGCCTGGAGGGCGGCATCGGCGCGTGGAAGGGCGACGTCGTCCGCTAACTCTCCTCGGCTCGCAAGAGCCCGCCACCCACGCCCACAACGCGCCTGTCACGACTCGAGCACCGCGTTGCCAAAGCGCGGGCCGCCACAGCGCCACGAGCGGAAAAGCCTCAGTCGCATCTCCAGGACGGCCGGCACCTCTTATCGAGACGGTTCGCGACGCCCCGCTCGCAGTGGCGGGCGGCAGGATGTTTTGGGCCCCGGGTCCGGCAGTGACGGCGCTCACTGAAATTCCTCAGTTCTTCACCGACGGTCTGTGCCTCCAGGCCATTCGCCTGGTATTCGAGAATATCGAAGAGTCGGTCACCGTGGGCGGCACGGCAGTGAAGGCTCGCGAGAGGATGCACAACGCCGCCACGATCGCCGGCATGGCGTTCGGCAACGCGTTCCTCGGACTCGTGCACGCCATGAGCCACGTCACCGGTTCGATGTACCACGTGGCGCACGGTCGCACCAATGCGATCTACCTGCCGCACGTGATCCGCTACAACGGCACGGTTCCCACCAAGCCGACGTCGTGGCCTAAGCAGGACTCCTACGTGGCGCCCGAGCGCTTCCAGGAGATCGCCAAGATGCTGGGCCTCGCACACGAGACACCCGAGATCGCAGTGGAGGCGTACGCCACGGCCGTCGAGGAACTCCGTGCCAAGCTGGGCATTGAGCCCTCCTTCCAGGCCGTCGGCGTGGACGAGACCGACTTCATGTCGAGTCTTGACACCCTCGCGATGCAGGCCTACGAGGACCAGTGCGCGCCCGCGAACCCGCGCCTGCCCATGATCGACGACATGAAGATCATGATGGAGGCCGCGTACTACGGCGTCACCTGGGACGAGGTCAAGAACCGGTCGGTCAACGAACTCCCGTCGGACTCGAAGACCGCGTCGAAGTCCTCGAAGAAGTCATCAAAATAGTTCCTGTTCATCGCTGAAAGCACGACTGTTCGGGACCCAGGTCCCGAACAGTCGTTGCATTTGGGGGGCATGCTTTTTCGTGGGGAGACGTTGGGAGGGGACACCCAACGCCTCAAGGGGCCGGCGCAATGGGGAGCCGGCCCCTTTCCTCATGTCCGGACACTTTTGTGGCCCTCGCGGGATCCCCTCAAGGGGTCCGGAGCGACGGCACTAGACTCGGTGATCGTGGCTATCGACTTTCCCGCTGAGATCGCGGCACTGCGCAGTACGTTCGACCAGATCGAGGCGGTACTCGACCCCGCCGCGCTGAGAGCGAAGATCTCCGACCTGGAAGCCAAGGCATCGGCCCCGGACCTGTGGGACGACCAGGACAACGCGCAAGCCGTCACGAGCGCCCTGAGCGGTGCCACAGCGGAGCTGGAGCGCATCGGCGGATTCGAGCGGCGGCTCGACGACCTTGAGGTGCTGGTCGAGATGGCCATCGAGGCCGACGACGCGGAGGTGCTGGCCGAGGCCGAGCGCGACCTGAACAAGCTTCGCAAGAACTTGGCCGTCATGGAGGTGCGCACCCTTATGACGGGGGAGTGGGACGAGCGTGACGCGGTGGTCACCATCCGCTCCGGCGCGGGCGGCGTGGATGCCGCAGACTTCGCGGCGATGCTGCTGCGCATGTACCTGCGGTGGGCGGAGCGGCACCAGTACTCGGCCAAGGTGCTCGACACGTCCTACGCGGAAGAGGCCGGCATCAAGTCCGCCACGTTCGAGATCAGCGCCCCGTATGCCTTCGGCACGCTATCCGTCGAGGCGGGAACGCACCGCCTGGTGCGCATCAGCCCGTTCGACAACCAGGGGCGCCGCCAGACCTCGTTCGCCGCGGTCGAGGTGATCCCCCTCATCGAAGGCACAGACCACATCGAGGTTCCCGAAACGGACATCAAGGTGGACGTATTCCGGTCCTCGGGCCCCGGTGGCCAATCGGTGAACACGACGGACTCCGCGGTCCGGATCACGCACCTGCCGTCCGGCATCGTGGTGTCGATGCAGGATGAGAAGAGTCAGATCCAGAACCGGGCCGCTGCCATGCGGGTGCTGCAGTCGCGCCTGCTACTCCTGAAGAAGGAGGAGGAGGCCGCCCAGAAGAAGGAACTCGCCGGCGACATCAAGGCGTCGTGGGGCGACCAGATGCGCTCCTACGTGCTGCACCCCTACCAAATGGTGAAGGACCTTCGCACCGAGCACGAGACCAGCCAGACGGACAAGGTCTTTGACGGGGACATCGACGACTTCATCGATGCCGGAATTCGCTGGCGCCGTTCCCGCAACTAGGGCGGCACGGTAGCCTCGCCCGGACAGTGCTCCCAGGAAGGATCCCGCCATGCCGGATGTGCATCGCGCCGACGCGGTCTTTACCGGCGGTCTTGCCTACAGCGCCGGGTGGGGTGTGCCGCGCGCCGTAGGAGTAGCGGTCCGCGACGGCGCGATCGTTGCGGTCGCGCCCGACGCCGAGGTGAACGGGCTTGTGGGACCCTCCACGCGCGTCGTCGACCTGGGCGGCAGGCTCCTGATGCCCGGCTTCATTGACGCGCACGCCCACCCCGTTCAGGGCGGGCTCGAGCTACTTCAGTGCAACTTGACCGAGGCCCGGGACGGCGCCGAGTGTGTGGCCGCGGTCGCCGCCTATGCGGAAGGTCACCCCGAGCGCGCCTGGATCACCGGCGGCGGCTGGGCCATGTTCCACTTCCCGGGAGGGATACCGACGGCGGCGGCGCTCGACGCCATCGTGCCTGACAGGCCCGTGTTCCTCATGAACCGCGACCATCACGGCGCGTGGGTGAACTCCGCCGCGCTACGCCTGGCGGGCATCGACCGCGACACCCCCGATCCCGCCGGTGGCCGCATCGAACGCGACGCCGCAGGCAACCCCACCGGCACTCTTCACGAGGAAGCGGTCAACCTGGTGCAGCACCTGATCCCGTTCGTGACGCTCGACGAGGGCGTCGCGGCTGTGGTGCGAGGGCAAGAGGAGCTGTTCCGCTTTGGCGTCACCGGCTGGGCCGATGCCTGGGTGGGCAAGACCGGCGGCATGGAGTCGATCCTCGACGCCTACATGGGGGCGCTCGACCGCGGCGTGCTCCGAGCCCGGGTGACCGCCGCGTTGTGGTGGGAGCGTGGGGCTGGCCTCGAGCAGGTCGAGACCTTCGTGCGGCTGCGGGAGGTTGCGGTCGCGCGCGGTCGGGCGGACCTCTTCAGGGCCGATGCCGCCAAGATCATGGTCGACGGCGTCGCCGAGAACTTCTCGGCGGCCATGTCACTGCCGTACAGGGACTCTCACGGCCACCCCACCGAGAATCTGGGCCACATGTTCCTCACACCCGAGGCGCTGGTCGAGGCGTCGATCGCCGTAGACGCTGCGGGATTTCAGCTGCACTTCCACACCCTCGGCGACAGGGCGGTCACGCTGGGCCTCGACGCGATCGAAGCGGTCAAGCGTGCCAACGGGCCCGATGCGGCCGCGCGCGCCACGCTGGCGCACCTTCAGGTGGTGGGGCAGCGCGACGTGGAGCGCTTCGCGCCGCTCGGCGCGATCGCGAACCTGCAGATGCTGTGGGCGGCCGTCGATGAGCAGCTCGCCGACCTCACGTTCCCGTTCCTCGACCCCAGCCTCGTGGCGCGCCACTATCCATTCGGGGATCTGTCGCGCGCGGGTGCGCGGCTTGCCTGTGGCAGCGACTGGCCCGTGACGACGCCCAATCCGTGGGAGGCGATTGCCGTCGGCCTGACGCGCGCCGAGCAGGGCAAGGAGGCCGACCCGCGTATCGGCCTGCACCAGCGGCTCGACCTCACCACGATGCTTGACGGCTACACCGCGGGCTCGGCCTTCTCGAACGGGCGCGGCGCGGACACGGGACGCCTCGAGCCGGGCTTCGCGGCCGATCTGGCGGTGCTCGACGAAGACCCATTCACGCTCGCACCCGAGCGTCTGGCCCACGTGAATGTGGGCCAGACCTGGGTCAATGGCGAGCTGGTGGCGGGAGACGCCAGCGTCTAGCAGGGCATGGCACCCCGCCAGGCGTGACGCCCTAGTCGGACGTGATCGCGGCGGCGAACCCGTCGAACACCTCGATGTACTTGTCCACCGAATCGAAGCTGTGCACCACGGACATGGTCCACTCCTCTTCGCGGCCGGGCGTCATGAAGATGCCGTTATTCATGTTCCACAGCCATGCGAGCTCGCACAGTGCGGGGAACTGGTTCTCCTTGAAGGATTCGTAGTCCACGATCTTCGCCGAGGAGAACGTGACGCAGCCCTTGGAGCCGATGCCGACGGCGTAGCCGGGAAGGTCGTACTTGTCGATGATCTCTTGGCAGCCCTTGACGATGCGGTCGTTGAGCGCACCGAGGTGTTCGTACGCCTCGGGTGTGAGTACCTCGAACAGCGAGGCGCGCGCGGCGGCCATGGACAGCGGGTTGCCGTTGTAGGTGCCCACTTGGTAGACGGTGCCGTCCTCGACCACGGCCATGACCTCTTCGGTGCCGCCGATGGCGCCGGTCGGCAGTCCGCCGCCGAGCGCCTTGGCGAGCGTCACCATGTCGGGCCTCACGCCGAACTTCTCCACGGCGCCGCCAGCGGCGATCGTGAGGCCGGTCTTGACCTCGTCGAAGATGAGGACGATGCCGTGGCGGGCGGTGATCTCGCGCACCGCCTCGAGGTAGCCGGGCTCGGGGAGGACGACGCCCAGGTTCATCATGGCGGGTTCCATGATGACGCACGCGGGCTTGCGACCCTCGGCGTCGAGGCGTTCGATGCGGCGCTCCATGGCGGGGGCGTCGTTGAACGGCACGGCGATGGTCATGTCGACGGTCGCTTGCGGGATGCCCGCGCCGTAGGGCAGCGATGCGAGGTTCTCGCGGTCGCCGATCTTGTCGTACTCGACGCCGATCGACACCATGACGGTGTCGTGGTGGCCGTGGTAGGAGCCGAAGATCTTCATGACGGTGTCGCGGCCCGTGAAGGCGCGAGCGATGCGGATGGCGTCCATCGTCGCCTCGGAGCCCGAGTTGGTGAAGCGCCACTTGGGCAGGCCCCACCTGCGGGCCAACTCGTCGGCGACGACGACCGAGTCCTCGGTCATCGCGGCAAAGTGCGTGCCGAGCGGGTAGCGGGCGGCGACGGCCTTGCCGATCGCGGGGTGTCCGTGGCCCTGGACCATCGAGCCGAAGCCGTTGTGGAAGTCGTAGTACTCGTTGCCGTCAACGTCGACGATCTTGTCGCCCTTGCCGGACTCGATGTAGATGGGCCACGGGTCGCGGCCCTGGTAGCTGGATGCGACGCCGCCGCTCAGGTGCTCGCGGGCGTGCTCGTACATCGCCTTGGAGGCCTGGGTGCGCGCGTTGAGCGCGTCGGTCTGCTCGGCGATGAGCGTCGCAATGCGCTCGGGGTTCAGTTCAATAGCCATGATTACTCCACCCGTCCGGCCTGGCGACGGGTCCTGGGAGCTTGTCTGAGATCAACCGCCGGCCTGGCGCATGGCGATCTCGGCACTGCCTGCGCCTTTGACTGCGCGGTGTGCTATCTCGATGGTAGCCCAAAGGGGCATCGGTGCCCAGGGTCCGACTTTCGCGAGCATCTTGACATGAGGCACTACGGGGTCCTCCGCGACAACAGCCCTGAAACGCAGGGTGATCCCGCGGTAGTCGACGGGAACGCCCACTGTCGCACGTAACTTGGGCTCGGTACGATGGTACGAAGTGCTGCAACGGCAGGAGGTGATCGCGGTGACAAAGGGCCCTGTGGACCAGGCCGCCATCGCGCGCGCCTCCGCGCGGTCGACCAAGGCGTCTGCTCGACTCGAGGGCCGTGCAGTTCCCGACGGGCGTCCCCGGGCCGTGGGCGTTCAGCGTGTTCTCGATGCCAGAGAGAAGCGGTCCTGACACCGTTCGCGGCTGAATACGGTGACACCCCTCTCACGCCTGACGAGGAGGACGCTCTCCTCCCCGGCGTGCGCGCGGAGCTCGGCGCAACGGTGCTCAAGTCGGATGTCTACGATCTCGAGCAGGCCATTGGCGAAGAGGTTCAGAGGGACCTTCTCGCGGCCGTCATTGCAGCGAGTCTCAACGTGGCGGAGTTGCTCTCTGACACGTTCCTGTACGAACTTCACAGGATGCTCTACGGTGACATTTGGCAGTGGGCGGGGCTGCGTAGCAAACGGGAACGCAACATCGTAGTCGCCCAGAACGCATCGCTGTCGAGCTTCGGTCCTCGCTGGAGAACATCATCTATCGCTGGGATCACACCGATGATTGGGATGCTCGCTTGCTCGGACTTGTTGCGCACGCGGAGACCGTGCGCATCCACCCATGCGTGGACGGGAATGGCCGGGCGACGCGCTCGCTCGCGGAACTCGTATTCGTCGCGGCGCAAGACGGGCCAGATCTGTGGGCTTATGACTGGAACATCGACAAGGCCGCATACATCCAAGCCTTGCGTCAATATGACCTCGCGCGGGACGCATCGGGATTGGTCAGCCTCGTGCCGATCCTTCCGCTGGACTAACCCACCCTGGACCTTCGCCGTTGCGCCTCGAGCCCCTCATAGGCTTTGATGCGAGCAAGACACCGATGCGGCCCACGACGGGTAGTCGGGCGAGATGGAGCAGTGATATCCGTGGGCACCACGGTCTTTGAGCGTCAACCCACCCACCGGGACATCGTCGTTGCGTCCCTCGCGGACAGCGTCCTGAAGCCGTTCTGGCTCGACGACATCGAGGCCACCGAGCGGCCCGCTCTGCAAGGCGACATCGAGGCCGACCTGGCCATCGTCGGCGGCGGCTACACCGGCCTCTGGACTGCGGTGCAGGCAAAGGAGAGAAACCCCAAGCGACGGGTGGTCGTGGTCGAGGCGCGCACCGTCGGCTGGGCCGCCTCCGGCCGCAATGGAGGCTTCTGCGAGCCGAGCCTCACCCACGGCTACGAGAACGGCGCGAGGAGGTGGCCCGACGAGATGGACGAGCTTGAGCGCCTGGGCACCCAGAACATCGACGAGATCGAGCAGACGATCGCGCGCTACGGCATGGACGTGAACTTCGAACGCAACGGGTTGCTCACCGTCGCCGTCGAACCCCACCAGGTCGCCGACCTCACGGGCGACGATGTCATGGACGCGGCCGCGATTCAGGCGCGGGTGAAGTCGCCCACCTACCTCGCCGGAGAGTCGGACGGAGGCGCCACCGCGCTCGTGCACCCTGCGAAACTCGCGTACGAACTCGCCCGCGTCGCCACCGAACTGGGCGTCACCATCTACGAGAATTCGCCCGTGCTCGGCCTCGCCGCAGGACCCGTGGTGCGCACCGCGAAGGGCGCAGTGAAGGCCAACAAGGTGGTCCTCGCGACCAACGCCTTCCCCTCACTGCTGCGCCGCAATGCGCTCATGACGGTGCCCGTGTACGACTACGCACTCGTGACGGAGCCGCTGACGGACGCCCAGCTCGAGTCGATCGGTTGGAGGGGTCGAGAGGCCATCGCGGATATGGGTAATCAGTTCCACTACTACCGGCTGACGCCCGACAACCGGATCCTCTTTGGCGGCTACGACGCGATCTATCACGCTGGCGGCAAGATCAGGAAGCGTTACGAGGACAGGCCCGAGTCGTTCGAGAAGCTTGCGGGACACTTCTTCACGACCTTCCCCCAGCTTGAGGGGCTGCGCTTCACGCATCGTTGGGCCGGGGTCATCGACTCCAGTTCTCGCTTCTGTGCGTTCTTTGGCATGGCGCGGGCGGGGACGGTCGCCTATGCGGTGGGATTCACGGGCCTAGGAGTGGGCGCCACGCGCTTTGCCGCCGCGGTGATGCTCGACCTGCTCGCGGGCGAGGAGACCGAACGCACGCGCCTGAAGATGGTCAAGGACAGGCCGCTCCCGTTCCCGCCGGAGCCCATCGCCACGGTGGGGGTCAACATGGTTCGCTGGTCCATGAACCGTGCCGACCACAACGGTGGCAAGCGCAATGTCCTCCTCAAGACACTCGACGCGATGGGCATGGGTTTCGACTCGTGAACGTCCCTCTCGAGCCAGGCCCCGACGATCTGGTGCGGCTTGCCGCTGGCATGCGGACCGTGTGGACCGTGACCCAGACGTTGCGCAAGGTCTACATCGCCTCAGGAGAGTCAGCCGCGACGGCCCCTTCGCGCGAGGAGCGCGATGTGGAGTGCCGTCTGGGTCTCGCCGTCGTCGAGATCCGCATCAAGGAGCGCGGCGATGATCGCGAGGCGCTGGTAGAACACGGATCGCGACAAGTGCGAAGCCTTCGCGGCTGCCGTGCGGTTGCTGGGATAGGCGAGCATCGCCGCGAGCACGACTTCGAGGTCTCCGCCCGCCCTGGCGTCGTGCTCAATGAGAGGAGCGAGCATGCGCTCGCCGTGGTCGAGCAGCCGGTGATCGCCGCGCAGGCTGTTGAGCAAGTGGGCGAGCGGACGCTCGTCGGCCCAGCGCACCCTTCCGCCCCTGCCGCTGGCGCCGTTCGAGTCGACATCCGCCGAGTGGTCGATCGCGTCCCGCATCGACGCGAGCGCCTCGTCGATGCCGGTCGCGGCCCTCCCGATCGTCATGGTGGCGCGGGGCCCGCCGTCGATCGCCTTGAGCAGCGCCTGGGCCGAATCCTGGTCGAGTCCATGCGCGGCGGGCATGGAGAGCAGCGCGACGGTCACGACCGGTTGAGGTGCGTCGAGCGGCAGTGCTAGTGCCACACCTCCGATCGCGCGGGCCGCCGCTTCGACATCGGCCACCGACGCGCTACCGCCCGCCACGGCAATTCCATACAGGCGCTGGCCGCCGACGGGAAGCCCCGCCGCCTCGAGCCTGGCCGCGGCGTCGGCCGTGGTGGCGAAGCGACCCTCGAGGAGGCCCTCCAGGAGTCCCCGCCGCGCGATCCTGTTCCATTCTTCCGCTCCGCCCGCCGCGAGGCAGCCGATGGCGAGGGCGATCGCGCCTTGCTCGAGGACGCTGAGCCGGCCAGCGGGATGCGGGGCACCGGGCAGCGCCACGAGGTTCCCCCACCGCGTGCCCCTCGCATCGACGGGGACGATCAGCCAGTCGGTCTCGCCGGGGGACAGCGAGCCAGCCGCGCGCGATCGGCGTTCCCACTCGACCAGCAGGTCGGCGTCGGCTCCGTCGATCATGTCGGCGGCGACAACCTCGTGGGCGAGGTTCTCGAGGACGACGGGAGACGCGAGGGTGCGCGCCAAGTGGGCGACCACGTGGTCGGCCGGAGCGCCCCTGAGTGCGAGGGCGGTGAAGCGCTCGCGGACCTCGGCGTGCGCCTCGAGCGCTTCCATCTGGCTGCCGATGATGCGGCGGTGGACCGCGGCGGTGAGGTTGACGAACTTGACCTCGCGGCGCAAGACGGCGAACGGAAGGCCCCACCGGGCCGCGGCCGTGCGCGCTGCAACCGGCGCCTCCGCGTAGCGAGAACCCAGCTCAAGCACGAGCGCGGCCAGGCCCGCGGAATGCAACTGCTCGATGAAGGCCTTGAGCGCATCGTCCTCGGATGGCCACGCCGAGCCCGTCGACAGCAGCATCTCGCCGCCCTCGAGCAGCCGGGCGACATCCGCGCTGTCCGAGGTGTGCACCCAGCGCACCTTGGTCTGCAGCCGGTCGTGGCCCTCGAGGACCTCGGGATGGCCCGCCCGGAACGCGGGCTCGTCGAGCGCCTCGGCGACGGTCGGCAAGGCATCGAGCCCCAGGCGGTCCGGGCCCGCCGCGTCCGGACGGAATGTCCGAACGCTACGCACTTCGCGACGGTCGGAGGCGGTCATGGCCCGATTCTATGTGCGATTCTGAGCAGATACGCATCTCGCTGGTATCGGGCAATGTGTCCGGTCTGTTTCGTGAAGGGAAAGCCATGGGCGTACTTCGCCATCACGTCGCCGGCCAGGAGTTCGGGTCAACCGAACGCACCGGCACCATCTCCAACCCCGCGACCGGCGCGGTGGTGGGCGAGGTTGCCTACGCCTCGACGGCCGAGGCCGATGCCGTGATCGCCGCGGCCAAGGCGGCAATGCCCGCGTGGAAGGAAACCGGACTCATCAAGCGCGCCGATGTGTTCTTCCGCATGCGCAAGCTCTTGGTCGAACGCCAGGATGAGCTCGCCGCGATCGTCACGCGCGAACACGGCAAGGTCTTCGCGGACGCGAAGGGCGAGATCAGTCGGGGTCTTGAGAACATCGAGTTCGCGGCTGGCCTCGTGCACTTGCTCAAGGGCGAGTTCTCCGAGCAGGTCTCGCGCGGCGTCGACGTCCACTCGGTCAAGCAGCCGGTGGGCGTGGTCGCGTGCATTACCCCGTTCAACTTTCCGGTGATGGTGCCGCTGTGGATGACCGCCTCGGCGATCGCGTGCGGCAACACCGTGGTGCTCAAGCCGAGCGAGAAGGACCCTGGCGCGTCCGACTTCCTCGTCAAGCTCTTCGAAGAGGCAGGTCTGCCGGAGGGGGTCCTCAATGTTCTCCACGGGGACAAGGTCGCTGTCGATGCTCTTCTCGATTCGGCCGACGTCTCGGCCGTCAGCTTTGTCGGCTCCACCCCCGTGGCGCGGTCCATCTACGCACGCGGCACGGCCGCCGGTAAGCGCGTTCAGGCGCTCGGCGGTGCCAAGAACCACATGGTCGTCATGCCTGACGCCGACATCGACGGGGCGGCCGATGCGGCGGTCTCCGCGGCCTATGGCTCGGCGGGGGAGCGCTGCATGGCGATTTCTGTCCTGGTGGCGGTGGGCGACGCGACGGCCGACGCACTGGTGGCGAAGGTCAGCGAGCGCATGGCCAAGCTCGTCATCGGCGATGGCACCGACCCGGCCTCCGACATGGGTCCGCTGATCACGCGAGAGCACCGTGACAGGGTCGCGTCGTACGTGACGGGCGCGGCCGCCGATGGCGCGACCGTCGTGGTCGACGGCACCGCCAAGCACTTCGATGGCGACGGCTTCTTCATCGGCGTCAGCCTGGTGGACCACGTGCGCCCAGGCATGAAGGTGTACGACGACGAGATCTTTGGCCCCGTCCTGTCCGTGGTCCGTGTCGAGACGTACGACGAGGCGGTGGCGCTGATCAATGCCAACTCCTTCGCTAACGGCACCGCGATCTTCACCCGCGACGGCGGCACCGCACGGCGCTTCGAGGTTGACGCGGAGGTGGGCATGGTGGGAATCAACGTGCCGATACCGGTGCCCGTGGGCGCGTACTCGTTCGGTGGGTGGCGCAATTCGCTCTTTGGCGACTCGCACATCTACGGACCGGAGTCCGTGCACTTCTACACGCGCAGCAAGGTGGTGACCTCCCGCTGGCCCGAACCCAGCGAGTCGCAAGTCGACCTCGGCTTCCCTAGCAATCACTGACCCTTGAGATGAGCACACAGGGAGGTACCCCCATGACCCCAGACGAGGCCCTGGTCAGGACCAACGACCGCAGCCATGTCTTCCACTCCTGGAGCGTCCAGGGCGCCATCAACCCGATGCCGGTCGCTGGCGGGCTCGGAGCGGAGTTCTGGGACTACGACGGGAACAGGTACCTCGACTTTGGTTCCCAGTTGGTGAATCTCAATTTGGGACATCAGCACCCCGACCTCATCGCTGCGATCCAGCACCAAGCCGGGCGTCTTGCGACCATCCAGCCGGCGCTGGCCAACGACGTGCGCGGCGAGCTCGCACGCCTGGTGACGCAGGCGGCGGGGGAGTCCTTCGCCAAGGTGTTCTTCACCAACGGCGGCGCCGACGCCAACGAGAACGCGGTCCGCATGGCGCGGCTGTTCACGGGCAAGCGCAAGGTCATGGCCATGTACCGCAGCTATCACGGCAGCACGTCGACGGCGATCACGCTGACCGGAGACCCGCGCCGTTGGGCGAACGAACCCTCGGACGCCTCCGTGGTGCACTTCCACGGCCCCTATCTGTATCGCTCGCCGTTCTACTCCGTGAGCCCCGAACAGGAGACGGAGCGCGCGCTCGAACACCTCGAGCAGACCATCGTGCTCGAGGGCGCGTCGACCATCGGCGCCATCATCCTCGAGACGATCGTGGGCACCAACGGCGTGCTGATGCCCCCGCCCGGCTACCTCAAGGGCGTGCGCGCGCTGTGCGACAAGTACGGCATCCTCTACATCGCCGACGAGGTGATGGTTGGCTTTGGCCGCGTCGGCGAGTGGTTCGCGTACCAGGCGCATGACGTGGTTCCGGACCTGGTGACGTTTGCCAAGGGCATCAACTCGGGTTACGTCCCGCTCGGTGGCGTCATCATCTCCGCGACCGTCTCGGAGTTCTTCGACGACCGCATGTTCCCGGGTGGACTGACGTATTCGGGCCACCCGCTCGCGTGCGCCGTGGGCCTGGCGACCTTCGAGGTGTTCGAGCGCGACGGGATCCTTGCCCACGTGAGGGACCTCGGCGATCGCGTCATCGAGCCCATTGTCACCAGCTGGCTTGAGAAGCACCCGTGCGTGGGTGACGTGCGGGGCACCGGGCTGTTCTGGGCGATCGAACTGGTCAAGGACAAGTCCACGCGGGAGCCTTTGGTCCCGTTCAACGCATCGGGCGCCGACGCCGCACCGATGGCGGCCTTCGTGGCGGCATGCAAGGCATCGGGACTGTGGCCGTTCGCTCACTTCAACCGCACCCACGTGTGCCCCCCGCTGGTCATCACCGAGGAAGAGCTACGCAGGGGTCTCGCGATCATCGACGCCGCCTTGACCTCCGTAGACGCGGCGATCGCTTGAGCCTCACTCACCCCCTTTCACTGCACCCCCAACCGGAATAGGCTCACGCGCATGACCACAATCGATTCGATACCCGTCGTGGTGGGTGGGCCCTCCCTTCCCCAAGAGCGCAGGCTGGTCACCGCGATCCCCGGTCCGCGCTCCCAGGAACTGATGGACCGTAAGGCCGCCGCCGTTGCCGCGGGCGTGGGGCACACCGCGCCGATCAGTGCCGTGGCGGCGGGTGGCGGAGTCGTTGTCGACGCCGACGGCAACTCGTTCATCGACCTCGGGTCCGGAATTGCGGTGACGGGCGTGGGCAACTCCCACCCCGCCGTGGTGGCCGCGATTCAGGATCAGGCCGCGCGTTTCACCCACACGTGCTTCATGGTCTCTCCCTACGAGGGCTACGTGGCGGTGGCAGAGGCCCTCAACCGGGTGACGCCCGGCGACTTCCCCAAGAAGTCCGCGCTGTTCAACTCCGGTGCCGAGGCGGTCGAGAACGCGGTCAAGATCGCGCGCAAGTTCACGGGCAAATCCGCCGTGGTCGCCTTCGACCACGCGTATCACGGGCGCACCAACCTCACCATGGCGCTGACCGCCAAGTCGATGCCGTACAAGAGCGGCTTCGGACCGTTCGCTGCCGAAATCTACAGGGCGCCGATGTCGTACCCCTACCGCGACGGGCTCAGTGGAGCGGACGCCGCGGCGAAGGCGATCTCCGTGATCGAGAAGCAGGTGGGCGCGGCCAACTTGGCCGCCGTGCTGATCGAGCCGATCCAGGGCGAGGGCGGATTCATCGTTCCCGCCGAGGGCTTCCTGGAGGCCATCTCCGCGTGGTGCACCGCAAGCGGCGTCGTGTTCATCGCCGACGAGATCCAGACGGGTTTTGCGCGCACGGGCGCGATGTTCGCGAGCGAGGTGTTGGGAATCGTCCCCGACCTGATCACCACCGCGAAGGGAATCGCGGGCGGGCTGCCCCTGGCCGCGGTGACCGGTCGGGCGGAGATCATGGACGCGACACACGTCGGCGGCCTTGGCGGCACGTACGGAGGCAATCCCATCGCGTGCGCCGCCGCGCTCGCCGCGATCGATGCGTTTGAACATGACGGACTGGTCGAGCGGGCCCGCGAGATCGGTGACCTGGTGCTCAGGCGTCTCGCGGCGATGCAGGCGGCCGACCCCCGCGTCGGAGACGTGCGCGGCAAGGGCGCCATGGTGGCGATCGAGTTGGTCGAACCCGCGACAGGAGAGCCCGACGCGGCCCTGGCTGGCGCGGTCGCCAAGAGCGCGATCGCTCAGGGAGTTATCGTGCTCACGTGCGGCACCTACGGCAATGTGATCCGGTTCCTGCCTCCGCTGTCGATAGGCGACGATCTGCTGAACGAAGGCCTCGACGTAGTCGCCGCCGCTCTCGCGGGGGCATAGATACACACCTGTCAACCAAGTACACGATGATTCCTGCCGAGCGAGTGGGACGACAAGGAGAACCATGAGTGCATATGCGGTGGTCAACCCGGCGACGGGCGAAACCGAAGCCAACTATCCGACGATGGAGGACTCGGCCGTCGATGTCGCGATCGGCGCCGCCGATGCGGCCTATCGCGGGTGGGCATCAACCGGTCCTCAAGAACGCGCCGAGTTGGTCCGCAGGCTCGCCCAACTGCACAGGGAGCGCCGGGACGAGCTGGCCGCGATCATCGTGCGCGAGATGGGCAAGCCGCTTGCCGCGGCACTGGGTGAAGTGGACTTCGCCGCCGACATCACGGAATACTACGCGGACAACTGGGACAAGATCACGGGGGACACGCCCCTGGACATCCTGGCCGAGGGCACGGCGGTCATTCGCCGGTCTCCGTTGGGTGTCCTGCTCGGCGTGATGCCCTGGAACTTCCCGTACTACCAGGTGGCACGTTTCTCCGCGCCCAACCTGGTGGTCGGCAACACGATCCTGCTCAAGCACGCGTCACAATGCCCCGAATCGTCGGCCGCCATTGCCGCGATGCACCGCGACGCGGGCTTCCCCGAGGGCGCCTTCCAGAACCTCTACGCGTCAAAGGACCAGATCGCACAGATCATCGCCGACCCGCGCGTCCGCGGCGTCTCCGTGACGGGCTCGGAGCGCGCGGGTGCCGCGGTGGCGGAGCTCGCGGGCCGCAACCTCAAGAAGGTCGCACTCGAGCTGGGCGGCTCCGACCCGTTCATCGTGCTGTCCACCCATGACATGGACGCCACCGTCGAGGGCGCCGTCGAGGCTCGCATGGACAACAACGGTCAGTCGTGCAACGCGCCCAAGAGGTTCATCATCATCGATGAGTTGTACGACGAGTTCGTCGAGAAGTTCACGGCGGCCATGACGGCGTGCACGATGGGCGATCCCTTTGCCGACGACACCGTGCTGGGACCGTTGTGCTCGGTGGCCGCGGCTGAGGGCCTCGAGCAGCAGGTCAAGTCCGCTATCGCTCAGGGCGCGACCCTGGTGGCGGGCGGAAACCGCGACGGGGCGTACTACGAGCCGACGGTACTGACGGGCGTCACCAAGGACATGGACGTCTTTGGCGAGGAGCTGTTCGGCCCGGCCGCAGTGGTCTACAAGGTGTCGAGCGAAGACGAGGCGGTGGAGCTGGCGAACGCCACCAATTTCGGCTTGGGGTCGTATCTGTACACCACGGACCCCGCACAGGCCGATCGTGTGGCGGACAAGATCGAGGCCGGCATGGTCTACGTCAACCTGGTGCTCGCGGACAGCCCCGAGCTTCCGTTCGGCGGGGTCAAGCGCTCCGGCACGTCCCGCGAGATGGGGCTGCTGGCCGCCGACGAGTTCGTCAACAAGAAGCTCATTCGCGTCGCACCGTAACACCCGCGCGGGGTCGTGGGACCGTCGCTCACCGCATCGGGCCGGGGCGTGTTCGCTGGGGAGGGTGCCCGTGCACGACACGACCCGGCGGCGCGCCCTCCCCGGATCGCGCAGATTGCATACTTACGATGCGAGAGGCGTGGGTAAGACCCCCCATGCCCAAGGCTGCCGTGATCCGACTCGATAACGTCTCCAAGGTCTACGCCCGAGGAGCCCGCCCCGCGCTCGACGACATCTCCGTCGAGATTGAGCGCGGTGACTTCGTGTTCCTTGTGGGGTCTTCAGGCTCGGGAAAGTCGACGTTCCTCAAGTTGATCCTGCGCGAGGAGCGGCCCACCTCGGGCGACGTCCACGTGGCCGGCCGCCACCTCAACAAGCTGTCGAACTGGCGCGTGCCTCACCTGCGGCGCGAGATCGGAGCCGTGTTCCAGGACTTCCGCCTGCTACCCAACAAGACCGTTTTCGACAACGTCGCCTTTGGCCTGGAGGTGATCGGCAAGAAGCGCCACCATGTGCACTCGATGGTGCCCGAGACCCTGGAGCTCGTGGGCCTCGCGGGCAAGGAGAAGCGCATGCCTCACGAGCTGTCGGGTGGCGAGCAGCAGCGTGTGGCCATTGCCCGCGCTGTGGTGAACCACCCCCCGATCTTGCTGTGCGACGAGCCCACGGGAAACCTTGACCCGGGCACGTCCGTCGGCATCATGCGGCTGCTGGACCGCATCAACCGGACAGGCACGACGGTGCTGATGGCGACGCACGATGACGAGATCGTGGACCAGATGCGCAAGCGCGTGATCGAACTCAAGGGCGGACAGCTCATTCGGGACCAGGACCGCGGCGTGTACGGGGCGGAGACCTCCGTATGAGACTGAGATTCATCTTTGGTGAGGTCTTCAACGGCTTGCGTCGCAACGGCACGATGGCCCTGTCGGTGGTGCTCGTGACGTTCGTGTCCCTCACGTTTGTGGGCGCCGCCGCGCTCACCCAGATGCAGGTCGACAAGCTCAAGGACGATTGGTACGGCAAGGTCGAGGTCTCGGTCTTCCTGTGTCCGGAGCAGTCGCGACACGTGCAGTGCGCGGCGGGCCGCGCCACCACCGCGCAGGAGCAGTCGATTCGGAGCGTCCTCACCGAAGGTTCGGTCGCCCCCTTGGTGGAGAAGGTCACGTACGAATCGCGCGAGCAGGCCTTTGCGAAGCTGCGGTCGCGCGACACCGATAACCGCTTCGCACTCCTGACGGCCGACGGCATGCAGGCAAGTTTCCGGGTGAAGCTCGCCGACCCCGAGCAATTCGAGGTGGTCGCCGACGCCGTGAAGGGCCTGCCTGGAGTCGACGAGGTACAGGACCAACGCGAGATCTTCAAGGGGCTTTTCAGCCTGCTCAACGCCGCCACCTTCATCGCCGCGGGCCTCGCCGCCGTGATGTTGCTTGCGGCGGTGTTGCTCATCACCACCACGATTCGTTTGAGCGCGCTCAGTCGACGCCGGGAGACGAATATCATGAGGATGGTGGGCGCCTCCCGGGGCCTGATTCAGATGCCCTTTATGCTTGAGGGCGCGGTAGCCGCAACAGTGGGGGCCGTGATCGCGGCCTCGGGTCTGTGGCTGTCCGTGCGATACCTGGTCGAAGACTGGCTCAGGGGATCGGTAACTTTTGTCGATTACATCAGTGGAGACGACGTTCTGACCGTCGCGCCGTGGCTCCTTGCTATTGCGGTGGCGTTGGCGGCCGTGGCGTCGCTGGCCACCCTGGGGAGGTACACACGCGCATGATGACGTCATTGTGGCGTGCACGCCACGCCAGGCTCGCGGCAGCGCTCCTGCTCGCGGCGATCCTCGGCGCGAGCGTCGGCACCATCGCCCAGGCCGAAGGCTCCGTGCCCGGTTGGTCCAGCTACGACGACGAGATTGCGCAAGCGAACAAGGACAAGGCCAGGAAAGAGCAAGAGGCCAAGAGTCTCGCCCACGACTTGAGCGAGACCAACCAGGCGATCGGCGACGCCACGGTCAAATTGACTGCGCTCAACGAGCGTCTTCCGGTGGTGCAAGAGGAATACCGGCTTGCCCAGCAGCGGGTCGATGCCGCGGTGCTCCAGCAAAGCATCGTCGCCGGCAAACTTGAGGCCGCCCTGGCCCAGGACGCCGCGCTCACCACGCAAATCGAGGCGGATGACGTCAAGATCGCCGACTTGCGTGACGTGCTCGCCGAGATCGCGCGCGCTGAGTATCAGGGTTCACGTGAGGACGCGAGTCTGAGCATTTTCTTTGGCGCCCAGACATCGACCGAGTTTGTGGATGACTACGCGTATCGCGAGACCACCTCTCGGGTGCAGTCCAACACGCTGGCACAGATGGAAGAACTCGCGGCCGTCAACCGCAACCGCAAGGCTCGTCAAGAGGCGGTGCGGGCGTACATCGAGGAGCTCAAGGTCCAGGCCGACGCCCTTGTGGTGGAGACGCAGACGGCCCGCGACGCCGCCGCTCAGAAGAAGGCCGAGGTCGAGCAGTTGCTCAAGGAGGCCCAGAATCTGAAGGCCTACCTGGAGTCTCAGCGCGCCGCGTACTTGGCCCAGCAGGCCGAGGCCGAGGCCCAGGCCGCGGCGCTCAAGGCCGAGCTCGATGTGTTGTGGAAGAAGAAACTGGCCGAAGAGTCGGTGAACGGCACCGGGTCGCTCGTGAAAGGCTTCCTCAGCCCGCCCACGGAGGTGCCGTACATCACGTCGTCGTACGGCATGCGATTCCACCCGATCTACCAGGTGTGGAGGCTGCACGCCGGAACGGACTTCCGCGCGTATTGCGGAACGCCCATCATGGCGACGGCCGACGGAAAGGTGGAGTGGGCCAGGTACCGCAGTGGCCTGGGCAACCAGGTGATGCTCTACAACGGAATCGTCAGCGGCAAGGTGCTGTACACGAGTTACAACCACCTCGCGACGTTCGCCGTGTCGGCTGGACAGACGGTCAAACGCGGACAAGTCGTCGGCTACCAGGGAACCACGGGTACATCCACTGCATGCCACTTGCACTTTGAGGTCTACGTCAACGGCGACACCGTCGACCCCATGACCCTGATTGCCAATTGGTGGTAGCGCTGTTGCGCCTGCGTCGATGGCTCTAGACTGGTAGGCCGCGCTGTACCAGCGCGGTCGGACCCTGATACGCCCGGGAGGTGAGCCATGTCCGATGCAGTCAAGGTGGTGGCCACCAATCGATCGGCGCGCCACGACTTCTTCATTGAAGACGTCTTTGAGGCGGGCATCGTGCTCACGGGCACCGAGGTGAAGTCGCTTCGGCAGGGCCGCGCCTCCATCGGCGAGGGCTACATCTACATCGATGGCGGCCAGGCGTGGTGCGAGAATATTCACATCCCCGAATACACCCAGGGAACGTGGACCAATCACGCGGTGCGACGCAAGCGCAAGCTGTTGCTTCACCACCACGAGATCGACGAACTTGCGATCCGCACGCGGGAAAAGGGGCACACCATCATTCCCCTGCGCCTGTACTTCCTGAAGGGCCGCGCCAAACTGGAGATCGGGTTGGCGCAAGGTAAGAAGCTGTACGACAAGCGCCAGACGCTTCGCGAGAAGCAGGCCAATCGTGAGGCGGAGCGCGCGATGGCGAGACGCGGGCGCGAGTAGTCTTACGCGCCTGGGCAGTGCGACCGTGGGCTGATACTCGGGAACACGGCATGATGGATTCCATGCGTACTCTTGGCGCCCTTCTTGCCGCCGCCTTTCTGGCCGTGGTCCCCGTCGCAGCAGCGTCGGCCACCTCCAACCCCGACGTTCCGGGAAGAGAGATCACCCGCTGGGATCAGACCTTCGCGCTCAACGCCGACGGCTCGGCCGACGTGCGGCTGGAGATCGACTTTGACTTTGGGAACGATCCCGGCCATGGGCCGTACCTCCTGCTGCCCACGCGCCAGGGGTACGACGACGACTTCGACCGCGTCTACACGTTGTCGCGTTTCAGCGCCTCCAGCCCCACGGGTGCCCCCGCAGGCGTCAATCTCACCGAGGATCGCTACTACACCGAACTGAGAATCGGCGACCCCAACATCGGAAATGTCTCCGGCGTTCAGACCTACGTCATCTCGTACACGGTGGACCGGGTGATGAATGCCACGACGGCCGCCGAGACGGGAGGGAGCGTTGCAGGAGACGAGTTCTACTGGAACGCCGTGGGAGACCAGTGGGTCATCCCGATCTCCCACGCGACCGTCACCGTCGAGTCGCCCGTGGCCGTGACCGATGCGCAGTGCTTTGCCGGTCGCAAGGGCGTGTCCGATGCCTGCTCGAGTGCGTCGGTGAGCGGCGCTACGGCAACGTTTTTGCAGGACTACCTTTCTCCCGGGCAGCCGTTCACCGTGGATGTTCTCTACCCTGCAGGCTCATTCCAGACCACGCCCAACCTCACAGAACACAGTGACGTGAAGCGGGCCTTCACCCTGAACGCCGGAACCGGGGCGGCGACGGCCGGAATTTTGGCAGTGGGCATCTTCGTCCTCACAAGAAGGCTGCGCACCACCGCCGTGGACGAGCAGTACCTGGGGCAGATACCGGGGCTGACTCCGGTTGAAGGCGCGTCGGGCCAGACGGAGCGGCGCGACTACAGGTCGCCGGTGGCAGTGCAGTTCGAGCCGCCGCCGGGGATGCGCCCGGGACAGATCGGAACACTCACGGACGAGAAGGCGGACCCCCGAGACGTGACGGCCACTCTTGTGGACCTCGCGGTGCGGGGGTACCTGCGCATCGATGACCTTGGAGAGAAGAAGTCCGGGCTGTTTTCCAAGGAGCGCGACTACCAATTGGTCCAGTTGCGCCCCAGCGATGCGGCACTGTTCCCATACGAGGCGATGCTGCTCGATGCGCTCTTCAAGGGTCGCACCGAGGTGGCGATGTCCGATCTCAAGACCACCTTTGCGTCGTCAATGTCGTCCGTGCAGAAGCAGTTGTACAGGAACGTCACCAGCCTCGGGTGGTTCCGGGGCAACCCGCAGGTTGTACGCGGATCGTGGGCGGCCGCGGGCCTGGGGCTGCTGGTCGCAGGAGTGTTGGGCACCGTCTGGCTCGCGCAGGGCACGCGCCTGGCGTTGCTGCCGCTTCCGCTGATCCTGCTGGGCGCCATCACGCTCGCGACCACCAGGAACGCGCCGGCGAGAACGGCGAAGGGCACGGCGGCGCTGCAGCAGGCGCGCGGCTTCGAGCTCTACATCTCCAAGGCCGAGGCCAACCAGTTGCGCTTCGAGGAGGGCGAGGACCTGTTCTCCAAGTACTTGCCGTACGCCATCGCGTTTGGCGTGGCCGACAAGTGGGCCAAGAAGTTCGAGGAACTGGCGCGTCAGGGGAAGACCCTTGCCGAACCGACCTGGTACGGCGGATACGCGTATGGCACGTTCTGGCTGTACTCGGCGGGCTTGGGTGCCCGCATGAACAATTTCGCCTCCCTTGCGGACAGCGCCATGACCGCGCCCACGCCTGGCTCCTCGGGGGGCTCGGGCTTTGGTGGTGGCGGCTTCTCCGGCGGAGGCGGCGGAGGCGGCGGAGGCGGCGGCTGGTGATCCGGGCCGCCACCCCACCGATGGCGCTAGATGCGCACGGCTGGGACCGCGGCGACGACCGGGACCGGGTGCTCCCGCTCCAGCTGTGATCCCTCGACATCCACGTTGGGAAGGATGCGGTCGAGCCAGCGCGGCAACCACCATGCGGATTCACCGGCGAGGTGCATGAGCGCCGGCACGATCACCATGCGCACCACGAAGGCGTCGAACAGGACGCCGGTCGCCATGCCTAGCCCCATGGGGCGGATCATGGAAATCTCGGAGAAGACGAAGCCGCCAAATACGGCGGCCATGATGATTGCCGCGGCGGTCACCACCGCGCGCCCGTGGCGCACACCCGCGACCACCGCCTCGCGCGCCGACGCGCCGTGCACGTACGCCTCGCGCATTCCGCTCGTGATGAAGAGCTGGTAGTCCATGGCAAGGCCGAACAGGATGCCGGTCAGGATGATCGGCAGGAAGCTCAGCACCGGCCCTGGATCATGCACCCCGAAGAGGGACGACAGCCAGCCCCATTGGTAGATGGCCGTCACCACGCCGAATGCCGCGAAGAGCGACAGGACAAAGCCGGCCGTCGCCAGCACTGGCACCACGATCGAGCGGAAGACGATGACCAGGATGATCAGCGACAGGCCGACCACGACGGCCAGATAGAGGGGCAGGGCATCCGACAACTTCTGGGAGATGTCGATGCTGCCGCTCGCCTCTCCCGCGACGCCCAGCACGGTGCCGTCCTCCAGTGGCGAGCTGGAGCGCAGCTCGTTCACCAGGTTCGTGGTTTCCACGCTCGACGGACCCGACGAGGGGATCACCTGGAATGCCATGAAACCCCGGTCGTCGGACACGGCGATGGGCGCTACTGCGGCGACGTCGGCATGGCTCATCAGGGCGCCCGCAATGGAGGCCTGCGTGGCGAGCACCTCATCCTGGCTCACGGGCGCGGGAAGGTCGGCTGTCACGAGCATCGTCCCGTTGAGGCCCTCGCCAAAGTTCTGGGCAATGGCGTGGTAGGCGCGGTACTGAGTCGAGTCCTCGGGCTCTTGGGTGCCGTCGGGAAGGCCCAATCGCATCGACATCGCCGGAATGGCGACCAGCAAGAGCGCGATGGTTGCGGCAACACATGACGCAATCGCACGGCCCGTGTGCATGGGTTTCACGGGAGCGGGTGAATGGTGTGGGGCCCCAATGGTGGCGCGCTCGTTCTTGCTCAGCGCGCGCAGGCCAATGAGACCCAGGAGGGCGGGCGTGAGCGTCAGGGCGTTGGCCACCGCTACGGCGACGGAGAACGCCGCAACGGAACCCATGACGCCCAGGAACGGCACCCCTGTGACGTTGAGGGCGACAAGGGCCACCATCACGGTGGCACCCGCGAACACCACCGCGTTTCCAGAGGTGCCGTTCGCGAGCCCCACGGACTCATGCAGGCTCATGCCTGTTCGCAATTGCATCCGGTGGCGGTTGACGATGAACAACGCGTAGTCAATTCCCACGGCCAAACCAAGCATCACGCCCAGCACGGGCGTCACGGACTGCATGTCCACCACGCTGGAGAAAGCGAGCGCTGTCGCCGCGCCCACTCCTACGCCCACGACCGACGTCACGATGGGCTGCAGCGCGGGCAGGATGGCGCGCATCATCACCACCAGCACGATCAGCGCGAGCAGGACGCCCCCAATCTCGCCGACGCCTAGCACGCCGCCCACGTCGGTCACGAGGCCGGCCGAGAAGTTGACGTTGACGCCCGAGATCGGAGCGTTCTGCATACTGTGGACGACCGCATCCTTCGTGGCCTGGGACAGGCTCAGCCCGTCCACGTTGAACGTGACGGCGCCGAGAGCCGTGGAGCCGTCCTTGGCGACGGTGCGGATTTCGGAGGCGTAGTCCGCCAACTGGCGCCCGAGGCCGAGCCGGTCTTCTTGCACCTGCAGGTCCGCGCGACCCTGCTCAAGTTGGGTGCGACCGTCGGATACCTGCGCAAGGCCGTCGTCGATCTGCTGCTGTTGGGCCGCGAACTGGTCCGCCGACGCGTCGTAGACGCCCGCGGCCCGCGCGTTGGCTACTGCGGCGTCGAGTTGCGCTTGACGTGCCTCCAGTTGAGCCTGCGAGGCATCGAGTTGCTGCCCGGTCGCGTCGAGCTTGTCGCGCGCCGCTGACAGTTGGTTGGCGCCGTCGCCGAGCTGCTGAGCCTGTGCCTCGCGCTGCGCTGAGGAATCGAAGGGGTTGAGCACGCCGCTGACGCCGTCGATGGATGTCAAGGAGTCGAGCGCGGCGCCGATCTGTGCGATCTGCTCGTCTGTGAAGGCCGCGCCGCTTTCGGTGTGGAAGACCAAGCGCGCCGTGGCGCCATCGACGCCGGAAAGCTCCTGTGACACCTGTTGCGTCACCCGGTCCGTCTCGGTCCCCGGGATCGAGAAGCTGTCGGCAAGCGATCCGCCAAAGCCGAGGTAGGCGCCGGCGGCCGCGGCCACCGCGACGACCCATGCGGCGATCACGATGAGCGGATGGCGAGACGAGTCGCGACCGATGCGGAACAGGAGTTTGGCCACGTCAAAGCCTTTCTCAGCACAGAGATGAACAGGGGAGCGGCGACGATGCCGCGTCTACTGTAAGCGTGGACAGACAAGGTTTGCAACACGTGTTGGATTTCTTGGGCCTGCTGTGGATAATGGCCCCATGGACGTGAGGGTGGGACGCACGCGAAAGCGCCTGCAAGCGGCGCTCTTCGCCCTCGCGCGTGAACGAGGACTTGAAGAGATCTCCGTCAGCGACATAGCGGAGTACGCGGGGGTGAACCGCAGCACGTTCTACCAGCACTACTCGGACAAAGAGACGGTGCTCGCTGACGCACTTGACGCTCTCGCGGCGGAGGCCGGGGCGCAACTTGAGGCGATCGTCGAATGGACCCTCGTTCCGCCCGCCCCGCTGGTCACCTTTCTTGAGCACGTGGAGGCCAACGCCGACCTTTACCGGGGGGCCTTCTCGCATCCGGGCTCCACGGTTGTGTTGTCACGTCTGAGGGAGAACATCAGCTTGGCGGTCCACGACCTGGCAGATCGGCGTGCCGACCAGACCGTGCCGCTCGACATGGTGGCCGCGGGAGTGGCGGGAACCGTCATCGGGGTGATGTCGGCCTGGATGGCCCGCGATCCTCTGCCGCCCGCCCGGGACGCGGCCGTCTGGATCTGGCTCACCATCTTGGGCCCCCCTCAGGGCGGCGCCGCCCCTGTGGTCCCGCGGGTCGACTGACGCGGCGTCGGTCGCGTTCGGCCCCTGCGACGATGTTGCCCAGCCACCGGTTCAGGGGTCCGATTTCTGGCGCCAAAGGACGGTGTCGGCGGCTTTGGTGCGCCTTCCTGTCCATGCCGACCTCGTCCGACACCGTTGATGCCCACGCCGAGGCCGCACCTCACACGGTAGAACTGGGTCACAAGCGTGTTGTCCGCGGCCCTCACCATCGTGGTGTTGACGGGATCAGAGCTCGGCACCTCGGCGGCGATGATCCTGCGGCTCGGCTCAAGCACGAGGCCGCCAGGGCAATCATCGTCTTCTGGTGTGTGCTTGGCTTCGTCGCCGCGGAGCGCGCAGGTGCTCGTACTACCGAGGACGTATCGGTCTGACACTAGATGCCCTTGACCGCACCGCGTACACTGGAACTACAACTCCACAGGGGATGATCGGTTTCGACGTGTGTTTGTATCGCAGGGGAAGCGGGCCAAGGATGCTGGGTTATCTTGTGAACGCCCCCAGCAAACTATAGGTGCCGATTCTAAGCGCACCGACTACGCCCTCGCTGCTTAAGCGAGCGCAAGGTAGTCCGTCAGCCTAGGTATGTTCTCGACCTAGTTCCTGGCGTCATCTAGAGAACTTGCTGGTTGCTGGTGTCACAGCGGCAACCGGGACTTGCACTGTGACTGGGCCCATCTCACTTGCTCGCCTGATGCGGGTGGGGGGCCGAGAAATAGCTCTCAGGCTGCGCCCGGAGAAGCCCTGCTTTTGGACATGCGGACGCGGGTTCGATTCCCGCCATCTCCACTCATCCCTGCTCGTTGATGACAGCGGCCGCCGCACCCGGTTCGGGTGGGCGGTCGTTGTCGTGTGTGAAGTGATCGCGCCTCTAGGGATCGACTTCGATGAATTCTTTGTGAACGCTACGCAAGGAGGCTTACGCGGGGTCCTCCACTGCCGAAGAGCTCGTTGGAGGTGGCTGACATGATGGCCGAAGAGACCACGCTCGACCAGATGGTTGAACCGTGCCGGGTGGTCGACGCGACCACCACCTGCGCGTGGGTGGACGGGGAGTTCGCTGGCCCGTGGAATGGTTCATCGTTGCTCGTGCGGGCGACCGATGGCAGCATCGGGCTCCTCGGGCGCACCGCATTTCTCTCGCGAATGGCGGGTCGCTACGGCTATGGGAGATCCCTGTGGGGAAGGCGGCCCATCGCCGCTCTCGCGACGTGGGGAGTGCCGGTCGTCCGACGCAGCACCACGACGGTGCAGGCCGCGGCGCTGATTGTCGATAGTGCCCAGGGATACCGAGATCTTCCCGTCGTCGACGACGACGGGCAGCCCATCGGCATCGTGCGACCCATACGTGTCATGCGCGCCTTGGCAGAGCAGACCGCGCAGCGGGCGGCTACCGACGAGTTGACGGGAGTCGCCTCGAGGGCTCGCCTCATCGAGGAACTCGACCACCGCCTAGCCCGGATCGCTTCTGGCGAAGGCGCGGTAGCGGTGGCGTTCCTTGACCTTGACCGTCTCAAGCCGGTCAACGATCTTTATGGCCACACGATGGGAGACGCGCTGCTGAAGTCGGTGGCGCGCAGGCTCGCGCTGGCCATCGGGCCAGAGGGCCTGCTGGGCAGGCTTGGGGGCGATGAGTTCGCGGTGGTGATGTCGCTGAAGACTGCGCCGCAGAGGCGTCTTGAAGAGGAGGCCCTGGCACTCGGAGAACGGCTGCGCGCGGCCCTTGCGCGTCCCGATCCGACGTTGCCAACGCCGGCGGAATCCCGCGCCAGCATCGGAGTGGCCGTGACTTCGGGGCTAGCGGCAGACGGAGGTGCGTTGCTGAAAGCGGCGGACGAGGCGATGTACGCGGCCAAGGTCGCTGGCGGCGATCGGGTCCGGATCGGCGGGGCACTTGGGGGCGTTCGGCACGGCTTGCCCACCGACGACCTTGTGCTCGTCTACCAGCCATTCCTCGACGTCGAGACGGGGCGCGTCACTGCCGTCGAGGCGCTGCTGCGCGCTCGCCAGCCCGACGGCTGTCTCGAGTTCCCTGCGGAGCGGATGCAACAGGTGGCGCGCGCGGGCGCCGCACTGGAACTTGATCGGTGGGTGCTTTCTCAAGCGTGCGCCGCGATGGTCAGGTGGACGGGCAACGCCGACATGCAGGAGCCACCGCGCATCCACGTCAACCTTGCGCCGGAGTCAGTGGGCGCGCCGGTGCTGGCGGACGTGGTGTTGGAGGCCATCGACGACTCCGGCCTGGAGCGCGACCGCGTCTGCCTCGAACTGTCGGAGTACGTGGGCGTGGCCGACCTGGTGCGTGCGACGCCCCAATTGGCGACGCTTGCGGCTGCGGGAATCCGACTTGCGCTGGACGACATCGGTGCGACCCTCGGCGCTTTGAGAATGATTGGAACGTCTCTGCCGATCGAGTGCATCAAGGTCGACAGGTCCGTCATCGAGGGATGCGGCCGCGATGCGCCCTTTGATGTGGAGATGCTGTCGCTCGTGGCGCGCCTCGCGGAGCGCTTCCGGCTCGACGTGGTCGCTGAAGGGATCGAGACGGACGTTGAGGACGATGCGGTGCGCCGCAGCGGAATCCGCCAGGTTCAGGGCTTCCTGCACAGTAGACCGCTCACAGAAGAAGACCTCGTGGACTTCGTGAGCCGACGGGACGTCGCGGGCCTAGGACCCCGTGTCCGGTAATGGTTGGGCTGGCCCGGGGCGGCGGTTAGGCCGGTCCGGGGCCGTGGTGGCGTGCTGAGGGCCGTGCCTGGTGCTGGGCGGCGTCGGCCTCGGCTGCAACAACTTTGGACGCACCGGGACGGCAACGGTGACGCAAGAGGGCGCCACCGCGGTGCTCCATGCCGCGCTCGACGCAGGCATCACCTTCTTCGACACGGCCGACATCTACGGTGGTTGGGGCACGAGCGAGGCGCTCATGGCCGAGGTGCTGAGAACGCGCCGTGACGAGGCCGTGATCGCCACAAAGTTCGGACACGTGGAAATCGAGACGCCACTCGATGAGCGGGGCCCCAAGGGCTCGCGTGCCTATCTTCGCGCTGCGGTTGACGCGTCGCTCACCCGCATGGGAATAGAACACATCGACCTCTTCCAGCAGCACACGCCCGATCCCTCCGTGCCCATCGAGGAGACACTGTCGGCGCTCGCGGAACTCGTGGGCGAGGGAAAGATTCGCGCATACGGCCACTCCCAGTTCACGGCGGAGCAACTGTGGGCGGCCGACCGTGCAGCGGCGGAACTGGGGGTTCCCGCGTTCGCGACCAGCCAGGACGAGCTGAGCCTCGCCGCACGCGCCGTGGAGACAGATGGCAGGCTCGACGCCGCTACCGCGGCTGGCATGGCGTTCCTGCCATTCTTCCCGCTCGCCAACGGCCTCTTTACGGGCAAGTTCACGCGCACCGAGCGGTCGGAGGGAACCCGCATCACTCAGATCAGGCCGCACATCGCCGACGATGCCGACTGGGACGCCATGGAGGCATACCAGGCGCTCTGCGACGGGTGGGGGATTTCGATGCTCGACGCGACCATCGGCTGGTTCCTTGCCAAGCCAGTGGTGGGCTCCGTCATCGCGGGGGCCACCAGGCCTGATCAGGTGACGTCAAACGCCGCAGCTGCCTCGGCGTGGTCTCCCACGGCCGACGACATCGCGGCGATCGACGTACTGTTCCCTGCGGCCTGACCCCTGCCGGGCTAGGCGAGTCCGTGCCTGACGCGGCTCTGCTTCTCCTGAGACTTGAACAGGTTGAACCGAGGCAGGAACTTGTCCCAGTCGATGATGTGAGAGTCAATCTCGGGCCCGTCGATGCAGGCATGCTTGCGCACGGGCCTGCCATCGATCTCGACGGGAACCATGCAGGAGCCGCACATGCCGGTCGCGTCCACCATGATCGAGTTAAGGCTCGCCACACAGGGCACTCCATAGGGCTTGGTGAGGTCACTCACGGCCCGCATCATGAACGGGGGTCCGATGGTCACGACCTCGGCAATCGGGCGTCCCCTGCCCACCTTGTTCGCTTCGAGCATTTCCTCGAGCGGGCCGGTGACGAAGCCCTTGTAGCCGAGCGAACCATCGTTGGTCGCGTAGACCACGTCGAGCAGGTCGCCGTACGTGGCCTTGAGCTCCGTGACGCGTTCACCCTCGCCCACCCAGAACATCAGGTTCTCGCTGCGGAAGCCCGCAATGAGCGTGACGTGGTTGCCCAATTCGAGGTGTTTCCTGGCGATGGGGTAGACGGGGGGTAGACCGAGGCCGCCCGCCGTGAACACCACCGTGGAGTCGTCGGCGTGGCGCTCCACATGGCTGGGGAGGCCGAGGGGCCCCGCGATGCCCGCGAGGGTCTCGCCTACCTCCATCTTGTTCATGAGGATGCTTGAGGTGCCCATGCCCTGGATGACCAGGCAGATGGTGCCGGCCTTCGCGTCCCAGTCAGCCAGTGTGAGCGGAACCAGTTCGCCGCCGTCCCAGGGCAGGACGCGAACGAACTGACCGGCCTCGGCGGTGTCGGCGATGACGGGGGCGCGGACGGTGAACTCGACGATGCCGTCGCTCAACTGCCTCTTGGCCACGATGGTCGAGGCCGTCAGGCTGCGCTGCGTGTATGCGCCGGCCTTGACCACCATGTCGGCAACCTGGTCGCTTGGTACGTCAAGGTCGCCCAGGATCTCCCTCGCCGCGCTCTGACCGTCACCTGCCGCATTGACCGCTGTCGAGCCTCCACGGGCGGCATCGCCGCCGGTGTAGACGCCCTCGAGCGTGGTCTGCTGCGATCCCTCGGTCTCGAGTACGATCGTGCCCCACTTGGACGTTGCGAGGCGCGGTTCGGAGTCCTTGATGATCGGGTTGGAGGCGTTGCCCAGGGCCATGATGACCAGGTCTGCCTTGATGGTCTCGCTCTCGCCGGTACTGACGGGCTTGCGGCGACCGGAGTCGTCGGGTTCGCCAAGTTTCATCTGGTCGACCACTGCCGCCTTGACGAACCCGGTGTCGTCGCCGATGAACTCCGTCGGCGAGGCAAGCTGCTTGAGGGCGATACCCTCCTCCAACGCGTGGTGGAGTTCTTCCACACGGGCGGGCATCTCGGAGCGGCTGCGCCGGTAGACGATCGTGACGTTGCCGCCGAGGCGACGAGAGGTGCGCGCCGCATCCATCGCGGTGTTTCCACCGCCGATGATGAGGATCTCCTTGCCCTTGATCTCGGGCAGCGGGGTCTCGAACTCCTCTTTGAGGCCCTGCATGAGGTTCACCCGCGTCAGGAACTCATTGGCCGACATGACGTTGAGCAGGTGCTCGCCCGGCACATTCATGAAGCGAGGCAGGCCCGCTCCCGTGCCCACGAAGATCTTCCAGAAGCCGGCGTCGCGCAGGTCCTGGAGAGTAGCCGTCTTGCCCACCACAAAGTTCATGACGAACTTGCCGCCCAGCAGGCGGATCTTCTCCACCACATCGTCGATGAGGCCGTTGGGAAGACGGAACTCGGGGATGCCGTAACGAAGCACTCCGCCAAGCTTGTGGAATGCCTCGAATACTGTCACCGGGTAACCCTCAACGGCGAGGAGGTACGCGTTGATCAGGCCGGAGGGGCCGGAGCCGACGATGGCGACAGGCGGCTTGGTGCCCTGCTTCCAGGGGTCCGCGACGCTGGCGAAGCGCTCCTGGTTGGCGTTGGGGTAGAGCAGCTTCTCACGCTGCGGCAGGAAGAACTCGATCTGGCCAATCGACATCGGGACCTTGAGAATGCACGACCCCTGGCACTGGAGCTCCTGGGGGCACACGCGGCCGGTGACATCGGGCAAGGGGTTCGCGTCCTGAATGAGCTCGAGCGCCCCACGGAAATCGCCGTGGCCGATGAGATCGATCATTTCGGGGATGTGGATCCGCACGGGGCACCCGCCGATGCGCACATCCGTCGACTTCTGGAGGGAACCCAGTTCGCACGGGCGCTCCTCGCACTGCTTGTCACGCAGCACCTCGAGCCACACCAGCAGGTCCACCTCGCGCGCGGTGAGCCCCGTCTCCATGTAGCCGAGGTAGCCCTGATTGACGAGCTCGAAGTCCTCGGCCCGCACGTCGGGCTCACGGATGTAGGGCGGGATGGCCACGTTGGCGGGCCACGACGCGGAGAACCCCTCGAGCATCGGGTAGCGCGACGAGAGGACGCGATCCACGGCGCGAATGAACTTACGCTTCTTGCCTACGGGCAGGCCCCAGATGAAGCGCATGAGAACCGTGCTCGCATCACCCTCTCCCAGGAGCACCTTCCACAGCGTCTCGAGGAACTCGTCACTCAGTTCGGGCTGCTCGAACTCCCAGGCCACGGCCGCCACGCCATCGTCGATGAACAGGTCCCGGAACGAGGCGGGGTCTTCCACGAGCCGACGCTTCAGCAGATCGAGCTGTTGCTTGAAGGTCTCCACGCCGACCGACGTCTCCAGGCCCTCGACCTCGTCTGCGGTGGTTTCGAGCGAGCGCTGTGCGTCGAGATAGCGACGCACCTCCTCGTGACGGGTTCCGGTGCCCGCTACGGTGTCGTCGACGATGCTCATTTGATGATCTCCGCGTCACACGAGGCCTTGACCCTGTCAATGCGCTTTTGAAGATCTGGAGTCAACTGGACCGTGTCGAGCGCGCCGGGGACCATCGTCGCGACGGTGCGCGATTCGCCGTCGATGATGACGGTCTTCTTTTCGAAGAACTGGGGAAGTTCCTGGTAGCAGGTGCCGCAGTCATTGCACTTTGGCTCGTCTGCGGGATCCAGGTAGACGGGCCCCGTGCCCTCCTGCGCGACGTCGGCGCACGACGGATCCGCGGCCGTCGCGACGGCCGTCCCGCCACCTGGAGCGCCGGGCGCAGTGCCGCCGCCACGTGGTGCCACCTGGAGCGGCACAGCCGACCGCCCGCGTGCCGGTGCCTTGCTTGAGGCGGCAAGGGCCGACATGGCCGAGGCGATGTCGTCGAGCGAGCTTTCCCGCAGTTGCAGGACCTCCTCATACTGTGCCTTGAGTGCCTCAACCTCGGCGCGGTGGTCGCCTGTGAGTTGGTCTTCGTGTTGCCCGGCCAGGTACTGCAGCGTCTGCCAGAACCGCTTGCGGTCCTCAACAAGGCTGACAATCGCCTCGGAGCACGCCACCTTGATGAGGCGCTTGTCCGCGTCGGTCGCGTACACGAACGGCACGTGACCCTCGCGGTCGGCCAGGCTCATCTCGACGTAGTCGGCGATCGGGGTTGCCGTGACCTCCGCCTCGGACGTCAGCTTCTTGAACTGCTTCTTGAAGCGGACCTCGCCGAGCGCAAACTCGGCGGGCGTGAGGGGGGTGTCCATCAGTTCGAGTTGACCGTTCTCGCCGATGTACTCGATGGTGCTGCTGGTCCACATCTTGCCGGGGTCGGGGTTGCCGTCGAGCGAGAACCGCTCGCGCAGCGTGGTGCCCTTGCTCGGGTCGTGCACAAACAGCGGGCTCATCCTGCTTTCCACTGCGAGTTGTGACCGGGAGTTGGAGAGGTCCTCTGCGATGCCGTTCTCGGTACCGCACGGGGTGTAGATATCCATCACTGCAGCGCCCGACTGATACGCGAGCATCCGCATGGACGTGGTCAGGAAGTGGCCGTGCATGGCGGTCGAGGTCGCGCTCGCGAACACGCCGGGGTGGAACGATGCGAGCAGCGCGAGGTCCTTGCGGCCCTCTTGCTTTCCGCCGTGCGCCTTGCCGAACCTGCTCAGGTCGGCATCTTGGCCGATGAAGCTGGCCGTCGATGCCTGCCCACCCGTGTTCGAGTAGGCGCCCGTGTTCAGCACCAGCATCTTGACGGGGGTGCCGCTCGCGAGCACGCGGGACATCGCCCCAAAGCCGATGTCGTAGCTCGCGCCGTCGCCGCCGATCGTGAGGACGTTCGGCATGAGCTTGCGCTCTTCCTCCGTGAATTCGTGCCACGACAGCGTGCTCAGCTCCTTGCCGTCCACCGCGGGGTCGTAGGCGTCGTCGAGCTCGAGTCGGGCCTGACGGACGGCCTTCACCTCACCCACCTGCTGGGTGGAAATACCCTCGTAGATGCCCGATGCGAGTGGCTGGGCGTCCTGGAACAGGCTGTTGACCCACGGGTCGAGGTACGGCGTGAACGGCATCGTCGATGCGTACACGGACGAGCAACCCGTCGCGTTGGCGACCACGGTGGGAGCGGGGCCGCCGCCGGTGGGCCCTGCCTCGGAGAGGTACAGGGCCTTGTCCAGTTCGACCAACAATCGGCCGAGGCGATCGCGGCGGTCCTTGTCATCGTCAGCGAGGCCGTCACGCTTGGCCTCGACACGCTCGATGAGGTCCTCGAGTTCCTCCACGTACGCGGCGCGACGCTCGTCGCCGAGCGCGCGGCTCATGGAGGTGACGAGCCGGATGGCCGTGACCTCGCCGCAGCCGCGGCAGGCGCCGTGGCCACCCGTCGTGGCGTAGTAGTTGGTGTGATCGAGCAGCATGCGCTTGATGTCGCCGTCGGGGCTCGTGGAGCCCGCGGTGAAGCGCTTGGGGGTATTGGGCAGCGTGCTCATGAAGGTGAACTGCTCTTCGAGCGTGGCCAGGACGTCCTCGGTTTGGTCGACCGTGGTGAGGGCGCCTGCGCCGCACACCTCGACGCACTGGAGGCAGCCCGTGCACTTCCACGGGTCCACCGCCGCGGAGAACAGGCCACCGCTGCCGGGAACTTCCTTCTCCATCGAGTCGAAGAACGGCCGCGTGCGCGCCACGGGGAAGGTCGCCAGAGCGGTGACCATGGCGTCCAGGTGGCGGCGCGTCGACTTGTCTGTGTCGAGTCCCTTTGCTGCTTCCGCGACGACGTCGGCGAAGGTGCGGTCCGTCTTGTCCTGACGGTACGACTCGCGGACGCGCTCGGCCAGCGGGTACACCTGCGCCCGGAGGCCCTCGCGTTGACCCTCTGTCGCGTCGATGCTCGCGATGCCCGCGAGGAGCAAGTCGTGGATCTCGTGAACCGTGTTGGGGATCGCGACGTCGGGGCAGACCATCGCGCAGTCGAGGCAGCCCGTGCACTTGGACGCGTTGAAGATCGGCGCGACGCGACGGAACAGGCCCTTGTCCTTGGACGCACCCGTTCCCACCGGCATGAACATTCCGGTACCAGGCAGAACGGGAGACTCGCCGATGGTGCCCTCGCGGAAGGGGCGCGCCATCAGGTCCTCGTAGTAGGCGGGGTCGAAGAGGTTGCTTGAGCGGGGCTCGGCGGCCGTGGGGCACATCGAGGCGGAAATGGCTCCGGTGCTCAACAAGGGGGTGTAGTGCTTCTTGTCGGCCTCCACGAATTCGGCCGCGTCGTAGTCGACCAGGGCCGTCGCGGCGATGCCATCCTTGATGACGGACATGTTGGCGTCAACCACGGCGTCGCCCTTGCCGCCGAACTTCTTGGCGATCTGGGCGCGCACCTTCTCGAGGATGTCCTCCTCCGAGGCACCCGAAGACACCCGGTCGACGTGGCCAGCCACCGCGCCGATGAACGCGATGCCCATCATGCGGGTCTCAAGCTCGGCCGTCGGCGCGTGCTTCTTTGCCACGGTGAAGGCGTCGACGACCAGGAAGTTGATCTTCTTGTCGCGGATGGTGCGCCGCGCGTAGGACGGCATGCCGCGCCACACGTCGATCGGGGCCAGGTTGGACTGCAGGATGAACGTGCCGCCTTCGACCAGGCCCTTGAGCGGGTTCGTGTGGACGAAGGCCTGGTGGTCGGGGGAGATGACCACCTCGACGTCTTCGAGTTCCGCGTTCGTGAAGAGCACGGGCTCGGGGCTCAGGGTGATGTAGTAGTTGGTGGGCGCGCCGCTCTTCTCGGAGCCGTACTTGGGCGCCGACTTGGAGTGCATGTCGAGCACGCCGGCGAGGATGTCGGTCAGCAGCTTGCCCGTCGCGACCGTTCCGTAGCCGCCCACGGAGTGGAAGCGGATCCGCAGCGCGGACTCGGGGAGCAGGCCCATCGGGTTGTCTTGCGTTTCGAGCGCCATGGCCTCGGTCTCGGGGTATGCCGCACGCAACGTGTCTTCGAGCGCTGCGAGCGTCGGCACCGAGTCCTTGCCAAAGAACTGCGAACCCAGGTAGATGAGGGGGGTGTTCTTGCCGTCGGCCATGTGCTTGAACGCGGCGATCAGGTGACGCGGCTGCACGTCGTGGCCGCCGAGACCGAAGATCGCGGTGGTGAGTGACGGTGTCTGCGCCATCGCTGGGATGCCCGCGTGCTGCGGACGTTCGGCATTGGCGCGGGCCTTGAACAGCGACTGGGTCACGGCGCGGGTCAGGGCGGTTTCGTCAGAGCGCTCAAGAACCATCACGGACTTGGCCGACGCCAAGGCCTCGATGAGTTCGGCCTCGGGGAACGGCTGCAGGGCCTTGACGGACACGACGCCCACCTTGAGACCCTGCGAGCGCAGGTAGGGGAGCAGGGCGCGGACGTCGTCGGTGATCGACCCGAGGCCGATCATGACGTAGTCGGCGTCCTCGCAGTCGTATGCCATGACGGGCTTGTACTCGCGGCCCGTGAGCGCGGCGTACTCCTCCATCGACTGGCGAATGAGCGCGGGCACGGCGTTGGCGAAGTGCGTGCGGTGGTCAACGGCTCCCGCCTGGAAGTCGGGCTGGTTCTGCACGGTTCCGGTGACGCCGGGGTTGTGGAGGTCCACCAGCGCGGGAACCCGCTGCCGGGTGCCCTTCTCGTCGGAGTTGACCCACTGCCGGCGCCACTGGGCCTGCAGTTCAGCCGGGATCCACTCCAGCGTTGCCTGCACCAGGTCTCCCGCAGTGTCCGCCTCGATCGCGTCCGCTGCGCTGGCAAGGTGTTCGCGCACTGCGGCGAGCGCCTCTGCGGTGAAGTCGTTGGCATGCCGGTTCAGGTACTCGTTCAGCTGGAAGACGCGCCCCTTGGCGCCGAACAGCATCTCCTGCGCCACCGTCGGCGACTTGATGCGGCCCGAGGGGTCGCCGAGGTAGTCGCGCAACAGCTCGGGCTCCGGCAGGAGGGCCTCGCTCATCACGTGGCTGGTCGCGAATCCGTCCATCGCGTTGGTGACGGGGATGAGGGATAGCGCCGACGTGCGGTACGAGATCGCGGCGAGGTCGGCGGCTTCCTGGGGGTTGGAGCCGAACAGGATTGTGTAGCCAGACGGCAGCAACGCGTAGACGTCGTCGTGGCCCGCCATCACGTTGAGCGAGTGCTTGGACACGACGCGTGCGGCGACCTGTAGCACGAAGCCGCCGATCTTCTTGCCGACGGTGACGTAGTGAGACTCCATCGCGTACAGGATGCCTTGGCTCGACGAGGCGTTGGAGATGTACTCGCCGCCGGTCAGCGCCGCGCCCAGCGCGCCACTCTGCGCGGAGTGCTCGCCTTCGGTCTCCACAAAGAAGGGGTGCTTGCCCCACACATTGAGTCCGCCGTCCGCGCGCGCCTGCTCAAAGAGCTCCGCAATTTCGGTGGACGGGGTGATGGGATACCCGATGACCCCTCCGCAGACGTGTTTCATCACGTGCGCGACGGCACCGTTTCCGTTGATGACGGTCGGGAGGCCGGGGTACTGGGGCAATGTTGATGTCATGGTGAAGCCTGTTCGGTCCAACGCGCACGAAGCGAACAATGACGAACAGCTCCGAGAGCCGGTGGGGCCTTCCAGGAAGGCGATCCGAGGGCTGCCTCTTCGCGATCCTCACATCCGCATGGAACACCTTCAGGCTAGGTTGCGTGTCCCGAAAAGTGCGTGCCCTTGGTCCCATGTCCAGGGACCTGGTCCCAGATGTAGGGAAGCACCCCAGGTCAGTGCCTCTTAGCCGCGTCCGAGAGCGACGCGCTCGGGACAATCGAACGGGTCACGCGCGGCGAGACCGACGCGGTTGAGGTACTGGACCACGATCACGTAGGACGCGACGAGCGATGTCTCGGTGTAAGGCAGATCCAATTTGGAGCAGTATTCGCGGACGATCTCCCTGGTGCGCAACAGGTGTGGGCGAGCCATGTTGGGGAACAGGTGGTGCTCAATCTGGAAGTTCAGCCCGCCCATGAGGATCGACATGGTCCATCCGCCGCGGATATTGCGGCTGGTCAGCACCTGCTTGGACAGGAAGTCCATCTTGACGTCCTCGGGAACGATCATCATGCCCTTGTGGTTGGGCGCGAACGACGCTCCCATGTACACGCCGAAGACGGCCATCTGGACCCCGAGGAAGGCGAAGGCCATGCCGAGCGGCAGGAACAGGAACAGGGGGACGAGGTACAGGCCAAAGTGCAGTGCGATCGCAGGAAGCTCCGTCCACTTCTGACGGCGCGTGCCCTGGGTGGCGAGTGAGACGACCGACCGGTAGTGGAGGTTGAGCCCCTCCATGGTGAGAAGCGGAAAGAACAGCCAACCTTGGCGCTTCACGATCGACTTCACGATGCCGGTAGCCGTCGCCGCGTCTGCCTCAGTGAACCTGATGGTGTCACTCGCGATGTCGGGGTCCTTGCCCATCTGGTTCGGGTTTGCGTGGTGACGCGAGTGCTTGTTCATCCACCACTGGTGGCTGATGCCGACCACCAGGGTGCTCAGCAGGCGACCCACGCGGTCATTCGCGGGCCCAGACACAAAGATCGCGCGGTGCGAAGCCTCGTGTCCGAGGAAGGCGATCTGGGTGAGGACGACGGCCAACGCGCCGGCCATGAGCAGTTGGAACCAGGAGTCGCCGAGCAGGATGATTCCGGTGATCACGCCGCCCATCGCAAGCGTCAAGATGGTGCCATAGATCGCGTAAAACAGGTAGGAGCGGGCCAGCAAGCCCGTGTCGCGCACGGTGGACGCCAACTCGGTGAACGAGCGGGTCACGTGGTTCACATGCGCCTGGGACGTGGATTGGGACGTGGAAGTCATGCCTCTCCTAAAGTGTCTTGAGGCGGCTTGCCACCTGCGGTTGGAGCCCACGCGCGCGGCGCGACTGGCTTCACCCTACGTGAGCGTAGGTTTCCCGTCACCGGTGTTCGGCAAATACCCCTCCTGTGGGGGATACGCGGTCTCCAGGTAATCTCGACCGGTGAGCATCGCCATCGCAGCCACGCTCGTTGGCCTGGCCGCTCTCGCGTGGAGCGCCGACCGCTTTGTCGATGGTGCTGTGGCGGTGGCCCGCTACTTGGGCATGGCCCCGCTACTCGTCGGCATGCTCGTCATCGGTTTCGGCACCTCCGCCCCGGAATTCGTGGTCTCCGCGTTCGCCGCCGCTACCGGGGCACCCGAGATCGCGCTCGGCAACGCCCTGGGGTCGAATGTGGCCAACATCGGCCTCATTTTGGGGGTGACGGCGCTGCTCACTCCGGTGCTGGTGCACCGTGGCATTGTGCGCAAGGAGCTGCCAGTACTGCTCGGCGTGACCTGCCTCGCCGGCGGCCTCATGCTCGACAGGGAATTGGCGAGGTTCGACGCCGTGGTGCTCGTGGTGGTGCTCGCCGCGCTGGTCGGGTGGTCAATCTGGCAGTCCCGGTCGGTGGCCGACGACGCACTCGCGCATGACGTTGGGGTGGAGGCAGAGTCACACCACCTCACGCGGCGAGCGGCATGGATGTGGCTTGTCGTGGGGATCGTGCTGCTGGTGATGTCGTCACGAGTTCTGGTCTGGGGTGCCGTCGGCATCGCCGAACGACTCGGCTGGTCGGATCTCGTGATCGGCCTCACCGTCGTCGCCATCGGAACCTCCGCGCCCGAGCTGGCGTCGTCGATTGCCGCGGTACGCAAGGGCGAGAACGACCTCGCGCTTGGCAACATCATCGGCTCCAACCTGTTCAACACCCTTGGCGTGATCGGGCTGGCAGGGCTGATCACTCCCGCCGCGGTGCCGCCGGAGCTCATCACCCGGGACCTGCCCGTGGTGCTTGGACTGACGGTGGCGCTGGTGGTGTTCGCGATCTGGCCCGTGGGCAAGGGTCGCGTGACACGGATCGAGGGCGGAGTGCTGGTCGCCGCCTTTGTCACGTACCTGGGCGTGCTGCTCGCCACCGCCTGACGCTCGCCCTTGCGCGAGAACGTGCCCACGAACCCGCCGCCGGCTTCCGGTCTTCCGTATGGAGTGGGGTATCGCACCCGCATCGTGATTTTGGTCCGGCTGCGGGCTACGCTGACGCCATGTCGCTCGACGTCCCCGCCCTCGCGTTGAGGGGCCTACGCAAGCGTTTTGGAAAGACTCAGGCGGTCGATGGCATCGACCTTGACATCCCCGTTGGCTCGTTCTTTGGGATGCTTGGCCCCAACGGGGCCGGAAAGACGACCACGCTGTCGATTGCGACGGGGCTTCTGACGCCCGACGCGGGTCAGGTGTTCGTCCACGGGGTGGACCTGTGGCAGTACCCGGACGTCGCCAAGCCGATGCTTGGGGTGCTACCCGATGGGCTGCGCACCTTCGACCGACTCACCGGCGGAGAGCTGATCTCGTATGCGGGGGTGTTGCGCGGTCTGGACCCTGCGGTGGTGCGGGAGCGACGTGATGACCTCTTGGCTGCGCTCGACCTCGGGAGTGCGGCGGGAACTCTAGTCGCCGACTTCTCGGCGGGAATGGCCAAGAAGGTTGGCCTCGCGTGCGCGCTCGTGCACGCGCCCAAGGTGCTCGTTCTCGACGAGCCGTTCGAGGCGGTTGATCCCGTGTCAGGCGCCGCAATCCGCTCCATCCTCCAAGCCTTCGTGGCCTCGGGAGGCACCGTCGTCATGTCGTCTCACGTCATGGCTCTCGTGGAGCGGTTGTGTGATCGGGTCGCGATCGTCGGTGCCGGCCGCATCCTCACCGAGGGCATCCTCAATGACGTGCGCGGGACCGGCGACTTGGAGGCGCGGTTCGTGGAACTGGTGGGCGAGACCAGTGAGCAGAGGGACCTGTGGTGGTTGCAACAATCCTGAGCCTCAGGTGGCGCATCGTGCGCCACCAGTTCCAGCGTGATCGGTGGCGGCTCCTGTTTGTTGCGGCGGGGGCGATCTGGTCGGTTTCCCTGATCCCGTCGCTGCTGTTCGCGAGCCTGGCGCTGAGCACGCGCACCCCCGACATCAAGCAGGATGCGCTGGTGGCCGTTGGAACCCTTCTCGCGTTTGCCTGGGTCGCGGTGCCGTTGCTGGCGACCGGCGTGGACGACTCGCTCGACCCCGCGCGTTTCGCGCCGTGGGGGATACCTCCGCGCCGTCTCATGCCGGGAATCGTCGCCGCCGCGTTCACGACTGTTCCCGCCCTCTTCTTCGCCGCCGTCGCGGCCGTCATGGCCTCTGCGTGGAGGGGAGAGGCCCACACGACATGGGTCCTGGTGGTCGCGTGTGTGGGCGCGGCTCTGTCGCTGGCGACCTGGGTCGCGTCCGCGCGGCTGGCGGCACTGTGGGCCACCCGCTTGCTCGCGACGCGCGCCGCGAAGGCGGTGCTGGCTGGACTCGCGATCGCCGCGCTCGCGCTGGTGGGTGCGACGATCTCCGTGGTGCGCGCCGATGGCCTCGATTCCTTCCTCGGCGGCGAGGTTGCGACGGCGTTAACGGCGCTTGCCCGCACGCCGTGGGCGGCCGGATTCGCGGCGCCAAGCGCCGTGGCGATGGGCAACCCGTGGGGCGCCGTATGGCGACTCGCGATGGTGGCGGCGTGGCTCGTGACGCTGCTGGCGGCGTGGCGTTCCGCGGTGGAGCACTCGCTCGTGAATCCGGTATCGCGATCGGGAGGACCCATGCGCACGAGCGACAACATCCTCGCCGCCGTGGAGCGAAGGATCCCCGGGTGGCGAGCGACGTCCACCACGCGCGCCGTGCTCGCGCGCTCCGCCAGGTCGTGGCGGATCGACCCCAGATATGTCGCCCAGGTGGTCGGCGCCGTGGCCATGCCGACGTTCTTGGGTGGCGTCGCGGTGGCCGCACTGGGTTCGCGCGGGCCGTGGCTGTTCGCTGTGCCCATCGTTCTGGCAGTCACCATCGGGTGGGGTCGTCACAACGACCTCGCCTACGACTCCTCGGCCGTGTGGCTCGACATCGTCTCCGGCGTGCGCGGCGCCCAGATGACTCGGGGGCGACTGCTTGCGACGGCGGGATGGGCGATGCCGGCAGTGGCGGCGATGTGCCTCGTCGCCGCAGGTGTCACGGGACGCTGGGCGGCTTTGCCGTCGGTGTCGCTCGTCGCGATCGGGGTGCTGGGAGTCGGCCTCGGCATCGCCGCCGTGTCATCGATCCTGCTGCCCTATCGGGTTCCCGCCCCGGGCGAGAGTCCGTTTGGCGCGGAGACCGGCTCGATCGGCGCGAGCCTTGGCGCCCAAGCGGCGTCGTCTCTCGTCACCGGGGTGGCCGTCCCCATCGTGGTGGCCCCCTTGGTTGCCGCCTTCGCGTGGGGCGGGCCGTGGTGGTTCGTGTCGGCGGTGGTGGCTGTGGTGTGTGGCGTCGGCGGCGTGTGGGGCGGGACCCGCATCGCCGGTGCGCTGTACGAGAGACGCCAGGGTCGCCTGATCGGAATGATTTCTTAAGGCAGCTCCGGGCCGCACGCCCTACGATGGGGTCATGAGCGAGACTACTGACGCGCCCACCACGGGCGGCTCCCTGTCGACCATCGAACGTACGCGCGAGCGCGAAGCGGTGGAGCCAGGCGACGCCGAGCGATTCTCCCACTATGTGCGCAAAGAGAAGATTCTTGAATCGGCCATGACGGGCGAACCCGTGATTGCGCTGTGCGGCAAGGTGTGGACCCCCGGCCGTGACCCTAAGAAGTTCCCCGTGTGCCCCGCGTGCAAGGAGATTCTGGACGCCGCATACGGTTCGGACGACCCCTCGGCCGACTGACGCGCGATTCCTGCCCCGTGAACAGTGCTGCACGGCCGTACCCTGGTGGGGTGTCCACGCAGCAGCAAGGCTCCACCGATGTCGTCGTCGAATCGCGACTGGACGATACGTGGGTGACGATCGTGTGGAACGACCCGGTCAACCTGATGTCCTACGTGACCCACGTGTTCCAGAGCTACTTTGGATGGCCACGCGCGGTGGCGCAGGCGCGGATGCGCGAGGTCCACACCCAAGGCAAGACCGTGGTCTCGTCCGGAGGTCGGGAGAAGATGGAGGTCGACGTCCAAGCGATGCACTCCTTTGGCCTGTGGGCGACGATGCAGCGGAGCGGCCGGTGAGAGGGTTTGAGGCCCGGGGCGACGTCGCCGTGGCGGAGTTGGACTCCGAGGAACGCGCCGTGGTCGCGCGCGTCATCGCCGACGTGGGCCTGCTGCTCGACGGAGAGTCCTTCGGCATGGAGCGCGAGCAGCACGAAGATGCCGAAGAGGAGCTGTTCCGGCATTTGCGCGGCTTCGAAGCGGCGCTGAGCGACCCTGAGGATCCCGCCGTGCTACGGATTCTTCCCAACGCCGCTCCCACCGACCGCGAAGTCGCGGACGAGTTCCGCCGCCTCACCGAACCGGAGTTGCGCGCCACCAAGGTGGATCGCCTGAGGGTGATGTGGCGCGCCTTGAGCGAGGACGGCCCCGAGTGGGAAGTGGCAGCGGATCAGGCGATGGCCACGGCGGCGGCGTTGACAGATGTGCGGCTCGTGCTGGCCGCCCGGCTCGGGCTCGACACGGACGAGGACGCGGAAGCGCTGCATCGGGAGCTCGAGATGGCCGAGCGCGCGGTGGCGACGGGTGATGCCTCGAACCTTGCCGTCGATCCGGAGAGGATCTGGCTGGGCATGCTGTACCAGGCGCTGTCGTGGCTTCAGGAATCCTTGATGACCTACGTGATGAGGGACGATGTCTGACGCGCCGATCGGTGTCTTCGACTCGGGAGTGGGCGGCCTGACGGTGGCCCGCGCGATCATGGACATGATGCCGCACGAGTCCATTCACTACGTGGGCGATACGGCTCATGGGCCGTACGGGCCCCTGCCGATCTCTCAAGTGCGAGAGCACGCCCTCACGATCATGGACGCGCTCGTGGAGGACGGCGTGAAGCTCCTGGTCATCGCATGCAACACGGCGTCCGCGGCGGTGCTCCGTGACGCCAGGGAGCGCTTCTCGCGCGAACGCGGCGTGCCGGTGGTGGAGGTGATCGTCCCGGCGGTGCGACGCGCCGCGAGCCTCACCAGGTCGGGCCGCGTCGGCGTCATCGGCACGGTGGCCACCATCACGTCGGGCGCATATGACGATGCTCTCGCCGCGGCCCCCAGCGTGCGCGTGACATCCCAGGCCTGCCCCCGATTCGTGTCCTTCGTGGAACAGGGAATCACCTCCGGCCCCGAGGTGATCGCCGTCGCCCGCGAGTATCTGGCTCCGCTCCAGGAGGCGGGTGTTGACACCCTCATTCTGGGGTGCACTCACTACCCGATGCTGCAAGGCGCCTTGTCGTATGTGATGGGCGAGCAAGTGACGCTCGTCGACTCTGCCACGGAGACCGCGATGGATGTCTACCGCGCGCTCGCGGCCGCGGGACTCGAGCGCCAATCGACGGAGCCTCCCGACCACCACTTCTACGCGACGGGACCCACCGAGTCTTTCGAGGTGCTCGCCCAGCGTTTCTTGGGACCGATTGTCCGCATCGTGGAACCGTTGCGCGCATGAGGCTGACGATCATCGGCTGCGCCGGTTCCGTCGCCGGCCCGGACCAGCCCGCGTCCAGCTACCTGCTCGAGGCGGACTTCGCCGGTCGCACGTGGCGCCTCCTGCTTGACCTTGGCGCGGGCGCGGTCGGCCCGCTTCAGGCCATCGTCGATCCCGCCACGATTGATGGCATCCTCGTCAGCCACGGCCACCCCGACCACTGCGCCGACCTTGCGTCGCTGTCGGTGCTGCTCCGCTATGGCCCTGCGCAGGGTACCGACCTTGCGCCCATTCCGCTGTGGGGGCCGGAGGGCATCGACGAGCGGATACGCCAGGTGGAGGGCTCGAGTGACGATGCCGGGCTGGCGCCGTTCGCATGGTCCGCCCTCGCACCGGGTGAGAGCCGGTCGCTGGGGCCGTTCACCGTCACCGCGGCACGCGCGTGGCACCCCGTCCCCGCGCTCGCCTATCGCATCGAGGGGCCGTCCGAGTCCGGCGTTCCGGCGACCCTGGTCTTCACAGGGGACACCGACCTGTCTGACGAGGTGGTCGCGGTGGCCGCGGGTGCCGACCTCTTGCTCGCCGAGGCGGGCTGGGCCGACCGCGCCGAGAATCCGCGGGGAATCCACCTGACGGGCGCCCAAGCGGGGGAGGTCGCCAGTCGGGCGGGAGTGCGGCACCTGGTGGTGACTCATATCCCTCCGTGGGCGAGCGTGTGGGGAACGCTCGAGCAGGCCCGTGCAGAGCATGCGGACGCGACGCTGGCCAGGCCCGGCCGCGTGTTCGAGGTCTGAGCCGGCGCTAGGCTCGTCGCATGACTCGATTCGACGGACGCAACCCTGACCAACTCCGCCCGGTAACCTTCGAGCGCGGCTTCCAACGCGCCGCCGAGGGCTCCTGCCTGGTGACGTTCGGTCACACGCGCGTGCTGTGTTCCGCGTCGTTCACGGCGAGCGTGCCTCGCTGGAAGAAGGGTTCCGGAGAGGGCTGGGTGACCTCCGAGTACTCGATGCTTCCGCGCGCCACGAACACGCGCAACGACCGCGAGTCGGTGCGAGGCAAGATTGGCGGCCGCACGCACGAGATCTCGCGGCTGATCGGCCGGTCCCTGCGCGCGATCATCGACGTCAAGGCCCTGGGCGAGAACACGATCGTGGTGGACTGTGACGTCCTCGATGCGGATGGCGGCACCCGCACCGCGGCGATCACGGGAGCCTACGTGGCGCTCGCGGACGCGGTGACGTGGGGCAAGGCGCAGGGCGCGATTCCCGCCGACGCTGCAGCGCTGTCAGGCTCGGTGAGCGCCGTGTCGGTGGGCATCATCGACGGCACGCCCATGCTCGACCTGCCCTACGAGGAAGACGTGCGTGCGGAGACCGACATGAACGTGGTGATGACGGGCGGTGGACAATTTGTCGAGGTTCAGGGAACCGCGGAGCGCGCGGCGTTTACCAAGGCCGAGTTGGACGATCTGCTCGAACTGGCGACGTCGGGCAACGCCGAACTGGCGCGCCTGCAGGCGGCCGCCCTGGGCCTGTAATGGCCACGGCACCTCGGCTCGTGTTTGCGAGTCACAACCCGCACAAGCGCGACGAGGTGTGGGCCATCCTTGAGCCGCTGCTGCCAGGATGGACCTCGGCCGATCTTGCCTCGGCGAGCGACTTCGACGTGCCCCCTCCCGTCGAGGACGGCGTGACCTTTGCTGATAACGCGCTCGTCAAGGCGCGCACCGCGTGTCTTGCCACCGGTTTGCCGGCCGTGGCGGATGACTCCGGATTGGCGGTCGACGTGATGGGCGGGGCGCCGGGCATCTTCTCGGCGCTGTGGTCTGGCGTCCACGGGGCCGACGAACAGAATGTGCGTCTCCTGCTCGCGCAGTTGGAAGACATCCCCGACGCCCACCGCGGCGCCGCGTTCGTGTGCGCCGCCGCGCTCGTGACGCCCGAGGGACACGAGGTGGTGCGCGAGGGTCGCATGGAGGGGCGCATCGGGCGTGAGGCCGCTGGCGGCGGCGGCTTTGGCTACGACCCGATCTTCATTCCCGCGGGCTATGACGTGACGGCGGCGGAGTTGACGGCCGCGCAGAAGAACGCGATTTCGCATCGGGGAAAGGCCTTCGCCGCCCTGGCCGCGCGTCTCGCGGTGCTCTGACCCTGGGCACGTCCGCGACACCGGGGCTAAGGGCCCCACTCGGGGCCCTCCCCGTCCGTACGATGGGAAGCGGAGGCGTCTCATGACGTTGCTCAGCATTCTCGACCGGTTCCGCCCCGCGGGCGCGCCCGGCTCCGTCGGGGTGGTGGGTGTGCCCGCCGTCGACAACATGGGTCCCGCCAGCGAATTGGCGCCGGTCTTCGCCGCCCTCGAGCCGGAGGTCGCCGCCTGCGCCGAGCAGGTGGCTGCGGCCCGCAACGCCGCACGCTCGAGCATCGATGCCGCGCACGAGCACGCCGCTGCCCTCCTGGCCGAGGCTCACCTCCGGGCTGACGCGGCCCGCGCGGGAGCTGCGTCGGCGGTCTACGACGAGGCGACCGCCGGCGACGCCGCCCGGCTGGCACATGCCCACGAGCAGGTCGCCCACATCGAGGCCCTTGGGCAAGGGAGGGCCCAGGCCCTGGCCTCGCGCCTGGCGGAGGCGCTCGTCGACCCGGGGACGGGGACGTTGCCGTGAACGCCGACTGGGTGGCCGCATCGGTGCGTGCGCGGGCGATGGCCCGCCGCCGGGTGGGGGCGGGCGCCTGTCGTCGGATCGCCGGGCGGAGCAGTATCGCCGAAGCCCTGAAGGATCTCGAGGGCACCGGGTACGCCGAGCTTGCCGAGGAGGGCGGGCTTGAGGAGGCGCAGCGCGCGACGGCCGACGCGGTGCTGTGGCAGCTGCGGGTGCTCGCCGGCTGGCTCCCGGCAAGCGGGACCCGCCTCGTGCGGGCCGCGGCGGCCGGTCTCGAGCGGGAGAACATCCTGGACCTGGCCCGGCATCTCGACGGTGGCCCCGAGCGACCGGAGCACGCTCTCGGAGCGCTGGCAACGGCCTGGCCCCAGTTGCGCGGCTCGAACTCTCGCGAAGAGCTCGACACGGCGCTGCGGCGCTCGCGCTGGGGCGACCCGGGTGAGGGCGGTCCGGCGAACCTGGCCGATGTGCTGCGGATCTGCTGGCTCCGGGAGCTCGCCGCTGCTGCACCGCAGGCCAGGCCGTGGGCGTCGACCGCCGCCGCCCTGATGGCGGGACGACTCGTCCTCGTCGACGGGGCCCGGCCGTCTGACCGGTTGCGTCGCCTGGTCCGACCGCTGATCGGGGACGCCTGGGCTGAGGCCGCCGACCTGGCGGAGTTGCGGGCCGTGTTGCCGGTGACCCTCCGCGGCGTGCTTGAGGGGATCGATCGGCCGACGGACCTGTGGCGAGCCGAGGTGCGTGCCGTCAACGCGGTCGAGGACGACGGCTTCGGGCTACTGCGCACGGCGATGCCGGGACCGTCGGTGGTGCTCGGCGCGATCGTCGTGCTCGGGATAGACGCCTGGCGGGTGCGCGCCGCCCTGGCGGCCGCAGAGGCCGGTGGCGGGAGCGAGGTGCTCGATGCCGTGGCGTGAGGACTTGAGCCCGGTCCGGATGGAACGGGTCGCGCTCGTCGCAACCGAGCCGACGTGCCGCGAGATGCTCGTCGAGGTCGCACGAAGCGGAACGGTCGAGCTTGACCTGCCGTACCCGCCGGGCACGGATGCCGGCGAGATTGACCGTGCTCAGGAGGCGGCCATCCGGTCGGGGACCCTGACCGGGCTGGTCGGGTGGACGCCGAGCAGGCACTTGACGGCACTGCAGGCGGCGCTCGGCCAGCACGGTGCCGCCGTCGTCCCGATCGGGCACCCTCGCGGCGTGCAACCGCCGACCCTGCTGACCGCGTCGGTGTCCCGCAGCCCGCGGCTCTCCCGCACGCTTGTGGACACCTACGCGACGGTCCCTTACGCGGACGTCGACCCCTCGCGGCTCGCGGGACTGGCCTATGTCGTGATGTTCGGGATCATGTTCGGCGACCTCGGGCACGGGGCGATCCTGCTGGCCATGGGCCTGGCGCTCCGCGGGCGCCGGTCGGGGCGCCTGGCGGCCCTGGCCAGGACCTGGGCGTTCGTTGCGGGCGCGGGGCTCGCCGCGATGTTCTTTGGCGTGCTCTACGGCGAGGCATTCGGGCCTACGGGGCTGATCCCCGTCGTGTGGCTCGACCCGCTCGAGAGCCCGATCACGCTGCTCATCGCGGCCGTCGGGTTCGGCGCCGTGCTGCTCGCCATCTCGTACGGGATCGGGACGGTCAACCGCGTGCGGGAGGGCGGCTGGGGCTACGCCCTGTACGCCCGGACGGGCGTGGCTGGCTCCGCGCTCTTCACCTCGACGGCCCTGCTGACCTGGGGACTCGTCGCGGGCCTCGGCCCGGTCGTCGTGGTGGCAGTCGTGGTGGCGATCGCCGCGCTCGTCCTGGTCTTCACGGGGCTGTTTATCGAGTCAGGCGGCGGGGGATCAGGAGTCATGCAGTCGGTCGTCGAGCTCTTCGACACCGTCGTGCGGCTCGGGTCGAACGTCGTCTCCTTCGCTCGGCTGGCCGCGTTTGGCCTGACCCACGGCGCCCTGCTGATGATCGTCTGGGACGGGACCACGGGCCTGTGGGGGCCGGGCTGGCGCGCGGTCGCCGCCGTGGTGCTGTTCGTCGTCGGCAACGTCGTGACGTTCGCGCTGGAGGGGCTGGTCGCGGGCATCCAGGCGCTGCGCCTGGAGTACTACGAACTGTTCTCTCGCATCTTCCAGTCCGAGGGGCGGCCGTTCCGTCCCTGGGCACCGACGCTGCCGGAGGGCAGCCTTGCTCAAGGAGAAGAATCATGACGCTCTGGCTCATCGGCATTCCGGCAGTTGCCTTGCTCGCCGTGGCGGCGGTGGTCCTGCTGCGGCGACGCGGCAGAGCCGGGTTCGCCGTGGTGCTCGGCATCGACGCGATCGTCCTAGTCGGCGCGGTTATCCTGCTGATGAGCGCGCTCGGCTCGGGCCCCGCGGCCGCGGCGGTCACTGCGACGGCGGTGACGGCCGAGTCGGCGGCCCCTGCGGGCATCGGTGGCTCCGCCCTCATCGCGGCAGCGATCGCGGTGGCAGGCTCGTCGATCGGCGCGGCATTCGCCGTCGCCTACACCGGCTCGGCCGCGCTCGCGGCGATGAGCGAGCGGCCGGAGATCTTCGGCCGGGCAATGGTCGTCGTCGGGCTCGCCGAGGGAATCGCGATCTACGGGCTCGTCGTAGCGATGATCCTCATCGGGAAGGCATGACGTCCTGATGGCGGACGTCGTGAGCGGCATCGTCGCCGCACTTGGTGAGCGGGCCCTCGTCGAGGGCTACGGGCTCGCTGGCGCCCTTGTGCTTCCCGCGGAGTCCGATTCCGAGGTACTCCGCGCCTGGGGGGCGTTGCCGACGGAGGTGAGCGCGGTGGTGCTCACCCCGCGTGCCGCGGCAGCGCTCGGGGCGGAGCTGATGGCGCCCGGCGCGCCGATGGGGGTGGTGATGCCGTGAAGGGGCTGCGTGAGGAGGTGCTCGTCGCGCTGGACCCGCTGCGGGAGGCGCTGCGCGCCGACGCGCGGGAGGAGGCGGAAGAGATCAAGTCGCGGGCGGCGGAGGAGGTCGAGGCTGTCCTCGCCGCGGCGCAGCAGAGGGCCGATGAGGTCGTCGCCGATGCGGAAGCCCAGGGGACGGCTGGGGCCAAGGCCGCCGCGGCCCTGCGCTCGGCCAGGGCACGGCGCGAGGCAAACGAACTGGTCCTGGCCAAGCAGGAGACGCTGCGCCGCTCGCTGGTGGACCAGGTGGTGCTGGCGGTCCAGCGCATGCGCGGCGAGCGGCGCTACACGGCGTGGGTCGACCACCTCACCCGGCGCTGCCACGAGGCGCTCGGACCGGAGGCCACCGTGACGCCCAGCCCGTCGGGTGGCGTGATCGGTGAAGTCGGCAGCCGACGGCTCGACCTGTCGGTCCCGGTTCTCGCGGCCGCCACGGTCGAGGCGCACGCCGTGGAGGTGAGGCAACTGTGGACGCAGTAGAGAAGGGCCCTGTCGCCCAGCCGGCGGGGACCGTCACCAGGGTCAACGGTCCGCTGGTCGAGGTCGAGGGGCTCGACGGCATCGCGATGCGCGAGGTCCTCGGGCTTGGCCCGGACGACCTGGCTGCCGAGATTGTCGGCATCTCCGGCGGGTGCGCGACGGTTCAGGCTTACGAGTACACGGGCGGATTGACTCCCGGTCACCACGCGACGGCGACGGGAGAGGTGCTGTCCGGGCTGCTCGGGCCGGGGCTGCTGGGCCAGGCGTTCGACGGCCTGCTCCGCCCCTTGACAGGTGCCCCGGTCTGGCTCACCCCGCAACGGGTCTCCACGGCACAGGAGCGGTCGTGGTCCTTCGTCGCGGCCGTCGAGGTCGGAGCGGACGTGGCTCCCGGCCAGGTGCTGGGCACCGTTCCAGACTCCGGCTCCGTCGAGCACCGCGTCACCGTGCCGTGGGGGGTCGCGGGTGCCGTGACGTGGATCGCAGGCCCTGAGCCGCGGGCGCCGACCGACGTGATTGCCAGGGTCGACGACAGGGAGGTGCGGCTCTCCGAACGATGGCCGGTGCGCCTTCCACGGCCGTTCCGGGCACGGCTGAGCGATGTCGTGCCGCTGCACACGGGGCAGCGCGTCCTCGACCTCGTCTACCCGCTCGCACGCGGCGGGGCGGCGGCGGTGCCCGGCGGTTTCGGTACCGGCAAGACGCTGCTGCTCCAGCAGATCGCGAAGTGGTCGGACGCCGACGTCATCGTGTACGTCGGCTGCGGAGAACGCGGCAACGAGATGGCCGACGTCCTCGACGAGCTCGCCCGGATGAACGACGACCGCACCGGCGGCCGCCTGATCGACCGGACAGTGGTCATCGCGAACACCTCGAACATGCCGATGATGGCGCGCGAGGCAAGCGTGCACACCGGCATCACGGTCGCGGAGTTCTACCGCGACATGGGCTACGACGCGGTCGTCATCGCCGACTCGACCTCCCGCTGGGCCGAGGCTCTTCGCGAGTTCGCCAATCGCAACGGCGACCTTCCGGCCGAGGAGGGCTACCCGGCCAACCTCGCCTCCGAGCTCGCGGCGTTCTACGAGCGCGCCGGGCGCGTCACGACCCTCGGCGGAGCGGCTGCGTCGACCACGGTGATCGGCGCCGTGTCGCCCGCCGGCGGTGACATGACCGAACCCGTGACGACGGATACGCAGCGGTTCGTCCGGTCGCTGTGGGTTCTCGATCGCGACCTCGCGTACTCCCGGCACTACCCTGCCGTGAGTTGGAGCGGCTCCTTCGCACGTGACGTCGGGGCCATTGGGGCGTGGCGCTCGGCGCACGGCGACCCCCAGTGGTCCCAGCAACGTGCCCGCGCGGTGTCCCTCCTCGCGGAGGCCGACCGGCTCGCCTCGCTCGCGGAGATCATCGGCACGGGCTCCCTGCCAGGGCACGAACGGGTGGTGCTGCTCGGCGGTCGGCTGGTGCGGGACGGGGTGCTCCTGCAGAACGCCCTGAGCGAGAACGATGCCTTCTGCTCGGCGGAGAAGGGTGCTGCGCTGCTGGGCCTCGCGCTCGACGTCGTCGACGCCTGTCAGCGCCGAGTTGAGGAGGGCGTGGCGGCGACGACCATCGAGGAAGCGGACCTCGGCGCGGTGCTGCGTGCCCGCGAGGAAGTGGGGCCGAGCGACGCAGAGGGCGTGCGCAGCCGCCGCGCGGGGATCATCGCGATGCTGGAGGCGTTGACATGACCGACCCGAAGCAACCGACTGCCGGACCGCAGGAGCAGGTACCGCCTCCGGAGGGTGCCCCGCTCGGCCAGGTCGCGCACGGGGACGTGCGGGAGTTGCGCGGCCCGCTCCTCGTTGTCGCCGCCGAGGGAGTCGGCTGGGACGAGTTCGCGACCGTCGACCTTCCGGACGGCCCGCGGCACGGGCTGGTCCTGGAGGTGGACCGCGACCTGGTGACTCTCCAGGTGCTGGAGGGCACCGGCGGGATGGTGCCGGGCGGAATCTGGGTGCGCTTTGACGGCAGGCCGCTCAGCATCCCCGTCGGGCCCGAGTGGTTCGGCCGCGTGTGCAACGGGCGCGGAGAGCCGCTCGACGGCGGCCCGCCGGTGACGTGCGACCGGTCCCTGCCGGTGAGCGGCTGGCCGCTCAACCCCGTGGAGCGAGAACCCCCGCGCGACCCGGTCCTCACGGGGGTCTCGGTGATCGACGCGCTCATGACGGTCGTCCGCGGTCAGAAGCTGCCGATCTTCTCCGTCCCGGGTCTGCCGCACCTCGCGCTGGCGACGCAGATCGCCGCGCAGGCGACCGCCAAGGGCTCGAGCTTCCGGGTCGTGTTCGCCGGGATGGGCCTGACGCACGCAGACATCACTTTCGTCCGCGACCGCCTCGAGGAGCGTTCGGCTGCGGGCGAGCTCGTGCTGCTCCTCAATGCCGCAGACGACCCGGTGATCGAGCGGCTGCTCACCCCGCGCCTTGCCCTGACGATCGCCGAGCACCTCGCCTTTGCGGAGGGGCACGACGTGCTGGTGGTGATGTCCGACATGACGAGTTACGCCGAGGCGCTGCGGGAGGTTGCGGCCGCGCGCCGCGAGATCCCGGCCCGGCGTGGGTACCCGGGCTACCTCTACAGCGACCTCGCGACGCTGTACGAACGTTGCGGCCGAATCCGCGGCCGCGAGGGCTCGGTGACGATCGTGCCGGTGCTCACGATGCCGGCCGGGGATATCACGCACCCCGTTCCGGACCTGACCGGGTACATCACCGAGGGTCAGATCGTCCTCTCGCCGGAGGTTCAGGCGCGTGGTGTCTACCCGCCCGTCGACGTCCTGTCGTCGCTCTCGCGGCTGATGCGCAGCGGTGCGGGTGCTGGCCGCACCCGCGAGGACCATCTTGGCGTCGCGTCGCAGGTCCTCGCGGCGATGGCCCGCGCGAGGCAGGCCGCCGAACTCGGCGAACTGGTCGGTGTCTCGGCACTGAGCGCGACGGACCGCGCCTACCTCACCTGCCGTGACCTGGTCGAGCGACAACTCTTCGACCAGGGGGACACCGAGTTGCGCACGATGGAGGACTCGCTCCGCCGGGCCTGGAAGGCGCTCACAGCGTTGCCTCGGCAGGAGCTGACAATGCTGCCGCTCGCGATGCTCGAGAAGTACCTGCCGACCGGCGCGGAAGGTGGGTCCGATGACTGACACCGGGCGGGCGGGGAGGGTACGGCTGGAGCGTCGGCTGACCGTCGCTCGGCACGGTGCGGACCTGCTCGACCGCAAGCAGCGCATCCTCGCCGACGAGTTGGAGCGCCTCGAGATCGTCGCCTCGCACGCCGATGCCCAGTGGCGGGACCTGGCGGCAGTCGCGGCGACCTGGCTCCGGCGGTCGGCGGCCCTCGACGGGCGTGCGCAGATCACGTCCACCGCCCCGCTCGTCCCGGCGCGGGTCGAGGTCGCCTGGGGCGGGGCGATGGGGGTGGCCTTCCCGCTCGAGGCGCGGGGCCTGAGCATCCCGCCGGCGACAGCGGGCGGCAGTTCGGCCCTGTCCTTCGCGGTTGCGGCGCACGCCGAGGCGCTGGAGGCCGCCGTTGAGCACGCGGTGGCGACCAGGGCGGTGCAGCTCGTCTCGGCGGAGCTGGCGGCCACCCGGAGTCGGCTGCATGCCGTCGAGAAACGCTGGATTCCTCGCCTTGAGGACCGGCTCAAGGCGATCCGCCGTGCGCAGGATGCCCTCGAACTCGAGGAGAGCCTGCGGCTGCGGTGGGCCGCCGGGGCGGCGGGAGCGGACGCCCGGTCGTTGGCGCGATCGGAGGGATCATGATCGAGGTCGTGCTCGTGGCGGTGAACGACTCGACGCCTGCCTTCGCGGCGGCGGCGGTCGCCGTGGAGTACGCGGAGCGCCTTGGCGCCCGGGTGCATGCGGTGACCGTCCTCGAGCCGTGGCCCGTCGGCCGGGTGCCTGAGGGTGAGGTGTTGATCGACATCAGGCACCGTCGTGAGCAGGCCGGTGACGCCGCACTGCGGCACGTGGCCGCTCTGGGGGCATCCGCTGGTGTCGAGGTCAGTGGTGTCCGTCGCGAGGGCGCCGTCGCTGTCGCGATCCTCGAGGAGGCGGCGTCCGTGGGCGCGGGTCTCATCGTGCTGGCCCGCGTCTCCCGGCGGGGGCATGCGCTGCCCTACGTCGGCAGCGAGACCCTGCGGGTGCTGGAGTTCGCGACCGTGCCGGTGCTGGTGGTGCCGACGCACGCGCAGTGACGCGACGTCGTCGCGCCGTGACTTTGCGGGAATGGGCGCCGAACCGCTAGGCCGGCAGCACTCCGCAATACGCGAGGGCGTGACGCAGCAATACGTGTTGGCCCCCCGCCATCTGCTCCACGACATCGTCGCTTGCCGCCTCCTCGGGGGTCAGCCACACGATGTCGAGCGCGTTTTGGCTGGGTTCGCAGTCGCCGTCAACGGCCACCACATATGCCAAGGCGACCGCGTGCTGTCGCGAGTCATGAAAGGTGCCGAAGCCGTCAGTGGGGAAGTACTCGACGACGGTGAACGGCGTGGGGGAGATCGGCACACGCGGCATTGCCGCAAGGCCCAGGTCCTTCTCGAGGTTGCGTATGATCGCGTCGCGAATGGTCTCGTGCAACAGGACGCGTCCGGCCACGATGGCGCGGGACATGACACCCTCGTCGGCGCGCAGGAGGAGCCCGATCTCCGTGATCTCGCCCGTGGCGTTGGTCCGGACCGGCACGACGTTGACGTAGAGGATGGGAATCTCGGAGCGCACATGGTCAAGTTCGCGGTCGGAAAGCCAACCGGTGGGCTCTGAGGGCAGTTCGGCCATATCGGTCATGTCCCCAGTGTGCAGGTTGCGGAGGCGCCTTCCAACACCCGCGCCGTGGAAGTTTCAATCGGGGCAGCGAACCACCCCGGCGGGCCGTTTGCGGTCGGCGTAGAATTGCGGGGAATACCCCCCAGGGGTTGTGCGGTTACTTCTCTAGTCGGGCACGCGGCCCGAAGGAAAGGAAAGCATGGCAACGATCGACCTGACCACCAGCACGTTTGACGAGGTCGTCACGAAGGACGGCATCGTCCTCGTCGACTTCTGGGCCGAGTGGTGCGGTCCGTGCAAGAACTTCGCACCGATCTTCGAGGCGAGCTCCGAGACCAAGACCGACATTGTGCACGCCAAAGTGGACACCGAGGCGCAGCAGGAACTCGGCATGAAGTTTGGTGTCACCGCAATTCCGACGCTGATGGCGTTCCGCGACGGCATCATGGTCTTCAACCAGGCAGGAGCGCTTCCGGCGCCCGCGCTGCAGCAGCTCGTGGACGCTGTGGAGGCCCTCGACATGGACGATGTTCGCGCCAAGATCGCCGAGCACGAGGCTGCTGAGCACTAGGGGTCCGCTCACGTCTTCGACGACGGCCCGGCCCCGTGAGGTGTCGGGCCGTTGCTGTGCGCGAGGCGGTGCGCGAGGCGGGACTTGAACCCGCACGTCCGAAGACACTGGATCCTAAATCCAGCGCGTCTGCCAGTTTCGCCACTCGCGCGCGTGCCCACGATACCGCCGTTGCTCCCCGGCACTTGGCACGATTTGATGCAAACGTTGTACAAGTGCGTTTGCGTGCCGATAGAGGAATTGTGAACAAGCAGTCCCTGGTGGTCGCGTGCCGCGCGCCCATGGTGGGGCTGTCCCGTCCCGACCTCGACCTACCGGCTAGGGAGCGTCTATGACTACCCCCGCCCGCACGCACGCCACTGACGCGCGGTGGACTCAGTTGATCGACGATGCGATCGCTGGCGACGGTGTGGAGTGCCATTTTCAGCCCATCATCGATCTCGACCAGCGAATCGTCGTCGGATACGAGGCGCTGGCGCGTTTCGACCACCCAGACGCCGCGGGCGTCGGACCTGATGTCTGGTTCGCCCGTGCGAGGGCCCGTGGCCTTCAACCGGAGCTTGAGGCCACCGTTCTGGGCATGGCGCTCGCACGTCGCTCTGAGATGCCGCCAGACACCTTCCTTGCAGTGAATGTGGAATCAGACTCGCTGCGCCACCCTCTGGTACGTGCCATCTTCAGCGAGCTGCCAGACCTGACGGGACTGGTGATAGAGATCACCGAGCACTCCGCGTGGGAATGGGCCGACTTGGAGCCCGACATCAATGCGGTGCGGACCAAGGGCGCACTCATCGCGGTCGATGACGCGGGCGCCGGGTATTCGGGTTTGCAGCAGATTCTCGACTTGCGGCCGTCCATCTTGAAACTCGACCGCGCCATTGTGGACGGCATCGCGACCGATGAGGCCAAGGTGGCGCTCGTCGAGATGATTGGGCTTTTCGCGGCGCGCGTGGACGCCTGGGTGGTGGCCGAGGGAGTCGAGTCGCTCGCGGACGCGAAGCGCTTGTCCGACATGCGTGTGCCTCTTGCCCAGGGCTATCTGTTTGCGCGGCCGGCGCGCGATTTCGAGGATATGGACCCGAAGGTCTCCGCCCAGCTGGCGGCGTTCAGTGACCAAGCTGGCGACACCATGCACCGCCTCGTCGAGTCGGTTCCGACGATCCCCGTGGAGCAGCGCACGGCGCACGTGTGGGGCGACAAGGACGGTCACTGGGTGGTGGTTGTGGACAGCGAGCGGCATCCGCAGGGCCTGGTCAATCCGGGCGCCGCCATCGCCGGGGAACTGATTTCCACGCTCACCGTGAACGTCAATTCCACGCCGGCCGAGGTCGCGCAGCGCACCAGCGCCGCCGCCAACGAGCCGGGCGCGCCCATCATCGTCACCGATGACTCCGGTCGCTTCCTCGGAATCGTGAGCCTGCGCAGGCTACTGGGCAAGCTGAGCGACCTGGCTTCCTAGGTTCTGAGGCCTTCCAGGTATTCAGTCCAGACCGAGGTCGCGTCGCAACTTCGCGACGTGGCCGGTCGCCTTCACGTTGTACTGCGCGAGCGCAACGTTGCCGTCCGGATCGACCACCACGGTCGAGCGCAGGGACCCCGTCACCGTCTTCCCGTACATCGACTTCTCGCCCCACGCGCCATAAAGGTGCTGGATCTCAAGATCGGGGTCAGACACGAGTGTGAAATTCAAGCCCTCCTTGGCGCGGAACTTTGCGAGCTTCTCGGGAGAGTCCTTGGATACTCCCACCACCTCGTAGCCAGCCGCCTGCAGCGCGGACAGGGAGTCACGGAAATCGCACGCCTCGGTCGTGCACCCCGGGGTCATGGCCGCCGGGTAGAAGTACACGATGACGCTCTTGCCGCGGTGGTCGGAAAGTGTGAAGGTACCGGTGTCGGTGGGGGCGGTGAAGTCGGGGGCAGCCGCGCCTGCCTCAAGTCGAGTGCTCATGGTCAGAGCAACCGCACACGGCGCCTCGCCATTCCCCGCGGGGGCCGCGCCGATTTCTTTGGTGGCCTTGGGTACTGCTAAAGTTGTGGGTCGCGCCACACAATGCGCCTCTAGCTCAACTGGCAGAGCAGCTGACTCTTAATCAGCGGGTTCGGGGTTCGAGTCCCCGGGGGCGTACCACACACGAAGGCCCGGTCCAAGCGGACCGGGCCTTCGTGCTTGCTGGGGCTCATCGGTGCCTACGCGCCGAGCTCTCCGTCCGAGCTGAAGACCAGCCCGACGGCGATCTCGCCCTGACGTAGCGCGGTCTTGGTGAGCGGGCCGCCCGCATCGAGCGACGAGAAGTCGGTCACGTCGAGGCCGTAGACCTCCTCCAGGCCGATCTGGCAGAAGGTGCGCTCCGGACACTCCGGCGGGCCTCCAAGCGAGATGCCGGCGCAATTGGCGGCAAGTTCGCTCAGTGACGTCACGCCGTACTGGTCGGAGAACGCGGTGGTCACGGCGAACGCATTCTGGTCCTGTGCAGCAGCGGGCTCGCCAAAGACGACGCCGAAGTCGGCGAATCCGTCCAGGGCGGCCTTGGTCACCGCAATGTCGCCGGAGGCCACCGCCGGGGCGTCGGCGCCGTTGAGCGAACGGTTGATGAACTCTGCGGCCGTCGCGGCATACTCGGGGACCACGTCCACCTCGCCCGACACGAGCGCGGGCAGGTAGGTTTCGCGGTTGCCGATGGTGCGCACGGTGGCGTCATATCCGGCGTCGCGCAGCACGGCCGCATAGATTTCCGCAACCGTGATGTTCTCCGAGAAGTTCGCCGAGCCCACGACGGTCGAGCCGCTTCCCTGCATCGGAGCGGTAAGGCCCTCATCGGTCACGAACTTCGCCGCGACCTCTGCGGACGTCTGGCGGTCGATGTCCACGGCCTTGTTCAACTGAATCAGGGTGGGGGTGTCCAGGGCGGCCGAGACCGTGTTGACGGCCGCCATGACCGCGCCGTCCTCCGCGGTCGTCGCGTTGACGGCGGGGACGATGTTGTCCGAGTTCTGCAGCATCATGTCGTCAGCGAGAACGACGATGCTGTCGCCCGGAACGGGCAGGCACTGCTGGGCGGTAGCGGTCGCGGGCTCCGTGGTGCCCGACGCGCTGGTGGTGGAACTGGACGAATCCGACGTGCCTGCGGAACAACCGGCCAAGAACAGGGCCGATGTGGCGAGAGCCGCCAGGGGTGCAAGACGGGTGTGCATGATGCTCCTCGTGTGTGGTCAAACCGGTCAAGAGAAGTAACTCACTTGGGACGCTTAATGTTCCCTTGCTCTTCCTGCCAAGGCTTCGGGGCCGTCCGCGGCGCGGGTGGACTAGGCCGATACCAGCGGTGTCGCGCGTAACGGCGCGGGTGTGAGCCGACGTTGCAGGGCGCCCATGCCAGCATCGACCGCCAGTGTGAGTGCGGCGACCAGCGCGCCGCCGGCGAGCACCTCCCCATGCCGTTGCGTGGCCAGTCCAGTGTTGATGATCACGCCCAAGCCCCCGCCTGCCACGAGTGCGGCGAGAGGAACCGTTGCCACGGTCTGTGACGCGGACGTGCGCAGGCCAGCGGCAATGAGCGGCCAGGCAAGCGGGAGTTCCACACGCGTGGCGACCTGGAGACGCGTCAGTCCCTGGCCCAAGGCGGCCTCCCGCACGTCGGCGTCGACGTCCGCCATCCCCGTGAATGCGTTCGTGAGAATCGGGGGAAACGCGAAGATGGCGGCCGCGATGATGACGGCGCGGTTGCCGAACCCGATGGCCGATGCGGCGAACAGCGTCAGCAGCGCCAGTGTGGGCATGGCGCGGGAGACGTTGGACAGGGCGACCGTCAGGCCGCCACCGCGGCGCACATGGCCGAGCGCGATGCCGAGGGGCAGTGCGGTCAGCGCCGCGATGCCTACGGCCGCGAAAGACATGTACAGGTGCTCGATCGTCAGGGCGAAGATCGAGTCGTTCGCGAACTTCCAGCCGCCGTCGAACGTGGGCCGGGTCAGCCCGTGCTCTCCCGTCCAGTTGACGCCGGTGGAGATGTAGTCCCACGCCTCGGCCCAGATGCTCACGCCGCCCTCCTACGCCGCGCCCATGGCATGGCCGCCCGCGCGGCCGCCATGATTGCGAGGTCAAGCACGAGCGCCAACGCCAGGCAGAGGATCACACTGGTCGCGATCTGCGCGCGGTAGTTGGACTGGAAGCCGCGGAACATGAGTTGGCCCAGGCCTCCGTAGCCGACCACGACGCCCACCGTGACGAGTGCGACCGTGGTGACGGTGGCGATGCGCAGGCCCGCGACGATCGACGGCAGGGCGTTAGGTATCTCGACCCCCCAGAGCAGCCGCAACCGCGAATAGCCGAGGCCGCGCGCCGCGTCCACCACGTCACGATCCACTCCCTCAAGCCCGGCGATGATGTTGCGCACCAGCACGAGCAACGCGTAGACCACGAGCCCGATCAACACGGTGGTGCGGCCGATGCCGGTGAACGGGACCAGCAAGGCGAACAGGGCGAGCGAGGGAATCGTGTAGAGCACGCCCGTGAATCCCAAGATGGGGCGTGTCAGCCACCGCACATTGCGGGCCAGCACCGCGAGGGGGAAGGCGATCGCGAGCGCAATGGCGACGGCCTCGAGCGTGAGCGTCGTGTGAATCGTGAGTTGGTGGCTCAACTCGGTCCAGTTGCTTTCCACGTAGCGCCAGGAAAGCCACGGATTGGGCGGGGCGTCGTCCATCTGCCCCACCCTAGTCGCCGAGGCGACTTGCCTGCCCTGTACGGTAATTCGCATGGTCGGCACCGACATCGTCTTTGACAGCGTGCGTAAGTCGTATCCCGACGGCACGCACGCGGTGGAAAGCCTCAGCCTCGAGGTGCGCGGCTCCGAGGTGCTCGCGCTGGTGGGACCCTCCGGCTGCGGCAAGTCCACGACACTGAGAATGGTGAACCGACTGGTGGAGCCCACAGCGGGGGTGATTTCGGTGGGTGGGACCGATGTCATGTCCCAGAACCCCGTTCAGCTACGACGCGGCATCGGCTACGTGATCCAGCACGTGGGACTTTTCCCTCACCGCACGGTCCAGCAGAATGTCGCCACGGTGCCCGGGCTGGTGGGATGGGAGAGGGACCGCACCGCACAGCGGGTGCAGGAGCTGCTCACGCTCGTGGGACTCGACCCGGACACCTATGCGGACCGCTACCCGCACGAGCTGTCGGGCGGCGAGAGGCAACGCGTGGGCGTCGCGAGGGCCCTCGCCACGGAGCCGCCCGTGTTGCTCATGGACGAGCCGTTCGGTGCGGTGGACCCCCAGGGCCGCAGGCGGCTCCAGAAGGAGTTCGCGGCTCTGCAACGCAATCTCGGCACCACCGTCATCATGGTGACGCACGACATCAGGGAGGCCGTGCTGCTCGCGGACCGGATTGCCGTGTTGTCCAAGGGCGCCGTGGTCGAGCAACTGGACACCCCAGAGGGCGTGACCCAGTCGCCTGCCAACGACTTTGTCGCGGACTTTGTGGCCGATTTCGGAGACTGACCTACTCGGGTTTGTCCTCGTGCTGCTCGGCATCGGGCGACGCGTCAGTCTTCACCGAGCGGGACCCTTTCGAGCGCAGGCTCGGTGTCTTCGAGCGTAGGTTCGGCGCCAGGGCGGAACGATGTTCGTTGACCCGCTCGAGCCGGTCTCGCCACGATGCCCGCCACCACGCGACCTTCTCGCCTCGTTCGTGCGCCGCGACTCGCTCAAGTCGCTCTTGCGCCTGCAGGATTTCCCGCCTGCGTCGCCTGCGCTGGCCCGACGTGATGATGTAGTAGAACGCCACGCCGAGCCCGAGGATCACCACGATGACGAGCAGGGGCGCGAAGATGGCGAGCAGGCTCAGGGCCACCGACGTGGCATCCTCCGCGAAGGAGGCCACGGGCGCACCCGTGCCTCCGGTGGAGGCGTTGACTGCCGGTCGCGACGTGGCCTTGCCGGTGTGCACCACCAGCGCAATCACGGCTCCGACGATGCCAGCGATCATCGGGTTGTCGGTCCAGAACTGGCCCGCGTCCAACTCCGCAGCCGAGGCGCTCGCGGCGAAGATCACTCCGCCGACGAGCGGGCGCACCGCGGTCTGGATGAGGTCGTTCACGTGGTCGACGCCCGGGATCTTGTCCAGCACCAACTCCGACGCGAGCAACAGCAGCGCGATGATGATCGTGGGCCACTCCTGCAACCACATGAGGTTCTCGGGGAGCTCAATGAAGGTGGTGAAGCGGGCAAAGATGCCTACCAACACCAAGGGGATGAACGCATTGAGTCCCGCTGCAGCGGACAAGCCCACGCCGGTCAGTGCGGCGATCACTCGGTCCTCCCGGGTGTACGTACGTGAATCACGCCCTCACGATAGCCTGTTCAGCACCGCCAAGCGTGAGGCTCGAAGACGGACGAAGGCCCCCGACACTGTTGCCGAGGGCCTTCGCAGGGGGTGGCTAACGGGACTTGAACCCGCGGCCCCCGCGACCACAACGCGGTGCTCTACCAACTGAGCTATAGCCACCATCGGCCCGAGGGCCAGCGAAAAGTGTACCGCGAGGCGCGCGTCGTCGTGCACGCGCCCGCCTGCACCCCGGTTCCTATGCCGACGGGTCGGGGTGTGCCTCGGTCACGGCGGCGGCCGCCGCCTTCGCGGTATCCGAGTCCGGCCCGGGCTGCGGGGCAAAGATCGCTTCCCGGTAATACCGCAGCTCTTGAATGGAGTCTGCAATGTCGCCGAGCGCGCGGTGCCCGCCGGTCTTCTCGGGCGAGTTGAAGAACACCCGCGGGTACCAGCGACGCACGAGTTCCTTGATGGAACTGACGTCCACGACGCGGTAGTGCAGCAGATCCATCAGCTCCGGCATGTCGCGGTCGAGGAACGCCTTGTCCATGCCCACGGTGTTACCAGCGAGAGGCGGGCGGGACCCCTTGACCTGCGCAGAGATGTAGTCGATCAGCAGTTGCTGGGCGTCCTCCATTGTCAGGCCGCCGTCAAGCTCGGGCAGGAGCCCGGACTTGACGTGCATCTGGCGCACAAAGTCGGTCATGACCTCCACGGCATCTTTGGGCGGCTTGATGACGACGGACACGCCCTCGCCAAGGGGATGAAGGTCCGCATCCGTCACGATGCACGCAACTTCGATGAGGGCGTCGGTGGTGAGGTCGAGTCCTGTCATTTCGCAGTCGATCCAGACCAAGGGTGCATCGGGCATGGCTCTTACTGTAGAGGCAACATGTGACGTCGTCGGCGCCGACGCGGCGTGGTTCGTGCGCTACCAGCGGCCGCGCGTGTACTGGGGCGGGTAGGTGGCGTCGGCGCCCAACTCGGCGGCCCACCGCTGCGGCAAGTGTGGCTCGCGCAGGAACTGGCGCGCCACGAACACCGCGTCGGCCTTGCCCTCGGCCACGATCTCCTCGGCCTGCTCGGCGTTGGTGATCTGGCCCACTGCGGTGGTGATGATGCCGGAGCCGTTCTTGATCGCCGTCGCGTGAGCAACCTGATAGCCGGGCCCACTGGGGATCTTCACACCCGTGATGTTGCCGCCGGTGGAGGTGTCGACCACGTCCGCTCCGGCCTGACGCAACCACCCCGCGACCGTCACGGTCTCGTCGAGCGTCCAGCCTTCAGGTTCACACCAATCGGTGGCACTCACGCGGACGAACACGGGAACGTCTTCACCCGCGACTCGGCGCACCTCCCGCACCACATCCAGCAGGAGGCGGGCGCGGTTCTCCAGCGACCCGCCCCACTCGTCCGTGCGCTTGTTGCTCAGCGGGCTCAGGAACTGGTGCATGAGGTAACCGTGCGCCCCGTGAATCTCCAGGACCTCGAATCCGGCGTCGAGCGCGCGGCGCGCTGCCGCTCCGAAGTCGGCCACGATGTCGGCAATGCCTTGCGCGTCGAGTTCGACGGGCGCTTCGTACCCCGGGAAGGCGATGGCCGAAGGCGCGACGGTTTGCCACCCGCCGTCGCTGAGGGGGACGGTGCCCTTGCCGGACCAGTCGCGATACGTGGACGCCTTGCGGCCCGCGTGCTGCAGCTGGATGGCGGGCACTGCTCCTTGACCCCGAATGAACTCGGTCACGCGGGTCCACGCGTCACGCTGTTCGCGGTTCCAGATGCCGGTGCACCACGGGGTTATGCGGCCCTCGGGGCTCACGGCGGTGGCCTCCGCCATGACGATGCCGGCTCCGCCTTGCGCGAAGGCGCCGAGGTGCACCAGGTGCCAGTCCGTGACGACGCCGTCCCGGCCCTCGCACGAGTACTGGCACATGGGGCTGACCCAGACGCGATTGCGGGCTGTCATGGAGCGCAGGGTGAGCGGGGAAAACAGTGCAGAAGCCATGTGTCCATCCTGGCGCACTCGGCGGGGTGCTCGCGCGCCACTGGTCCCAGCCGTCGCAGGACCTCGGCCACGTCGGCACCATCCAACGCATCCGATCAGGCGAACAGGCATCGGTCCGGCCCTCACCGGCCCGCTGCCCGCCCCTTTGACGATCCGCGCGAGGCTTGAAAGCCTGGAGATGCCTGCCGAGGCGGTGGGTTCTCGCTGACCGCAAGGACGGCAGACATGGCAACGCATCGCACCGTGAGGGCATCCCTGGTGGGGACGATGGCGGTACTGGCCGCCTTCTCCCTGAGCGGATGCGGTTCGAACCCGGTGGACGATGCCGTAGAGAACGCGGTGGACGACGCTGCGGAGGACGCCGTCGAAAAGGCCGTGGAACACGGGGCCAGCGATGGCTCGAACGGCGACGTCAACGTCGACATCGGCAACGATGTGGCCGTCCCGGACAGCTTTCCCTCCGATTTCCTGCTCCCCGAGGGAACTCTGGTGGCCGCCGTCTCCATCGACGAGGGCACGCAGTTGCACTACGACATCGACGACCCCGCGGTGGCCGAGGACGTCGCCGCGCACTTTGCGTCCGACGCCGCGTACGAGGAGACCCTCAACTCCACCGTGGGCGGGATTTAGAACTGGACGTACACGAGCGACCACGACAGCGTGACCATCGGGCGGATTCCGGATGACCCGGCCTCGCAGATGAGCTACCTCGTTGTGCCGATATCCAGCTAGGTCCGGGACGACACCGGGACTCAGGTCCTACGTGGCTCGAGTGCCGGGGCCGATGGGAAGGTGGACAGCACACAGAGGTGAGGCGTTCCGGCGCGGCGCCGGGCGCAGGGGGTTCACAGTCCAGGAGGTGGGCGGGGCCATGAGTTCGGCGATGGATCATGCGAAATTGATCGAGGCGATGGCCGACGGGATGTACGTGGTGGACCGCACCAGGACCATTACCTTGTGGAACGGCGCGGCCGAGCGCATCACGGGCTACGACGCGGCAAGCGCCGTGGGGCGGCGATGTGGGGATGGCATGCTCAACCACATCGACGAGTCAGGCGCTCCCATGTGTGGCACCCACTGCCCACTGCTGGCGACCATGGAAGACGGACAGACGCGAACGGCGCGTGTCTACGCGCATCATCGCGACGGCCACCTGGTGCCGGTGCGGGTCACCGCGGGAGTCCTGAGGGATGAGTCGGGCGAGGTTGTGGGGGCGGTGGAGACGTTCGCCGATGACTCTGCCTTGGCGGCGAGCGAGAAGAGGCTGGAGGAGACCGAAAATCTCGCCATGACGGACCCCTTGACGGGACTGGGAAACCGTCGCTTCATGAATCAACGCCTCGCCGAGCGCCTCAGTGTTGCAGGCCCCCAAGGCAAGTTCGCCGTCCTTGTTGTCGACCTCGACCACTTCAAGACCATCAATGATTCTCACAGTCATGCCACCGGCGATGACGTTCTAGGTGTGGTGGCTCGCAGTCTCAGCACGATGGTGCGGACCGGCGATGACGTCACCCGATTCGGCGGCGACGAGTACGTCATCATCACCGGTCCCATGTCGGAAGATGCTCTTGAGGCGTTTGCCACCAGGGTCTGCATCGCCGTCAACAAGTCCTGGATCAAGGACGGACACTCACGCGTGCCCGTCACCGCCTCCGTCGGCGCGACCCTGAGCCGCGAGACGGACACACCCGAAACCCTGGTATTGCGGGCCGACCGGGCTCTTTACGAGGCAAAGCGAAGCGGTCGAGACACTTTTGCCCTCTCTCCACCAGACCTCAGGGCGTTGGTGGACGACGGCCGTCGCTGACGGTGTCCCCGGCAGTGCCCCCGGCAGCAGTGCCCCCGGCAGGATTCGAACCTGCGACCATCGGATTAGAAGTCCGGTGCTCTATCCAGCTGAGCTACGAGGGCCAAGGCCCCGCGAGGAGCCAGTACCAGGGTAGCGGCGCGCGGAAGTGTGAAGTCGACGGCACGGTAGCCTCTTGCCACACGCGTGAGGAGGCAGACTAGCGACATGGACTTCAGACCCATCAAGACGTGGTCGTACCCAGGCGCACTTCTCGATGCGCTGACGGACACCCGCCGTGTGGTCGTCGATGTGCAGATGCCGCTACCCACGGGTCGCGAGCACGAGGCGAACGCCCTCATGGAGCAGATGGTCGATCAACTCGATCACCACTTGATTCCGCGCGTCCGCGAGGAGGCCTCGCCCGCGATTGTCGTGGTGGGCGGGCCCACCGGCGCGGGCAAGTCCACCGTCGTCAACGCCTTGCTGGGGGAGACCCTGACCGCGTCGGGCGTGCTCCGCCCCACCACCAAGGTGCCGCACCTGTTCCACCACCCGGTGGATGGGTCCGTGCTCGACGAGGTGTCCCGGCGTGCTTCGGTTCACGCCACCGAAGCGGTGCCCCGAGGCTTGGCGATTGTCGACAGCCCGGACCTTGACTCGGTGCGCGGCGAGAACCGGGAGGTGGCCGAGGATCTTCTTGAGGCCTCGGATCTGTGGCTGTTCGTGACCACGCCGGCTCGCTACGGCGACGCGGTCCCCTGGAATGCGCTGCGCAGGGCCACGGGCCGCGGCGCGTCGGTAGCGATCGTCCTCAACCGCGTCACGGCAGACATTGCCGCCCAAATTAGGCGAGAACTCGTGGCGAGGCTCGCGACCGAGGAACTGTCGAACCTTCCGCTCTTTGTCATCCCCGAGAACGTCGAGGCGGACATCCCGCGCGACGTTGTCGGAAGCCTCGGCAGATGGCTCGACACGGTAGCCGCTGCGTCCGTCGACACCATCGTCGAGCGCACACTTCACGGCGGCATCGAGTCACTCAAGGTGTGGCTTGAGGAGCTGGCGGAGCACATGGACGACCAGGCGGCCGCGGCAAAGGAAGTGCGGGCCGAGGTGCGCCGATGCGCGGCGAAGGCCGAGGTGGGCGACGGCGAGAACTGGCATCAGGCCGTCGGCAAGGGCCCCGTCGAGGCGCGCTGGCGCCAGGCCACCGCTGAGCGCGGGCCGCTCTTCCGGGTCAGCAACAGCTTGTGGGTGAAGCGGCGCAGCGCGCGCGAGGCTCGCGACGCGACGTTGGTGGAGATTCACGCGGACCTGCTTGCCGCGGTCGAGGCGGCGCTGGCGCATGCGGCAGCCTCCGCGACCGATCGCATGATGGCGTCACTGAAGTCTGCAGACGGGGGTGTGGGTCCCTGGCTCGCCGAGCAACGCGACCCTCGCGATGCTCGTGTGGTGCGTGAGCGTCGCGCCGCCGACGCTGCACGCAACTGGCTCGACTCCTGCGAGAACCTGGCCGCCGAACTGCCTCACGCTGCCGGCGGCATCGCGGTGGTGGGCAGACAGGGGTTGGCCACCACCTTGGCATCGGCCGCAGTGGGCGTGGAGCCCGCGAGTGCCGTGCTGGCCGTACTCGTCAAGGACACCTCTACCGAGGCCATCGCTGCTGCGCGCGAAGCCCTTGCCACGGCGCGCCGGTTTGTCATCAACAAAGAGGCTCTGGACATGATGAAGCCGACCGACCTTGCGTCGCTCAGCACGGACGCGTCGTCCAAGGTGCGATTGCGCCGCGCCGAATTGCGGGCCTTGCTGTGAGCCCCACGTTCCAGGAACTGCCGCCTCGCACCGAGACCACGCAGTTGCAGGCCCGAGTAGACCGGCTCAAGGCGTCGATGGAATGGGCCGCGGAGGCCATCGATGCCGATGTGCGCGATGAGGTGTGGCGCACCATCAAGCGGTGCGACGAGCGGCTCGCGTTGGGCGTGGATCACACGATAGTCGCCCTCGCCGGTGGTACGGGCTCCGGAAAGTCGAGCCTGTTCAATGCGGTCGTAGGCACCGACTTTGCGGTCGTGGGGGTGGCGCGGCCCACCACCGCCGAGGTATCAGCGGCCGTCTGGGGGGACGCGGAGGAACTGCTCGCGTGGTTGGGTGTGGACGCCGACCGGCGACTGATCTTTGACGGCGGAGCGGAGATGGACGGCGTGGTGCTTCTTGACCTGCCCGACCACGACTCAATAGACCTGGCCAATCGTGACACCGTTGACCGGGTAGTGCCGCTTGCGGACCTGATCGTGTGGGTGGTGGACCCGCAGAAGTACGCCGACCACGCCCTGCATTCCGCATACCTCAAGGTGGCTTCGGATCACGGGCAGCCGTCGCTGATTGTGCTCAACCACGTCGACAGGCTGAGCGAAGCGGACGCTGCGACGGTGTCCAAAGACCTTGCGCGTCTGGTCATAGAAGAGGGAATCGATGACGCTCCCGTGATGCGCGTGAGCGCCCGGACGGGCAAAGGCGTCCGTGCCTTGCGTGGCGAGATTGCGGGTGCTGCGGCGACCCGCTCCGTGGCTGCCGAGGCCGTCCGTGCGGACCTGGTGGCTGCGGGCCGGGCTCTGGAGGGGGGCCTTGCGCGTGACGCGGACCCCGAGCTGCCCGATGTCGACGGACTCGTGGCGGCGTGCGCGCGGGCCACGGGAGTCGAGGCAAGGGCCGACGCCGCGGCCGCGGTCGCGGCCGGCAGGTCGGCGACCGTTCCGGACTCGTTGGGCGCGTCCCTGGCCGCCATCGAACAAGTGCGCCTCGAGTGGATTGACGCGGCCACGGTCGGCCTGCCGCTCGCATGGCGGATCGTGATGGACGACGCCGTGGTCCCGGCTGCCGTGCTCGCGGAGGAGATCGAAAGATCCCTGAACGCCGTGACCTGGCCGCCCGTCGTGTCGCCGAAGGGCCTGCGAGGGCTGGCGTCGCGCGCGTCGAACGGTCGGGCGGCGGGCCGCGTGGTGCGCACCCTGGGGCGCGAGGCCATCATGTCGGCTGTGGTGCCACACGTGGTCGATCCGACCGACCTGATTCATCAGGCCTATCGCAACCTCGACGAACTCACCGAACTGTCGTAGCCCCACTCAGCATCGGCACGCGGCGGTCCCACCGCACGCAGCGACGCGTCGTGCCCAGGCTGCTGCCACGGCTCGCCTCCACCGCCGGGACACGTGGCGACCGCACCGATCCGGGTTCGCATCCACAGTGGACGGACGCCGCGACTGCGGCAACGCAAGCGAGGAGGATGCAATGAACGATCTCACGATGACGGTGGCCGGCTGGGTCGCCACCGAGCCACGGCACGTGGTGGGCCCGACGGGCACCCGCCTGACGAGCTTCCGGTTGGCTTCCACGAGTCGCTACCTGGACCGTGACAAGGGCGAATGGGTGGACGGTCACACGGAGTGGTTCACGGTGCGCGTATTTCGGGGGCCGTCGATCACGGTGAAGGACTCGATCGAGAAGGGGCAGCCCGTGGTGGTGCAGGGCCGATTCCGTACCCATGAGTGGGAATCGGACTCGGGGCCGCGCACCGACCTCATCATCGACGCCACCAGCTTGGGACATGACCTGACGCGCGGCGTCGCGAAGTTTACGCGCGCCACCGGCGACGCCTCGCTGGAGGACCCGCGCTCGCGCGTGACGGCAGGCGGGGAAGGCGATGCGGAAACCGACGGCGAGATCGACGTTGCGGACGAGCCGGACGAGGTGGGGGTCGCGGCTTAGGCGCTGCACCCCGGGCGGGGCGCCGACCCGTCGACCGCCCCGCCGCAGGTGTCGGCTGGATTGCTCCACTCATGGACCGCGTAGGCTTGTACCCGGTTCTGGCGACCCCGAGTTGCCTCGTCTACAACATTCGGAGCGGTAGTGGCTGAGTTCATCTACACCATGTACAAGGCGCGCAAGGCGCACGGCGACAAGGTCATCCTCGATGACGTCACGCTCTCATTCTTGCCGGGCGCCAAGATCGGCGTGGTGGGCCCGAACGGTGCCGGTAAGTCGACGGTCCTCAAGATCATGGCGGGCCTCGAGCAGGCTTCCAATGGTGAGGCGCGGCTGAGCGACGGGTACACCGTCGGCATCCTCATGCAGGAGCCCGAGCTCAACGAAGACAAGACCGTGCTGGGCAACGTGCAAGAGGGCGCCGGAGAGACGATGGCCAAGCTCTTGCGTTTCAACGCCATCTCCGAAGAGATGGCCAGCCCCGACGCCGACTACGACACACTGCTTGCGGAGATGGGCACCCTGCAGGAGGAACTGGACCACGCGGACGCGTGGGACCTCGACGCCCAACTCGAGCAGGCCATGGACGCGCTGCGGTGCCCTCCGGCCGACTCTCCGGTGACCCACTTGTCCGGCGGTGAGCGACGCCGCGTGGCCCTGTGCAAGCTGCTGCTTCAGAAGCCCGACCTGTTGCTGCTCGACGAGCCCACAAACCACCTCGACGCCGAGTCGGTGCTCTGGCTTGAGCAACACCTCGCCAAGTACTCCGGCGCAGTCCTCGCCGTGACTCACGATAGGTACTTCCTCGACAACGTCGCCGAGTGGATTCTCGAACTCGACCGAGGTCGCGCCTATCCGTACGAAGGCAATTACTCGACGTACCTCGAAAAGAAATCCGCGCGCCTGGCGGTGCAGGGCAAGAAGGACCAGAAGCTCCAGAAGCGCCTCAAGGATGAACTCGAGTGGGTGCGTTCCAACGCGAAGGGTCGCCAGACCAAGTCAAAGGCCAGGCTCACGCGCTACGAGGAGATGGCCGCCGAGGCGGACCGGACCAAGAAGCTCGACTTCGAAGAGATCCAGATTCCCCCGGGGCCCCGGCTGGGCAATGTGGTGCTCGAGGCAAAGAACATCAAGAAGGGCTTCGGCGACCGCACCCTCATCGATGGACTCTCGTTCACGCTGCCGCGCAACGGCATCGTCGGCGTGATTGGCCCCAACGGCGTCGGCAAGACCACGCTGTTCAAGACGATCGTGGGTCTCGAGCCGCTCGATGAGGGGGAACTCAAAATCGGAGAGACCGTCAAGGTTTCGTATGTCGACCAGGGGCGCGGAGGCATTGACCCCACCAAGACGCTGTGGGAGGTCGTCTCCGACGGCCTGGACTACATCAAGGTGGGCCATGTCGAGATGCCGTCGCGCGCGTATGTGGGTGCGTTCGGCTTCAAGGGTCCGGACCAGCAGAAGCCCGCGGGCGTGCTGTCGGGCGGCGAGCGGAACCGCCTCAACCTGGCGCTCACCCTCAAGGAGGGCGGCAACGTGCTGCTGCTCGACGAGCCCACCAACGACCTCGACGTGGAGACGCTCGGGTCGTTGGAGAACGCGCTCCTTGAGTTCCCAGGCTGCGCCGTGGTGGTCTCGCACGACCGGTGGTTCCTCGACCGCGTCGTCACGCACATTCTCGCGTACGAAGGTACCGATGAGGACCCGGCGGCGTGGTATTGGTTCGAGGGGAACTTCGCCTCGTACGAGGAGAACAAGGTGTCCCGCCTTGGCGCTGACGCCGCACGTCCTCACCGCGTCACGTACCGCAAGCTCACGCGCGACTAGCACGGAGCGCCTTCGGCGCGAAGGTCGATCAGGTGTCGTGGACGATGACCGCATGTTCGGGGCGGTCGTCGTCCTCGCCCCCGGAGGGGTAGGCGGCGACCTCCGGGTGCCGGATCAGGTGAATCGTGGCGACGATGAGTCCGCCCCACACCAGCAGGGCCGACACTACGAAGAGTGTGATCGCGGTGGCGGTCATGTCAGTTCTCCTCCGTTGCGGCGACCGTCGGGTAGGGCGGCCACGGCTGGACGTCGTGCCCATTGCGGCGCCACGGAAGTGCCGTCGCCACTGCGGCGATCACGCCCATCGCGATGAGCGTGCCCCAGCCCATCACCAGCAGGAACCCGGTGGGGTAGCCTTCGTAGCCTTCGGTCGCCACCGTCACGATGCCGCGCACCAGCATGTACCCGAGCACGGCCGGAACCACGACGCCGACCAGCGCAAGCCACACCCGACCGAGTTTCACGGTCGACACCGCGTTGAGGTGGTGCAACAGTTCTGGCCCGCGGCGCAGCACCCACACGGTGAGCACCGACATGACCACGGCCGAGGCGACGACTCCGATGTTGTTGGTCCAATGGTCCGCCGTGTCCAGCGCGTACAGGCCCGACGTCGTGGAAAAGAGCGCGAATGACAGCAGCGCCGAGACAGTTCCAATCGCCATCGCACCCGAGCGTGGCGTGAGCCCAAACTTCTCTTGCACGGCGGCCGACGTCACCTGCAGGATCGACAGCAGCGAGGTGAAGCCCGCCAGCGTGAGAGTGCCGAAGAACAGGGCCCCAACGGCGGCACCGCCCGGCATCTGCGACAGGATCGCGGGGAACGTGATGAACGAAAGCCCGATGCCCGAGATGGTCTCGAGTTCAGCCACCGGGATTCTCTGTTGGAAGGCAAAGAAGCCGAGAGTCGCGAACACGCCGACGCCAGCCAGCAGTTCGAACGAAGAGTTGGCCAACGCCACCACCAGGCCAGGGCCGGTGAGGTTGGAACGGCGGCGACGGTAGGAGGCGTACGTAATCATGATGCCAAACGCGATCGACAGCGAGAAGAAGATCTGGCCGTACGCGGCGATCCACACGTTGGGGTCCGACAGCGCGCCCCAGTCGGGGGTGAAGAAGGCGTTGAGGCCCTCGGCAGCGCCGTCGAGGAACAGCGCACGCACCACCACGGCGCCGAACGTCACGGCGAGTAGCGGCATCACGATGATGTTGACCCGTTCCAGCCCACGGCTGACTCCGAGCGTGAGCACCACGATCGCGGCAATCCACACCAGTGCGAGGGGAACGGCAACGGAAGCGACGATGTCACTGGTGAGCGCCACCTCGTTGGACGCCTCGAGGTAGTCGCTCAGGAGGAAGCCAGCGGGGTCGTCACCCCAGCGCAGGTCGAAGGAGAAGACGAAGTAGCTGAGCGCCCATCCGATGATGGCCGTGTAGTACAGGGCAATCACAAAGGAGATGGAGACCTGGAACCAGCCGAGTGACTCGGTCCAGCGGCCCCAACGCCCTCCCAGGCGACGCAACGCAGTGGGGGCGGAACCGCGAAACCGGTGGCCGATCGCGTAGTCCAGAAAGAGGATCGGAATTCCTGCGGTGACAAGCGCCACGAGATAGGGGATCAGGAAGGCGCCGCCGCCGTTCTCGTAGGCCACCCCTGGGAAGCGCCAGATGTTGCCCAGGCCCACGGCCGAGCCGATTGCGGACAGGATGAAGCCCGTCTGCCCGGAGAACTGCTCGCGCGGCGCACCGGTGGACTCCTCGTTGGGTGCAGACATGTCACTCCCTCGCGATTTCGCCGCCACACTAGCAGTGCGCGCCGTGCCTCACGGAGGACTCAACGCCCACATGCTACTCGGCGGCCACGGACGACTCAGCGCTTGTCGCCGATTCAGCGCTTATCAACGAAACAGCGCCGGCCACCCGAAGGTGACCGGCGCTGCGTTCTTCACAGGCGCTGTGCCGTATGGGGAGGGAGAGACTACGCGGTGAGCGAGTCCACCCACTCCTGGTTGGCGGCGACCCAGTCGTTGACGATGCCCTCGTAAGCGGACTCGCTGTCGGCGGCCCGGAGCTTGTTCTCCAAGTCGGCCAGCAGTGCGCCGTCCATCTTGAAGTTCGCCAGCCAGGTGTTGACCTCGGGGAAGTCATCGCCAAAGCCGGTGCGCGAATAGGTGACCAGCTGCTCGGCGACGCCAAGGGTGCTCTCGGGGTCCTCGAGGTTCTTGACGTCATAGGCGCCGTAGACCCAGTGGGGCTCCCACAGCGTGACGGCAATGTTCTCGCCGTTCGCCATCGCGGTGTCCAGTTCCGCCAGCATGGCCGGGGTCGACGACGTGATGAAGTCCATGTCGCCCAGACCATAGGTCGGAATGACGCTGTCCTGCATTGCGGCGGTCAGACCGGCGCCGGGCTCGATGCCGACGATACGGTTGCCAAAGGCGTCCGCGTTATCGGCCAGGTCGGCGAGCGAGTCAACCGGGGCGTCGGCGTTCACGACGACCGTCAGTGCGGCGTTGTCAAACCAGGCGCCGACCTTGGTGATGTTGTCGCCGTACTCTTCGAGGTAGGAGGCGTGCGTGGTGGGCGACCACACATCGGTCACCAGGTCGTAGTCGCCATCGGCGACTGCCTGGAACACGGGGGCGGGGTCTGCATACTCGAGCGTGACGTTGTAACCCTTGCTGTCGAGAATGTTCTGCCACAGCAGCGACGTGGCAAGCGACTCGTCCCAGCCGTTGAACACAGCCATCGTGATGTCGCCGCCCGCAGCGGGAGCGTCCCCGCCGCCAGTAGCGGACGTGGTCGGGTCGGCCTCGGGCGACGACGAGCAACCGGCAAGCACAAGGCTTGCGGCAGCGGCCGTGGCGAGGAGCGCGGTAGAGCGCATCTTCATATGTGTTTCCTTTCTTGACGGGGAGAGTTTCTCCGCGTCTTGAGCATCGGGTGCCAAAGAACTTCCTGGCCGATGCGCGCGGCCACCCGTGTGTGGTCGCCGCGAGGTCTATGGGGTTGGGGGTTACGGAGCGGCCCTGGTGGCGCGGTTCTCGTCCACCATCTGGTCCATGTCTTCGCCGTCCGTGGTGTCGCGAGCGTCGTCGTCGCTCCCGCCGCTTGGAAGGCGGTCGGCCAGTCCACTCATGAGCGACTTCGCACGTTTGTTGCCAAACGCGCCGGTGAAGCGGTCCAGGATGATCGCGAGGATCACCACGGCCATCCCGGCATCGAAGCCGAGCGGCTTGTCAAGGGCGGACAGTGCCTTGGTCACTTCGCCACCAAGGCCGCCTGCGCCGACGAAGCCAGCGATCACGACCATGGACAGCGACAGCATGATGATCTGGTTGATGCCGGCCATGATCGAGGGCATCGCGAGGGGCAACTGGATCTGGCGCAAGATGCGGCCCGGGCTCGCACCGAATGCATGTCCGGCCTCGACCACTTCGTGGTCCACGCCGCGGATACCCAATTCGGTGAGTCGGACCCCGGGAGCCAGAGCGAACAGGACGGTCGCGAAGATGCCGGGCGCCACGCCAATGCGGAACAGCGCGATGGCGGGAATCAGGTACACCAGCGCGGGCATCGTCTGGAGAAAGTCCATGATCGGCTTGACGATGGCCGACACCACCGCGTTGCGGGCCGCCCAGATGCCGATCGGGATCGAGATGATGATGGCGAGGAACGCGGATACCAGCACGAGGGACAGCGAGTCCATGGCGTTCTCCCACTGGTCGACGCCGAGGATGAACAACAGCCCGGCTGCGGTGCCAAGTCCAAACTTCCACCCGCGTGCCAGCAGTGCTGCGATGGCGACCACAATGATGACGGCTGCCACCGGCGGAGTATTGAACACCCAGTTCACCGAGTCGTACATGCCGAGGTAGACGCTTCTCATCAAGGTGAAGAACCAGTCAAGATTGGTGGACACCCAGTTCAGACCGGACTCGATCCATTCTCCAAAGTGAATGCGGAAGTCCATCAGTTGACCTCCCCGATCTTGAGGGAACCCGAGTTGACGGCGGCATTCAGGGCCTCATCAACCACGTCGGTCGGTATGGGGTCCAGGTCGGGGCTCGCTTGCGCGGCCGCCTCCGGTTCACCTCCGAGGGTGGCCAGCAACGTGACTCGCGGAATGACGCCAATGAGGCGGCTCTTGCCGTCCACGACTCCCAGCGGCAGCGCGTATTCCAGCGACGGGATGAACAGTTCAGAGAGCGCGGTGTCATTCGGAACGGCGCCATGGTCGGCGCGCACGATGCTCTTGAGCCCCTTTTCGCCCTTGCGCACCAGATCGAGGCAATCGCGGTCAGTGACCCAGCCCACGAGTGTGCGGTCGCGGTTCACCACGTACACGCCGCTCAACTGCTCGTCGCGCATGGCCTTGAGCGCGCCGTGCGGGCCTTCATTCAGGTGGACCACGGCGCGCGGCTTGCGCATCACCGACTCGGCCGTAAGCACGCGGGTGCGGTCCACATCCTGCACAAACTGTTCGACGTAGTCGTTCGCAGGGTTGGTGAGGATCTCCTCGGGAGTTCCGATCTGGACAATGCGCCCGTCACGCATCACGGCGATCCGGTCACCGAGGAACATCGCCTCGTTGAGATCGTGGGTGATGAAGATGATCGTCTTGCCGAGCGTGGACTGCAGTTCGAGCAGCTGCTCTTGCATCTCGCGGCGGATGAGGGGGTCGAGCGCGGAGAACGCCTCGTCCATGAGCAGCACCTCGGTGTCGGCCGCGAGTGCACGGGCCAAGCCCACGCGCTGCTGCATGCCGCCGGAAAGTTCGCTCGGGTGCTTGTCTTCCCAGCCGCCCAATCCGACCACCTGGGTCACCTCGCGGGCCTTCGCCTCGCGTTGATCACGGGGTACGCCCTGAATCTCCAGGCCGTACGCGACGTTGTCGAGCACGGTGCGGTGCGGGAGCAGTGCGAAGTGCTGGAAGACCATCGACATGCGCTTGCGACGGAGATTGCGCAGTAGCTTTGCCGAGGTGCCGGTGACGCTCTCGCCAGCGACTTCGACGGTTCCGGCGGTCACCTCGTGAAGGCCGTTGAGCATGCGGATCAGGGTGGACTTTCCGGATCCGGAAAGTCCCATCACCACAAAGATCTCGCCGCGTGCCACCTCAAACGAGGCGTCGATCACGGCAGCGGTCGTGCCGCTGCCGAGCGAGTCTCGGGAGTCGCCCGCCTGCAATTTCTGCACGGCCGACTCGGGGTGTTTGCCGAAGACTTTGTACAGGCTGTGGGCCTTCAACGCAATGGTGTCAGTCACGTGATCCTCAGGTGAGCAGCCCGGGGGCACTCCGGTTGCGGTCGCTCCTGACCACGAGGGACTCGCAGCCGTCGGACGGCAGTCACGGACCCGCAGCCCCGATGGCGGGGCATGCGTGGCCAGGTTTCAACGCAATCGCAACAAGGCGACGCACAGCGACCTGGGCTTGTCTTCGCCACCTCGGAAACGCGGTGCGCATCAACAGGGTGGCCCTACCAAGGTAGCGTCATGCGACGGCAGAACCAAATATGCCTGGTAGAAGTGCCAGTCAGTGGCCTTCCGGCATGCGTAGCATGCCCTCTTGAGCGACGGATGCGACCAGCCTTCCGTCTTCGCTGAACACCCAGGAACCGCACATTCCTCTGCCGCTTTGCGCGGTCGGCGCGTCCTGCACAAACAGGAGCCATTCGTCGGCGCGGGCGGGGCGGTGCCACCACAAGGCGTGGTCCAGGCTCGCGAACGCCATCCCAGGTGTCGTCCATGAGGCTCCGTGGCGTCGCAGGGCTGGCTCAAGGATCACCTGGTCGGAGCCGAAGGCGAGCAGCGCACGGTGCATCAGGTCGCTCACGTCGAGGGCGCGGCGCACGCGCATCCATGCGGTCTGGTACTGCTTGGGCGCCTTGTCGGGCTCCATGAAGATCGAACCCTCAACGTGCCGGACGTCGAAGGGCGCCGAGTTGAGCCAGAAGTCCGCGGTGGGGTGCCCGGCGAAGGGGCTGAATACATCGATGACGGACGCCAGCGCATCCGGCGGCGGCACCTCCGGCATACGCACGGAGTGTTCCGGGCCATCTTGAGTCTCCTGGAAGGACGCGATCATCGACAGGATCGGCTTCTCGTCTTGGAAGGCGTGGGTCCGGCGCGCAGAGAATGACCTCCCGTCTCGCAGTTCCTCGACCTCAAAGCGGATGGGGCGACTCGCGTCGCCCGGCCGCAGGAAGTACCCGTGCATGGAGTGCGCCACGCGGGACTCGTCCACGGTGTGGCCCGCCGCGAGCACGGCTTGAGCAAGCGCCTGGCCGCCAAACACGCGCCCTCCCGGCATCGGCAACGAGTCGCCCTCAAAGGTGGTGTCGCCCAATCGGCGCAGATCCAGTGAGCCCAGCCCTGCAGCCACCGCAGCGTCCCCCCAGGTGTCGTCCACATGCTCCATGCTGTCTCCTTTGCTTTGGCTCTGTGATGCTGTGGTGTGGTGACGCGGTGGGTGAGCGTGCCAAGCGCGGTGCAGTAGCCACACCGCGAGCCTAGCCGCGCCGCGCGCGGTGACGAGGACGCACGTATCGTTGCTGTAGGGCAACCGCGAGAGCGCTCATGGGAGAAGCTAACGGGCACGTGACGGGCGTCGCAGGTTGGCGCCGCAAGCGCGGCGTGACGGCGCTACGTGCGGTCATTGTGGGCGCAACCCTGGCCGTCCTGGGAGTCATCGCGGTGTTCAGCGACGCGATGTTCTTCTACGGCGTCGACGATGGTGGGGAAGGCCTCGTGGCGATCGTGGGGACGGCGGCGATGCTCGCCGCCAGCTTCGGTTTCGCGGGGCTGATCTACTGGTGGGTGGACCACCTTGTCGGCTGCCGCGGAAGGGTGGTGAGTGTCACGGTCCACACGGCGATTGGCGTCGCGATTGCGCTGGTGGTGGTGCTGCCTGGGGGCTCGGGCTATGAGAGCGCAGGGGATGAGGCACTGGGGATCACGTTGATGTCAGGTGCCGTGCTCATGGCGACCTGGTCGCGGGTTTTGTGCGCGGATCGTTCGAGCCGGGGCGGGGAGCGGCTGACTGGGGCGTGCGGTGTCCTCGAACGTGTTGATCATCGAGTGAGCGGCGCGCTCAAGATAGTCGAGCAGGGTGGCTTGGTGCAGTGGCGCCAGCCCCGCCTCTTCCACCGCGACCCGCATGTGAGTCATCCAGTGGTCTCGCGCCTCGGGGTTCACGTGGAACGGCTGGTGGCGCATTCTCAGGCGGGGGTGGCCGCGTTGGTCCGAGTAGGTGGTCGGCCCTCCCCAATACTGCTCAAGGAACAGGGTGAGTCGCTCGGCGGCACCGTCCATGTCGTGTGCCGGGTACATGGGCGACAGGACTTCATCGGTGCGCACGCCCTCGTAGAAGCGTCGCACGATGCGCACGAATGTCTCGTGTCCGCCCACCGCGTCGAAGAAGGTTTGGCCCGGATGCTGGACGGGACCGGCACCGACGCTCATGCCGGGTGTCGGCTCTGCGCCGTCGGGGGTGGGCGAACTCACGTCTCGTCTTCCGACGCTGCCGCACGCTTGGCGGGGCGCTTGGGTACGCGCTTGGGTGGGGTCGTGGTGTCACGGTCCACGAGCAGCGTCTGGTCCGGAACGGCCATGCGGATTCCGCGCTCGTCGAAGATGCGCCGCATCTCGAGGCGCACCTTGCGCATGATGTCCCACTGCTTGATGGGTGCCACCTGGATCATGAGGCGGATCGCGACGCTGTAGTAGTCAAACGACTCGATGCCGGGAACCTCGGGCTCCGACAGGATGGCCTGGTCGACGTCCTCGTCGGCCTCGCGAGCGGCGGTCACCGCATCCAGCATGGCTTGGCGCGCCACCTCGAGATCGGTGTCGTAACTCAGTCGCACCTCAATGAAGACCCGCGACCACAGCCTCGTCATGTTTCCTACACGGCGGATCTCTCCGTTTGGGACGTACCAGACGGTGCCGTCCAAGGAGCGCAAACGCGTGGAGCGCAGGCCCACCTCTTCCACCAATCCGGACGCCTCGCCGAGGTCGACGACGTCGCCGACGCCGTACTGGTCCTCGATCAGCATGAACAGGCCCGCGAGCAGGTCTTTGACGAGCGACTGGGCGCCGAAGCCGAATGCCACGCCCACGATCCCGGCTGACGCGAGCAGAGGCGCCACGGGAAGGCCCGCCAATTGCAGAATCATGACGACAGTCACGGCGATGAGAACGACGGCCAGTGCCGAGTTCAGCACCGTGCGAATGGTGCCGGCGCGCTGACGTCGACGCAGCGCCTCGAGCTCGACCTCTTGAGGATCGACGGGGTCCAATTCCACGCGTGCGAGTTCGAGCGCCTGACGGGCCCTGCTGCGGAACGGAAGCCCGGTCTCGATGCTATGGGTGACCGCCCGGACCGCGACGCGTCCGAGAATCCACACCACCGTGGCACCCAGCAGGATGAAACCCACACCAATGGCGGAGGCCACCAAGTCCTGCACCCACACGGGAGCGTCGGGCAATCCCGAAGCGATCCACGCGTTCCACGGCGGCGCGTCGCTCGAGGTGGTATCGGCGGTGGAGGTGGACGAAATAAGCGCATTGTTGAAGACGTGCATCGTTCCAGAGTAATGGCCCCGGCGAGGCCTCCCGCAATGCTTCCCAAACCTGGCAGGATGAGGACCGTGAGTGACGAAGTGCACGACGGGCGGCCATCACCGGCGTTGGCGACCCTTGCCCGAGCGTGCGGCGTGGCTACGGACGTCCACCTGATCGACGGAACGCACCAGACCTCGTCGCGTGGCGCGCTGGTGGCCATCCTGGCCGCGATGGGCATCGACGCCCGTGACGACGACGCCTGCCGCACGTCGCTTGAGCAGCTCAAGGACTACGTGTGGACGCGCATCGTGCCGCCGGTCACGGTGCTTCGGGAGGGCCAGTCGCGCGAGATTCCGGTGCACCTGCCGCACGGCGCGACCGTGACGGCGCTGCTGCGCACCGAGGACGGCATCGAGCGACCGCTCGAACAGGTCGACAAGGTGGTGGAGCCGCACGGCGTCGGCTCCGTCGCGGTAGGTCGGGCGACGTTTCGGATCCCCGACGATCTGCCGCTCGGGTGGCATGTGGTCGAGGCGGTGTTCCCGGGGCGCCGCGGCCGCGGCTACGTGGTGGTGACGCCCGAACGCCTCGAGGTGCCTCCCGCGTTGGCCGCCCGCCGTCCGTGGGGCCTCATGACCCAGCTGTATTCGCTCAGGTCCAGGCGCTCCTGGGGCATCGGCGACCTCGGCGACCTCGCCGACCTGTGTTCCCTGGCCAAGATCCGCGCCGGAGCAGACTTTGTGCTCATCAACCCGCTGCACGCCAACGAGGCCGTGTCGCCGCTCAGCCCCTCGCCGTATCTGCCCTCCTCCCGGCGGTTCATCGCCCCCATGTACATCCGCGTCGAGGACATTCCTGAAGTGGCGTATGTGCCGTCTCAGCAGCGCGCGGTCATCGAGTGGGAGTCGGAGCGCCCCAGCCGCAACAACGGCACCGACGAGCTACTGGATCGCGACGACGTGTGGAGCGCCAAGGTGGAGGCGCTCGAGCACATCTTTGAGGCGCCACGTTCCCCCGGCAGGGAGGCGCAGTTCGGGGCGTTTTGCGTGCGCGAGGGCAAGGTCCTTGAGGATTACGCCACCTGGGCGGCGATCTCCGAGGAATACCAGGGCAAACCCTGGCCCGACGAACTCGCGACGGCGTCGTCCGCCGCCGTTGCCGCGTGGCGGGACCGGCACTCGGACCGGGTGCTGTTCCACGCGTGGATGCAGTGGATCGCTGACGAACAGGCCGCGCACGCGCAATCGACGGCTCGCAACGCCGGCATGAGCATCGGCGTCATCACCGACTTGGCGGTGGGCGTGCACCCGTCAGGGGCCGACGCGTGGAGCCTTCACCGCGTGCTCGCCAAGGGCATGAGTGTGGGAGCGCCGCCGGACGGCTTCAGCCCTCAAGGGCAGGACTGGTCGCAGCCGCCGTGGCAACCACGGGCGCTCGAGGCCGCCGCGTACGTGCCATTCCGCGATGTGGTCCGAGCGGCCGTCAGACATTCGGGTGCCGTGCGCGTCGATCACATCTTGGGGCTCTTTCGCCAGTGGTGGATCCCGTTGGGCCACGGAGCTGGCGATGGATCCTACGTGCAGTTTGATCACGAGGCGCTCATCGGGATTCTCATCTTGGAAGCGCACCGTGCGGGCGCGATCGTCATCGGCGAGGATCTTGGCACCGTGGAGCCGTGGGTGCGCGACTATCTCAGTTCGCGCGGAGTGCTCGGCACGTCGGTGCTGTGGTTCGAGCGCACGCACGACGGAGGGTTCACACCTCCCGAGCACTACCGGGCCGATGCTCTGGCCACCGTCACCACTCATGACCTTCCCACCACCGCCATGATGTTCGCGGGCACTCAGGTGGATCTGCGTGCGGAACTGGGCCTCATAGACGACCCAGCGTCTGCCGCGGCGCAGGCGGCCGAGGAGTTGCGAAAGCTTGTCGCGCTGTTGCGAGAGCGCGACTGGGTGATCGAGGACTACGAAGAAGAGGACCTCATCGTGGGGGTGCATCGGATGGTGCTCGCCTCGCCCGCCATTCTCACGGGCGTTGCCATCACCGACGCCGTGGGGGACCTGCGTGCGCAAAACGTGCCCGGCACCTTCGAGGAGTACCCCAACTGGAGGATTCCGCTCACGGATCGCAACGGAGTGCCCGTGTTGCTTGACGATCTGTTCGACCACCCGCGCATGCGGCGGCTCGTGGGGGCCATTCGCGCGGCGCGAGCCTAGAGGGCCGAGCGACCCGCCGACTCCCGAGTCTTACGCGCTCGCGGCCTGTGCAGCCAGCGCTCGCTGCACCTCATCAAGGCCCTCAACCACGATCTTGACCAAGACTGAGGGAGCGTCCGAGTTGTTTGCCAACCACCGCTCGATGTCCGATTCCAGGGTGGGAATTCGGCCGACCGCCCAGGTGGGGAACACGTAGCGGGCCACGCGCGCACCCACCCATCCCTCGTTGGCTTCGTAGTAGTCGCGCAACTCGGCCAGCAGCGTCGGCGCCAGAGGCGCCAACAATGCGGGGTCCGTCGCGCGGGAAAGACCCAGGGCAGTCTCGTATTGCACGGCGTTGGGCGCGGGCTCGTCGGCTGGGTGTGCGAGGGCATCCCATGCGGCACGCTTGGCCTCCGGCGTCGCGATGACGGCTCTGGTACCGGCGGCGCGACGCCGCCCGATCGCGCCCGGGTCGAGCGCTAGCCGCTGCTCGATCTCGGCGGCGCCAGCCACGCCGCACGCCGCCATCCCCGCGAGCAGGTCCCACGCAAGATCGGTATCGACCTCCACCCCAGGCAAGGTATCCGAACCGTCGAGCAGCGCGCCCAGGCGTGCCGCCTGGGCAGGGGTGGTCGCCAGCCGGGCGTACGCCTTAAGCGCCTGCAACTGCAGGTCGCTTCCGGACGCGGCCGCGTCCGCCGTCGCCCACAGGCTTTCCGCGGCGGCCTCGGTCGCCGCCGCCGCCTGGGCCGGGGGTACGTAGCGAGTCAGGGCGATCACCATGGTGCGCGCGTGAGCCTCGGCGACCTCGGAGTTGGCGATGACCGGTAGCGCGGCCAGCACGGCGTCAATGTAGTGCCGCGCGGGCAACGCGGCGTCGCGGCACATGTGCCAGAGGGCGTCGAGCACCGAGGCCTGCGCCATCGGATGCCTCAAGTCGCCCACGTGGGCGGCCACGGTGGCGAGGGACACGATGTCCAGGTGAGCCTTGGCATAGGTGCGGTCGGCGTCGTTGACCAGTAGCAGGTCGGGGCGCGGTGTGCCGATGACGTCGGGAACCTCCGTCACCGCGCCGGCGAGCGAAGCGACCACGCTCCACGCGCGCTCGAACTTGTCACCCACGTGCGCGTAGCCAGCGATGGTGACGCGGTGCGGGCGGTGCACGGGGTGGGCGTCCGGCACATCCTCGGCGACCGCAAAGGACGTGACGACGCCAGCGTCGTCCGTCTCGATGACCGGGCGCAGGGTGGTGGCGCCCGGGGTCTCGAGCCAGGCGCGAGCCCAGCCGTCCAGTGGCGTCATGGCGGCCGTCTCGACCTCGGCCAGGAACTCGGCCAAGGTGGCATTGCCAAAGGCATGACGCTTGAGGTAGGCGGCCACGCCGGCAAAGAACGCGTCTTCACCCACGTGTGCGGCCAGCTGCTTGAGTGCGGAGGCGCCCTTGGCGTAGGTGATCATGTCGAACGCGCTGACGGTCGCCTCGAGATCGGGAATCTCGGTGACGATCGCGTGGGTCGTAGGCAGCTGGTCCTGCACGTAGGCGTTGGACTTGCGGCTCGCGCCGAACGTCACCCACGCATCCTTCCAAGGCGTGACCTGCTCGGTGGCCCATGTGCCCACAAATTCGGCGAACGACTCGTTGAGCCACAGGTCGTCCCACCAGCGCATCGTCACCAGGTTCCCGAACCACATGTGGCTGAGTTCGTGCAGCACCACATTGAGGCGGCGCTCACGCGCGGCATCGGAGGGCCGCGAACGGAACAGCAGGTGGTCCTCTGAGAACGTCACGCAGCCCACGTTCTCCATGGCCCCCAGGTTGTATTCCGGAACGAACACCTGGTCGTACTTGTCGTACGGGAATTCGGTGTCGAACACCTTTTCGTACAGGGTCATGCCGGCCTGAACCGTGCCGATCATCTCCTCGGCATCCAGGTGGGCGGCCAGGTTCTTGCGGCCATAGACCCGGGCCTTGAGCGGACCCCTGCGGGTGCGGAGGCTGCCCTCGGCCCATGCGTAGGGCCCGGCCACCACGGCGGCCACGTAGGTGGGCAGCGGCACGGTGGGAGCGAAGGTCCAGCGGTTCACCCCGCCCTCGCCGATGCTCGTGGTGGCCCCGGGCACGGGCGTCGGCTCGGGGGTGGGGGAGTTCGATACCACCACCCAGTGGGCCGGCGCGAGCACCTCGATGGCAAACGTCGCCTTGATGTCGGGCTGGTCAAAGCACGGGAAGGTGCTATGCGCGTCGGCCGCCGCGTATTGGCTGTAGAGGTAGACCTCGCCATCCTCGGGGTCGATAAAGCGGTGGATGCCCTGGCCGTCGGTGCGGTACGCGAAGTCGGCTTCGACGGCGACAATGTTGTGTTCTGCCAGGCTCGATAGTTCGACGCGGCCATCCGCGGCGTACGTCGCGGGAGCAAGCGCCGTGCCGTTGAGGGTGATGCTCGTGACCGTGGCGCCGATGCAGTCCAGGAAGGTGCTCGCACCTGCCGGCGCATCGAAGGTGACGACGGTGCGGTTGCGGTAGGTATCGCCCGGACCCGTGAAGTCCCACGAGATGTCGTAGGTGGCGGACGGGATCAGCGCGGCGCGGTCGGCCGCTTCGCTCTTGGTGAGGTTCATACCTGGCATGAGGACGAGTCTGCCACCTACTCGACCAGGCCGACCGACGCGGGCGCGGCCACTGCCCGTGAGGCGGAACTGTAGACAAGGGGGGGGACGCGGCGGGCCGAGCGAGCGCGCCACGCGTAGTGCCTCATGTCAAGATGCTCGCGAAAGTTGGGTGCGTGCCTCAC
>NZ_JADQBE010000060.1:0-13344 GCF_016278765.1 Demequina sp. | reverse complement strand
CGAGGTGAGCGGGGGCCGAGGTGAGCGGGGGCCGAGGTGAGCGGGGCCCAGCAGAGTCAGCGAAGGTCGAGGGCGATGTCCAGAATCGGCGAACTGTGGGTGAGCGCCCCCACGGACATGAAGTCGACCCCCGTGGCCGCGACCGCCGCGGCGTTGTCCAACGTGAGACCCCCCGTCGCCTCGAGTTGGATGCCCCCATACCGCCCCTCAAGGCCGCGGAGGCGGGTGACCAGGCGTCGCATCTGGGCGGGCGACATGTTGTCGAGCATCAGAAACGCGACGCCCGCGTCGAGCGCCTCGAGCGCCTGGGCCTCCGTTTCGACCTCCACCTGGATGGGCACGTCCGGGAAGGCCGCGCGGATCGCGTCCACCGCCGCCGTCACCGAGCCAGCGGCCACGATGTGGTTGTCCTTCACCATGGCGCAGTCGTACAGTCCACACCGCTTGTTGACACCCCCACCGCACCTGACCGCGTACTTGTCGAGTTCTCGCAACAACGGAGTGGTCTTGCGGGTGTCGAGCACGCGGGCGCCCGTTCCCGCGAGCGCGTCCACCCACCGGCGCGTGTGGGTAGCCACGCCCGACGCGCGCGACATCAGGTTGAGCGCAGTCCGCTCGCCGATCAGCACCGCGTGACCCGCGCCTGCAATGCGCGCGACGGTGGATCCTGCGGCGATCAGATCGCCGTCGGCGGCCAGGAGCTCGACGGTCGGCGTGGCGAGGCCGAGCCGCTGCGCCACCTGGGACATCACCTCGTCGACGACGTCGATGCCCGCAAGCACGCCGTCGTCGCGGAACACGACGTCGCCCACCACGGCCACCGACGACGAGATGGTCGCCTGCGTCGTCACGTCGCGGCCGGGCGTGCCGCCCAGGTCCTCGTCGAGCGCCGCCGCCACCGTGGCCGACAGCCACGCGCGGTCGAGTTCGCGGTCTTGCGGAAGGTTCTCGGGCATCATGGTCCCATTGTGGCGCGCCCGGGACGCCCAGACGGTTCCGGGGCCGAGGTCCTTTCGCTCAGGGTACGGGCGGGGGTATCCTTTGCGAGGACGTGGTGTATCCGCACCCGCCGAAAGGGAGGCGTCATGTCCGCTGTTCATTTGGACCCCGAAGACCTTGACCCGGTGATCAAGCGCCTGCGTCGGGCCCAGGGTCAGTTGGCCGGTGTGCTCAACATGATCGAGGAGAACCGCGACTGCGGCGACGTGGTGACGCAGCTGGCCGCCGTGTCGAAGGCCATCGACCGCGCGGGCTTCACCATGATTGCGGCCGGCCTGCAGCAGTGCATCCGTTCTGACGAGGACGAAACCGAGGCGCGCCAGCGCCTCGAACGGATGTTCATGTCGCTGGCCTAGGACGGCGACTTACACCCCGGGCACCAGCCGGGCTTCCAGCCGCGTTCTCAACGCGGCGGCGGCCGCACCGTCCCCCACGTCAATGGCGTCGGCGAGATCGCTGAGTTCCGCCTCCACGGCACGCTGGGAGGCGATCGCGGCCCGACCGTAGGCCCTCGCGACGGAGGCCCTGTAGGCGCGACGTTGCCACCACGTGGGCCGGACGGCATCGAGATAGGCGGGCGGAGTGGCGCCGAGTGCCCCAGGCGTCGACAACACCGCCCTGAACCACACGTATTCGCTGCGCCTCACCACGTGCAACACCCACCACACGATCAGCGGCACCGCGACCAGGTACACGACGCGCAACCACAGCGGCGCGAGCCACGGCGAGTTCCACAGCCCGTGGAGCACGGGGCCGAGGGCGATGAGCGCCACGCCGAGCCGCACCCTCCCGCGGGATCTTCCCACGAGGAGGAATCCGAGCCCCGCGCCGACGAAGGCGGAGAAGGCGACGTGCGAGACGGAGCCGAACACGACCGCGCGCAGCAGGTAGATCAGCGCGGTCGACACGAACTGGTTCTCCCCCAGGTTCACGTACGCGATGTTGAAGGCATAGAGCACGTCCTCGGTGAGCGTGAAGCCGAGGCCGGCGAAGGCCCCCAACAGGGCCGCGTCCATGGGCGTACGGAGCCGTTGCCCGACGGCGAGCAGCACCACGCCGATGCCCATCGCCTTGCCGGTCTCCTCGGTCAGGGGCGCGATCAGCGCGGGTCCCCACGCCTGAGCGAAGTCGATGCTCGTGCGCTGGCCGATCACGGTGATGAGCGCGGCGTTGGAGGGCAGCGCATACACGCCGGCGGCCACCAGCGCCCCCCACGCGATGGCCGCGATTGCCCCCGATGAGGCGATGCGCGCCCACAGTTGCGGGATCCGGAGCAGCCACCACCACGCGACGACGAGCGGCACCGTGAGGACGAGCGCCGTGGGCCCCACCTGGGGGAAGTCTCGCCAGCCGGGCACGAGCCCCTGCCACACCCAGACGGCGCCCACGGCCGACGCCGCGATCAGCACCCACCAGCCGGCGCGGCGCGGGGCCCACCATCCCAGCGCGAAGCGTGCGCGCGTGAGTTCCCTCATCCGCGGACTTCAAGATCGAGCGTGGACAGGTCGAGTTGCACGGAATCGGAGATCGCGTCGATGGCGTCGGACGCGGCCGTGACGTCGCTGGCGGGGCCGCGCGCCGTCACCAGCACCACGCCCTGACCTTCGCGGATCACGTCGACCCGGACCGGGGCATGGGGGCTCGCGGCCGCGGCGGGGGTCAGCTGCCACACGTCGCGCGACGATGCGTCGCCTGCGGGGGCGTCGGCCTGGGAGGCGACGTCCGGAATCACGGCCTCCCCGTCGAAGAGCAGGCGCGAGACGTTGGCGAGCAGGGCCGCGGTATCTCCCAGCCACACGGCGTCGGTGGTGCTGACCTCCACGGCGCCGCGCGATGCCACCGGCCTCCGCTGCGACGAAGCGGCGATATCCAGGTCCCAACCAGCGGGAATGACCACCGAGGCCGTCGCCATTGCCACCTCGGTGTCGGCGACAAGTGCTACCGTTTCGTCTCCCCACGCGGGAAGTCGTGGCACCACCAGGCCAAACGCGACCAAGGTCACTATCAGGACTGCGAGCCACGAGGCACGCTGGAACTGGGTCACAGTCAGAGACTAACGTGGGACCCTCGGGAATTATACCCCTGGGGGTATATGTTATCGTGGGAGAAGTCGCCGATGGCACCCCACTTAGCCCGGCATCGCCAACCCAAGGAGTACCCATGCGCATCGTCATTGTGGGCGGAGTCGCCGGAGGAATGTCCGCCGCCGCCCGCGCCCGTCGCCTCGACGAGAACGCCGAGATCATCGTGTTCGAAAAGGGCCCCTACGTGTCCTTCGCCAACTGCGGACTGCCGTATCACGTCGGCGGCGAGATCCCCGCCCAGGAGTCGCTGCTGCTGCACACGCCCGAGACGCTGCGATCCTCCCTCGGCCTCGACGTGCGCGTCAACACGGAGGTCACCGGCATCGACCGCATCGCCCAGACCGTGACGGTCGTGGGCCCGAACGGCCAGCAGACGGTGGCGTACGACGCCCTGGTGCTGTCGCCCGGCGCGAACGCCTTCATGCCCCCAATCCCCGGAGTCGACCTTCCCCAGGTCACCCACCTGCGCACGGTCGACGACGCGATCGCCTTGGCCGAACGAGTGTCCGATGCGCGCAGCGCCGTCGTGCTCGGGGCCGGCTTCATCGGCCTTGAGACGGCCGAGGCGCTCCGCGAGCGCGGCCTCGACGTCGCGCTCATCGAACTCGCTCCCCAGGTGTTGCCCCCGCTGGCGCCCGAACTTGCGCGCCTCGTCGAGTTGGAGCTCACCGCCAACGGTGTCGACGTCATCACCGGCGCTGGCGCGTCCGCGATCGAGCCTGCCGAGCGTGGCGTGACCGTCACCCTGACCAACGGCGCTGCCGCGACCGTGGACCTCGTGGTGGTCTCCGTGGGCGTGCGCCCGAACTCGCAGCTCGCGTCCGCCGCCGGCCTCGAGGTCGACGACCGCGGCGCCATCATCGTGGACTCGCAGCAGCGCACCGCCGACCCGCACATCTGGGCCGTCGGCGACGCGATTGCGGTCCGCCACGGCGTCACCGGTGTGGTCGCACCCGTGCCGCTCGCCGGCCCGGCCAACCGTCAGGGCCGCCGCGCCGCCGAGTCGATCTACGGCGTGGCCAAGGATGCGAAGCCGGTGCTCGGCACCGCGATCGTCCGTGTCTTCGGGCTGACGGCGGCCGTCACGGGCGCGAGCCCCCGCATGCTCGACCAGGCGGGCATGGAGTACGTGGTCCACCACACCCACCACCTCAACCACGCGGGCTACTACCCCGGCTCACAGCAGTTGCACCTGATGGCGACGTTCGCGCCGGACGGCACGCTGCTGGGCGCCCAGGGCGTGGGCCGCGACGGAGTCGACAAGCGCATCGACGTGCTCGCGACCGCGCTGCGCGCCGGCTTTGGCGCCGACGACCTCGCCGAGCTTGAGCTCGCCTACGCGCCGCCCTTTGGTTCCGCGAAGGACCCGGTCAACATGCTTGGGTTCATGATGCAGAACTACGTGTCCGGCAACCTGACGCTGTGGCACGCACGGGACGTTCAGTGGGCTCGCGAGAATGCGCTCATCCTGGACGTGCGCTCCGCCGGCGAGGTGGAACGCGGACACCTGCCCGAGGCCGTGCACATTCCGCACGACGAGATCCGGGCCAACCTGCAGCGCATCCGTGAGTTGGCGGACGGCCGCCCCGTGCGCGTGCACTGCGCGTCGGGGTTCCGCTCCTACCTCGCGCACCGGGTGCTCGCGCAGTCCGGCTTCGACTCCGCGAACTTTGACGGCGGCATGCTCACGATGCAGACGTCGCTGCCGGACTTGGAATTGGCGTACGGGCCAGCCACCCCGCTCGTACACGCATAGGGCGTGGCGGCCCACGGCCGTCGCGATAGAGATCGTGGGGATCTCCGTCGGCGGGGGAACCACAGGTTCCCTTGCCGATGTCCTGTCCACCGAGGCGCAACCCCACCCGCCCATTGGCCCCGCGAGCCCCGGTTCGGAAGCGCGGTCACGGACGGTACGAACCACCCAAACGCGCGACACCCCGGCCAGTCGACGCCCGCGCTCGCGCCTCACTCGGCGTGTCGCCGCGAGATTGGTTCGCAGCGTTGGGCGGGCGGGTAGCGGGGCCGATGCCGCACCTATCCGAACTCGAGCGGCACCCGCATGAGCTCCAGTTGGCCGTCCGGGTAGCGGGGCCGATGCCGCATCTATCCGAGCTCGAGCGGCACCCGCATGAGCTCCAGTTGGCCGTCCGGGTAGCGGGGCCGATGCCGCATCTATCCGAGCTCGAGCGGCACCCGCATGAGCTCCAGTTGGCCGTCCGGGTCGAGCGTCGCCGCGAGCCGCACGCGCCACGCATCGGACGTGTCCGGGAAGTCGGTGCGCTGGTGGCCGCCCCGGCTCTCCTGGCGCGCGAGCGCCGCCTCGGCGATCACCGACGCCGCGCCCAGCACGTTGGTGGTCTCCCACTCCGCTGCTTGGGGCATCACGGTGGTGCCGTTGGTGGTGTGGAACTTGACGCGCGTCGCCGCGAGGATGTCGGCGGCGCGCCGCAGCCCGGCGGCATCACGGAACGGCCCCGCGCCGCGGTGCGTCACCGACTGAATCCTGGGACGCATCGTGGCGGGCACCAACGATGTGGGACCCGTGCGTTCCACGGGATCCGCGCCGGTGAGCGTGCCGTCTGCCACCAGGCCCGCAGCGTCGGCCGCCGCGCGCGTCGCGAACACGAGCCCCTCCAGCAAGGAGTTCGACGCCAACCGGTTCGCGCCGTGCACTCCCGAGCACGCGGCCTCCCCCACCGCATACAGTCCGCGCACCGTCGAGCGCCCGTTGAGCTCCGTGAGGATGCCGCCCGAGTGAAAGTGCTGCGCGGGCGCCACGGGAATCAGGTCCGTCGCCATGTCGATGTCGAACTCCGCCAAGCGCTCCCAGATCGTGGGGAAGCGCCCGCGCAGGAAGTCCCCACCCAGGTGGCGGCAGTCGAGGAAGACGTTGTCCGAACCCTCCTCCTCCATCATCCGCACGATGTTGCGCGACACCACGTCCCGCGGCGCCAGCTCCGCCAACTCGTGGCGACCCAGCATGAACCGCTCGCCCGCCGCATTCAGCAGGTGGGCTCCCTCGCCGCGCACGGCCTCGGAGATGAGCGGCTGCTGGCCACGGGCCGCCACGCCCTGCCACAGCACCGTGGGGTGAAACTGCACAAACTCCATGTCCGCGATCGCGGCGCCGGCGCGCAGGCCCGCCGCCACCCCGTCCCCCGTGGCCGACGCCGGGTTGGTCGAGGACCGGTAGGCCTGGCCGATGCCGCCCGTGGCGATCACGACGGCCTTGGCCAGCGCCGCGCCCACGCCGTCGCGCGTGCCCTGGCCGATGACGTGGAGGGTGACGCCGCACACGGGACCGGGCCGACCGTCGCCTCCCGGAGCGGCCGTCAACAGGTCGACGACCATGGCGTTCTCGATGACCTCGATGCGTGGGTCGGCGCGCACCGCCTCGAGCCGCGCGACCAGCGCGCGGGAGATCTCCGCACCCGTCGCGTCGCCGCCCGCGTGCACGATGCGATCGCGGTGATGCCCGCCCTCACGGGTGAGTGTCAGTCCGCCACTGGGGTCGGTGTCGAAATGCGCGCCGCGTCTAACCAGTTTCCGCACCCGGTCCGGGCCCTCGGTCACGAGCGCGCGCACCGCGCTCTCGGAACACAGGCCCGCACCCGCCTCGAGGGTGTCGTCAAAGTGCTCCGCGGGCGTGTCCTCCGGGTGCAGCGCCGCCGCGATGCCGCCTTGCGCCCACACCGTGTTGCCCGAGCTGAGGAGCCCCTTGGTCACCACCAGCACGCTGTCCACCTGGCGCCGCAACTCGAGCGCCGCCGTGAGTCCGGCCACGCCGGAGCCGACCACGATCACGTCGGCACTGGTGGTCCACCCCGGTGTGGGCGCCGACAGTTTCTGCACGAAGCGCGTCATGGCCACAGCCTAGGCCCGCCCCGCGCGCCCTCAGCCCTTCGAGGCGTCCGGCGCCTCGGTCGCGGGGACCTCACCCGACGCATCGTCCTCGGTCGCGGGGACCTCACCCGACGCATCGTCCTCGGTCGCGGGGGGTCCCACGCGGGTCGCAACATTGTCGATGAGTCGCGTGTCGCCGACGCGGGCGGCGACCGCGAGCACCACGTCTCCCCGGTAGTCGTCCGGCACGGGCTGGGCGGAGGCCGGATCCATCGCGCCGATGTAGTCGGGCACCACGGAGGGAACCTCGGCGAACGCGGCGCGCATGACCGTCAGCGCGAGCGACAGCGGCCCGCCCTCGTCCAGCACCTGCTGAGCCTCGGCCAGCGCGCGGGGCAGCACCAGGGCGTCGGCGCGCTGCGCCGCGGACAGGCGCAGGTTGCGGCTCGACAGCGCCAGCCCGTCTTCGTCCCGCACGGTCGGCACCACCGCGATCTCGACGGGCACGTTGAGATCGCGACACATCGTGCGAATGGCGATGACCTGCTGGGCGTCCTTCTGACCGAAGAACGCCACGTCGGGCCGGGTCAACTGCATCAACTTGAGCACCACGGTCAGCACCCCGTCGAAGTGGCCCGGACGGTGCGCGCCCTCGAACACGTCGTTCATGGCCCCTGCCGACACGGTCACGATCGGGCGACCCCCCGGATACACGTCCTCGACGGACGGCGCATAGATGACATCCACGCCGAGTGGATCGAGCAGGGCGACATCGGCGTCGAGGTCGCGGGGGTAGCGCTCGAGGTCTGCGGCGTCGTCAAACTGGAGCGGGTTGACGAACACCGTGACGACCACCTGGTCGGCGCTCTCCCGCGCCGCGCGCACGAGCGCGAGGTGACCCTCGTGCAGCGCGCCCATGGTCATCACGACCGCGCGGCGTCCGCGCCTCTTCCCCTTGCGGGCCGGCTCGATCTCGGCCAGCTCCGCTGCGGTGCGAACGATGAGCATGTCAGCTGTCTCCTAGGGCGGCGATGACCGCCGCATAGTCCGCGGGGCCGATGCGCCCACCGGAAAGGGCGATGTCGGCCGTCGCCCGCGCCATCGCACGATACGCCTGGGCCGCCTCGGGTCGCGACGCGAGCGCCGCCACGTGAGCGGCGACCGTACCGGCGTCTCCCCTGACCACGGGTCCCGTGAGCGTCGAAACCGCGCCCGGGGCGTCCGCGACCGCGCCATCCACGGAGGCGTGCACCAGCGGGCCCAGCAGCCTGCCGGGATCGTCGATGCCGGCCGCCGCCAGCAGGGCGGCCGATTGTGACACGAGGGTCACCACATGGTTCGCGCCGTGCACGAGTGCCGCGTGATACAGCGGGCGTGCCGCGTCTTCCAGCACCACCGGCTCGCCGCCCATCTCCACCACGAGCGCTTGTGCGATCGGCAGAAACGCGGCGGGCGCGGTCACCGCAAACGTGGCTCCGACCATGCGGTCCAGATCGAGAGACGTTCCCGTGAAGGTCATGGCGGGGTGAATCGCCAGCGGAATCGCGCCCGCACGGGTCGCGGCGGCGAGGGCGTCGAGGCCCAGGCGACCTGAACAGTGCGCCACGAGCTGACCGGCACGCCACGCGCCCACCGCGGCAAGACCCTCGACGAGTTCGGTGATCGCGTCGTCGGGAACGGCCAGGAACACCAGCTCGGCGCGGCGCACCACCTCCTGGACGTCGAGGCGGGGCACGCCGGGGAGCATGGTGTCGATGCGCGTGACCGAGGCATCGGAGACGCCGGAGGCGCCGACGACCATGTGCCCCGTGAGGCGAAGGGAAGCGCCGATGGAGGCGCCCACGCGGCCGGCGCCCATCACGCCGACGCTCAGGCGTCCCGGCCTGGACGCGTTACTCGGCGCCGTCATCGAGCAACCCCACCTTTTCCATCCACTGTTCCGGGGTCTGCACCTTGCGCCGGGCGCGCGCCCTGCGAGCCTGGGAGGTGAGCAGGGCCACCGCGTCGGCGACGGCCAGGTGCTGCGCGACCGGCCTCACCGCGCCCTTGGTCGAGTGGACGGCAACGTCGGCAAGTCCGAGCGCGCGCTGGATCGGCCCCTGCCGCAGGGCAAGCGACTGGGTGCGCTCGTGCGGCACCACGATCAGTTCCTTCACCAGCCAGCCCCGACGAATGAACAGGGCCGTCTCGGTGGCACGCACGCCGCGGAAGCGGCGCTGCAGCGGGTCCACCCACGTGGCGGACGCGGGCGAGGTCACGAATCCGCCATCGGCGCCGCTGCCCGACAGTGCCAGCGACACGGTGCCTTGGGGGTCCGGATCGCCCAGGTCCGGCAGCACGCTCCACAGCGCGGCGAGCGCGTCCTCGCGGGTGCCCACGGGAAGCAGCGTCGACACCGCCTGCTGATTGTCCTGGTAGCCCGCGACGTTGACGACGATCTCCCACCAGTCGCGCCGCCGCCACAGCAGCGACTGCTTGAAGTGCACGGCCTGCACCCGGCCGGGCGGGACGGTCTGCTTGCGCGTCTCGAGCAGGCCGTGCGCGATGCGCACCCCGTCCGACGAGATGCCGAGCCGGAAGTTCACCCCCCGGTTGAGCGAGGCGAGCAGGACCGACACCATGCCCGCCGCGCCCGACAGCAGGCCCAGGAACCCGCCGCCGAGGAAGGCCCCCACGATGTCGACCCCCGGCACCAGGATCGCCACCACGACCGACCCGCCCACAAAGATGAGCACCATCGCCACCGAGGCGATGGTTCCCCCGGACAGCAGGATTGACAGCAGCAGCCGGGGCACGGGCACGGCGACCAGGGGCCGCTCCTCGGCCGCGGCCACCGCAGTGCGAGCCGATCCGGGCGCGGGCGCCAGCCTGAACTGCTCGAGCTCCGCGCGCAGTCCCCCGGACCGCGTGGGCGGCTCGGCGCCGTCGCGACCCGCCGCCACCTCCGCGCGATACCCCGCGGCCAAGGCGAGAATCTCGTTGCGCAGCGCCTCGGCGTCGGCAAGGCGGAGAAACTGCAACTCGATCCCCGATCTCGCGCCGCCGGCGACCTCGACCGTGATCTTGGCGAAGCCGAAGAGGCGACCCATCAGCGGCTGCACCACGTCGACGGCCTGCAGCCGGTCCAGCCGCGCCTGCCGCTGCTGGCGAAACACCACCCCCCTGCGCTGCTCAAGCGCCTCGTCGGTGATCCGGAACGTGTGGAAATACCAGCCGAGATAGCCGAAGCCGATGGCGATCAGCGCGCCCGCCACCGCGGCCGCCGCCACCAGCAGGATCGAGATGTGCAGCTGCCGCGCCCCGTCGCCGGCCGCCTGACCAGGCTGCGTGGTGTAGAACCAGTAGCCGGCGACACCCGCGAGCACCGCCCAGCCACCCAGCAGCGGCGACGCGCGGTGGACCCGCGTCCACTCGCGCGGCGCCGAATAGACGTGATCCAGGGTGCTCACAGCCCCGCCAGCCGGGCCTCGCCCCTCGACGTGAGACGGTCCCTCAGCCGGGCAGCGTCGTCCGCGGGCACACCACTGAGGGAGGCATCGGTGCCCGGCGAGGCGGTGTGCAACTGCACGGTCGCGATGCCGAAGGCCCTGGCAAGCGGCCCGGACGCCACCTCGACGTACTGCATGCGCCCGTAGGGCACCACGGTGACGGAACGCCACAGGCGCCCGCGCTTGACCAGCAGGTCGTCCTCGCGTTCCGCCCAGCCGTGCGCCAGCACCAGCCGCACGCTGATCCACGCGCACCACGCGGCGATGATCACCAGGCCAGCGGTGAACCACCAGAAGCCGTTCCACACGGCCACGGCAAGAATGACGGTGACCACGACGGGCGGCAGCATCACGACACCAAGCACGATCAGGCGGGCCGGAATGAGTTGTCGCGAGGCGGGGGTCCACTCCACGTCGTCAGGGTTAAACCAGGTCATGTGGCTAGTGTGCCACCCCGGCCTCGGCCACATCGTTGCCCTCGTCATCGTCGTCGTCCGGACCGATGCGACACCACCGCTCGGCGATCACGCCGGCCACCAGCATCACGGCCCCACCCAGCGCGGCAAGGCCCGCCGCAATGGCCGCCTCCCGGCGCGGCGCGTGCGCCCAATACGGGAGAAGGGTCAGCGCGTAACCGCCGTAGACGCCCGCGAGCAGTGCGCCCGCATACGCCGATGCCTGCCCCAGCACCGCAGTACGCACGGCCCTCGTCGGATCCATGCGCCGACGCCCGAGCCGCACCTGGCGCACCGCCCACCCGGCCGCAAGCACCACGCCGCCGAGCACGACGCCGACAATCAGCGTGGTCCACGGAACGAGCATGGGGCTCGCGCCACCGCGCAACGCGAGCGCGCTACCGCCCCAACCCACCATGGCGGAGACGGCGACCGCGGCGGCGAGCACCTTCCATCGCAGTGGCCTCACAGCTGCCTTCTCCTCAACGCCCGACGTCCGTCACGCGATGGCGACCGGCGGCTGCGCCGGCCAGGGATCGGCGACCAACGTCACGGACGCGGCCATCGCGCGAGCCGCCTCGGCGATCCGCCCCACTTCCGGGAGTTCCGCCTCGGGCTCCATCTGCGCCCACGGCACCATCACGAACGCGCGCTCGTGCGCCCGCGGGTGCGGGAGCGTGAGGTCCTCCGCCTGTCCCACGAGCCCGTCATAGTCGACGATGTCGATGTCGAGCGTGCGTGGGCCGTGGGGCTCGATGCGTTCGCGGTCGTGCACAATCTCGAGTCCGTGGCAGACGCCAAGCAGTTCGCGCGGCGACTTCACGGTCTCGATGCGCACCACCGCATTCAGGTAGTCGGGCTGCGGCGGCCCGCCGGCGGGGGCCGACTCGACGAGCGCGGACGTCGCAAGAACCTCAATGCCCATGAACCGGTCCAGCTCCTCGACGGTCTGCCGAAGGGTCTGCTCGACATCGCCGATGTTGCCGCCGATGGCGAGCAGGACGGGCACGGGCCGCTGGGGACGCTCGTCGAACCGGTCGAGAGCGGGTGGCTGCGCGTCGAGAGCGAGCGGATCGTCGGACATCCCGGCGGAGGAGCCGATGCGCCTGTCCGCCCACAGCCCGCCGGTGCGGACGTCCCTGCGGATGGTGACGGACACGTCCTTGAACTCGACGTGCAGCGGCGCCTGCGGCTTGTGGATGCGCACGTCCACGCAGAACACGCCGTCCATCTCGAGCACGGCGCGCGCCACGTGTTCGGCGACCGTCTCGATGAGTTGCGAGGGGTCGCCGGCGAGCACCTCGGCGGCCCGGTCCGCAATGTCGGAATAGTTGACCGTCTTACTCAGATCGTCGCGCAGCGCGGCGGCGCGGGTGGAGACGTGTGCGACCACGTCGGCCTTGAACAGCTGCCCGGTCTCCCGCTCGCTGTCCAGCACGCCGTGGTGACCGGTGACCCGGATCCCCTCGACGGCGAGTCGGTCAAGTTCCACGCCGGAGCGCAGGTAGGGAGTCGACATCCACGTCATGGCCTCATCGTGTCGCCTTTGCGGCGTCTTGCCAAGCGGAGACGACGGCGATCGCGTCGCGCGCGGCGCGGGCATCGTGCACCCGCACGGCCCACACACCCCTGGCCGCCGCCAGCGTGGTGACCGCCGTCGTGGCATGGTCCCGATGCTCCGCCGCCGGAGACTCATGGCCCCCACGGGAGATCGCCGCGCCCAGAAAGCGCTTGCGGGACGCCCCCACCAGCACGCGGCGCCCGCCGGACCACTCCTCCACGCGCGCCAGCAGCGGCCAATTCGAGTCGATGACCTTGGAGAACCCGAGCCCCGGGTCCAGCACGATGCGGTCGGGGGCCACGCCGGCGGCCGTCAGGGCGGCGACGCGGGCGGCGAGCTCCGTCGCGACCTCGGCCACCACGTCGTCGTAGTGGTCAAGATCGTCCATGTGCGGGCTGTGGGCGCGCCAATGCATCGCCACAAAGTCGACGCCGGCGCTCGCCGCCACGCCGGGCATGAGCGCGTCCGCGAGGCCCCCCGAGACGTCGTTGATGAGGCAGGCGCCCGCCTCCACCGCGGCGCGAGCCGTCGCGGCCCGCATCGTGTCGATGCTCACGGGCACGCCGCGCGCGGTCAGCGCGGTCACGACGGGCAGCACCCGGGCCACCTCCTCGTCCGGCGACACGCGTTCGGCGCCGGGGCGGGTGGATTCCCCGCCCACGTCGACGATGTCGGCGCCGTCCCGAGCCAGGGCCAGGCCGTGGGCGATCGCGGCATCGGCGTCCAGAAAGCGGCCCCCGTCGCTGAACGAATCGGGGGTGACGTTGAGCACGCCCATCACGAGCGTGCGGTCGGCCACCGGCAGCGGGGGCGTGGGGCGCTCCGGTGTCGGGCGCTCCGGTGTCGGGCGCTCCGGTGGTGGGCGCTCCGGTGGTGGGCGCTCCGGTGTTGGGCGCTCCGGTGTTGGGCGCTCC
>NZ_JADQBE010000027.1:0-13649 GCF_016278765.1 Demequina sp. | reverse complement strand
GTCTCCCCACCCCACCGCCGTGTCGTCGTTGTGCTTCCGTTATTCGTTTGTTATCGTTTCGTTACACGAAGCCCGAGGCGACCGTCCCGGGTGAAAACCCAACGAAGGGTGCCCGTTATGTCCCCCATACGTCGCCGCCTCATCGCTGTCGATGCTCAGAACCTCCTCGGCTGTCACCCAGCAGATGCCAGTGCGGCGTGTTGGGAGTTCGCGATCACCGAGTCGCTGAACGCCGTGGGCTTCCGCGAGGACACGGACCATCTGGTGATCGCCGTCGCTCCCGACTGGGCGTTCACCGTCAAGGCACTCGCGCCCTTCGCACGCCTGATAGTGCGGGGCGGCCGCCACGGCGCGGACCTCGCGCTGTGCACCGCACTCGAGGACACCAACTTCATCGCAAGCCGCTACAGCGAGGTGGTGATCGCCAGCGGATCCCACATCTTCCGCAGATCAGTCCGCGCCCTGGCCGACGCCGGCGTCCCCACCACCGTCGCGTGCCTGCCCCACCAGACCTCCAGCGCGCTGACCGCCACCGCCGCCCACGTCACCTGGCTGGACCGCCCGTGCGCAGTCCCCGTGCGCACTCGGCTGGGGCTGGCTGCGTAGCGGTTCTCAAGCGGGGCATTATGGGGCAGGGCGTCCCGGTGGCGGACGATGCTCCGCGCACGGGGGTGCGAACGCGCACCAGCCCTGGCGAACAGCCCCTCTGTTGCGGGGCCGGGTCACCGAATTTCTCATTTCAGCTCAGGCTTAAATGCCCGATTGGTAGTCCGTCGTCGAGCGCGCCCAGCCCGGCAGTGGTGGCGGCCCCAGCCCAGCGTCGGCGGTTGCCTGACCCCAGCGTCGGCCCCACCCCATAAACTGCGAGCAACGAGGGGACCCACGCCATGCATGAGATCGTCTGCCCGCACTGCGGCAAAGCCTTCACCATCGACGAGGCTGGCTACGCCGACATCGTCGCCCAAGTGCGCACCAAGGAGTTCGAGGCCTCGCTGCACGAGCGGCTCGCCCTGGCCGAAAAGGACAAGCTCAACGCCGTCGAACTCGCCAAGGCTCAACTTGAGGCCGAGCTCCAGCAGGCCGCCGCCGCCAAGGACTCCGAGATCCAGGCGCTCAAGGCCAAGCTCGAGGCCGACGACGTGGCCAAACAGCTCGCGGTGCGGGACGCGGTCGCCGCGGTGGAGAAGCAGCGCGACGAACTCCGCAGCGGGCTTGAGAAGGCCCAACTCGAGATGAAACTCGGGGAGGCCTCACTGAAGGACAAGTACGAGACTGAGCTCAAGGCGCGCGACACCCAGATCAAGGACCGCGACGACGCCATCGAACGCCTCAAGGACCTGAAGGCGCGGCTGTCCACCAAGATGGTCGGCGAGACCCTGGAGCAGCACTGCGAGACCGAGTTCAACCGCCTGCGCGCCACCGCGTTCCCCAAGGCGTACTTCGAGAAGGACAACGACGCTCGCACGGGTAGCAAGGGCGACTACATCTTTCGCGAGTCCGACGACGCGGACAACGAGGTGGTCTCCATCATGTTCGAGATGAAGAACGAATCCGACACCACCGCCACCAAGCACAAGAACGAGGACTTCTTGCGCGAGTTGGACAAGGACCGCACCGAGAAGGGCTGCGAGTACGCGGTGCTGGTGTCGCTCCTGGAACCCGACAGCGAGCTGTACAACGGCGGCATCGTGGACGTCTCCCACCGCCACCCCAAGATGTACGTGGTGCGGCCGCAGTTCTTCATCCCCATCATCACGCTGCTGCGCAACGCCGCCCAGAACTCGCTCGCCTACAAGCAGGAGCTGGCGCTGGTGCGCGCCCAAAGCGTGGACGTCACCGAGTTTGAAAGCCAACTCGACGCGTTCAAGACCGCCTTTGGGAAGAACTACGACCTCGCCTCGCGGCGCTTCCAGCTGGCGATCGACGAGATCGACAAGTCCATCGACCACCTGCAGAAGACCAAGGAGGCGCTGTTGGGGTCCGAGCGCAACCTGCGCCTCGCGAACGACAAGGCACAGGATGTGACCATCAAGAAGCTCACCCGCGGCAACGCGACGATGGCGGCCAAGTTCGACGCGTTGAAGGACGGGGACGGCGCAACCGCGGAGTGACGGGGTTCCTCGCGCGGGCACGTCTTGGACGCCCCTGTCTATTCCGAGGAATCGTCATTGAGCCTGAAACGAGCGAGCGGCGCTGCGCGGGTTGCGCCCCCTGATGCTGCCGCAGTTCGAGGTCGTCGCCAGGAGAGTGCGAGCGCGAAACGTGAGTCAGGGCCGCTCGTGTTGACGGTCTCCCTGCCGCCAGTAGCACGTCACAGCAGACGAGCACCAATTTTGGCCAACCGTGTCGGAGTGGCTTGCGATGCTGGCCTGAAAAATGAGAGGAGGCCCAAAGTGGCCACGGAATCTGAAGAATCGGTGACTATCCAGGACGCGAAGTCAGCAGTCTTGGCGGAACTCGTGAGGATCGTCGACAATGCGAGCGTCTCGGAAGTGAAGGAACTCGCGCTCGAGTATCGACTGCTGGCTGGAGGCACCCAACCCGGAGCCTCCGTTGTCACCGGGAAGTAGCTTCGCGGGGGATCACTGAAATCCCGACCCTGACGGCACATGGCTCCGGGATCCGGGCCTGCTACGCGCCGAGCACCCCTTCCCCCACCACTGGGATCCCGTACTCCCGAGCCTTGCGCGCCTCGCCCGACCCGCTCCCCGGGTCCCGGGCAATCACCGCCGCTATCCACAGACGCAGCATGCGGTGCCAGTTCAGCCGGACCACGTCGTCTGCCCCCAGCCCGAGCGTCGTCGCCATGCCTTCCAGCGCACGGCGCTGCGCATTCAAAGGACGCGATACAGAGATCTTCCTGTCCAGCAGCACGCGATCTTGCAATGCCCTAGCTCGCAGGTCCAGGTACTCGTCGGCGCCGTCAAGGCCCTCGACCCGCGCGAACGACCCCGCCGCGCGCATATTCGCGGCCAACAGCGCGGCGGTGGCCTCGGCGTCGACCAGGGCGGCGTGGGCATCAGCCACTTCCACGCCAAAGTGCGCGCAACACCCCCCAGCTTCGCCCGCGCCCCAAACCGCCCCGCCAGACGCATCGTGCACCACGTCATGTCGTGCGTCAGGCCAACCCACCAACTGGCGCGCGCATGCTCGGCTACCAGGAGCGATGCGTCACAGGCACTGTTGTGCGCCACGACGACGCGCCCCGCCAGGAGGTCCGTGAGGTCGCCGACGATGCGGTCAAACGTGGGCGCGATGCGGTCAAACGTGGGCGCGATGCGCGCATCGGTCGCGTCGACGCGGTGCACGTGCTGCGCGCCTGCGTTGTGAGACGGTGCGGTCCCGCTGCGGGTTGACCGGGGTGGACCAGCAGTCCTCGCGGCGGCCGTCGGGGCCCACGAGCACCACGCCGATCTCGCACACCCGTTCCATGTGGTTGCAGACGAACCCGATGGTCTCCAAGTCGATGACTGCGAAGCCGCTCATGGGTAGTCCCCTCCCTCGGTACTCCGAGGGTAGCGCCGGGGTCCATCTCAATGAGGGATCCCCGCAAAGTTCAGCCGTTCCAGGCCCGGCTCACGGCGGGTTTGACCGGTGCCGGGCTCTTGGCCAGGACAGGAGTTTCGAGCCTGCCGGGGGGCGAGGATGCTCGGCGACAGGGCAGCGGGCTTGGTGGTCTTGAAGGCGGCACTCCTCCGCGCGATGGGCATCTTCCGGACGTTCGGGTCGGCGATCGCGCGTTGATGGGGAGTAGTGGCAATGCCAGACTGTAGAAACAGGCTCATCCCGACGCCTTCCCAGGGCGCGGCTGCCGCACCGCTACACCGAGGAAGTCAACCTGGGCAACGTATCGACCTCCGCGGAGGTCTCCCGTAAAGCAACGCGACGGGTTGACACGACGGGGCGGCTTGTGCTCTGATTGTGGAATCGATTCCTTGGAATCGATTCCACCTGTTCACCGATGAACGGAACCCGATGACGAGCATCAAAGATGTCGCTCTCGCGGCCGGCGTTGCGCCGTCCTCGGCTTCCCGCGCGTTGACCGGCCATCCGAACGTATCTCCGGAGCTCCAGGCCCGCGTCCAGGAAGCGGCACTCCGCCTCAACTATCGACCGAACGCCGTCGCGCGGTCGCTGCGGAGCACCGGCACCCGGACCATCGGCCTGGTTGTGTCGGACCTCCTCAACCCCTTCTTCACCGAGTTGGCCCGCGCGGTCGAGGACACCTCCCGGCAGGCCGGGTTCTCCGTGATCATCGGCAACGCCGACGAGAACCCCGGCCAGCAGGACCACTACGTGCGGATCCTGCTTGAGCGCCAGGTCGACGGACTGATCGTGGTGCCGACCGCCGAGACATCGCCTCTGCTACACGAGGCTGCGGCGCGCGGCGATCACCTCGTCCTCGTGGACCGGCCCGCGGCAGACGTCGATGCGCCCTCGGTGCTGGCCGACGGCACCGACGCGATTACCGAACTCGTCGACCATCTGGTGCAGACCGGGCGTCAAGACCTTGCGATCATCACCGGCCCCGACGAGGCGGGCAGCTCGAGGCAAAGGCTGGCGGCCTTCCGCGATGCCTTGGCCCGGCACGGTCGCGGGTTGCCCCCGTCACGTGTGCGCCACGGAGACTTTCGCCGCGATTCGGGCCGCATCGAGCTCGCCGCCCTGATGGCCGGGAGCTCGATCCCGGACGCCGTGTTTGTGGCAAACGGCTCGATGGCGTTGGGCGCCATCGAGTACCTCGCCACGCATCGCGATAGCGCCCCGCCGGTGCCCGAGTCGCTTGCGGTCGCGGTCTTCGACGACCTGCCGTGGTTCTCCCTGCTCAGTCCCACGCTCACGGCGATCGAGCAACCCACCGCTGCGCTTGGTCGCCGCGCCGTCGAGATGCTTCTCGACCGGATCGCCGGCCGGGAGGTCTCGGACGATCGGCTCGGGTGCGTCCTTCACCTCCGCGAGTCGACACGAGGTTCACAAGGAGCATCCCGGTGAACGAGCCTGCACGCGAGAAGACAAGCCCCCACACAGGAGTGGAGCTCCTCCGGGTCGAGGGCCTGGTCAAGCGCTTCCCGGGCGTGACCGCCCTCGGTGGCGTCTCGTTCGACCTCCACGCTGGCGAGGTGCACGTGCTGCTCGGCGAGAACGGAGCTGGCAAGTCCACTCTCATCAAGTGCCTCGCGGGCGTCTATCAACCGGACGAGGGCCAGGTCGTTGTAGACGGCCACCCGGTGACCCTGAACACGACCAGGGACGCGGAGGCGCTCGGGATCGCCACGATCCACCAGGAGTTCAACCTGGTCCCTGGGCTCAGCGTCGCGGAGAACGTCCTGCTCGGCCGTCCTCCGCGCCGTTTCGGGATCGTCGACCGGCAAGCCATGTACGCCCAGGCAGGCGCCGCCCTCGCCCGGGTCGGCCTGACGATCGACCCCCGCACTCCGGTAGACACGCTCGGCGTCGCCCGACAGCAGCTCGTGGAGATCGCCAAGGCACTGAGCCTTGACGCACGGATCCTCATCCTCGACGAGCCGACGGCGACGCTCACCGACGACGAGGTCGACCGCCTCCTCGCCCTGATGACCGAGCTCCGCAGTGCGGGCGTCGGTCTGGTGTTCATCTCCCATCACCTCGAGGAGATCAAGCGGATCGGCGACCGCATCACCATCCTGCGCGACGGCGTCGGCATCGGAACGGTGAGCGCCGCGACGCCGCGCGACGAGCTCGTACGGCTGATGGTGGGCCGCGCGATTGCGTCCCAGTACCCGAGGGTCCGGACGGCACCCGGTGAGGACCTTCTTCAGATCAGTGGCCTGTCGTCGCCGGGATCGTTCGAGGACATCAGTCTCACCGTTCGTGCGGGAGAGGTCGTCGGACTCGCCGGCCTCGTGGGTGCTGGCCGCACAGAATTGCTGCGAGCCGCTTTCGGAGCCGACCGGTACACCGCCGGGTCCGTCTCCCTCCGGGGAACACCCGTCGCGCGGCATGACGTCCGGACCTCGATCCACGCCGGGCTCGGCTTGGTGCCGGAAGACCGCAAAGCTCAAGGGCTCGTGCTGGGCGCCAGCGTGGCGGAAAACCTCAGCCTGGTTTCCCTGCGCGCGGCGACACGTCTCGGCCTCGTCGACCGGGCGAGGCTCGAACGGGGCGCGCACCGCGCCGTCGCAGACCTGGGCATCCGGACCCCGAGCATCCGCACCACCGTGAGGAACCTGTCCGGCGGCAACCAGCAGAAGGTCGTCATGGGGAAGTGGCTGTCCGCCGACCCGGCCGTCCTGCTGCTCGACGAACCTACCCGCGGCGTCGACGTCGGCGCCAAGGTCGAGATCTACCAACTCATCAACGAGCTCACCGCGTCCGGGCGTGGCGTCCTGCTGGTCTCATCCGACCTCCCAGAGGTCCTGGGGATGTCGGACCGGATCCTCGTCATGGCGCACGGCCGACTCGTCGGCGAACTCACCCACGAAGAAGCCACCCAGGATGCCATCATGGCCCTGGCCGTCAAGGAAGTGGAGTCGAGCCGTGCCCTCTGACGCGCCCCCGATCCGAACCTCCCCCCGCCCCGGCGAGCAGACCAACGCCCAGCGACTCACCGAGCGGCTGCGCTCCGCGGCCAGCCGCAACGGTGCGCTCGGCGCGCTACTGCTGCTGGGTGCGGCGATGGCCCTGCTGAGCCCGGTCTTCCTCAGCACGCAGAACTTGCTGAACGTCGGCGTGCAGGCGGCCGTCATCGCCATCCTGGCGTTGGGTCAGACCTTCGTCATCATCTCCGGGGGCATCGACCTATCGGTCGGCTCGGTGGCCGCGCTCACCGCCATCGTCACCGGGCTCATGGTCGCTGACGTCGGTCTCCCTCCGCTGTTGGCCATCCTCCTCGGCCTGGCGGCGGGCCTCGCCTCCGGCCTCGTCAGCGGCGTGCTCATCGCCTACGGTCGACTGCCAGCATTCATCGCCACCCTGGCGATGCTGTCTATCGCCCGCGGCCTGACCCTGGTGCTGTCGGGCGGCGTGCCCGTCGCCCAGCCCGCCGCCGTAACGTGGTTCGGCAGCTCGCTGTGGGGCTGGCTACCGGTCCCGGTGCTGGTGATGGTGGCGCTCGGTCTGCTCGCGGCCTTCATCCTCAACCGGACCTACACCGGACGGGCGATCTACGCGATCGGCGGCAACGAGGAGGCCGCCCGCCTGTCCGGGATCAACGTGGGCCGGCAGAAGCTGATCATCTACGGACTCGCCGGAACGTTCTCTGCGGTCGCCGGTCTGGTGCTGGCGGGCCGCCTGGCGTCCGGCCAGCCGCAGGCGGCCGCCGGCTACGAGCTCGACGCCATCGCGGCCGTCGTCATCGGCGGCGCCTCACTCGCGGGCGGCCAGGGGCGCGCGTTCGGCACCCTTGTTGGCGCCCTCGTCCTGGCCGTGATCCGCAACGGCCTCAATCTGCTCAACGTGTCCTCCTTCTGGCAGCAGGTCGTCATTGGAGCCGTCATCGCTCTTGCGGTGCTCTCCGACACACTCCGCAAGCGCCGCAACTAACCCGCACCACCCGCACCACCCGCACGACCCCCGGGGAACCTCCCCGGGGACCAACACACAAGGAAGTGATTTCGCATGACCAAGCCATTCCTGCGGCTCGCCGCAGTCACCCTTGCCGGAACGCTGGCCCTCGCGGCCTGCTCGTCCGACACGGGCACGGATGCCACCATCGACAGCGGCACAGGCGCCGCCACTAGCGAGGTCAGTCTCGGCCTGGCACTGTCCACTCTGAACAACCCCTTCTTCGTCTCCCTGCGCGACGGAGCCCAGGCGGCCGCCGACGAGGCAGGCGTCGAGCTCGTCGTCACCGACGCTCGCGACGATGCGACCCAGCAGGCCGATCAGGTGCAGAACTTCAGCGCCCAGCAACTGGACGCCGTCCTGATCAATCCGGTCGACTCCGACGCCGCGGGTGCGATGCTCGCTCCGCTGATCCAGAGTGGCACCCCGATCGTCGCCGTGGACCGGGCGGTCACCGGCGTCGAGGTGGACTCGTTTATCGCCTCGGACAACATCGCTGGCGGCAAGCTGGCCGCCGAGGCGCTCGCGAAGGCCATCGGCGAAACCGGCAAGGTCATCGTCCTGCAGGGCGTGGCGGGTACGTCCGCGTCCCGTGAACGCGGCCAGGGCTTCTCCGAAGGCATCGCGGCCTTCCCGAACATCGAGGTCGTCGCCATGCAGCCGGCCGACTTTGACCGTGCTCAGGGGCTCGACGTCGCGACCAACCTGCTCCAAGCGAACCCCGACGTCGTCGGCATCTTCGCGGAGAACGACGAGATGGCACTGGGCGCGATCCAGGCCCTCGGTTCCCGTGCCGGCACGGACGTGTTCGTGGTGGGCTTCGACGGCACGGACGACGGCGTGGCGGCAATCGACGCCGGCACCCTGTACGCCTCGATCGCCCAGCAACCCGAAGAGCTCGGTCGCGCCGCCGTGGAGGCCGCGCTCGCCCTGCTCGCCGGTGATCCGGTCGACGCCGTCGTCGGTGTCCCTGTTGTTGTCCTGACCGCCGACTAGCCACCCGGGCGGGGGGCGAGCCGACCGACGCGTCACCCCCGCCCCTTCACAACGGTCCGCCGCAGTGTGCCCGCGCTGCGGCGGACCGAGAGGGAGTATGACGTGAGTCGTCGCAAAATAATCATGGTTGGTTCGGCCAACGTGGATCTGGTCATCGACGTGGAGCACCGCCCCGCCGGTGGTGAGACGGTCCTGGGATCGAACCTCGTGACCTCGCCGGGAGGCAAGGGAGCCAATCAGGCCGTCGCCGCGGGCCTTCTTGGGGGCGACGTCAGCTTCGTCGGCTGCGTCGGCCGCGACGACAGCGGTCGGCTGCTGCGCGGCTCCCTGATGCGTGCTGGTGTCGACGTCACGCAACTGCGCGAGGTCGACGCCCCCACAGGCACGGCCCTGATCCTGCTCACCCCCGACGGGGAGAACTCGATCGTCGTCTCGCCCGGCGCCAACCGCCTGGTGAACGCCGACGTGGTCGACGAACTCGCCGGCCTGTGGTCCGAGACGGCCGTCCTCGTCGTGCAGCTCGAGATCCCGCTCGAGACGGTCGACCGCGTCGTGGCGGACGCGTCCCGCGCGGGAGCACGAGTCGTGCTCAACGCCGCACCGGCGGCGGCCCTCAGCGCACAGACCCTCGCCGCGGCCGACCCCTTGGTGGTCAACGAGGCGGAGGCCGCCTTCCTGCTCGGCGTCGCCCCGGCGCCGAAACCCACCATCTCCCAAGACTTCGCGACGGCCACGGCGCTCCTAGAGCTCGGTCCCCGCTCCGTGGTGGTGACCCTCGGCGGACGGGGCGCGGTCATCGTGCAGAGCGGAGACGATGTGGCGCCGGGCGGCGTCCACGTCCCGGCTCAACGGGTCGCCGCGGTGGACACCACCGGGGCAGGCGACGCGTTCGTCGGGGCGCTCGCCGTAGCGCTGGCCGACGGCCTGGACCTGGAGTCGGCGATCCGGAAATCGACGTTGGTGGCCGCCCACGCGGTGACCCGACGCGGTGCGCAAGGCTCGTACCCGACAGCGGCCGAGGTGGTCGCATGAAACGCCGCGGCATCCTCCACGACGCACTGTCTGGAGCGCTCGCCCGGCTCGGACACACCGACATGGTGGTCGTGGCCGACTGCGGCCTGCCCCGCCCCCCGGGTGTCCCCGTCGTCGACCTGGCCCTCGTCTTCGGCGTCCCCACCTTCGCCCAGGTGATCAACGCACTGGCCGAGGAACTCGTCGTCGAACGCGTGACGATCGCCAGCGATACGCCGTTGGCCAACCCCGATGCCTACGCCGTGATCGTGGACCACTTCGGCGTACCCGAGCTTGTCTCGCACGAGGGCCTCAAAGCACTGTCGGCACGTGCTGTGCTGCTGGTCAGGACCGGTGAGGCGACGCCCTACGCCAACGCCGTCCTGCATTGCGGCGTGCCGTTCTGATGACGTCGACGCGGTGTACGTGCTACGCGCCTGCGTTGTGAGACGGTGCGGTCCCGCTGCGGGTTGACCGGGGTGGACCAGCAGTCCTCGCGTCGACCGTCGGGGGCCACGAGCACCACGCGGATCTCGCACACCCGTTCCGTGTGGTTGCAGGCGAACCCGATGGTCTCCAGGTCGATGACTGCGAAGCCGCTCATGGGTGCTCCCTCAGATATTGTCACGCTCTTTTCACTGGCGCAACGCCTCGCCCTCACGGAACGGGACCGGGGATGCGCAAAATGTCACGCCCCATCCCAACACTGCGAAGCCCACCACATTCGCTGGTGGGAAAACGGCGGCCGCACCGACCTGGCAAACGGCGTCATGCTGTGCGCCCCAACGGCGCGGGTAGCGGCAACCCACCCTTCGCCGCATCCGCCCTGAGTACGCTGGGGACGCATGCCCACCAACAACCGGACGCCCACCTCCCCAGACAACGAGAACCTTCCCGAGGCGGTAGTCGCCAGCGCGCGCGACTCCGCCAAGTCCGACAACGTCCAGACGCGGATCTACCAGGCGATCTCGATCCAGCGGCCCGTGGTCCTCGAATACCTCAAGTCGCTTCGCAGGGACAAGCCGGACGCGTCCCCTGCGGAGTTGCTCAGGGAACTCGAGAGGCGCTACGTCGCCACCGTGACCCTCACCAGCACCGGCGTCGGCGCATCGGCCGCCATCCCGGCCGTGGGCACGGGTATCGCTCTCACGCTCGGCCTCGCCGACCTGCTGTTCTTCTACGAAACCAGCGCCCTGTGCGTGCTCGCCGCCACCGAGCTCCACGGCATCGAGTACGCGATGCGGACAGGGCCCGCCCGCTCGTATTCGGCATGCTGCTCGGCGAGAAGTCGCAAAGCAAGGTGTCGAAACTCGTGATGCAAGCCACCGGAGCGGGCAGCATCAACACGGCGCGCACCGTCGCGGCAGGCCGCGTCGGCAAGGCCCTGCCGCAGGGCTGGGGCGAAGTCCTCACTCAGCAACTCCCGGACTCGGCACTCGCACTGCTGGCCACTGTGCTCGCGCGGCAGGCACTGCAGGCCACCGGCAAGGTGGGTGCCAGGACTATCGGCAAGGTGCGCCCCTTCGGCATCGGCGCGGTGATCGGCGGCGTCGGCAGCTTCACGTTTGGACGCGACGTGGTCAAGGCCGCGCACCTTGCCTTCCCGACGACCCCCACTGTCTTCCCCTCATCCGTGCTCGACTACGAGAAGCCCGAGCCCGGTGCCAGCGAACCCTCGCGCGCCATGAAGGCCTTGCAGTCGGCCGGGGATGGCGCGAGCGGCTTCGGCGAGGCCGCCTGGGACAAAACCAGCGGCGTCCGATCCGCGATCAAGGGCGCCGCAGCCGGGTCGCGCTTCACGTCCAAGAAGGACGACAACCGCAGCTAGCGCGTCTACGCTTCACTGGCTTGGGCCGTTGCCCCACGAACGCCGCCACCGCACCACCGCGCCCGCCGCCGCGAGGACCTACGTCCCTTCAACACTTCTCCTGCGGGTCTAACGTCAAAAACGGAGGCGTGTCATGGGCGACATTCGAATCCTTGACCCATCGGATCTGGGCGTGCTCATCGCGAAGCTCCGCAAGCACGGTTTCCGCGTCATGGGGCCCACCCGACGAGGCGACGCGATCGTTACCGGGGAGATCCGGTCGATCTCCGACCTGCCGCGCGGCGTCGGCGACACCCAAGAGCCCGCCACCTACCGACTCACCGACCGCGGCGACGGCGCCTACTTCGGCTTCGCCGCCCCCGCCCAGTCCACCAAGCCGGTGTTCTTCCCGGCCGGGGAAGTGGTGTGGCGCGGCCGGCGCGACCATGACCGCGGCGGCCACTTCTCCGTGGAGCGCGACAAAGTCGACGCCGCCCCGGTCGCCCTGCTCGGCGTCCGCAGCTGCGACCTGCGCGCGGTCCTTATCCACGACCAGGTGCTGAGCGCCCGCCGCTACAAGGACGCCCACTACACGGCCCGCCGCGACGGCACCCTGGTGATCGCGGTCGCCTGCGGTGACCCGGCCGCCACCTGCTTCTGCGCCTCGATGGGCACCGGACCGCGCCCGGGCTCGATCAACCCCTACACCGCCGAACCGTCCTACGACCTGCTGCTGACCGAAGTCTTGGACAAGGACACCCACCACTTTGTCGCGGAGATCGGCACCGATGCGGGCCGCGAGCTCGCCGACGCCGTGGGGGCCGCCGAGGGCACCACCAAGGACAAGGCGCGCGCGATTCAGATCACCGACGCCGCAGCCACCTTCCAAACCCGCAGGATCGACCGCAAGAACGTCCGCGCGGTGCTCAAGGCATCGGCCGAATCTCCGCGCTGGGAGGACGTCGCCAGCCGCTGCCTCGCCTGCACCAACTGCACCATGGTGTGCCCCACGTGCTTCTGCACCACGGTGTCGGACGTGTCGGACCTGGCCGGCGAGAGCGCCGAGCGTCACCGCGTGTGGGACTCGTGCTTCTCCGCGAACTTTAGCTACATCCACGGCGGCCCCATGCGCGAGTCGACCAAAGCCCGCTACCGCCAGTGGATCACCCACAAGCTGTCCTCCTGGGAGGACCAGTTCGGGATGCTCGGCTGCGTCGGATGCGGCCGCTGCATCGCCTGGTGCCCGGCGGGCATCGACATCACCGAGGAGGCGGCGGCCCTGGGCCGCATGAGCGGTCTCGGCTCCAAGACAAGCGCGGCAATGACGTAAGGCGGACGGCAATGACCACGGCACCAGCCGACGCAGGGTTTTCGAACAACGCAGCGGTCAGGGACAGCGGCGGGTTTGCACACGCAGACCCCATGGTCCCGCGCCGGTACGCCATCACCCGGGTCCGCGAGGACACCCGCGACACGTTCACCCTGCTGCTCGATCCCGTCGACGGCGCACCCCTGACGTTCCGCGCGGGCCAGTTCACGATGCTCCACGCCTTTGGGGTGGGGGAGGTGCCCATCTCCATCTCGGGCGACCCACGGGGTGTGGCCAGCGACGGCACCCCGGCACCGCTCGTGCACACCATCCGCAACGTCGGCGCCGTCACCCGGGCCCTGGTCAACGCGGAGCCGGGCACCGAGGTGGGGGTGCGCGGTCCCTTCGGTACTACCTGGGATGCGGCCGACGCCGTGGGCAACGACGTCGTCTTCGTCACCGGCGGCATCGGGCTGGCGCCGCTGCGGCCGGCGATTCTGGACGTACTTGCCGAACGCGAGCGCTACGGCAAGGTGCTGCTGCTGTACGGCTCGCGCACCCCGGACGACATTCTCTACGGGCCCGAGATGCGCCGCTGGGCGGACCTCAACGACGTCAACGTGCAGATGACGGTGGACAACGCGCCATACGGCTACAAGGGCCGGGTTGGCTTCGTCACCGAACTGATCACCCGCGCCGGCTTCGACCCCCGCCAGGCGTTCGCGTTCGTGTGCGGGCCCGAGGCGATGATGCGCGCCGCCACGTCGGCGCTGACCGGCCGCGGCCTGCCCCCGTCGCGGATCCGCCTGTCGATGGAGCGGTCCATGAAGTGCGGCATCGGGCTGTGCGGCCACTGCCAACTCCGCGAACTGTTCATCTGCGTGGACGGCCCGGTGCTGAGTTACGCGCGCCTCGAGCCGCTCATGAACGTGAGGGAGTTGTGATGACCGCGCCTACCCATTCCCCCGGCCCCGCCCATTCCCC
>NZ_JADQBE010000082.1:0-13811 GCF_016278765.1 Demequina sp. | reverse complement strand
TTAATGTTGAAGGGAAGGCCATGGCCGCACCGCAGAACTACATCACGGCGATCAAAGTCGTCGGCGTCGGAGGCGGCGGAGTCAACGCCGTCAACAGGATGATCGAGGTCGGCCTCAAGGGCGCCGAGTTCATCGCCATCAACACCGATGCCCAAGCGCTGCTGATGTCCGATGCCGACGTCAAGCTCGACATCGGCCGCGAACTGACCCGCGGCCTCGGAGCGGGCGCCGACCCCGAGGTGGGCCGCAAGGCAGCCGAGGACCATGAGACGGAGATTGCGGAGGCCCTTCGCGACGCCGACATGGTCTTTGTGACCGCAGGCGAGGGAGGAGGCACCGGCACCGGCGGCGCGCCCGTGGTGGCACGCATCGCGAGGGCGCTCGGCGCACTTACGGTCGGCGTGGTGACGCGCCCCTTCAGTTTCGAGGGACGGCGCCGCTACGACCAGGCGGAAGCGGGCATCGAGCGGCTGCGCGACGAGGTCGACACGCTCATCGTGATCCCCAACGATCGACTCCTGGATATCCAGGACGCCAACCTGTCCGTGCTCGGCGCCTTCGCCGCCGCAGACCAGGTGCTCCAAGGCGGCGTCCAGGGCATTACGGACCTCATTACGACCCCCGGGCTCATCAACGTGGACTTCAACGACGTGAAGTCCGTCATGAAGGGCGCGGGCACCGCGCTCATGGGCGTCTCGAGCGCTCGCGGCGAGAACCGCGCGCTCGTGGCCGCGGAAGGTGCGATCGCGTCCCCGCTGCTGGAGGCGTCGATCGAGGGTGCACATGGCGTGCTGCTGAGCATCGCCGGCGGCTCCAACCTGGGAATCAAGGAAGTCGAAACCGCAGCCAAGCTGGTGCGCGAGGCGGCACACCCCGAGGCGAACATCATCTTTGGCACGGTCATCGACGACGCGCTCGGCGACGAGCTCCGCATCACGGTGATTGCGGCAGGCTTCGACGGGGGCGCCCCTCCGGTGCGCCGCCACCTGGGCGCGCTGGGAACCGTCGAGGGGGCCGCACCGACACCCTCCGCGGAGGAGCTGGAGCCGGTGGACGCGCCCGTCGAGGTGGATGTCCTCCCCACGTCGCTGACCGACTCCGAGCCGACGCCGCGTCGCGATCCTGCGCCGCGCACGGATGCGATCCACGTGCACCCCTCGTGGGCGGACGATGACGCCCTGGACGTTCCGGAGTTCCTCAAGTAGCCATGGACGCCCGGCTACCGGTCAGGGCGTTCTTTACCGATCGCCACGGCGGCGTCAGCGCCGGGCCGTACGAGAGCCTTAACGTCGCCACCCACGTCGGCGACACCGCCGCAGCCGTCAGCATCAACCGTGGCGTGGTGCAAGATCGCGCGGGGACGCCCGTGATCTTCATGCGCCCCGACCACGGGATAGCCGTCGCAAGACTTGACGAGTCCTACCTCGACGGCCGCGAACCGCCGGTGGCGGATGTGCTCACCACGACCGTCAGAGGGCTTGGGCTCGCGACCCTCGCGGCGGACTGCGTGCCCCTCTTGGCGCACGATGCGTCCTCGGGCGCCGTAGCGGCGGCGCACATCGGCCGGGAAGGACTGAGGAAGGGCGTTGTCGATGCCGCCGTCGCGGCGATCATCGACATTCGCCAGACCCGGTCGCACCCCGATTCCGTCACCTTCAGCATCGGGCCATGTATTTGCGGCACGTGTTATGAAGTCTCGAGTCAGGTGGCGTCGACCGTATCGCGGAGCCACCCGACGGCGTTGGCGACGACGAGTTGGGGGACGCCGTCGCTGGACCTTCCACGCGCCGTCGTAGGCAGGCTCGCGGAACTCGGCTTCACCCGGGTCTTCCGACACCGCTTCTGCACGTTCGAGGAGCTGAGGCTTTTCTCGTACCGACGGGAGGGCACCACCGGGCGGCAGGCGGGAGTCATCGTGTGCGAGGGGCCACCGTCGTGACCGCGTGGGGATGGCCCGGCGTGTCGGTGCGGCCGCGCAAGCCCCGGACAACCTACCGTGGAGGTTGCAGGACACAGCAAGTGAGAGCGGAGCGAAACCATGAGCGCTATGCGCAAGGCGATGCAGTACTTCGGTTTCGAAGTCGCGGACCGTGACGACTACGACTACGACTACGCCGACGAGGAACTCGCGCCCGTCACGAACCTGCACGACGCCTCTCACGTGCGGGAGCAGCACGATTCCCGTCCACGCACGTCGGCCGTTCGCCATCAGCGTCCCCAACCCGTCGAGCATGGTGACTTGCGACGCATCCAGACCATTAAGCCCCGTTCCTACAGCGACGCGCGCCTCATCGGCGAAGCGTTCCGCCAGGGTGTTCCGGTCATCATGAACCTCACGGAAATGACCGACGCCGAGGCGAAGCGGCTTGTCGACTTCTCCGCTGGCCTGTCCTTCGGACTGCACGGCAACATCGAACGGGTCACCACGGCCGTGTTCCTGCTGTCTCCTGCGCACGTCGAGATCGCCGTCGACGCCGAGCCGCCCGCGGCCGACTCCGGATTCTTCTCGAACTAACATCGAGCGGTGCCCGGCCGGGCCGTGGCGCTCCGTTACCCTTGACACGTGATCCTCGCCATAGACCTCGCGCTGTTTGCGCTCCTGATCCTGATGCTGATGCTGCTCGCGCGCATCGCGTTGTCGTGGATATTCACCTTCGCGCGGGATTGGCAGCCGCGGGGATTCTCCGCGCTGATGGTGGAGTCGGTGTATGTCGTCACTGATCCCTTGATCAAACCCGTGCGCCGCGTCTTGCCCCCGCTCACCATCGGAATGGTGCGAATTGACGTAGCATTCTTACTTGTGTTCTTCGCCGTGATCATTTTGCGTTCGGTGCTTGCTCAGGTGCGCTACAACCTGGGCGGATAGAGAACAGCGAACTCAAGCGCTTTCCGATACTTAGGGGGAGCACGTGAATATTGACCAACTGGCGGCCGCATAGTGCCGCCCTAAAGTAAGGATGGACGACGCATGGCACTTCTCACCGCCGAAGACGTCCTCAACAAAGCCTTCTCCAAGACGAAGTACCGCGAGGGATTCGACCAGGACGAGGTTGACGATTTTCTTGACGAGGTGGCCAATACTATTGCCGCCTTGACTGCCGAGCGTGACGAACTCCAGCAGCGGCTGGCGCAGGCCCAAGCGGGCGGCGCAGTGGTGCCTCCGGCCGCGACGCCCGGTGCCGACACCGCCCAGGTGCCGTCGCAGTCCTTCCTGCAGGCGGCCACCGACCCGAACCCACCCTCGGCGACCACCATGCTCGCCATGGCCCAGAAGTTGCACGACGAATACGTTCAGGCGGGCGAGGAGGCTCGCGATCGCCTGATCGATGAGGGCAAGATCAAGGCCGAGACCATCGTCGAGCAGGCCGAGACGGACGCACGCGGGCGCATGCAGGATCTCGAGACTGAACGTGCCGACCTCGAGCGCCGCATCGACGACTTGCGCCGCTTCGAACGCGATTACCGCGGCCACTTGCGCAACTACCTGGAAAACCTGCTGGGGGATCTGGAGCACAACGCGTCCAAGGCGAGTGCGGGCCCTGTGGGTTCGGCCGACGTCGAGACGCCGTCCGCTCCGCCAACCTTGCCCGACACGGTGTCGGATTCGATGTTCGATTCGGTGCCCGGCTCGATGCCCGGGCCCGAACCGGTGCCTGACCCGGAGTTGGCGAGCGCGCCGGAGCCAGCTCCGGCGTTCGGGGAGCAGTGGGGCAACCCAGAGCCAGAGCAGGCTCCACACGTGGGCGAGGCGGAGCGGATCCCGCACGCGGGCGAAGAGGGTTTCGTTCCGATCGCTGGCGATCACGACGAGTCCGGCGAAGATCCGGCCGACGCTCCACGCTGGAACTTCTAGTACCACCCGGCTTGAGCGCCGCGTCGGCCTGCAAGGACCGGCGCGGCGCTTTGCCTTCCCCTTGCAGTGCGACTACTCTCACTGCGTTACCCAAGTGAGGACCTCATGACAAGCACTGAAGTTCCCATCGTCAAGGTGGATCCCGCGGACCTGAAGGCCGCCGACGCCAAGGCTCTTGCCGTGCGCGAAGGCGAGGAGCCTTGGAAGGTCGCCGAATTGCGCGCCGTCGTGGTCACTCTCAACGCCGACGTGGATCGCCTCGTGGAAGAATTCCATGCCAGCGAGCACGACCTCGACGACCTCCTGCACACGTCCGAGGGTTCGGGCGACGACCAGGCCGACGCCGGGTCCACCGCGCTGGAGCGTGAGCAGGAAATGTCGATCGTGAACAACACCCGCGAGATGCTCGAGGAGTCGGTTGACGCTTTGCGCCGCATCCAGAACCACACGTTCGGCTCGTGCGTCTCGTGTGGTCAGGGCATCGGCAAGGCGCGCCTGCAGGCCTTTCCGCGCGCCAAGTACTGCGTGACGTGCAAGCAGCGCGAGGAGCGCCGTTGAGCGTTCGGCCCGCCGTCTGGTTGGCCGCGACCCTCGTGGTCACGATTGATCTCTTCACCAAGCAGTGGGCGCTGTCCGCACTGGTGCCGGGCGTGCGTCATCCCGTGCTGGGCGACGCGTTGTCATGGCAGTTGGTGTTCAATTCGGGTGCCGCGTTCTCGCTCGGCGAGGGCTACACGTGGGTGCTGACCGGCATCGCCGTCGTCGTGACCGTCGGGATCGTGTACTACGCCCGGCGTGCGAGGGGACGCTTGGCCGTTGCGCTCTTTGGCGTCGCGCTGGGTGGTGCGCTCGGCAACCTGATCGATCGCCTGTTCCGCGAGCCCGGGTTCGGGCGGGGACACGTGGTTGACATGATCAACTACAACAACGTCTTTGTGGGGAATGTGGCCGACATCGCCATCGTCGGCGCCGCCGCGGTGTTCATGCTTGTCAGTTTGTTTGGCAAGCGGCTCGTGGAGCCCGCGCCGGGTGACCCGGCACCCGCAGCCAAAGCCACGCCGTGAGCGACACCCGGTATCTGCCCGTGCCCGATGCGCTGGTGGGCGAGCGCGCCGACGTGGCCTTGGCGCGGATGCTGGGCATGAGTCGCACCAAAGCGGCCGAACTGCTTGATGGCGGAGGCGTCTCGCTCGAGGGCTTCACCGTGGGCCGGTCCGATACCGTGCGTGACGGAATTCTTGCCATAGACATTCCTCAGCCCAGGGCGGCGATGCCCGAGCCGACCATTCCCGGCGGCCTCACCGTGGTGTACGAGGACGCCGACATCGCCGTGATCGACAAGCCGGTGGGCGTCGCCGCGCATCCCTCACCCGGCTGGGAGGGCCCCACTGTCACCGGTGCGCTCGCCGATGCGGGAATGACGCTGGCCGCGGAAGGCGCCGCCGAGCGCCAGGGCATCGTGCATCGGCTCGATGTAGGAACGTCCGGCCTGATGGTGGTCGCCAAGACCGGGCCCGCTTATTCAGCGCTCAAGCGGGCCTTCAAGGAACGCACCATCGACAAGGTGTATCACGCGGTGGCTCAGGGCCATCTGGAGCCCACCGAGGGCACGATTGACGCCCCGATCGGTCGTCATCCCAGTTCCGACTACAAATTCGCCGTGGTGGAGGGTGGCAGGCCGTCCATCACGCACTACAAGGTGCTGGAGATGTTTCCCTCCGCATCGCTCGTGGAGGTCCACCTCGAGACGGGGCGCACCCACCAGATTCGGGTCCACATGACCGCCATGAGGCATCCGCTCGTGGGCGACGTCACGTACGGCGCTGATCCGGTCCAGGCCAAGAAGCTGGGCCTGACGCGACAGTGGCTGCACGCCAAGGAGTTGGCTTTCGCACACCCCACACGGGGCGATGAATTGCGCGTCGTGTCCGAATACCCCGAGGATCTTGCGGCTGCGCTTGCGCAACTGCGAGGCTAGACCCATGCAGAGCGTCCCCGTGACCACGCCCGAACAGCTTGAGGTCGCGCTCGCGATCCGCTTCGAGGTCTTCGTCGATGAGCAGGGCGTGGACCCCGCTGCGGAGCGAGACGCCCTCGATCCGGATCCGCGCACCTTCCACGCTCTCGTGGTTGACGACGAGGGCATCCCACTCGCGACCGGCCGATTGCTAGCGCCCCACACCGACGTCTTTCACGGCGAGGGGGCGTTCGGCGCCATGGACCCGGCGGTCCCGCACATCGGCCGGGTCGCGGTGCGCAAGGTGGCGCGCAACACGGGTGCGGGTACCGCGCTCATGGAGGAGTTGGAGGCCGCGGCACTGGAACGCCATGGCGCGGGCGGCAGCGTGCGGGTCGAACTCAGTGCCCAGGATCAGGCCATGCCGTTCTACGAGAAGCTCGGGTACATACCGTACGGCGACGCCTATCTCGATGAGGGCATTTCCCACCACGACGCGTTCAAGGTGGTCACGGGCCCGTAGCGGGACTTGTGCCCGGGCTAGTCGGGCGGCGCGGCGAGCGCGGCCCGAATCCGCTTCTCGCTGACGGGGCCGTCGGTGCCGAGTTGCTGGGCGAAGAGCGACACGCGGAATTCCTCGATCATCCACCGCGCGGCGTTGATGCGGGCGGCTCGCGCCGCATCCGGGATGCTCCCCGCGGCGGCTTCGCGTTCACGATCAGCCTCCTCCGCAATCTCGCGCACGCGCCACGCCAGCTCGGCGTCTCGCGCCGGCTGTGACTGCGCCTTCTCGATGCGGTGGCGCGCCGCCTTGAGATAGCGGGGCACGTGCCGCAGCCGGCCGGGCGGGGTGCGCGACAGGAAGCCGTCGCCGGCAAGGTCCTCCGCCAGGGCGCGCACGTCGGCCAGGGTGGACAGCAGTGCCATCGACGTGGTGGCGCGGATGTCTGCGTCGAGCGCGCGGGAGGCCTCGGCGATCGGCACCACCAGGCCGACGATGCGGTAGATCTCGTCCTCGAGCCGATCGCGCACGTGGTCGCGAGCGGCCGCGTACGCGTCGGCCGAACGCACTGCGGCGGCGTCCACCGCGTCGCCGCCGGCAGTCGTGAGCGTGACGGTGGTCAGCGCGCGGATCGCCGTGAGCTGAAGGTCGTCGACCAGCGCGCCGGTGGTCCGGTAGCCCGACGCGGCGAGTGCCAGCGACTGCGCGCTCGTCCAGCGGGAGGTGACCCGTTTGGTGGCCAATCCGCACTCGGTGAGCAACAGGCGCCTCACGCCGTCCGCGTGTACGGCGTCACGCTCACGGGCGTCGGCCAAGATGCGAAGCGCAGCGCCGCCCCTCTCCTCCATGAGTCCCGGGTACCCGCGCACGATCACTCCGCCGCCCACGTCGGACTCGATGACCTCGGGAAGGACTCCGCCAGGTAGGCCTGCGGGCCATGTGCTCAGTTCGCTCTTCTCGACAACCGGCCCGCCAGCGAAGGCCGCCGGCGAGGGCTTTGGCGCTGCGGAGGCGGAGGCCTTGCCTTGGCGGCCATGATCGGGGGACGCACCCACGGCCCGCCTCACCGCGTCGGCGGTCCGAGGCGCGAGCGAACGCTTGAGCGCGAGTAGGTGCGTCGACTCGTCCACGACGCTCTCGCGGCCGTTCTTGTGCTCCACGATCCGGAACGTCATCTTGAGGTGTGACGCGAGACGGTCGTCCACCTCGTCCCACGCATCGGCCGGGATGGTGACGTCGCGCAGCGCCCGCGTGGCGCGCGTGAAGGCGTCGCGATAGGACTCCGCCATGTCGCCGGCACGGGCAAGGTCCTCCCAAGCGGGGGTGTGGACCGCCATCCACGCGACGATGTCCCTGGCGGCATCCGGGGCGGGCACCAGCTGGCGGCGCACGGGCTTGGGAAGCGCCCTGATGGTCGCCGTGGTGAGCTCCGGCAGCATTCCGGGCACCAGCCGGTCGAAGCCGTCGGGCGTGACGCGGGGGAGTACGGTGAGGGGAATGTGGACGGTCACTCCGTCCGCGTCGGCGCCGGGCTCAAATTGGTAGGTGAGCGGCAGCGTGAGCTCGCCTTGGGGCCACGTGTCCGGGAATTGGGACGGGTCCACCTCGGCCGCGTCGGGCATGAGCAGCTCGGTCGTGTAGGTGAGCAGGTCCGGGTGCTCCCGGCGGGCGCCCTTCCACCACTTGTCGAAATGCGCGGCGGAGACCACGTGGTCGGGGAGGCGCTCGTCGTAGAAGTCGAATAGCTCCTCCTCGCCCGCCACGAGCCCGAAGGTGCGGGTGCGGGCCTCCACGTCGGCGGCCTCGGCAAGCGCGGCCTGATTGGCCTTCCAGAACTCGTGGTGGGTGGTCCACTCGCCCTGCACCAGCGCGTGGCGAATGAACAGCTCGCGCGCCTCCGCCGGGTTGACCTTTCCCCACAGCACGCGGCGCTCGGCGATGATGGGCACTCCGTACAGCAGTACCTTCTCGTGGGCCATGGCCGCGCCCTTGCTGGTGGACCAGTGGGGCTCGGAGTAGGTGTGCTTGGCCAGGTCGCCGGCGAGCTCCTCCGCCCATGCCGGGTCGATGCGCGCCACGTCGCGCGCCCACAGCCGGTTGGTCTCCACCAGTTGGGCGGCCATCACGAAAGCGGGCGGCTTCGTGGACAGGGGAGAGCCAGGCTGGATGGCGAAGCGGGCGCCGCGCGTGCCCAGGTACTCGTTGGTCGCCCGTTTGCGCGCCCGCTTCAAGGCGACGGCCTTCGCCTCGCCGCGCAGGTGCGAGTAGCTCGACGCGGTCACCCTGCCCTCGTCCTGCATGCCGATCTGGGTGAGCAGGCCCGCGAGCACGGAGCGGTGGATGGCATCCTCGTCCCACGCATGCAGGAACGCCGTGGTGCGTTGGTCGCCCGCGCCGCCGTCCGCACCGCCGCCGCCCGCACCTTGGTCGGCCGCGACCGGCTTTGCCGCTCTGGCCTTGATGTGAATCCCTGCCGGCTTGCCCGCTTGCCGCAACTGCTGGACCAGGTCCTGCCACTCGCGCACGCGCAAGTAGTTGAGGAACTCGGACCGGCACATGCGCCGGAACGCGCTGCCGGACAGCTCGTGCTGGCGGTCCCGCAGGTACGCCCACAGGTTGAGGTAGCCCAACAGGTCCGACGTGGGGGTGGAGAAGCGCCGATGCTGAAGGTCGGCCTCGGCGCGCTTGTCGCTGGGACGCTCGCGCGGGTCCTGGATCGACAGCGCTGCGGCGATCACCGCGGCCTCGTAGGCGACTCCGTGACGCTCGCCCTCGACGATCATCCGGGCCTGGCGGGGGTCGATCGGCAGGCGCGCGAGCTTGCGCCCCACGTCCGTCAGCCGGGTCTTGCTGACGCGATTCGTGGTGACCGCCCCGAGGTCGGACAGCAATTGGATGCCGTCCTTGATGGAGCGGGTGTCGGGAGGCTCCACAAACGGGAAGGAGGCCACCTCGTCGGGCGTCGACACCACGCCCACCGAGATCATCTGCAGCAGCACGGAGGCCAGCGACGTGCGGAGGATCTCCGGTTCGGTGAAGTCGGGGCGCGACGCGAAGTCGTCCTCGGAGTACAACCGGATGGCGATGCCGTCCGCGAGGCGGCCCGCGCGTCCGGCGCGCTGATTGGCGCTCGCCTGGGAGATCGGCTCGATCGGCAGCCGCTGCACCTTGGTCGCCTTGGAGTAGCGGCTGATGCGGGCCGTGCCGGGGTCCACCACGTAGTGGATGCCGGGCACGGTGAGCGACGTCTCGGCGACGTTGGTGGCCAGCACGATGCGGCGGCGCGAGTGCTGGGCGAAGACCCGGTGCTGCTCGGCTGCGCTCAGCCGGCTGTACAGGGGAAGCAACTCCACTCCCTGAGGGTGCTTGGCGTCGCGCACGCGCGGGCCCAGATGCCCCTCGAGGGTGTCCACCGCATCGCGAATCTCGCGCTCGCCGGACAGGAACACCAGGATGTCGCCGTGGCCCTCGCGCATGAGCTCGTCGCACGCATCCACGATGCCGGTCATGAGGTCGCGTTCCCCGCCGCGCGCCTCGCCCGTCAGGGGCCGGTACCGCATCTCGACCGGGTAGGTGCGGCCCGTGACCTGGATGACGGGGGCGGTGGGGCGGGCGTCGGCGTCGCGCCCACCCGGCGCGGCGTCGTCCCCAGCCCCAGCGGTTGGCCCCACCACGGCATCGTCCGCGATGGGTCCTCCGGGTGCGAAGTGACGCGCGAAGCGCTCCGAGTCGATGGTGGCGGACGTGATGATGATCTTGAGATCGGGGCGGCGCGGCAGCAGATTGGTGAGGTAGCCGAGTAGCACGTCGATGTTGAGGCTGCGTTCGTGGGCCTCGTCGATGATGAGAGTGTCATATGTCAGCAGGTCGGGGTCGCGCTGGATTTGGGCCAGCAGGATGCCGTCCGTCATCACCTTGATGAGCGTGCGCTCGGAGGACGTGTCGGTGAAGCGCACCTGGTAGCCGACCACGTCGCCCAGGGTGGTGCCGAGTTCCTCGGCGATGCGGTCCGCCACGGAGCGCGCGGCGATGCGGCGCGGCTGAGTGTGGCCGATCTGGCCGGCGCGGCCCCGGCCCAAGTCAAGAGCGATCTTGGGGATCTGGGTGGTCTTTCCTGAGCCGGTCTCGCCCGCGACAATCACCACCTGATGGTCGCGAATGGCTGCGGCGATGTCGTCGCGCCTGGCGCTGACGGGCAACCCCGCCGGGTAGGCGATGGTGGGGACCTCCACTGCGGCGCGCGCGGCCGCAGCCTTCGCCCTCGACACGCCAGCGCCAGCCTGAGCGCGTGCGGGCGCGCGCGTATCGGCGCGTCGTGAGGAGGTCATGTAACCATTGTCGCGCGTGCCGCGAGGGTGTCGTCGTCCTCCGACGTGGCCCGCTACCCATCCCGTCCCGACGCTACGAACCTTTCTCTCGTGCGACACGCCGTGAGAGCGTGGAAGTCGGCGGAAACACGGCGGGGCGCGGCGACCAATCACCGCGCTATTGGACGCAACCTCGCGTTCCTTCTGTTCCGCGACAGATCGCAACACGCCATGTAACTTGGGAAAATGGGGCGGAAACACTGGCCCGGAACCACCAGCAACCCGTCCGATCCTGACAATTCGTGCTTGCGGGCATCGCCGGACAAAACTCCTTGGAACGCCGACCAGAGAGGCCATATCAATGCCCGTTACTCAGCGCGCCGCCGCGACTCTAGTTGCGCTAATGCTGTCTCTTGGTGCTGTGACGGCATGCAGTAACGAAGAGGTCCGTGCCGACTGGAGTGGCATGGCGGGGCTTGGACTCGAGGTCGACCCGCCGATGTCCCTTGACGACCTCCAACGTGACGCAACTACGGTCGTTCTTGCACACGCGATCGACGTTACTGAAGTCCCGACGGAGGTCTCGGGGCTTCCGAAGGACGCGGGCGTAGTCGCGGTCACCTTCGAGGTTGACCAATGGGTGAAGGGGGACGGAGGGTCCCAGATCTCCATCGTTCGCCCTCGGCAGCCGGTCGACACCGCCGAGAGTCTCCGAAAGCAACTCCCCGATGAACAAGTCCTGCTGTTCGCTCTCGACGCTGGCTACGGCGGGTACCTCGCGCTCACGTCGGACCTCGGAGCAATAACCGAGCGCGACGGGGTCCTCGTCACGGTGTTCGACGAGCCTCTTGCCCCCAACGTGGTACCGGAAGGACGTCAAAGTCTCGACGCGCTCACGGAACTCGTGCGCTAAGGCGGTTTGCCAGACGTCTCGCGTTGGCAACTGGGCCGGCTCAGGGCAGCGGGTGGCCGTTGTGGCCAACGTCGACCACGGGTCCAGCCGCGGCGAGCGTTCTCAGCCGCGGCTTGAGTGATCCGGGGCTTCGCAGGGCGAGCGCGTCGAGGGCTCTAACCTTCAGCCACCGCGCCTAGAATCGTCTCCATGCCGTCGCGCGACTTCGTCCACCTCCATGTGCACACGGAGTACTCGATGTTGGACGGCGCGGCCCGCATCACCGACCTCATGGAGCGGGCCAACGAGCTCGGCCAGAAGGCCATCGCCACCACGGACCACGGCTACATGTTCGGCGCCTACGAGTTCTGGTCCAAGGCCACCGAAGCGGGCGTGAAGCCCATCATCGGCCTCGAGGCGTACCTCACCCCGGGCACCGCACGCTCGGACCGCGGCCGGGTCAAGTGGGGCCAAGAGGGCCAAGCAGGGGACGACGTCAGCTCGGGTGGCGCGTACACCCACGCCACGATGTGGGCCAAGGACACGGCCGGAATGCACAACCTATTCCGCCTCGCCTCGTACGCGTCGTTGGAGGGCCACTTCTACAAGGCCCGCATGGACCGCGACCTGCTGCAGCGCTACGCGAAGGGCATCATCGCCACCACCGGCTGCCCCTCGGGCGAGGTGCAGACCAGGCTGCGCCTGGGCCAGTACGACGAGGCGCTCAAGGCCGCGGGGGAATTCCAGGAGATCTTCGGTCGCGAGAACTACTACGTGGAGCTCATGGATCACGGCCTCGACATCGAGACGCGGGTCTACGAGGATCTGGTGCGCCTGTCGAAGGACCTCGGGGCGCCGCTGGTGGCCACCAACGATCTGCATTATTCGTCCAAGGACGACGCCAAGACGCACGAGGCGCTGCTGTGCATCCAGTCCGGCTCCACCCTCGACGAGCCGACCTACGATCAGGGCGGCAAGCGCTTCGCGTTCAACGGGGACGGCTACTACGTCAAGACCGCCGAGGAAATGTGGGACTTGTGGGGCGATAGGCACCCCGAGGCCCTCACCAACACGCTGGCGATCGCGGAACAGTGCGAGGTGGCGTTCAACACCTCCGCCGACTACATGCCGCGCTACGACGTGCCCGCGGGCGAGGACGAGCACTCCTGGTTCGTCAAGGAGGTCCAGCGCGGCCTCCACGACCGCTTTGGCGAGCAGATCCCCGCGCACGTCCAGGAGCGCGCCAACTTCGAGATCGAGGTCATCGCCGACAAGGGCTACCCGGGGTACTTCCTGGTGGTTGCCGACTTTGTGAAGTGGGCCAAGGACAACAGGATTCGGGTGGGCCCCGGCCGCGGTTCCGGCGCCGGTTCCATGGCGGCGTACGCGATGCGGATCACCGACCTCGACCCCATCCAGCATCAGCTCTACTTCGAGCGCTTCCTCAACCCGGAACGCGAGTCCAAGCCCGACTTCGATATCGACTTCGACGAGCGTCGTCGCGGCGAGGTGATCCGCTATGTGACGGACAAGTACGGCGAGGACAAGGTCGCCCAGATCGTCACCTACGGCACCATCAAGGCCAAGCAGGCGCTCAAGGACTCCGCGCGGGTGCTGGGCAAGCCCTACGCCTTGGGTGAGTTGCTCACCAAGGCCTACCCGGACCCGCAGCAGGGCCGCGACCTGTCGCTCGCCGCCGTGTTCGACGAAACCCACGACCGCTACAACGAGGGTGGCGACTTCCGCACGGCGGTCGAGGCGGACCCCGAGGCCCGCGAGGTCGTGGACATGGCGCTCGGGCTGGAGGGGCTGAAGCGCCAGTGGGGGGTCCACGCGGCAGGCGTCATCATGTCGTCCGAGCCGCTGATCGACATCATTCCCATCATGCGCCGCGAGCAAGACGGCGCCATCATCACCCAGTTCGACTACCCCACGTGCGAGGGCCTCGGCCTGGTCAAGATGGACTTCTTGGGCCTGCGCAACCTCACGATCCTCGACGATGCCCTGGACAACATCGTCGACAACGGCAAGGCGCCGCTGGTGCTGGAGGACCTGGCGCTTGAGGACCAGGCGGCGTTCGACCTGCTGGGCCGCGGCGACACCCTGGGAGTGTTCCAACTCGACGGCGTGGCCATGCGCTCGCTGCTGCGGCAGATGAAGCCGGACTCGTTCGAGGACATCTCCGCCGTGCTGGCCCTGTACCGTCCGGGTCCGATGGGCGCCAACTCCCACACCAACTACGCCGAGCGCAAGAACGGCCGCCAGAAGGTCGACTACATCCACCCGGAGCTCGAGGCGCC
>NZ_JADQBE010000076.1:0-14209 GCF_016278765.1 Demequina sp. | reverse complement strand
GTCCCCGCCATCGATCCGCAGCGTCGGCATCCTGGGCGCGGGACGCGTGGGCAAGGCGCTGGCTGGGCTGGCGCGCGATGCGGGACTGCGCGTCACCGTCGCCGGCTCCACCGACGCCGCAGGCATTGCCGATGCCACCCGTGCCGACCTCGTCATCCTGGCCATACCGCTGGGCAAGTACCGGACGCTGCCCGCCGATGCCCTGGCTGGCCGCCTGGTGATCGACGCCATGAACTACTGGTGGGAGTTGGACGGCCGCATCGAGGAGTTCGAGGACGCCCGCACGTCCAGTTCCGAGGTGGTCGCCGCGTCACTCCCCGGAGCCCGCGTGGTCAAGACCTTCAACCACGCGAGCGTGTGGGAACTGGAGAATCTGGCGGCGCCGCACGGCGACCTCGAGCGTCGTGCGTTGGCCGTGGCGGGGGACGATGCAGACGACGTTGCCGCGGTGAGCACCCTGGTGGACGCGATGGGCTTTGACCCGGTGCCCGCGGGCCCCCTCAAAGAGGGCGTGCGCTTCGAGCCGCACACCGAGCCCTTTGGTGCCGACGCCGGAGCCACCGAGCTGAAGGAAATGCTCGACGACTTCTGGGAGTCCCAGCGCGGCAGAGTCGTGGCTCGGGCCCGCACCTAGGCGGGAATGCCACCGCTTCCGGCCTCGTTGGCATAGAATGTAGGCACGGTCTCGAATTGGCAGCGTCGCAATCGCTACAGCCATGACGAGGCCTTTTTTGATCCCAACGTGGGGCGCCGGCAGCCCGGACACCACGTCAGGCTCCCGGGCCCCAAGCCTCAACCCCAAGGAGAGCCCATGTTCGACAAGTTACGGTCCTCGTTCTTGCGTAAGAACGACACCAACGCCTATGCCTACCTGCCTGACAAGATCCAGAACGAGATCAAGTCGGCCAACGAGGCCACCACCGTCTACGACATCCCGTAGCGCCGTGGCTGCGGTAGCCCACAAGCCCCGTTGACGCCAAGGCGTCGGCGGGGTTTTGTCCATCTGCTTCCCTGAAGCCGGGACAATGACACGGATGACTCACTCCACCCCACCCCTGATAGATCGCCTGCCCGACACCGCTGCTGGCGCCAGTCCCGATGCGGACGCCCTCTACGAGGCGTTCTCCGGCTGGGCGGCGGATCAGGGCTTGGCGCTGTACCCACACCAGGACGAGGCGCTCATCGAGATCGTCTCCGGCGCGCACGTGATCCTCGCGACGCCCACCGGCTCCGGCAAGTCGCTGGTGGCCACGGGTGCGCACTTCGCGGCCCTCGCGGCGCATCGTGCGGGCACCGGCGGCCGCACCTATTACACGGCGCCGCTCAAGGCGCTCGTGAGCGAGAAGTTCTTCGCGCTCATCGACCTCTTCGGCACGGCCACTGTGGGCATGATGACCGGCGACTCGGCGGTGAATCCCGACGCGCCGATCATCTGCTGCACCGCCGAGATCCTGGCGAACCTTGCCCTACGAGACGGCGCCGCCACCGACGCCTCGCTGGTGGTGATGGACGAGTTCCACTTCTATGCAGACCCACAGCGGGGGTGGGCGTGGCAGGTGCCGCTGCTGGAGCTACCGAACGCACAGTTTGTGCTGATGTCGGCCACGCTGGGCGATACCGCGTGGCTGGTCGAGGACCTCCAGCGTCGCGGCAACCGCGCGATCGCCCAGGTCACCACGACCGAGCGTCCCGTGCCGCTCACCTTTGACTACGTCGTCGAGCCGCTGCCCGACGTGATCGAGCGGTTGGTCCAGACTGGCCACGCCCCCGTGTACGTCGTGCACTTCACCCAGAAGGACGCCGTGGAGAGAGCGCAAGCGCTGCTCAGCACCAAGGTGGCGTCCAAGGAGGAGCGGGTGCGCATCGCCGATGCTTTGGGGGACACCCGCTTTGGCACCGGCTTCGGCAAGACCCTCAGCAAGTTCCTGCGGGCTGGCATCGGCGTCCATCACGCCGGCATGCTGCCCAAGTACCGCCGCGTGGTCGAGCGCCTCACGCAGCAGGGGCTGCTGAAGGTGGTGTGCGGCACGGACACGCTGGGCGTGGGCATCAACGTCCCGATCCGCACCGTGCTGTTCACGTCGCTGGTGAAGTACGACGGCGAGCGCATGCGCCACCTGTCCGCGCGCGAGTTCCACCAGATCGCGGGCCGGGCCGGGCGCGCTGGCTTTGACACCGAGGGCGACGTGATCGTGATGGCGCCCGAGCACGTCATCGAGAACCGCAAGGCGCTCGCCAAGGCCGGCGATGACCCGAAGAAGCGTAAGAAGATCGTGCGTAAGAGCGCGCCAGCAGGCTACGTGAACTGGACCGATGCGACGTTCGAGCGCCTGCGGGACGCACCCCCCGAGGCGCTCGTCAGCCGCTTTGCGGTGACCCACGCCATGGTGCTGAATATTCTGGCGCGCGGCGTGGCCAACCCGTGGTCGGACCGCGAGCCTCAGGACCCGGTGCTCGCGATGCGAGACCTGCTGGCGGCGGTGCACGACACTCCCGCTCAACGGTCGGCGCATGTGCGCCAGGCGCTCAGAATCGCCCGCTCGCTGCGCATTGCCGGCGTGGTAGAGCGCATCCGGGTGCCCGACGCCGCGCATCCCCGCGGCGAGCGGCCGTCGCTGCGCCTCACCGTCGACGTGCCGCGCGGGTTCGCGCTCAACCAGCCGCTGTCCCCCTTCGCGCTGGCCGCGATGGACCTGCTGAACGTCGAGGCGCCCGACCATGCGCTCGACGTGGTCTCGGTGATCGAGTCGACCCTGTCCGACCCGCGCCAGATCCTCATCGCGCAGCAGTATCAGGCACGTGGCGAGGCGGTGGCCGCGATGAAGGCCGACGGGATCGAGTACGAGCAGCGCATGGACCTGCTGGACGAGATCACCTGGCCGCGGCCGCTCGCGGATCTCCTGGAGCCTGCGTTCATCACGTATCGGCGCACCAACCCGTGGGTCCTGGACGCCGAGCTGTCCCCCAAGTCCGTGGTGCGCGACATGCTCGAGAAGGCCATGTCGTTCGGCGACCTCATCTCGGTCTATGGCCTGGAGCGCACCGAGGGCGTGGTGTTGCGGTATCTGGCCGAGGCGTACCGCGCGCTGCGGCAGACGGTCCCGGAGGAGCACCGCACGGACGAGGTGGCGGCGATCACCACCTGGCTGGGAGAGCTGGTGCGCGCGACGGACTCGTCGCTGCTGGATGAGTGGGAGCGCCTCATGAATCCCGATGCGGTGGTGGGCGACGATGTCGATCCGGACGCGGCCATCGCTACGCCCGGCCCGGCCCGCCCCATGTCGGGCAACCCGCGCATGCTGCGACGCCTGGTCCGCAACCTGCTGTTCCGCCGCGTGGAACTGGCCGCGCGCGAAAACTACCCGGCCCTGGGCGAGCTCGATGCGTCAGCGGGCTGGGACGGCGTGGCGTGGCGCGAGGCCCTCGATCCGTTGTTCGCGGCGCAGGGCGACCACGCCATCGGCATCGGCCCGAATGCGCGCTCGGCCGCGCTCGTGACCTTTGTGGAACCGGGCGGCGACCACGACGGTGGCGGTGCGCGTGCTGCGCTTGCGGCGACGCCGGACGGCGCGCTGCCCCAGGGCACGTGGCTGGTGCGCCAGGTGCTTGACGACCCCGCGGGCGATCACGACTGGGCGATCGTCGCCGCCGTGGACCTCGACGCCTCCGACGAGGCGGGCGCCCCGGTGATCCAGGTGCTGCACGTCGGGCCGCAATAGCGAGCCGGGCCCGGAGGTGCTCTCGGCCGACGGTCCTGCCTCCGCACGCCTTCACATCGCCTAGCGGGACTTTCCTAGTTAGCTTGGGCCGGTCTTGTAAACGTGCAGGTCAGGGCCTTGTTGATGGTGGGATCGGTGTATGACCTAAGTGTGGGGGGCCCACTTCGTGAGGTTGAAGATCTCGCTGAGCTGGTCTTGGGTTTCGGTGGTTTCGGTGAGGATCCGGCGGGCCTTGGGGCGGCCGCCGGTCGAGGGGTAGATCAGGACTGTTTCCTCGATGCCGACGAGTTGGTCGAGCGGGTCACGGACCGAGAGGTGCAATCCGGCTTGTTCGGCTTGCCGGCGCATGAGGTGGGCGATCTGTAGGGCGAGGACGCAGGTGAAGGTGTGGACTCGGATGTTGTGTTCGGTCCAGTGGTGCATGGGGGAGAAGGAGACGACGTGGGGGTCTTTGAGCTGGCGGAAGCTGAACTCGACTTCGGACTGGGAGCGGTAGGCCGCGACCACCTCGGCGACCGGCCATTGTTCCCGGTTGGTGATCAGGGTCCGTTTGCCGAAGACCTCGGCTTCCAAGGCGTCGCGGGCTTTTTCGTCGACGGCCACGGTGAGCCGATGCTCGGCCGGGGTGGCGCCGGTGAGCTCACAATGCAGGACCCGGCGCAGCCATGGGTCGGCGGTGATCGCGGCGATCTGGTCGTTGACCTTGGACGCGGGTCGGCGGGTCTTGCCGCGGGCCAGGGTGTCGGCGAGTTCGTTGAGTGCTTTGAGGGCTTTGGCCAGGGTTTGGTCGAACCCGACCTGCTGGGCGGTGTGCAGGGTCGGTGAGTGGGTCAGGATCACCCGCCGGTTGGTGCCGTAGACGGTCCGGCGGGTCTCGAGCGCGCTCAGTGCCCCGAACCGGTTCGCGTCAACGCTCCGGCGGTTGGTGGCGGGTAGGGTCAGCAGGTCAGCGACCTGTGAGGGTGGGATGGAGCCGACGAACGCCAGCCCGGTATCGCTCAGGTGTTCGAAGTTCGCCACCGAGTTCTGTCCGGCGTCGAAGACCACCGTCATCTGGTCCGGAGTCGAGGTATCGCCTTGGGCTGCCAGGGCGCTATGGCGGGTCCGCAGGAGGTCGATCATGGTGGCGAACTGGGTGACGTCGGGGCGGTTGCCGGGGTAGGCGTGGGCGACCAACGGGACACCGCCGTCGCGGGTGACGACCAGGCCGAGCCCGACCAGACGCAGATCGGCGCGTTTCTGTTTGGCCTTGCCGCGTTGGGCGATCGGCGCCTTGGCGTTGCCGGTGTCGATGTAGGTGGCGAAGTTGGTCATGTCCAACGCCAACGCGGACAGGTCGAGGTTGAAGGTCTCGATCATGGCCACGGCGAGCCGGTGCTCGACCTCGGCGAGCTGCTCCAAGGTGATCGCGTGCATCGCATCCCAGAACCGGCGATGGTCCAGTACCACCGCGGGAATCCGGGTGAACCGGTCCGCCGCGGTGGTTTTCCACCAGTGCTCGAACTGTAGTTTCGAGGTCGGCGCGACCACCCGGTTGAGCGCGGCCAACGCCAGGTAGGCGCCCACCGATGCCCCCGCGTCGGCGCGCCGGCCCCCGACCACCGAGTCGATCACCCCGGCCACGTCCAGACGCTCCAACATCCCCCACACCGCAGCGACATCCCCGAAGCCCAGATGCCGGGTCCGCGCCGGAAGCACCGCACCCTCCCGAGCATCCAGCAAAGCCTCAATGTCGGCGCCCGAACCCAGATAGCGCTCCGAGTGGACCTTAGGGTAACCGTGTGGCGGCTCAGGCGTTGGACGACCGCCGCGCCATCGGGGGCGGCGCTACCCGGCGTCTCCGACCGAGATGGCCGCCGCCTCCTCGAGGGAAGTCTCGCTAACGCCGTCGACGCGCGAGAGCACGTCGCGCGAGGAGTGGACGATCCACGCCGAACCCAGCACTGCGATCGCCGCGACCGTATAGGCGAGCCAGGGCCCGACGACATCGGCGAGGATGGCGGCCAACGGCGGGGCGATCGCCCCGCCCAGGAAGCGCACGGAGGAATAGGCCGACGAGGCGACGGACCGGGGAGCGTCGGAAACCTCCATGACGGACTCGGTCAGCACCGTATTGAGCACTCCCAGCAGCGCGCCCCCCGAGACCACACACACGACGAGCGCGGCAGGCACCGAGGTGACAACTGCCGCGGTGCCCAGCACCACCGCAAGCGACGCGAATACGACGGTCAGCACCCGGGTCCGGGGATAGCGGCGCGTGAGTCGCGGGGCAACCCAAACCGAGGTGACCGCCACTGCTGCGCCCCAGCCGAAGAACGTCAACCCGAGGCCGATCGCGCCAAAGCCGAGCGGAAACGGCGTGTACGCGAGCAGCGTGAAGAAGCCGATGTTGTAGAGCAGTGCCGTGGCGGCCAGCCGTTGCAGGCCCACATGTTTGAGCGCGGTGAATGGTGCCGAGAACTTGGCGGGCGTACGTGGCACCGCGTCCGCGCGCATCATCACGGCGATGAGCGTCAAGGCGACGACCATGAGCACCGCGGTGCCGAAAAACGGGGCGCGCCAACTGATCGAGCCGAGCAGGCCTCCAAGGAGCGGACCGACCGCGATGCCGACGCCCAGCGCAGCCTCGTACAGCACGATGGCAGCCTCGGCGCCGCCGCTCGCCGCGCCCACGATTGTCGCGAGGGCTGTCGAGATGAAGAGTGCATTGCCAAGGCCCCAACCGGCGCGGAACCCAATGACCTGGTTGACGGTACCGCTCGATCCCGCGAGCGCCGCGAAGACCACTACGAGCGAGAGCCCCGCCAGCAGCGTGGTGCGCGCGCCCACCTTTCCTGAGACCCACGACGACACGAACATCGCGAGCGCAGTCACTAGGAGGTAGCTGGTAAACAGAAGTTCCGCCTGGGTGGGGGAGGCGTTCAACTTTTCGGAGATCGCGGGCAGGATTGGGTCGACCAGGCCGATGCCCATGAAGGCGACCACGGCCGCGAAGGCGACCGCCCATACGGCCTTGGGCTGCTTGAACAGCGAGGGGGAGGAGGTGCTCATGGGGTTCCTTTGATTCGTGCGTGTCTTGGGGGGACGGGGGCGAAGGGCGCGGTGGGGTTTAGCGAGTCTCTGCCAGGGAGCCGAGGATTGCCGCTGCTGCGGCGATGTGCTCCCAGTCGGCGTCCGACAGCCCCGCGGTCAGGGGAGATAGTGCATCGGCGACGGCACTGCGCCACTGACTCGCCGACGCCCGACCGGCTTCGGTGATGGCGATGACGCTCGCGCGGGCGTCGAAAGTATCGGCCTTTCGCTCGACGAGGCCCGCCTCGAGCAGCGCACGCAGTGCCTGCGTGACCCCAGGTTGGCTCATGCGCAACTGCGCGGCGATCTCGCCGACGCGGTGCTCGCCCGAGTGGTTGAGTAAGGCGAGGATCTGGCGGGCCGACGCGGGGGTGTTGTCGCCGGTGGCGAGCGCCGCGTCCCTGGTGAGGCGGTGCATGGCTTGAACGAGGGTCTCGAGCGCCTCAGCGCGATCCTTTTGCATAAGCCAAATATATAACAGATGGATGGAACTGGTCGCACCGATCGCAAATTGGCCGGCGGCGATGGCCGTGTATTCGGTACGCCATACGATCGTGCACAACCGGCTGACGCGACCCGACGATGGAGAAACAGGTCTTCGCGCTGCGCCACGACCGCAAGCTCTCGCAGGAGGGCCTCGCCCGCGCCGCACGGGTGTGCCGTCAGGCCATCTTCACACCACGGGGGTGACCGACGGCGCGCGCGAACCCGTCGGCGTCCCGCTTACGCCCTGCGGCGCGTGATCGACGCGAAGAGCGCGAGGGCGACGCCCACCAAGAGGAGGATGAGCCGCACCGAGAAGTTGATCGAGTCGGAGCGGAACATGTCCACCAGTTGAATGAGGGCGATGGTCGCCGCGACCATGGCCGCGTATCCAATTGCAACGCCATTCGACATCAGCGAAAACACGATGATCGCGATGGCCGCGATAAACAGGATGAGCGGCACCGTCTCTTTGATGGCCGCGCCCGAGAATGTGATGGTGTTGCCGGTGAGGAACACCGCGACGGCGATGCAAATGCCGCCGATGACGCCTAGCCTGGTAACCGTGAACGCACCCATTGATTGCACCCAAACGTCCGCGTGGGCCGAGCTTGAGGCCCACAAGTCCGCCTTTGCACCTGACCTGCATGGCTGGTTTGCTGCCGACCCCGGCCGCGTGGAGCGCATGAGCCTGGCCGTCGCAGACCTGCATGTCGACCTGTCCAAGAACCTGGTCACCGACGAGATCCTCGACAGCCTCATGACGCTCGCCGAGCAGACCGGCGTGGCCGAGCGCTACGCCGCCATGATCGCCGGCGAGCACATCAACACCACCGAGGATCGCGCCGTGTTGCACACCGCGCTGCGCCGCCCCGCAGGTGCCTCCCCCGCGCTCGTGGTGGACGGCCAGGACGTCGACGCAGAGGTGCAGGAGGTGCTGCACCGGATCACCGAATTTGCACAGCGCGTGCGCTCCGGGGACTTCAAGGGCGTCACCGGTAAGAAGGTGACGCACCTGGTCAACATCGGCATCGGCGGCTCGGACCTGGGCCCCGTGATGGTCTACGAGGCCCTCGAGCCGTATGCGGACGCGGGCATCTCTGCGCGCTTTGTGTCCAACATCGACCCCACCGACATGGGCCAAAAACTCAAGGGGCTCGACCCCGAGACCACCCTGTTCATCGTCGCCTCTAAGACGTTCACCACGCTCGAGACCCTCACCAACGCCCGCCTGGCGCGCGACTGGCTGTGGGATTCGCTGGCGGAGTCGGGCGCGATTTCTGGTGACGACGCCTCCAAGGCCGACGCCGTGGCGCACCACTTCATCGCGGTCTCCACCGCACTCGACAAGGTCGAGGCGTTCGGCATCGACACCAGGAACGCCTTCGGGTTCTGGGACTGGGTGGGCGGCCGCTACTCGGTGGACTCCGCCATCGGCACCTCGCTGGCCATCGCGCTGGGCCCGGACGCGTTCAAGGGACTGCTCGCGGGCTTCCACGCGGTGGACGAGCACGTGCGCACCACGCCGCTGAACAAGAACGTGCCCGTCCTCATGGGGCTGCTCAACGTCTGGTACGTCAACTTCTTGGGCTCGCAGGCGCACGCCGTGCTGCCGTACGCGCAGCAGCTGCACCGCTTCCCTGCGTACTTGCAGCAGCTCACCATGGAGTCCAACGGCAAGTCGGTGCGCTGGGACGGCACGCCCGTCACGTGCGACACCGGCGAGATCTTCTGGGGCGAGCCAGGCACCAACGGCCAGCACGCGTTCTACCAGCTCATTCACCAGGGTACGCGCCTGATCCCCGCCGACTTCATCGCCGTGGCGAACCCCGCCTACCCGCTCAAGGACGGCGACCAGGACGTGCACAACCTCTTTCTGGCCAACTACTTGGCCCAGACCAAGGCGCTGGCGTTCGGCAAGACCGCCGAGGAGGTCAGGGCCGAGGGCACCACGGGCCCGCTCGTGGCCGCACGCACGTTCGCCGGCAACAAGCCGACGACGTCGATCTTCGCGCCCGCGTTGACCCCGTCCGTGGTGGGTCAGCTCATCGCGCTGTACGAGCACATCACGTTCGTGCAGGGCGTCATCTGGGGCGTCAACAGCTTCGACCAGTGGGGCGTGGAGCTCGGCAAGCAGCTCGCGCTCCAGATCGCTCCGGCCGTCGAGGGCGACGACGCCGCATTGGCCGCTCAGGACGCCTCGACCCAGGCGCTCATCGCGTACTACAAGGCGCACCGCACGTAGCTCTCGCGTCAACGGCGAAGGGGCTCGGCGCTCACAGGCGACTCGCCTCGCGTGGTGCGCCGCGAACCCACCCACCTACAGTGGTGAGCAGCATCCACCACCAAGGAGAACCATGCTCGACAACTGGTTGGAGTTCGGGATCGCCATCGGGTTTGGCGTCGGAGCCGCTGTGCTTGTGGCGTTGGTCGTGCACCTGGCCCTGCGCATCGCGTCGCGTCGCCTCGCCTGGCCGCAGGTCCTCGTGACGGAGGCGCGTCGCCCCTTCTGGACGCTGCTGATCCTTTTGGGCGTGTGGGCGGGCGCCAACACTTCTCTCGACGCATATGACTGGTGGCCGACGGTCGCACAAGCGTTCACCATTGTGGCCATCGCGACCCTCGCGTGGCTGCTGTTGGGGCTCGTCGAGTTTGTGACGGACCTGGCCCTTGGGTACAACCCGCTCGACGGGCCCGACAATATTCTCGCGCGTCGCCTCAGGACGCAGACACTCATCATTCGCCGCCTGGCGGCCGTCCTCATCGTGGTGCTCGCCTTCGGGGCTGCGCTGTTTACCTTCGACGCCGTGCGCGCCCTCGGGGCGAGCATCCTGGCGTCGGCTGGCATCATCTCGCTGGTCGCGGGCTTCGCGGCGCAATCGGCGCTCGCCAACATGTTCGCGGGCATCCAGCTGGTCTTCAGCAACGCGCTGCGCATGGACGACGTGATTGTGGCCGAGGGCGAGTGGGGCCGGGTCGAGGAGATCACCCTGAGCTATGTGGTGCTCCAGCTGTGGGATGACCGCCGATTGGTCCTGCCCTCCACCTACTTCACCAGCACGCCGTACCAGAACTGGACGCGGGACGGTTCCGAACTACTGGGTGCGGTGGAGCTCGACCTCGACTGGCGGGTGTCCCTTCAACGGATGCGCGAGCATCTCAAGGAGGTCCTGGCAGAGACGTCACTGTACGACGGGCGCACCTCCGTGCTTCAAGTCACCGACGCGACCAAGGGCCACGTTCACGTGCGCATCCTGGCCACCGCGAAGGACGCACCCACCCTGTGGGACCTGCGCTGCTACCTGCGCGAGGCGATGGTGCTGTGGGTCCAGAACGAGATGCCCGACGCGGCACCCGCCCAGCGCATCCTGATGGCCGATCCTTCCGCCGCCGCCGAGCGACCCAAGCCGCGAGGCAAGCGAACCCCTCCCCCAGAGCACGCCAGCGACGAGGGTCTGTTCACCGGCAGCATCCAGGCCGTCGAGCGGGCGAGTCTGTTCATGCACGGTGGCGGGCCGCGGGACGTTTCTGGGGACGACGATGGCGTAGCCGACACCTTGGACTTGGACTCACCGATCCGCGACTGACCGCGGCCTCTTCGCCAACACCGCCCCAATGTTTGACGTCGCGTCTCCCCATGACGCGAGGTCCCTGTCGGGCATGCCTGCAAGCCTCATGCAATCCGAGTGGGCCTCGTGTGCCGTGCGCCGGATCCCCTGGCCTGACAGGGGGAACCCGTCTCGAGCGGCCTGCGCCTTGCCGCCGGGGAACGCCTTGTCGAGGACTCCGCGCCAGAGTTGAGTCTCGTAGTCGCACCGGACCCGGCTGGGCCCCACGCCCACGTGGTCGCCCTTGTCCAACAACGCCCTCCAGAAAGCGAACATGCATTGCGCGACGATGCGGTCGGGGCCCCGATCGGGCGCGGTGCGACTCCATGCGTCTGCGAGGGCGCGGCACGATCGGTCATCGAGCCTGATCGACTGGCTCTCGAACCACCGCTCACCCCACCTAGAAACCAATCGGGAATTCATTGCGTTGCGCAACGCCACCTCAAGGATTGCAAGATCCGCCATGAAGGCCACCGACAATTCTGGGTCCCAGAGATAAAGTTCACGCGCGTGATCGGGATCATGGCCTGCCGCGGCAAGGTAAGTGCCCATGCGCGCTGGCGCGACCGACTTGTCCAAGGCCGCCCTCTGCGCCGCTGTGAGTTTCACCGACAACTCCCCCCACGGTGCGTAAACTCGTCTATGAAGTCCCCGGCATAGGCCTCTGTCGACCTGGAGTCGGTATGCAGCCGGGGTTTTCTTTTTCCATCGATAGTTGGGCTGGCGTGTGCGACCGTGCGGGCCGCCTGGGGATGGGTTGGTCCGTCGGGTCGGTGCGCTGGCTGCGGTGATCAAGGTGCTCGACAACAAGATCGCGCACTACGGGGCGGACTTAGGTGGGGTTGCCAGACTGGGTCAACCCGCTAGCTCTCAACGTCCTGGGGAACTACATCTCAGCGCGGTACCAGCAGCGAACGGCGTCAGGCCGGGAGAATCGGGCGGTTCTCGTAGAACGTCTGCAGCACCACCGTGGTGCGGGTGTTGACCGAGGCGGCGGAGCGGATGTCGCGGACGAGCGCCTCGAGATGCCGCGGGGATGCGACGCGCACGAGCAGTATGTAGGCAGCGTCGCCCGCGATCGAGTGGCACGCCTCGATCTCGGCGAGGTGCTCGAGGAGCTCGGGGGCGGTGTCGGGCTGTGCTGGGTCGAGCGGGGTGATCTCGACGAAGGCCGCGAGCGGCTTGCCTACCGCCTCGGCGTCGACCAGCGCGCGGTATCCCGTGATGACGCCGCGAGCCTCGAGCCGCCGCAGTCGCGCCTGCACGGCCGACACGGACAGCCCGACGGCCGCAGACAGGTCGGCGAGCGTCGCACGAGCGTCCTGCACCACCGCCCGCACGATCCCCACGTCGATGTCGTCGTCGAGGCGGGCAGGAGTCTCGTTGACCATGGCCCGACACTATCAGCGGAGACAATCGGCGACGGGAAGACTTCCGGCGAAACAGGTGACTTGCCGGAATTTCTCCCGTAGTCTCGCGGTACGGGATCAACCCAGCATCACCCCTGTGCAGGGACCGGAGGTCCAGATGTCTATTCACGCCCACTCGACCCAGACCATCGTCGGCGAACCCGAGGTCGTCGAGGACGCGCGCCTGGCCGAGACCAGCGACGCCTGGCTGCGCCTCAAGGCGGCGGCCACCGCGATCCAGCGCCTCCAGGTGCGGGACGGTTCGATCCCCGCTGCGACGGACGCGGCGTCGGGCGACGCTCACGGTGAGGCCCGTGCCCTGTCGGCAGAGATCATCGCCGGAATCCGCGCGCTCGCACCTGCCTTCCCCCATGACGCCGAGTACCTCGCCGCATCCGTCCGTGACTTTGAGAAGTGGACGGACCAAGGTTTTGGCATCCCTGACTTCCTCGATTCGCTCGCGGCGTTCCAGCCGCAGCAGCACCGGGTGGACGGAACCCGTCACCTGGTGGTGTTCCCGATGTACACCCAGAATGGCTCGCGCGACCGCCACGTCGAGGCGCTGCTCGTGGAGGCGATCTGGCCCGAGTTCATCGCGCAGCTCGAGGCGGGCGACTACGGCAACCAGCTGTTCGTGTCGTTGCGCTTCCTCGACTTCACCCCTGGCTACGACACCCACTCGGCCGTGCTGTTCCCAGAAACCATCGCGATGCGCGAGATCCCGACGTTCACGTGGGGCGCGATCTTCCAGGACCGTGAGGCCGCACGGTACCGACGTGTGGTTCGCGCGGCCGCCGAGATCACGAACCTCGACCTACCCGCGGATGCCGCGCGGATGCTCGAGGACCAGCAGCTGACCGAGAAGACGTTCGTGATGTGGGACCTGATTCACGACCGCACCCACATGCGCGGCGACCTGCCGTTCGACCCCTTCATGATCAAACAGCGGATGCCGTACTTCCTATATTCGCTCGAGGAACTGCGCTGCGACCTCACGGCATTCCGCGAGAGTGTCGCGATCGAGAAGCGCCTCAGCTCCCGGATCGACGCTGGCGAGGTTCTCGGAGACGCAGAGGCTGAGACGCTCGAGTACGCGCGGCTCGTGCAGTACGCGATCATCTTCGACCGCATCTTCCGATTCCCGATCACGGGCTCGCGTGTGCGCAATTACGACGGGCTCGGCGGCCGCCTGTTGTTTGCCTGGCTGCACCAGCGGGGCGTGCTGCACTGGACCGACACCGCTCTGGCGCTTGATTGGGAGGACGTTCCCGGGGCGGTCATCGCCCTGAGCGACGCCATCAACGAGCTGTATTGGCGCTCGATAGACCGGCCCAAGACCGCGCATTGGCTCGCGGCGTACGAGCTCGTGCGCTCGACGCTCACGCCACACCCCGCCTCGCTGTGGGCGCGGGGGCTGCCCGACGAGATCCTCGCCGGATTGCCTCAGGGCTACACGGATGCGGTGCTGGACGACGAGTTCCCGCTGTCGATGTTCTTCGAGGCGCTCGACAAGAAGATGAAGTCGGTCATCGAATCGACCGCCGGAATCACCGGCCGCGATTCCTAACCGTCACGCAGACACGACGTGGGAGGCTGGAACCATGAGTGTCGCAGGCAGGCTCGTGGTGATCGCGGGCGCCACCAGTGTCTCCGGGATCGCGGCGGCGCACGAGCTCACGAGCGCCGGCGCCCGCGTCATCGCCGTGGGCCACGATTCCGACAAGCTCAATGAACTGCTGCGAAGCGATGCAGGCGCGGTCGGGAGCGGCGGGTTTGAAGACGGCGCCGTGGGAAGCGTCCGCGCCGAGGTGTGCGACCTCACGGATGAATCCGCTGTCGCAAGGCTCGCGCAGCGGGTCCACGACACCGACGGCACTGTGGACGGGCTATTGCACCTCGTCGGCGGGTGGCGGGGTGG
>NZ_JADQBE010000016.1:0-14388 GCF_016278765.1 Demequina sp. | reverse complement strand
CCATGTTCTCCGCCACCGTCATGTGCGGGTACAGCGCGTAGGACTGGAACACCATCGCGATGTCGCGGTCCTTGGGCTGCACGTTCGTGACGTCGCGGTCACCCACCCAAATCGCGCCTGCGTCGATGTCCTCGAGGCCTGCGAGCATGCGCAGCGAGGTCGACTTTCCACAGCCCGAGGGGCCGACGAGAACGAGGAATTCTCCGTCGGCGATGTCGATGTCAAGTTGGTCGACCGCGGGGCGGTCGGTGCCCGGATAAATCCTGGTGGCCTTGTCATAGGTCACGGTTGCCATTGCTGGTCCCTTCACCGGCAGGTACGTGCCGGACGATCCGAAGTGAAGAGCGCCTGTGCGGTGTCCACACTGACACTTGCCGTCGCGGCTTTGCGGCGGCCCTCCTATGGTGCCATAGATGCGGCGGGACGGCAGACCCAAGCGCGGTCCGTGATATGCCGGGCAGCGGTACCGTGAAGCCATGGCTCGCCGCACACTCAATCCTGGTGCCAGCATCGGCGGCTATGTGGTGGAGCGCCAATTGGGCGCGGGAGGCTCCGGACAGGTCTACTTGGTGAGGGACGGGGCGGGTCTGCCGGCCGCTCTCAAGCGCGTCGACGCGCAGCACGACGAGGTGGCGGCGGAGCGGTTGCGGCGCGAGGTGCGTGCCCTCATGGCGATCCGGCACCCCGCGGTGCCGCGCGTGCGCGATGCCGAGCTCGATGACGACGAGACCTTTGTCGTGTTCGAATTCATTGAAGGCGAGAGCCTGGCGGCCGAGGTGGCGGACCGGGGCCCGCTGGTGGGCGAGGAGCTCGCATTCTGCGCGGAACGCATCGCGGGCGCGTTGGAGGCCGCACACGCCGCCGGCCTGGTTCACCGCGACGTGACGCCGTCCAATGTGATGATGTCGCCCGACGGGGCGGTGCTCATTGATTTTGGCCTGTCGCATCGTGAGGACGACGACCGGTTGACGCGTGACGGCCTTGTCAGCGGCACGGCGGGCTACGTCGCTCCAGAGGTGATCGACGGGGCCGAGCCGGGCGTGATCGCGGATCGTTGGTCGTGGGCCGCCACGGTGGCCTATGCGATGACGGGCGCGGCTCCGTTCGGTACCGGCAACTCCGCGATTCGCCGCACGTTGCAGGGAAAGTGGAAGGTGCCGGACCTCCCGGGCGCGGAGGTCCTCGCTGCGGCACTGGACCGCGGTGTCGAGGCGAGGCCGGGGATGCGGGACGTGATCGCGGCGTTGCGGGGGGCGACCACCGTGCTTCCCCGGGAGGCGGTGCGAGCCACCACGGTGATGGAGCACTCGGCCGACGCTGCGGGAGGCACCGCGGTGCTGCCGATCGACGATCCGTGGCCCGAGCAAGGCATCGACGAAGACGAGCAGTGGGTCCAGGATGATGCGTCCCGCGAGGACCCCCACCACGACTTTGACGAGTTTGTGTTGTCGCCGTCGGACGAGGTGGTCGAGGACGTCGAGTTGTCGCCCCGTCGGCCGTTCCTGGTGGCGGCATGGGCGATCGCTGCCTCGGCGGGGGCGATGCTCGGTCCGGTCGTTGCCGCGGCCCTGATCGCCGTGGCCGCCCTGGTGGCTCGCACGGTCTTCAGGCGCGGGGAGGCGATACGGCACGCGCGCGCCCGCAGGGGTGAGCGACGCTTGGATGCGGTGCTCCACACGGTGGGCGTGCCCTGGCACATCCTGCGAGCGCTCATCGAACTGCTGCCGTCGCTCCTTGCCGCGGCGGCGATCGGAATCGGCGTGACCGCCCTGGGGTGGTGGTTGGTGTCGAGTGGAGCCGCAGCGTCCGCCGCGCCCGATTCGCAGGCCTGGGGGCACGCCATCGCCCTTGCCGTGGGGGCGCTGGCGTTCGTGGGCGCGCTGTGGTGGGGCCTGTGGTCCTGGCGCACGCGCGAGGGCGCGTATCGCGTGACCGAGGCCCTCGCCCCGACCACGGGAGTGAGCGCCGCGTGGATCGTGGTGGCGCTCATCATCGCGGGTTCTTGTGCGGTGGCCGTCTACCTGGGCGCGGACCCGTGGTGGTGGCCGTTCCCGCAGATGCCTCAGGCGGCTGGGTAGCCAGGGACTTCAGGTCCAGGTGCCGGGGAACTTGCGCGGCCTAGAATGCATTGACCGGACAACCAAGGAGATGGTCATGTCTGAAACTGCGACCGTTGAGCCGAGCTCGACCACAGCGCGTTGGCGCCGGGTCCAGCCCTGGATCAGTCTGCTGGTTCGCCTTTCCATGGCGGGGATTCTCATCGCCGCGGCCATCCCCAAGATGCTCGACTCCGATGAGTCGGTGCGCGCCGTCCGTGCATATCGCCTGCTGCCCGAGGCTGTGGTGCCGTTCGTGGGGACGGCGTTGCCGTACCTGGAACTCGTGCTTGCCTTCGTGTTGATCGTTGGCGTGTTCACACGTTGGGCCGCGATCGCGTGGCTGGTGATGATGGCCGCCTTCGTGTTTGGCGTGGCGTGGGCGTGGGCCAAGGGCTACAGCATCGACTGCGGTTGTTTCGGCGGCGGCGGCGACATTGCTGAGGGCACCACCGACTATCCTGGCCACATGCTTGAGCGTGCCGGATTTGTGGCGCTCGGCGTCTTTCTGCTTGTGTTCCCCCGTACAACACTCTCGCTCGACGCGTGGATGCGCGGCGAGTCTTTGGTCGCCACGAGTCGACCCGAATAAGGAGTCCCCGCATGGCAAACAAGGACCAGGGTTCTGACAAGGTCGCCATCGCCAAGAGGCAGGCCCGGGCACAGATGCGCGCCCAAGAGCGCCGCACCGCCGTCATCTGGATCGTCATCGGCGTCATTCTGGTGGGCCTGTTCGCGGCCCTGGTCGCCTACATCGTCCGTCAAGGTGACGTGACTGCCGTGGGCTCGGGCGACCAGTCCACGCCCGCCGTCGCGTCCGAGAACTACGGCTTCCCCGTGGGCACCACGGGAGTGGTGGGCGAGGCCCTCGATGACAGCCGCGTCCGCGTCGACATCTACCTGGACTACATGTGCCCCATCTGCGGCATCTTTGAACAGACGCAGGGGCCGACGCTGGACATGCTGCGGGAAGACGGCACTGCCGACGTGTACTACCACCCCATCTCGATCCTTGACCGCGCCTCTCAAGGCACCGAGTACTCGACGCGTTCCGCATCGGCGGCGGCTCTCATCGCGGAGGAGTCCCCCGAACACTTCCTTGATTTCACGAAGGCGATGTTCATCAATCAGCCGGCAGAAAACACCGCCGGTTTGAGCGACGCCAGGATCCAAGAGATAGCCACATCCGTCGGGGTGCCGGACGACGTGACCGCAAAGATTCCGGACCACGCCTACTCGTCGTGGGTGCGTAGCGCGACGGAGCAGGCGAGCATTGACGGCATGAAGGGCACGCCAACGGTCGCGATCAACGGAGTCATGCAGGATCCCCAGTCCAATCCTGGCGATCTGAACTGGTCCACCGAAGGCGCGTTGCTGAAGTTTGTGCAGGACGCCGCAAGCACGTAGCGACCCGCCGCGTGGCGCGTCGGGTTTCCGCATCGGTCTCGGGACTCCTCCGAGCCGAAGGGGTAGGTCAGCGTGTCGAAGTCCGGAGGTTCATCGTCGGCGGTAGCCGAGGCGAAGCGAAAGGCGCAGGCCGAGGCGAGCGACAACGGCGGCATCCCGGCGGCGTCCGGCGGCATCGTGGGCCAGGACCTCGACGCGTCGCGCGTGCGCATGGACGTGTATTTCGACTTCACATGTCCCGCATGCCGCGCTGTCGAGCAGACGCAGAGTGCGACTGTCGACTCGCTGGGCACTCAGGGCGTGGTCGACGTCTACCACCATCCGCTGGGCGACCTGGATGCTTACTGGCAGGCCAGCGAGTACTCGACGCGGTCCGCGTCCGCCGCGGCGCCCGGAGACGGCGAGGTGCATGCGCGGCGTCAGACATGGGTACCATTTTGCGGTGCATCCGCACGCACGCTGGCATGGCGCAATTGGTAGCGCACCCGACTTGTAATCGGGCGGTTGCGGGTTCGAGTCCCGCTGCCAGCTCTGGAGGCACACCCCGTCGACGGTGACGGTCTCACCCCGTGCGAGAGGAACCACCCCTGGCCCCACGAAGGAGCCGGGGGTCGTCTTCTTCTAGCCCTTGACGGCCGAGGACGCCAGACTCTGAACAAAGAAGCGCTGGAAGGATACGAAGAAGATCAGCACCGGAAGGATCAGCAGGGCGCCGAATGCCAGCACCTCACCCCAGTCGACCGGCATCTGCCCCGAGAACACGCTGAGTTCAAGCGGCAGTGGGCGGTAGGTCGGGTTCGAAATCACCAGGGACGGCCACAGGTACTGGCCCCAGGTGGTCATGAACGTCAGGATCGCGACCGTGGCGAAGACGGGCTTGGCGGACGGGACCGCGATACGAACAAAGGTGCCGAACGGGCCGAGACCGTCCAGAGTTGCAGCCTCCTCGATGTCCTTGCTCAGGCCAAGGAAGAACGTGTAGAACAAGTAGATCGAGAACGCATTCGCGAAGAACGGGAGCGCCTGCACCAGCAGCGAGTTGCGCATCCCGTTCAACATGAAGAGCAGCGGAATTGCCACCGCCTCGAAGGGGACGATCACGAGTGCCACCACGATCAAGAAGGACTTGTCACGGCCGCGCCACGTGAGCCGGGCGAAGGAGTAGGCCGCCATCGAGTTCACCACGAGTCCCACCACCACGACGGCCAGCGAGATGAGTATCGAGTTCGTCATGAATTGCCAGAAGTACCCGGTGCTGTCGGAGGCCAGCGAATCGAAGACGGATCGATAGTTGTCGAAGCTGAGGTGTTCTGGGAGAAATCCCCTCATGCCGCTCAGCACATCGGCCGCCGGCTTGAAAGACCCGACGACGAGGTAGTAGGCCGGGGCGACGTAGACCAGCGCGAGGAGGGTCAAGACAACATAGCTGCGAGCGGAGCGCAGCCGACGGGTCCGCTTGCGCTGCATTTGTGCCGTAGTCATGAGTTCTACGCCTCACTTTCTTGTCGAACCACGCGGCGCTGGACCACGGTGATGGCCAACACGATGGCGAAGAACACCACGGTGATGGCAGAAGCGCGCCCAAGGTTGTTCTGGTCGAACACGCTGGTGGTGGCCTGGTAGAGCACGGTTTGGGTGGCGGCCTTGTTGGCTCCGCCCGACGTAATGAGGATGTACACCTGGTCGTACACCCTGAAAGCGAGGATCGAGGTGAGCAACACCACGAAGATCAGGGTGTTCCGTAACCCCGGCAATGTGACGTAACGGAATTGTTGCCACCGGCTGGCTCGATCCAGTTGCGCCGCTTCGTAACGCTCCTGCGGAATCTCTTGCAGGCCCGCCAGCAGGATGATCATCTGAAATCCCACGCCTTGCCAGATGGACAGCAGGATGATGGAGGGCATGGCCGTTGCCGAATTGCCGAGCCAGTCCTGAGCCCCCACCTGCCCGAAGGTGACGAAGTGCACCAGCGAGTTGAGGAGGCCGTCCTCGCTGCGGCTGAGAATCAGTCGCCAGATGACGGCGACGAGCGCCATGGGGAAGATGACAGGCAAGAAGAAGAGGGCGCGAAAGATCGATATCCCGCGCAGACGTCGGTTGATCAGCATTGCCAGACCCAGTGCGATCGCGGTCTGCACCGGAATGACGACCGCCGCGAACGTCAGGTTGTTGCCAAACGCTCGCCAGAACTGAGGGTCTGAGAAGAGTCGTGAGTACTGCGTGATTCCGATGAAGTTGGGGGAACGCGGGGAGTTCAACTGAGCGTTGTAGAACGACAGGACGACCGCTACCAAGAACGGCGCGGCGACGAACGCGAGGAGCCCGATGATTCCGGGCGCCGCCATCGTGGCGCCCGGAAGGTCGCGGCGGCTCCAGCGGAACGCGCGCCTGCGGGTGCGGACAACAGTGGGATTCGACATGGCTGCCTCTCCAATGTCCGCAGCGGGCCGGGGCCCGCTGCGGACATTGTGTTCGGTCTACTGGTAGTCGTTGTTGTCCGCGAACGACTGGTCGATGGCGGTAGCCGCACCCGTGAGCGCGGACTGCACGTCACCGCCGGTCGCGATAGCCGACAACGCTGAGGCGAACTCAGACGTGATGACGGGGTAGCCGGCGGTGAGAGGTCGCAATACCGTCACACAGTCACTCGTGATGGCGTCGGCGTTGCAGCTGGCCTCCAATTGCTTCCCCCACAGCTCGAGCGGACCGCCCGCGCTGTACAGCGCGTCAGAGGCGAGCACAGACTTGGTCGCTGGCGGAGCGCCGTTCGCGGCCGTCATCGCCGCCACGTTCTGGTCATTGAGCAGGTAGTCCAGGAACGCGCCGGCGGCGGTTCCTTGACCCGTGGTGGAACCCATGCCCCACGTCCAGGAGCCAGCACCGCTCTTGGTGCCCGTGCCCATGTCCGGGAGCGGCAGGATCACGAGATCGTCGCCTAGGGCCTCGCTATAGCCGGGGTACATCCAGTGCCCGCACCAGCTGATCGCCACACGCCCGTCGACGAACGCGGCGTCGTCCTCGTTCGGGTCGACGTAGGGTAGCCAGCTCTGGAATGCCTCCATGGCAGAGACTGACTCGGGGCCGTCGATGACACCCGACGCCTCGTTGTCAGCAATCAGGTTTCCGCCGGCGGATTGCAGCAGGGGCGAGAACGCGTAGGTGCCCCACTCTCCGCCGAGCCCGTAATTCTCCTTGATGTCGAGCGCGTATCCGGAGTCATTTGCCGCTGCGAGGGTCTGGAGTGCAGACCGGAACTCATCCGCCGTCCAGGCGCTGTCGATCGAATCCGGATAGGTGACCCCGGCGTCATCGAGTAGGGCGCCATTCGCACACAGCCCCAGACCCGAGTTGAACTGCGCCAGTGCGTACAGCGTGCCGTCGACGGTGCCCTGATTGACGTTGCCCGCACTGGCGTTGTCGATCGTGGCCTGAGACACATAGTCCCCAATGGGCGCCACCTTGGCGTCGTACACAAAGTTCGCCAGCGTCGGGCCGTCGAGTTCGAGCACGTCCGGCAAGTCGCTGGCCGACGTGGACTGGATGGTGGTGGTGTAGTCAGCCTCGGGCACCAAGGTGAGGTTCACGGTGATGTCCGATTGCGACGCGTTGAAGTTCGCAACGGCGTCTTGGAGGGCTGCGACTTCGCTGTCCTTGCCCTGGTGAGCCCAGACCTCGACGTCACCGGTGCCGTCACCGGCGCTCGACGTTCCGCCTCCGCCCGAACTACATGAAGCCAACAGCATTGCGGCGGCCGTGACCGCGACAACGCTGGCTCCTGCCTTCTTGCGGTGATTCATGATGATTCCTCCTTGTGTGGCTTGGTTCCACCCTGAAGGCGGGCGAACCCAAGATCGGATGCGATGGCCAGGTAGCCCTCGCTGGTCAAGGTGAGCGGTAGAGGGTCGCTGATCACTCCGCGGAACCGCTCTCCGACGCCCGCGTGAAACCCGAGCAGTTGAGGCTGGTGTTGCCGGTCATACACGACTCGACCCGAGTAGAGGGATTCGTCGTGAAGCAGTCGCGCGTGTGAGGCATCAAAGGGCTTGCCTGGTCCGTCGACCGGCACGCTCCAGATTCCCCCGGTGCGGCCGGCCAGCTGGCTCTGTCGCGACATGGCCGAGGTGGGACATGAGAAGACCACGACCCACTGGCCGTCAATCTCGACGAGCTGCGGCACTTCCAGATGAGCGAATCCGGCGCCCGGTTCGCTGAGCGGCGGCTGAACGTGCCAGGTCTCCAGATCCTCAGAGACGGCGTAGCCCATCACTCCTCGGTCATCGATGGCGCCGTGGTTGGCGCGGGCGGTGATGTACATGACCCACCGGCTTCCGTCACGCTCAACCCACGGATCTCGCCACGCCTCTTCGGGCCAAGCGGAAGAGCCGAGCACCTCGTACCAGCGGGCGTCGGCTCGTATGGCGAACCCGCCACGGCGACGCCAGGAATCGAGGTCGGCAGAGTCCGCGGCCAGGATCGTCTCAAGGTTGGCCTTCGGCCCCACTTCGGTGAGAAATCGACTTCCGGTGTAGAGCATCGTCCATCGACCGTCGTGCGATACCACGCACCCGGTCCAGCAGGCGGTGGCGTCGTCGGCCTGCCCACCTGCGGCGGCCAAGACGTTTCCCGCCAGCGACCATTCGACGAGGTCTGTTGACACCGCGTGGTCGATCTGGGCGTTGCGATGCCGAAGATCTTCATGGTCAAGCGAGTCGGGGGCGTTCAAGTAGTAGAGGTGGTATGCATCGCCGTCATCGGCGATCCAGAAGTCCCATACCCACCGACCATCAACGGAGAGCATCGGGCACCTTCCGCATGTGCGGCGTTGAGGTGCTGCTTGACTGCTCCACGTCGAGACTCCTTCGCATCGCGTCGGCGTGGCACCGTTGCTCACGTCGTGGTCCGATCAATGGTTTTAGCACTTTCATTACAGCACCGCCTCTAATGCCCCGGCAACCGCTCGAGGTCACGGTGATGTAACGATTTAGCATGTCGGCTGTATCGCTTTAGCATCGACCCCCCCATCGGGCATCCCGTTAGACTTCGAGGCGATGAGGGAGGTCACCGGTGGCAGACAAGAGGATCACGCTCGCAGACGTGGCGGAGCGGGCGGGACTGTCGGTCAGCGCCGCCTCGCTCGTGCTCAACGATCGTCCCGGCACACGGATCTCGCCGGCGGCGCGCGAGCGCGTCCGAGCCGCGGCCCAGGAACTGGGCTACCGACCCAACCTGGCTGCCCGCACCCTCATCACCTCTCGCTCCGCCACTATCGGAGTGGTCTCGGACTCCGTGACAACTCGACCCTGGGCGAGCGATCTGATCCTGGGCGCGCTGCGCGAGGCCCATTCTCGCGCCCACATCCTGCACATCGCAGAGACCGGAACTGAGATCGCAACAGCGACCGAAGCCTTGGACTCGCTATTGGACAGGTCTGTCGACGGCATCATCTTCGCGACCTCCCGGGCCAGGGAGCTTGAACTTCCCGACCGCGCCATTCCGGTGCCGTTCGTGATGCTCAATGCGACGTCCGCGGCGGGAGACGCCTCCGTGCTGCCGGACGAATTCGAAGCGGGCCGGGGTATCGCACGCGCACTGGCCGAAGCCGGCATCCGAGAGCGCATCGTGGTGCTGGGACGCGACATCGGCGCCCCCCATGACTGGGTGGACACCCTGACGGTCAGCAGGCGGACGGCTGGCATCGCGCAGACGGTGGATGAGTACGACATGCAGCTGTCTGTGCAATTGCCGCTGTCCGCATGGGAACCGGAGCCCGGCTACGAGGCCATCTCGGAGTTGATCGACGGAGGCGAGACCTTTGACGCGATCATCGCGATGAACGACCGGCTGGCGTTTGGCGCCTATCAGGCCATGTTGGAGCGCGGCCTTCGCGTCGGCAAAGACGTGTCCGTGGTGTCGTTCGATGACGACGAGTTTGCCCAGTTCGTCCGACCGGGCCTGACAACCGCAGCGCTGCCGTACGAGACCATGGGCAGGCTCGCGGCCGAACTGATTCTGACCGGCGCGACGCAACCCCAGGAGCACTTGATCCCGATGCCCATCAAGTACCGCGGGTCGATCCGTGAGCTCGGCTAGCCATCGACTCTGACCCCAGAAGTGGGGGGTGGGTGTGACGAGTGAAACACCGAGCCCTCTCCCGGGCCCGCAGTGCGCCGGCGGCGGTGGCACACGCTGCGGAATCACCGCCTCGCAAGGGGGGACGCGGGTCCGATCCCTGTCGCCAGCACCGGACTCGCTCGTGTGACACGCATCACACGACGCCGCACAGGCGTCCTGTTTCAGCACTGGACGCCCTCAAGTGTCGGGTATTTCACACCGATACTGTCGGCGGCTGGAATCCACGACTCGCGTCGCGGGGCACTTCGAGGAGGTGGCCTGTGCGCTCAATGAAAGGAAGACACAGAATCATGGCGAAGAAGAAGAAGAACTCACGCAAGGCTTTGGCCGTCGCGCTCGGCATCATGGGCATCGCTGGCCTCAGCGTGGCATCGGCATCAACCCTGGAAGTGACGGCGGGCAACGAGGTCGCCATCGGCACCGACACGTTCGCTGCGTGCGACACCGACGGCGTCGACGTCAACTACACGTACTACAACAACGGCGGCACGTACGAGATCGATTCGATCTACGTTACCGCCATCGACACGAGCTGCAACGCCAAGGGCATCCAGTTCACGCTGGAGGACGCCGCAGGCGCCCCTGTTGCCAGCGGCTCGGGCACGGTCACCGCCGGCGCGTTCTCGTACGACGCGACGGGCGACAGCATTCCCGTTGCGACCGACCTGGGTGACGTCACCGTCATCATCGGCTGACCGCGGCCCCAGGGCGCGACACGTTAACCGGAACAGATGACGATTCGACGATTGACAGATACCGGCGAGTGGACCACTCGCCGGTATCTGTCGTTGCTCGGCAACGTCGTGATCTGGATCATCGTGGCCATCGACGCCTGGTATCTGTGGCCCACGCAGCTTGGCGGGGACACGTCTATCGTGGTGGTCTCGGGTTCCTCGATGGAGCCCACCTACTTTGGCGGCGACCTGGTGATCGCCCGTAAGACGCCCCCGAGCGTCGGCGACGTCATCGTGTACGCGCCCGCAGGCTTGGGCGGCTCTCAGATCGTTCACCGCATCATCGGCGGGAGCGCCGCTGAGGGCTGGCGGATGCAGGGCGACAACAACGACTTTGTTGACCCGTTCGCGCCCAAGGCAGGCGAGGTCAAGGGCGTGGTGCTGGTGCACTACGCCAACTTTGGGCAGGTGACCGTCCTCTTGCTCAATCCCATGGTGTGGGCCTTCGTGCTGCTCGCGGCGATGGTCCTGATGCTCTGGTACTCCGGCGACGACTGCGACGACGATGACGAAGACGACCGCAGTGACGACATCGACGCGGATCCGGAGTCGGAGGCTGAAGACGAGTCCGACCTGTTCGACCGTGTTGTCGAGGACGCCGATGCCGCCGTATCGCGCATGGTCTCCGCCGGCGCCGGGGCGGGGGCCGCCGCTCTGGCCGCGTTGACGCGCGGAGCACGCTCCGTCCGGCTCCCGTCGTCGGCGCCCGTGCGCGGCTTTGCGATCCTCGCGGCAGTCGGACTCATCGCGATTTCGGGCTTGTCGCCCGCGTCGGCGTCCCAACTCATCATGAACGTAGCCGGTCAGGCATCGGTCATGTCGTACGCCAAGTGCGATGATCTGACGCTCACCGTCGCAGCGTCTGGCATCCACACGGGCATCAACTACTCCGAGGTCACGGTCGTCGGCGTCACCGCGGGGTGCTCTGCGCTGCCGATGACGGTCTATCTGCACAAGTCGAACGGCGCGCTGATCGCCACCGGTCAAGGAACCACCGCGAGCCCGTCGACGGTGGTCGCTCTGGCGAGGTTCCACGCCAGCGAGGTCGACGGCGTCATCGTCAAGATTGGCGGTTGGATCTTCCCTGCCACGTGGGGCGCGTCCGGAGGGCCACTTCCCGCCGTCGCCTGCGTGCCCGTGAACGGAGGCGGCCAGGATCCAGGTGGCAACGGCCAGAGCTGCGCTATCACGGGCGTGACGGTCGCCACGTGGGAGAGTGGGGGATATCAGTGGGCGGATGTGAGCATGACGGTCTCGTCATCGCAGGCCGACGCCCGCGTCACCCTCGACCTCTCGCAATCGCCGTTCCCAGGCTGGACTCCCAGCTCGGTGAACGGCAACGGAGACTTCGTGACGGCGACGGTGCCGGCGCCTGCCTACGATTGCACGCAGTTGCCCGTCGTGGAGCTGAACCGCAGTACGAGTGGCAGTTCCTGGACGCTTGCGTTGCAGATGACGACACAGCCCGACGCCTTCCCTGCGGCGGGCGCCTCCCTGATCTGCCAGTAGCCCTTCGAGAGCCGCGAGGCAAGCCCTGCTCGTTAGGTCGCCCAGAGGATCGGCGGAGCGGCTTGAGCTTCGAGCAGCGCATTGGCGCGGGAGAACGGCTGCGAGCCGAAGAACCCCCTCGACGCGCTGAGCGGGCTCGGGTGAGGCGACTCGATGCGAGGAACGTCGCCGAGCATCGGCGTCAGGCCCTGGGCGTCCTTGCCCCACAGAATGGCGACAAGCGGCCCCCCACGAGCGACGAGGGCGCGGATCGCGTGCTCCGTGAATTCCTCCCATCCGTGACCGCGGTGGGAGCCGGGCACGCCGGGCCTCACCGTGAGACACCTGTTCAGGAGCATGACGCCTTGGTCGGCCCACGCGGTGAGGTCGCCGGTGGCGAGCTCTTCTCCCGTGTCGGCCTTGAGTTCGCGAGCAATGTTGGCCAGTGACCGCGGCATCGGGCGCCCGCGAGGAACAGAGAAGGACAGCCCCATCGGGTCGCCGGGAGTCGGGTAGGGGTCCTGGCCGACAATGAGCACCCTGACGTCCGCCAACGGCCGAGTGAACGCGTTGAGGATCGCCGCGGACGCGGGAAGGTAGGTCCGCCCGGCCTCCAGCTCGGTCCTCAAGTACGCGCCGACGTTGGCCAGCACGCCCGCGACCGGCTCGAGCGCGGCAGCCCAATCGGGTGCCACCTGGTGCCGCCACGCATCGGTCATGGGTTGAGCGTATCCAAGCGTGAGACGTGCACGGACGCGCTGTCGACATCGAATGACAACCATGTGATTCGCGGGTACTCTAGCCACATGTTTGCGGTTCCGGCTCACTCACCTTCTGCAGACGTTGCGCCCCTCAGCGAACGCGACGAGCAGATCTTGGCTTTCGAGCGCCAATGGTGGAAGTTCGCGGGTTCCAAGGAGGACGCCGTCCGTGAGAAGTTCGGCATGTCGGCCACGGAGTATTACCAGGTCCTCAACGCGCTGATCGACTCGGAACCCGCGCTCGCTCACGACCCGATGCTGGTGAAGCGGTTGCGCCGTATGAGGGCTTCCCGCCAACGCGGTCGCGCGGGCAGAGTCATCGACACCTCACGCCAGCGGTAACGTATCCACGTGCCCGACTTCCCACCCGACGAATTCGACGAGGCCGCTGACGCACGCGGCCCCGTCGGCGTCCATCGCAAGCGCAAGCGCCTCCTGTGGGCGATCGCCGCGCCCCTGCTCATCTTTATTGGCGCCGGAGCGCTTGCCTACGGCGTGGTCATCTACCTCTGGCGGGCGCAAGGAAATGAGGGCATCCCGCCTCTTGACACCATTGCGCGCCCGACGATCACCACGACCGTCGCCGCAACGCCAGACGTCACAGCGGCGCCCTCCGTCTCGGCCACGCCGTCAGCCACGCCGAGCCCCACGCCCACGGTGGACCCCGTGAAGTTCGACACGTCTGTCTCCGTGCTCAATGGCGCGGGCATCGCCGGCCTCGCCGGCAAGAATCAAGCGAAGCTCGAAACGGCGGGCTTCACCGCGGCAAAGGCGGGCAACATCACCGAGACCAAGCCGTCCGAAAACACCGTGAGGTACTCGGATGCGAGCCTGGAGAGCACCGCCGCCAAGGTCGCAGAGGTGCTCGGAATCAGCAACATCGAACGTGGGGTCGTGTCCGACGGCGACATCACCGTGCTGCTCGTGACGGACCCGGCGGCCTAACAACCCTCGCAAGCCGTTCTTCGCCGCGCGCGAAAGTGGGCCACGCCATTTGCACTCTCGGGGGGAGAGTGCCAAAATCTCATTAGCACTCGCACTATGAGAGTGCTAAGACTTCGGCGCCAAAGATGAGGCGCTCCGTTCGATGTGATGTGAACATCGGCGCGGGCGTCGTCCGTCGCGGGCATCAGCGGTGCCACAACCCATCGAAAGAGGAACACACGCGCATGGCAAAGATCATTGCCTTCGATGAGGAGGCCCGTCGCGGTATGGAGCGGGGCATGAATGCCCTGGCCGACGCCGTGAAGGTCACCCTCGGTCCCAAGGGCCGCAACGTGGTGCTCGAGAAGAAGTGGGGCGCCCCCACCATTACCAACGATGGCGTGTCCATCGCCAAGGAGATCGAACTCGAGGAGCCCTTCGAGAAGATCGGTGCCGAACTCGTCAAGGAGGTCGCCAAGAAGACCGACGACGTCGCTGGCGACGGCACCACCACCGCCACGGTCCTTGCCCAGGCCCTCGTCACACAGGGTCTGCGCAACGTCGCGGCAGGCGCCAACCCGATCGCCCTCAAGAGGGGCATCGAGCAGGCCGTCGAAGCCGTCACCCGCGAACTGCTCGCGGCAGCCAAGGAAGTCGAGACAAAGGAAGAGATCGCCGCGACTGCGGGCATCTCGGCCGGCGACCCCGCCATCGGCGAGCTCATTGCCGAGGCCATGGACAAGGTTGGCAAGGAAGGCGTCATCACCGTCGAGGAATCGTCGGCGCTGGGGCTCGACCTTGAACTGACCGAAGGCATGCGCTTCGACAAGGGCTTCCTGTCCGCCT